>JBBQHI010000001.1:0-249926 GCA_038323835.1 Solirubrobacterales bacterium
GCGTGCGAGCCGAGGCCACGCGCCAAGCGCAGGAGTACGTGGCGACGATGCGCGACGCGACCAGCGCCATGGTCGAGCGCGTGCAGGCGCTCGAAGCCGAGCTGGAAGCGCTGGTCGGCAGCGTGCGCTCAAACGGCGAGCCGTCCGCCCCCCGCGCCACCTCGACCGACGCCTCCACCACCCCACACCCGCAGGCAGGGGAGGGGCATGCCATTGCGCAAAGACGGCGACCAACCCCCGAGGGCGTCACCGGACTGGTGCTCCTCACCGCTGTGGTCGTCGCTCCTGCCGCCGCCCACGCGGACGCGGTGGTCCGTCTGGCGCACGCGGTACCCGGGGCCGGTGCCGCCGAGCTCGAGGTCCAGCACGCCGGGACCAGCGAACCCGCCGGGGAGGCGCGCTTCGGAGAGGTGAGCGCTCGTCACGCGCTTGCGGCCGGTGCCGTGAAGCTGCGTCTCGTGGCGCGAGAGGGCGAACGGGTCCTCGCGAGCGGCTCACTGCGGCTGCGCGATGGAGGGCGCTACACCGTGGTCGCGCAGCTCAGCGGCGGACACGTGAAGCTGAAGGCATACACCGACGGCCGCGCGCGGCCCGGGGTGGTTCGGCTGCGGGTCATCCACGCCGCGCCCGAGCTGGGCAGCCCCGACCTGATGGTGGACGGCAAGACCGTCACGCGCGGCCTGAGGTACCGGGCGGCCACGCCCTACCTGTCGCTCGAGCCGGGCACTCACCACTACTCCGCGCGCAGCCCCGGGGCCGATGTGATGCTCAGCGGCGGCCTGGACCTGCGGCCGGCGCGGGCCTACACCGGCCTCGTGGTGGGCTCGCGCGGAGCGCGCGTCCGTGTGGTGCTCGCGGTCGATGACACCGCCACGGGCGGAGGGGCCCGATCCGCTCCCGGTGAGCGCACGAGCTCCGGACAGGCGAGCTACGTGGTCCGGCCCGGCGACTCGCTCTGGGCGATCGCGCAGCAAGGCCTGGGAGCTGGGACGAGCGACGCCGCCGTCGCCCGGCGCGTGGTCCACATCTGGAATGTGAACAAGCAGCGAATTGGCACCGGCGATCCCGATCTGATCTACACGGGCACGAGGTTGCGGCTGTTCTGAGGCCCGCGCGGGCTCAGCTGCGCGTCGGCGAGCGCTGCGCGTCCGTCGCACGCACGGCCGCGGACCGGCGCCCCGGAGGGCGAGGAGAGGGGTCCACCTCGTCCAGATCCGCGGTCATTCGGGCGTGCGCCTGCTTGATGTCCCTGACGAGCCGTTCCGCGTTCATGCGCAGCGTCCGGCTCAGCTCCTGAATGTCGGAGGAGAGCTCGAGCCCGTCTTCTCGAACGTCCGCGGCCACCGCGCGAGCGGCTCCGACCAGATCGCGTGCCTCCGCCGTGGCGCCTGCGCGGATGTCCGCGGCGTACCCGTCGGCGGCCGCGCGTCGTCGGGCCGCATCCTTGACGGCCTCCTCGAGGATCTCCTTCGCCTCCTGCTCGGCGGCGAGCACGCGCAACTCGACGGCGCGATCGGCCTCGCTGATCCGATCGCGTCCGCGCGTCTCCGCTTGCTCGCGGAGCTTCTCTGCCACCTCCTCGGCGGCGGCAAGAATGGCACGGACTTGCGCCGCACTGGTACCGGCGACCTCGGGCGGGGCTGGGCTTCGGGGCGTTGAAGCCATGACGTGAAGATCTTAATGGGAGGTGCGCGGCGGTCAACGGTTCCCGCGGCTGGCTGGGACCTCGGCCCAATGGCAGTAGTTAGCCGCGGGGATCGTGCGTGTTAGCGCGCTAGTGCCCGGTCGGCACACGACCTAGCCTCAAGCTCATTGCCGGAGCCCCACGCTCCGTCCCACTCATCGTCCTGCTGACGGGTGACTACGGTCGCCACCAACGCTTCTCGCGAGCCGCCTCCCGTTGCACCGATCAAGGAGCAGTCATGAACACGAAGTTCTTCAAGTACGCGGGGATCGCGGCCAGCGTCCTGCTGATCGCCTTCGGCATCGGCTCGGCCGTCACGGGCATCAACGGCCGCAGCACCGTGCACGACAACCTCGGGCTGGAGCAGATCACCGGCTCGCCGGACATGAACCCCACGGCGATCAAGGCCGAGGCCAAGGCCGCGGGAGTCAAGGGTGTCGAGCTGCCCACATGCTCGGTGGCCAACAAGGACGTGAACACCGGCAGCAACGCCAGGTGCTTCGCCAGCTACATCCGTATCCACGCCCTCGAGGCGACCGGCGGTCGCACCTTCTCGCAGATGGGTCAGTTCCTCACCGCGTCAGGCAAGGAGACCAGCGACAAGGCTGCGGCAGCGAAGGACCCGAAGACCGGGCAGCCTGTGCCGAACGCCGCCCGCAACGTGTGGGTCACCGCCACCGCGCTGACCACGGCGCTGAACACCAGCTACTTCGCTGAGAGCGTCTCGCTCTTCGCGATCATCATGGGCATCGCCCTGATCCTCACGGGGCTCGGTCTTTTGGTGATGACCATTCGCTGGATGCGGGAGCCCGAGAGCGCCAAGCGCGAGGCGCCCGTGGTCACCCCGAAGCCGGCCGTCGTCGCCTAGCGGCCGCAGTTACGCATCCCTCGGCCCGTCCGCTCGTCCGTAGGCGGGCCGAGGTTCTCTTCATCCGGATACGCACAACACAGGGAGGCTGACATGAAGGCTCTCGTCTATCAGGGCGCCAACCAACGAAGCTGGGACACCGTGCCCGATCCGGGCATCGTCGATCCCACCGACGCGATCGTTCGCGTCACCAGCTCCACCATCTGCGGGACCGATCTTCACATCCTCAAGGGCGATGTGCCCGAGACCACCCCGGGCACCGTTCTCGGCCACGAGGCGATCGGGACCGTCCAGGAGGTCGGCAGTGCGGTGACGTCGGTGGCCGCGGGCGACCGCGTGCTGGTGTCCTGCATCAGCGCCTGCGGTCGCTGCCGCTTCTGCAAGGAGGCCCGCTACGGGCAGTGCCTCGGCGGCGGGGGCTGGATCCTCGGGCACACCATCGACGGCCTGCAGGCCGAGTACGCCCGCACGCCGTTCGCCGACAACTCGCTTCACAAGGTCCCCGAGGCGCTCAGCGACGAGCAGGTCCTGTTCCTCGCCGACATCCTTCCCACTGCCTTTGAGATCGGCGTGCTCGCCGGCACGGTCCGCCCGGGCGACGTGGTGGCCATCGTCGGCGCAGGGCCGATCGGTCTCGCCGCGATCCTCACCGCCCGGCTGTTCACGCCCAGCCAGATCATCGCCATCGACCTCGCCGACAGCCGCCTCGAGCGCGCCGGTGAGTTTGGTGCGGACACCACGATCAACAACGGCACCCAGGACGCCACCGCGATGATAATGGAGCTCACCGGAGGGCTCGGGGCCGACGTGGCCGTCGAGGCCGTGGGCGTCCCGCAGACCTTCGAGCTCGCCACCGGCCTGATCCGCCCCGGCGGACACGTGGCCAACATCGGCGTGCACGGGCACCCCGCGACGCTGCATCTCGAATCGATGTGGAGCCGCGACGTGACCCTAACCACGGGGCTCGTGGACACGTCGACGATCCCGCAGCTGATGGAACTCATCCAGCACGGGCGGCTCGACCCCACAGTCCTGGCCACCCATCGCTTCGGCCTGAGCGACACGATGGACGCCTACGACACGTTCGCCGACGCGGCCACCACCGGCGCACTGAAGGTCGTGCTCCAGGGCTCGCCCATCGCGCCCCCGGATCCGGCGGTCCAGGTTCCCGTTATGGCCGCCGGCTAGGGCCGGAGCGAGTGGATGCCGAAAGTTCATCACGAACGGGCGAAGCGCCCGGGGCAAACCGCGCCCGGACGCTCACCCGTTGGCGTGCCGCGTGTCAGGAAATGACCTCGACCAACTGGAGCCGTTCCACGGGCCCCTTGACCGAGAGCTCCGCCACCTGGCCGATGCCCTTGACGTAGTACTTGTTGTCAAGGACCCCCGGCTCCAGGTCGGTGGTCTCCGCGGTGCGTAGGGCGTGTTGGAACGTGCCGTAGGGCACGGTGATCGGCGCTGAGAGGCTGATCACCTTGAACACGTCCTCCGCGTGACCCTGGAACCACTCCTGGCGGAACTGGCGTCCCACCTGTGGCCGGGCCTGCATGAAGACGCCGGGCTGGGCACCGTTCACCCCGGCGTGGAACGACCCCTCGGTGCTGTCCACGTGGCCCTGCTCATCGAGGGTGGCCGTGTCCTCGCCGAAGTACCAGACGTTCCCGCACCTGTCCTGGGCGTAGTAGTCACTCGTCCGCTCCTCCAGGGCACCGTCCAGGTACAGCCGGTCCTCGACCACACGCGTGGTCACGCCGTCGATCACCTTGGTCCTCGAGGTGGTGTAGAACAGGTCGAGCGCGCTCTTGCCGTCCTTGGTGCCGGTGTAGACGAGCTCCCTTCCCGGCTTCAGCGGGAACAACGGGTTGTTCACGTTCGGGCTGAAGTGCGCCGGCTTGATGCGTGGGTGGTAGTTAGACCCCGGTCCGAACGTGGGCAGGTGGCACCTCGTCCTCGTCCCATCGCCGGTCCCGGCACTCGCTATTCCGACACTTGAGAAAAACACCGCCAGCGCAGTCGCGGCTGCGACAAATGTCCTGTTCATGGTGAACCCCCTTTACGGGTAGATGCTGGAGCGACGCAGCATCAACCAGGGGAATGAGAGCGACGTGAGGACTCAGCGAGCGGGTCCCAGCGCCCCCAGCTCCTCCAGAATCGGAGGGATGCCCTCGCGCGGCGAGGGATAGCGGAACTCGAAGCCGGTTTCCCGGATCGCCGAGTTGTCGGCGTGGGCGTCGAAGGTCATGGCCTCCACCGCCACCGGCCCGCCGATCAGTCCCGCAATCGCGCCCGGCACCCGCCGGGCGTGCTTCTTGCCCATCAGGTCAGCCGTCTGGTCGAGCAGCTCCCCCTGCGTGATGTCGGAGCCGTCGGTGGCGAGGAAGACGTGCCCGGCCAGGTCGCCTCGAGGCAGGCCCGCCAGGTGCACGAGCGCGCGTGCCGCGTCGGTCACGTGCGTGAGCGGCAACCTGTTCTTCCCGGATCCGATCACCACCGCGCGCCCCTTGCGCAACCCCTCGACGTAGATGTCGGAGAAGCCCTTGCCCGGGCCGTAGACCATGACCCCGAAGTGGACGAACGCGGTGTCGATGCTCGATGCCTCCAGGAGCCTGCGCGTCGGCACGCCGATCATCGCGAAGCCGTGGTCGCCCGAGCGCAGTGGCGATGCGTGGCTGATCGTCCCGCTCGCGTCGGGCTGGAGGTCGTCGGCGCCGGCGATCGACACGTACACGGGCCGTTCACCGGCCGGCAGGCCCTCCAGCGCCTCGAGCTCGGCGGCGGTGGCGGCCACACGCTCGTCCCTCACCGCGCGCATCGCCCCGCGGCTCATCCGCTTGGGCAACGACGGCTGGACCAGGTCGATCAGGACGTCGGCGCCGCGCGCCTGATCGATCCAGGTCGGCTCCAGGGCGTTGCCGCGAACCGGCTCCGCCCCGGCGGCGCTCAGCGACGCCGCCGCCGAGTCGGAGCGGGCGAGGGCGCGCACCCGAAGGCCGCGCTCCACCGCCTCGTTCACCACCGCGCTTCCGATGAAGCCGGTGCCGCCGACGATGAAGAGGGTCGCCAACTAGCGCCTCACGATGTTGTGAATGTCGGTCACCTCGGGCTCGCCGGGCTCTATCCCGATGTCAGAGAGGATCGGCATCAGGCGCTCGCCGAAGGCCATGAGCTGCTCGCGGGAGTCCCAGATCTCGCTCACGCGAAGGTTCGGGTCGGTCCCAAAGCAGACGTGGAGGTCGAGCCCGTCGGGCGGCCAGTCGCCCTCCCCGAGCCGGCGCAAACTCTCGTCGTACTGCTCCGCGGTCAGCGACGCGGGGGCGAAACGGATGAGGACGCTCATGGCGGTACTCCGTGGTCGGGATCGGGCGGACCCTAACCGCTGCGGCCGGGCCGCTGGACTTGGGGTCCCGCGGTCGTCGATGATGAGCCCATGCCGGCGAAGCAGAGGGTCGCAATCCTCGGCGGAGGAATGGCGTCGATCACCGCCGCCTACGAGCTCACGAGCAGCCCCGAGCTCCGCGAGCGCTACGACGTAACGATCCACCAGTCGGGCTGGCGGCTCGGGGGCAAGTGCGCGAGCGGGCGCAACGCCGCGCACGGCGAGCGGATCGAGGAGCACGGGCTGCACATCTGGTTCGGCTTCTACGAGAACGCCTTCCGGGTGATGCGCGACGCCTACGAACAGCTCGGTCGCAGGCCCGGCCAGCCGCTGGCCACCTGGCGCGACGCGTTCAAGCCATGTGAGCAGATCGTGCTCTACGAGTGCTTCGAGGAGCGCTGGCGGGGCTGGGGATTCGCTCCTCCGCCCAACCTGCTCACCCCCGGCGACTCGAGCTACCTGCCCACGTTCTGGGAGGTGGCCCACACGATGCTCGACTACCTCTTCGGTCGCTGGGAGGGGCTCAAGGCCACCAACCCGCACGCCCCCGGCCCGCCTCCCGTCCCGCTGCCCTTCGGGATCCACCTGCCCTTCGGCGTGCCGTTCGGGATCGATCGCATGGCGAGCCACGCCGTCGCACGGCTCGTTCCCTGGGATCTGCCCTCGCCGGAGCGGGCGATCATCGACGCGCTCGCCATTGCCCAGCAGGGAAAGCTGCTGGGCCCGATCGGCTCGGACGAGCACACCCACCGCTCGCTGCTGTTCGACGCCATCGACGAGTTCAAGCGCTGGCTGTGGCACTACATCGTGGAGCCGAATCTCGGCGACGACGACCTTCGCCTGTTCTTCACGATGTTCGACACCGGCACCACGATCCTCGAGGGCATCGTCGAGGACGGCCTGATCGAGCGCGGCTTCGACGGCGTGAACGACGAGGACCTCCGGGCGTGGCTGGTGCGCCACGGGGCACACCAGATCACCGTGGACCAGGGTCCGTTCGTGCGCGGGCTCTACGACATGGCGTTCGCCTACACGAACGGCGACGTGAGCACGCCCGACATGGCGGCGGGCACCGCGATACACGACCTGCTGCGGATCTTCTTCACCTATCGCGAGGCGTTCGCCTGGAAGATGCAGGCGGGGATGGGGGACACCGTGTTCACTCCCTTCTACGAGGTCCTGAAAAAGCGCGGGGTCCGGTTCGAGTTCTTTCACCACGTGTCGAAGCTGGGGCTCTCGCCCGACCGCAGCACGGTCGACACGATCGAGGTCATCCCCCAGGTGCGCCTCAAGGGGGCGGAGTACGACCCGCTCGTCGAGGTCAAGGGGCTCCTGTCCTGGCCGAGCGAGCCCCGCTGGGATCAGATCGTGGAGGGTGAGAAGCTGCGCGGCCAGGGCGTGAACCTCGAGTGGGATCCCAACCCGCTCGCGCACGGGGCGAAGACCCTGCGACAGGGCGAGGACTTCGACCTCGTGGTGCTCGGCATCTCCGTGGCCGCCCTGCCGGCGATCTGCGAGGAGCTGATTGCGGACGCGGACAACCCCGGATTCCGCTCCATGATCGACAACTCGCACACGGTGATGACCCAGGCCTTTCAGCTCTGGCTCAACCGCCCGCTGTCCGAGCTCGGGTGGCCGTTCGTGGACGACTCGATCATGACCACGTACGTCGAGCCGCTCGACACCTACGCGGAGATGAGTCACCTGATCCCGCGCGAGGCCTGGCCCGCCGGGGGGGAGGACGTCCAGAACGTCGCCTACTTCTGCGGGGTGCTCGAGGACCGCCCGGGCGACTCCCAGGAGACGGCCAACGATCGGGCCCGGGCCGGCGCGATGGCCTACCTGCGGCGCGACGCGGCCGGCATCTGGCCGAAGAGCATCGACCGCGGCGGCAGAGGCTTCGACTGGAACCTGCTGGCAGGGGGCGGCAGGGGGCCGTCGCGGTTCGACTCGCAGTACTGGCTCGCGAACTTCCAGCCCACCGAGCGCTACGTGCTCACGCCGGCGGGCAGCGTCCGGCACCGGCTGGGCGCGGACCAGTCCGGCTACGAGAACCTGTTCCTGGCCGGCGACTGGGTGAAGACGGGCCTGGACGCCGGCTGCGTGGAGGCGGCGGTGATGTCGGGCATGCAGGCCTCCCGGGCGATCTGCGGCGTGCCCCAGGAGATCGTCGGCGAGGACCAGACCTGGCTTGGCGGGCAGCGCGAGGACCGCACGCCGGAGGCGCCCGCGGGGCTTCCCCCGTACGTGGACTACGGCGGGCTCGCCACCTGCCCGTCGCCGGTGGACTGCGACGACGCCACGCTCTACAGCTTCTTCCTCGAGGGCGACCACGACCGCCTGGCCACGCTGTGCGACCGGGTGTTCACGCAGCCGTCGGATGGCCAGCTCGACCTGCGCCCGCTCGGGTCGTTGGTGATGCTGAGCTTCGGCCGGGTCGAGAAGATCAAGCCGCAGCTGGAGCCCTGGAGTCGCATGGGGTTCGCGCGTGAGCTTCAGGTGGCGTTCTGGGTGCCGGTCGTGGCCATCCGCAGCGAGGGGATCCTTCCGGTGGCGGTATCGCTGGGCTGGTTCGTGCCCTACATGTGGGTGGACAATCCGCTGTCGCTCGCGGGCGGGAGAGAGATCTACGGGTTCAACAAGAACCTCGGTGGCATCAAGCTCCCGGTGGACGGCGGCAAGCTCACGCTCGAGGCCTACGGCGGCGACTTCGGCGGGGGCGAGCCGGCCGGCTGGCATCCGCTGATCGAGGTGACCCCGCCCACGCCGAGTCCGTTCGGGAGCAGCACCAGCGAGTGGGAGGACCTGGACGGCCTCGTCGACGTCGTCCGGCGCGAGCTCCGGGGAGGGCAGTCCGATCTGGTGTCCCTGCCCGGTCTCGACCTGCCCGACCAGGTGTTCGCGGACATCCTGGGGAGCAGCGGCCCGCCGCAGATCTTCCTGAAGCAGTTCCGCTCGGTGGCGGGCGGCAAGCGGGCGAGCCAGCAGCAGATCACCGACGCCGGGGCCACGGTCAAGCGCATCAGGGGCGGCCGGCTACCGGGCGAGTTCGAGTTCAGGCAGCACCATCTGGACAGCCACCCGATCGTCGAAGAGCTCGGCGTGCAGGATCAGGTGACGAGCCTGGCGTTCGAGGTCGAGATGGACTTCGTGCTGGGGGACGGGCGGGTGCTGTGGGAGGGCCGGGCCGGCTAAGTCTCGGCGGTGCCTGCGAAGGCCTCGTCCAGGCCCGGGAAGTAGCCGATGTGCACGATCTGCCCGGCCCGGAGCGTGTAGGCGGCCACCACCCACTGTTCGATCACGTTCTGGCTGTCGGGCAGGGTGCCGCGCCAGCGCGTCGGGACCACCACGGACTCACCGTGCTCGATGTACGCGTCGGGCACCAGCTCGCTGTTCTGGAACGTGGACCGAATCGACGCGAACGCCGCGATGATCGCCTCCGCCCCGGCGAGCTCGCCCGCCGCGGGCCACAGTCCGCCCGCGTTGGCGGTCACGTCCTGGGCGTAGCTGTCGCGCACGGCTTCGAGATCGCCTCGGTTCCAGGCGTCGTAGCCGCGGCGGATCGTCTCCACGTTCTCAAGTGACACGGGTTCTCAGTATGCGCCCGGTGGGAGGCGAGTTCAATCGGCCCGCCGGCGGGCGGGGAGGGCGGCCGGCCGCGGCCACCCTCCCCGAGCCGTGCGAGTCCTACGCCTTGGGCTGGATGTTCTGGTTCACCCGGAACGTGTTGTCCGGGTCGTACTTGGCCTTGATCTGAGCCAGCCGGTCGTAGTTGTCGCCGTAGCTGGCCCGCACCCGCTCCTGGCCCTCGTCCATCATCATGTTCACGTACGCGCCGCCCGCGGAGTAGGGGTGGAGCGCCTCCTGGTAGTCGATGCTCCAGCGCCGGATCGCGTCCACGTTCGCGGGGTCGCTGTCCACGCCGGCGAACACCGCTCCGTACATGGCGTCGCGGTAGGCCCAGGGCGTGTCCGCGTTGCCCACGTCATGGGCGGCGCCGTGGATCGGGTACAGGTGCATCGTGGACTTCCACGTGGGCATCTCGGGCCCGTACTTCGCGTGGATCGCCACCGCCTCGTCCGGGATGTCCTTCACGAAGTCGGCGCGCCAGTACCACTGGTCGCCGGCCGGGTACACCGGGTCGAAGGCACCCTGGATCGCGGCGTGCGGCATCGCGCCCGGACCGTGCATCAGCGGCTCGGGGAGGGCGTCCAGCAGCGGCGCGATCGCCGCCGCGAAGGCGTCCTCGTCGTCACCCGCGTAGCACCACACCACGCCGGAGACCTTGCGCAGGTGCAGCTCCTCGGGGAACGGCGGGGCGGGCGGCACCGAGCCGAACATGAAGAAGCCGCCCAGCTCGCGCGGGGCGTTCGGAATGAAGTCGCGATAGGCCCGCAGGACCTCGGCACCCTGATTGACGTCCCAGAACGTCGGGCCGGCGATCACCGTGCCCACCTCGTGCAGCCGGAACAGGAAGGAGGTCACGACGCCGAAGTTGCCGCCGCCGCCCCGGATCGCCCAGAACAGGTCCGGGTTCTCGTCCGCGTTGGCCGTCACGCGGTCGCCGTTGGCCAGCACCATCTCCACCTCGAGCACGTTGTCGATCGTGAGCCCGTGCTTGCGGGTCAGATGGCCGATGCCGCCGCCCAGGGTGAGGCCGCCGACTCCGGTGGTCGAGATGATCCCGCTCGGCGTGGCCAGGCCGTGCTGGTTCGTGGCCGCGTCCACCTCGCCCCAGGTGGCGCCGCCGCCGACGCGCACCGTGCGGGCTTGAGGATCGACCTGCACGTCACGCAGCTGCGAGAGGTCGATCACCACGCCGTCGTCCACGCTGCCGAGGCCGGCGCCGTTGTGGGAGCCGCCGCGGACGGCCACCGGCAGGCCGTGCTCGCTGGCGAAGGCGAGGGTCGTGGCCACGTCGCCGGGGCCCGTCACGCGGGCGATCAGCGCCGGGCTCTTCTCGATCATGGCGTTGTAAAGCGTGCGCGCCTCGTCGTAATCGGCGTCGTCGGGCCCGATCAGGGTGCCCTCGAAGCCGGTCATCTCCTGGCGTGCGGCGGTGGCGGGGCTGGTGGTGCTGCTCATGCGAGTCCTCCGTATTCGATGGGTGGCAGCTTGAGCATGCACCGCGCGCGCTCCGCTGTCATGACCTGAGCTGATCGACTTCGCGGAGCTCGAGGGGGCACCGCTGCGAGCACGCAGTGGTCAGTTCTG
The DNA here is from genome assembly GCA_038323835.1 of Solirubrobacterales bacterium. Classification (GTDB taxonomy): domain Bacteria; phylum Actinomycetota; class Thermoleophilia; order Solirubrobacterales; family Thermoleophilaceae; genus JACVRW01. Next base: position 11,143 of record JBBQHI010000001.1, read on the forward strand.
ACTATCGGGCTCGCTCGGAGGGGATGTCCGAGCTTCCCGACGGGCTCCGACAGGCCATTGAGGGACCGCATGTGCGCAATTTCCGCGGTTTCGCACCGATTTCGGTGCGGATACCTGTCCACGTAGACGTTCGTTCGAGCAATACCGAGCGGAATTCAGGTTTCTGACGTACGGTGGGCTCCCGGCAGGCAGAACACGTTCCGGCAAGGACGCGCCAGGGACCAGCCCGCACAGCGGGCGGCCGTCAAGAAGGCGGCTCTGACTAAGACATTTCCTCTGAAGGGGGCTGGTTTCTCCATGGGTTCTCGTGGACGCATTGCTCGCATTCCGCATTGGAAGACGCTGACGGCGTCGACCGCGACCGCTCTACTGGCCGGTGGCGCCATGGCGGCGGGGGCGATCCCCAGCTCCAACAGCACAATCTTCGGGTGCTACAGCACCAAGAGCGGGGACCTCCGAGTCGTCGACAAGCACGAGCGGTGCGCCAAGAAGGAAACCCGCCTCTCATGGAACAAGGAAGGCGCAAAGGGCGCCACCGGAGCCACCGGTCCCGCCGGCGCTCGCGGACCGATCGGACTGACCGGTCCCAAGGGCAGCACGGGTGCCGCGGGCTCGCAGGGAACACAGGGAAATCAGGGGCTCCAGGGCAGCCAGGGCTCGCAGGGAGCCAAGGGCGACGCGGGTGCAGCAGGAGCGGCCGGGACGGCCGGGATCGCCGGGGCTCAGGGAGCCAAGGGCGACAAGGGAGCCAAGGGCGACAAGGGCGACGCGGGTGCGGCAGGCACCAATGGCACCAACGGAACCGATGGGACCGACGGAGTCCAGGGCCTCCAGGGCATCCAGGGAATTCAGGGCGTCAAGGGCGATAAGGGCGACACCGGTGAGACCGGTGCGGCCGGAGCCAACGGCACCAACGGCACCAACGGCATCGACGGGATTGACGGAGCCAAGGGCGACACCGGCGCGGCCGGAAGCAACGGCAGTGACGGTGCTCAGGGAGCCAAGGGCGACACCGGAGAAACCGGTGCGGCCGGAGCCAACGGGACCAACGGAACCGACGGCAACGACGGAGCCAAGGGCGACCAGGGAGCCAAGGGCGACCAGGGAGCCACCGGTGCGGCCGGAGCCAACGGCACCGACGGCAATGACGGCAACGACGGAGTTAAGGGCGACCAGGGAGCCAAGGGCGATAAGGGCGACACCGGTGCGGCTGGAGCCAACGGCACTAACGGCAATGACGGCAACGACGGAGTCAAGGGCGACCAGGGAGCCAAGGGCGATAAGGGCGACACCGGTGCGGCTGGAGCCAACGGCACTAACGGCAACGACGGCAACGACGGAGCCAAGGGCGACACCGGAGACACCGGTGCAGCCGGCACCAACGGAACCAACGGCACCAACGGAAACGACGGAGCCAAGGGCGACACCGGCACGGCCGGAGCCAACGGCACCGACGGCAACGACGGAGCTCAAGGAGCCAAGGGCGATAAGGGCGACACCGGCGAGACCGGTGCGGCTGGAGCCAACGGCACCGACGGCAACGACGGAGCTCAAGGAGCCAAGGGCGACACCGGAGCCGACGGAGCCCAGGGCCTACAGGGTCTCCAGGGCATCCAGGGCATCCAGGGCGTCAAGGGCGACAAGGGCGACAAGGGCGAGACCGGCGACGCCGGCGCCAACGGTTCCAACGGAGCCACTGGCGCTCAGGGAGCCAAGGGCGACACCGGCGCAGTCGGCCCCCAGGGTCCAAAGGGCGACACCGGCGCAGCCGGAACGACCGGAGCGACAGGTTCGCAAGGGCCCGCTGGTCTCATCGGAACAACCACCGTCGTCACGGGTACGCCCGTGAGCTTCGGAAACACGACCAACGGGACCGACCACCCTGCTTCGGTGACCTGCACGAGCGGCAAGGCGATCAGCGGCGGAGGGACGATCTCGAACAGCAACCAGGTTTCGTTCCTGACCGAGTCGAAGCCGCTCGGCACGACGAACCCGAACGGTTGGACGGTCACGGCCACAGTGCAGAGCAAGGCCAACTCCCCGCAGACCGTCACGGCGTACGTGATCTGCGGCTAGTCAAGGCCGCGCCGAGAACAAAGAACGGGGGCCACAGTGGCCCCCGTTCTCGTTCCCGGGCGGGGCCGCGAATCACAAGAGCATCCAGGCCCCTGGTGGGCGAAGTTAGTAAGGAGCGGGGGTCGCGAGTTTCGCGGCCCCCGTTTCGCGTTCAGGGGGAGCGTCGCCTCAGGCCGGAGCGACGCTGCGAATCCGCCACTCCCCGCTCTGCTTCACGAGAAAGATCGTGGAGGTGTTGCCGTTGGCCTCCTTGACCTTGGCGGAGGCGTTGACCTCGTCGGGCACGTCGATGGTCTCGACGCTGATCTTCGTCTCGGGGGAGAACAGCTTGGCCTTCACCTCCGCGGCGCACTCGCCGCTCGAGGACGACGTGCTCACGGACTTGGCGAGCTTGGGCGTGAAGAGGGTGCTGCAGATGCGCTCGCCGTCCCCGCTGCGACTGGCCGTGTTCAGCTCGGACATGACCTTTGCCACAGCCTTCATGGCGGACGTGCCGTTGCTCTTCGAGTCGTCGCCGCAGCCGGCCAAGACGAGCACGAGCGCTGTGGCCGCGAGGGCGAGGAACGACGCGCCGTAACGACGAGTTCGGGTCATTACTCCTAGCGTCGGTTCTTCAGTTGCGGAACTTGAGGGCGGGCAACATCGCGGTCGCGGGCGAGCAACGCATTGGGACCGGAGATCCCCATTCTGACTATCGTCCTCCGTCAGCCACATGTCCGAGCTTCCTGGCCCGCTCCGACTCACCTCGACGTTCCCGTTTGTCGGCCGTTCCGCCGAGCTGGAGGGCCTCCGCGCGCTCATGCCGGGCGGGGAGGAGGGGGGCGGTCGCGTGGTCCTGGTGGGGGGCGAGGCCGGCTCGGGTAAGAGCCGGCTGGTGCGCGAGTTTGCGGCCGAGGCGGCTGCCGGCGGCGCGCTCGTGCTCTACGGCTCCTGCGACGCGCAGGTGCGCACCCCCTACGGGGCGTTCGTCGAGGCGCTGGACCAGCTGGCGCGGGCCACCGAGCCCGATGAGCTGCGGGCCGCGCTGGGCGGCGGCGGGAGTGAGCTCACGCGGCTGCTCCCGGACCTCGGCGCTCGCGTGGGCGGGCTCGCGCCGGCGGCCGAGGCCGACCCGGACACCGAGCGCCACCGCCTGCACACGGCGGCGGCCGACCTTCTGGCCGGGATCACCCGCCGCCGTCCGGCGTTGCTCGTGCTGGAGGACGTTCACTGGGCCGACGCCCCCACGCTTCTCCTCATGCGCCACCTCGCGCGGGCCGGGAGCGCGCGAATGCTGCTGCTCGCGACCTTCCGGGACACCGAGGCCGACGTGCCGGACACGCTCTCGGAGACGCTGGCCGACCTGCGCAGGTACGACTCGATCCGGCTGGGTCTCCACGGGCTCTCGGGCGACGAGGTGGCCGAGTTCGTGCGAAGCGCGGCCGGGGAGGACCCGGGCCCCGCGCTGCCCGCCTTGGCGCAGGCGATCCGCGAGCTCACCGACGGCAACGCGTTCCTGGTGTGCGAGCTATGGCGGGCGCTGGAGGAGACCGGGGCGGTGGAGGTGGTGGACGGGACAATCCGGGTCACGGGGTCGCCGGCCGAGCTCGGGAGCCCGGAGAGCGTGCGCGAGGTCGTCAGTCAGAGGCTCGCCCGCCTGAACCCGGGCACGAGCGACCTGCTCGAGCTGGCGGCCACGGCTGGGGCGGAGTTCGAGCTCGACGTGGTGCGCCGCGCCGCCGGCCTGGGGGAGCCCGAGCTGCTCGGCGCGCTCGACGAGGCCGTGCGCAGCGGGATGATCGAGGAGTTCCCGTCGCAGGGACTGGCGTGCCGGTTCACCCACGAGTTGGTGAGGCGGGCGCTGTACGACCGGCTGTCGGGGCCGCGGCGGGCGGAGCTGCATCTGCGCGTGGGGGAGGCGCTGGAACAGGGCTCCGCGGATCGCCCCGGTCGAGCGGTGGCGGACCTGGCCCACCACTTCGCCGCGGCCGCACCGTTTGGGGGGAAGGCGCGGGCGGTGGAGTACAACGTGCTGGCCGCGCGGGCGGCCATCGCGGCGCTGGCGTTCGATGAGGCGGCGGCCCGGCTGCGCACGGCGTTGGCGCTGGGGATCGACGCCGCGGAGGAGCGTCTCGAGATCTCGCTCGAGCTCGGGCAGGCGAGCCATCGGGGCGGTAAGGCGATGGACGCGCTGGCGGCGTACCGCGCGGCGGCCAAGATCTCCCGGGAGCTGGGGGACCCGGAGGGCCTGGCGCGCGCGGCGATCGGCTACGAGGACGCCTGCTGGCGCCCGGGAATCACCGACCAGGGCGCGGTCGAGGTGCTGGAGGAGGCGACGCTGCGGCTCGGCGAGGATGACTCGCAGCTACGGGTGGGGTTGCTCGGCGGGCTCGCGCGGGCGCTCGACTTCCAGGGGCACCACGAGCGCAGCGCGATCGTGCGCACCAGCGCGGTGGACATGGCGCGGCGGATGGGCGATCAGGTGGGGCTGGCCTCGGTCCTGGTGCGGGCGTACTGGTCACGCGGCACCACGTCGCTGGAGGAGATCCTGGTGATGCTCACCGAGGCGCGGGACATCGGGCAGGAGCTGGGCAACACCGAGATCCGGGCCGAGGCGACATCGTGGCGGGTGCCCGCGTTCGCCGCCCTGTCCGACATGGAGTCGGCGAGGCGCGAGGTGGCGGTGCTCCTCGAGACGACGGAGCAGACGGCGCAGCCGTTCCTCATCCACGTGGCCGAGCACTACGGATCGGCGATCGCGCTCTGCGACGGGCGATTGGACGAGGCCGAGGCCCAGGCGCGGCGCTCGCGGGAGTGGAGTCTGCTGCTGACCGGGCGGGACCCCTCGGGGGTCTACGGAATCCAGATGTTCAGCGTGCGCCGGGAGCAGGGGCGCCTGGCCGAGCTGGCACCGGTGGTCAGGATCCTGGCCGGCGACGCGGCGCGCGAGGGGCCCTGGCAGCCGGGACTGGTGGCGCTGCTGGCCGAGCTCGGGATGGAGGCGGAGGCGAGGCGGGAGCTGTCGCGGCTGGTGGCCGACGGGCTCGAGCCGTTCCGCGAGTCTTTGTGGCTGGCCGCTCTCGCGTATCTCGCGGACGCGTCGTCCGCCCTGGGTGACGAGGCGGTGGCGGCCCTGGTGTACCCCGAGCTCGAGCCGCTCGGGGGGGCGAACGTGATGATCGGGCACCTCGTCTCCTGTTATGGCGCGGCCGACCGGTACCTGGGAATGCTCGCCTCGACCCTGGGCGAATGGGAGCGGGCCGAGGAGCACTTCGAGCGGGGGATGGAGCTGAACCGGCGCATGGGGTCGGCGACGTGGCTGGCGCATACGGGGTACGAGTACGCACGCTCCCTCCTCGCGCGGCCCGGCGGGGACCGCTTCCGGGCGCAAGCGCTGCTAACCGAGGCTGGTGGTCTGGCCGAGCGCATCGGGATGGCGGCACTCTTGACCCGGATTCGAGCCCTCGGCTCCGCCGCGCCTACGGCGGCCGCCGAGCTCCCCGACGGCCTCTCCCCGCGCGAGGTGCAGATCCTCGCGCTGGTGGCCCAGGGCCTCTCGAACCGGCAGGTGGGGGCCGAGCTGTCGATCAGCGAGCACACGGCCGCCAACCACGTGCGGAGCATCCTGCGAAAGACGGGTTGCGCGAACCGCACCGAGGCTGCTTCGTATGCGCATCGGCACGGGTTGGCGACAGTGTGACCAAGGTCGCGTTCAGCGCGCGATACCGCGGTACGATCTTTGACATGCCCGTCTACGTGATCGAGCGGAACTTCGTCGAGCAGCTCGACCTGACGCACGAGGACGTCGAGCTGATCGACGAGATCAACGCCGACGAGGGCGTGCGCTGGCTCTTTTCGTTCCTGAGCGCGGACCGGCGACGCACTTATTGCCTGTACGAGGCGCCGTCAGCGGACGCGATCGTGGCCGCCGCGAAGCGGGCGAATGTGCCCGCTGATGTGGTGGTGGAGGTTGGGGCGGCTGCGCCGGAGTTGTCGGGGCGGTTGAGGGACTGGGCCGCGGGCGTGCCGTCGGGCTGAATCCGCGCCTGGTTAGGCCGACTCTCGGCAAATCGCGGCTCCGGCGAGATGGCTGTTGTGTGCGAAGCCACGCAGCGCTCAGCCCCAGAAGATGCCGGTTGGGTCGCTGTCGATCTCCCTGACCAGCGGAACGATGTCCTCAGTGGGCCCCACCAGGTCGTAGGCGTGCCAGCGATCGTCGGAACGGCGACAGTAGAGCGTCCAGGTCCCGGCGGCGGAGTCGTGCCGGAGCTGGGCCACATGTTGCTCGCTCCAGTCGCGACCGAACCTCGAGTTCCACGGCGGGCGTAGCTCACTGATCGTGATGCTGTTGCCTCTGCGGGAGCACTCGAGCCGGATCTGCTCCCGAAGGGAGTCGGGCACCCTCCGGTTGCAGAATGCTCCGACGACGGTGAGCGCGGTCTCAGGTGCGAGCGCGGGCATGCCCCCAAGCTACCGGGACGCCACTATGCCGCGTCGTCCTCGCGGAAGCGTTCGAAGCGCACCGCGAGCCGCTCCGGGTCGGGGCGATCGTGCGTCGCCGACGGCAGAGTGATGGCACGGCCGTGAAAGAACTGGATGCCCTCGCGGAGCATCGGCCCGTCCCGCTCGTCTCGCAGGGCTCGGGAGATGTGAACCACGCCGTCCGGGTCCACGCCGAGTAGGTTCCGATCGTAGGCCAGGTGGTGGATCGCGCAGAGCGCCAGGCCGTTCGTGACCTCCTCCACGCCCTCGCTCGCGAACTGCACGATGTGCGCGGCCTGGACCAGCTCGATCCGCTTTAGCGCACAGATCGTGCAGCGCCGGCGGTAGGCCCGCATGACGTCTCGCCGGAAGCGGTGCTGTGCGAGGCGCACCTTGACCTCACGCAGCGCGACGGCCCGCACCGGCTTGGGCGAGACGAGCCCCTCGCCCGCGAGGTCGGCGACCGGGAGCCCAGGCTCGAGCAGCACCGCGCGTGCCGCGGGATCGCGATCGGTGACAAAGACCGGCTGGATGACTGCATACTGTCCTGCCTCGATTCCCTTGAAGTAGATCAACGGCGTCTGGAGCTCGAACGCGGCGTCGAGCGCCCGGTTGTCCGCCTGGGTGAGGGCTCCGGCACGGTAGGCGTAGATGATGGCGCCGGACTCCTCGTCTATGGCGTCGTCGTAGGGAGAGTTCGGCGAGGCGACGAGCGAGAGGGCCGCTGGCCCCTGTTGCTGGCGGGCTCGGTGGATCCCCTTCTGAAAGGAGCCGAGGCTGATCCGCTCGCCTGCGAAGTCGAAGCCCTGTCGGAGGACGGCGAGCGGAACCAGGTCGTCGTAGAGCTGCTGGAGCCTCCGGACGTGCTCGTTAGCGACTACCCGCAGCGCGTGGTCGGGGTCCGGGCCGGGCATTCTCGGCGATCATGGACCGGCGGCGGCTCGGAATCAAGGCGACTGAGCATCGAACCGCTTGCCTCTACTTCTCACCGTGAGCCTCCGCGAGAGCTTCGAGATCGCGGTGGTCGAGCGGTCGATCCGCCGCGCGCTTCATTGCACGCAACCTCTCAAGAGAGCAGACGCGGATGCGGTTGCTCCGCCACTCGATCTCGACGGAGTCTTCGTGAAGCGCCGCATAGCTGGGGATCACTTCGCTTTCCTGGAGGATGTCGAGCTGACTGGGAGGTGGACAGCTGAAAGCTGCCGCCGGCCCCGAGCCCCTGCGGATCGGTCGGCTGGTTCGGCAAGACCTCGGTGTCGACTCCGATCTGTCTCGCGTCGATCCGCCGAAGCACGACGGCGAGACGCTCGAGGTTGTCCGCCGAGGGGTCGGGGACGACGTCCATGTCCCGCGTCGCCCGGACCACACCGTGCACACCCACCGCGAGCCCGCCGATCAATACGAACCGCACCCCGCCCTGCACCAGCGCCTCCATCAGCGCGTCCGGCTCGAAACGGTCGGGCGGAAGGACCTCCGTCATTCGTGGGCGCGAGCGACGCCGGTCCGCAGCGCGGTCGCGAAAGCGCTCAAGCGCATCGCCTCCTCGAGCAACTCGCCGCCGGGCCGGCGGGCGTCTCGGCGCAGTTGCTCACGGCGGAGTCGCTCGTTGCGAGCGAAGAACTCCCGCTGGGAGGCTTCCCTTGAACTGTCGCGCCGAGTTGCCACTCCCAGAGGATAAGAGCTCGACGGGGCGGTTGGACGTCAACGACTCCCACGACGGTCCGCAGCTTCTCGACGGCCTGCGTGCTCTCACGGCCGCCCTCAGGCGGCCGGCGGCGACGCCACGAGCTCCTCGAGTGAGGCGAGCGTCCGCCGAAGCTCGTCCACCATCCAGCTCTCGCTCCTCCGCGCGAAGACATCGAGAAGCGCTCCGTAGTACCAGAGGTGCTCCTGCGGATCCTTCACGCTGAACCGCTGCCAGAAAGGGGGTCCGTCCGTGCGGAGGTCCCGCAGCATGGCTCGGGTGTTGTCCAGCTTGTCCGCGAGCGAAACGAGGATTGTGTCCTGCGATGCCTCTTCGAGGTGCGCGATGTAACGCTCCTTGCGCTCGCGCCATGGCGGCTTAGGAGTCTCGAACGTGTCGCTGCATTCCTTAACGATCGCCGCCACCGCTGCGCAGAACCGCTCCTCGATCTCGGCCAGCCGCGACTCGCCGCCTTGATCCTCCGCGGCGTCGTGAAGCAGAGCGGCGATCGCCTGCGTCTCGCTCCCGCTCGCTTCGATGACCAAGCCCGTGACCGAGAGCAGATGGCCTATGTAGGGGATGTCGCCCCCCTTACGCCTCTGGCTGGCGTGGGTCTCAGTCGCGTAGGCGAGCGCTTTCGCGAATCTTGGGGTCAGGGGGTCAATCATCGGTCAATGACGCATTGAGCGCGTCGATCGTCGCGGGGGCGGACAGCAGCGGAGAAGAGTAATGACTTGTACGCGGCTGCCTGTGTCGGCTTGACATGGTCTGTCGACACGTAGCGGGCGGCGTTGCTGGCCAGCCGGACGTCCTCGCTCTCGGGCACGCTCACAGGCTGAGTGCTGTTCACTCCGGATGCCATCCCCCAATCAAGCCACCGATGTGACTGTCGACCAGATGGCGATAGGAAGTTCACGTTCTCTGTCTCCAAGGGGCTAGCGCGCCACCACAGGATCGGGCGACGGGCGCGATCTCCATCAGGAACTCACGTTGTCTCCTGACTGGTCGATGATGGACGAGTGGTCGCGATGACCAGTCAGTGGGAAGCGCAATCGTGCAGCTGATTGACGGCGAGCGCGTGCTCTCCGCATCCGACCTCATCAACTTTCTCGACTGCGAGCATCTAACGTGGCTCGATCTCGAGCACGCGGGTGGACGCTTCGACGCCGCTCCGAAGCGGCCGGACACCGCAGACCTCCTGGGGCGCAAGGGGGAGGAGCACGAACGCCGGTACCTGGAGGGCCTCCGAGCCCAGCATGGGGATGCGCTCGTCGAAGTCGAGGTTGGGCCCGGCCATCGCGGGCTGGAGGAGGCGGCCGCCCGAACGCGAGCGGCCATGGAAGGCGGCGCCCCCGCGGTCTTCCAAGCCGCGTTCCTCCACAACGGCTGGCGCGGGCACCCCGATTTTCTCGAGCGTGTCGAACTCGCCGCGGGCGGCTTCGGCTACGAGGTCGTCGACACGAAGCTTGCACGGTCCCTCAAGCCCTACTTCGTCGTCCAGCTCTGCCTGTACTCGGAGCTACTCCGAGAAGTCCAGGGAGAGGCACCCGAGCGGATGCATGTCGTGCTCGGCACGGGCGAGCGCGCCAGCTTGCTGATCACGGATTTTGCCGCCTATTACCGCCGCATGCGCCAACACTTCGTGTCCGAGCTCGGGAACGGGATCGCGAGCTCCTACCCGTTGCCTGTCCCCCACTGCGGGCTCTGCCGGTGGTCCGACCACTGCGACGATCGACGGCGCCGGGACGATCACCTGAGTCTGGTAGCCCGCATGAGTCGTTCCCAGACGATGAAGCTCGAGAGGGCGGGGGTGTCCACCGTCGCAGCGTTGGCACACCTCAGCGCCGACGATCGCCCGGCCGGCATCGGCCAGGATAGCTTTGACCGGCTGAGGCAGCAGGCTCGACTACAGGTCGCCGAGCGCGCCAGCCACGAACCGAGCTATGAGCTTCTCGAGCCGCAGCTGGATCCCGAGAAGGCTAGGCGGGGATTCGCTCTTCTCCCACAGCCGTCCGAGGGCGACCTCTTCTTCGACATCGAGGGCGACCCCTTCTACGAGGATGGCCTCGAGTACCTCTGGGGCGTGAGTTACACCGAGGACGGTGAGGAGCGCTTCCGAGCTTTCTGGGGTCGCGACCGAGGCGAGGAGAAGCGCGCGTTTCAAGGCTTCATCGACTTCGTGACGGAACGTCGCGTCCAGTACCCGGACATGCACGTCTATCACTACGCTCCCTACGAGCCGACCGCGCTCAAGCGGCTGATGGGCCTGCACGCGACGCGCGAGGACGAGGTCGACCTGCTGTTGCGCCAGAACGTTCTCGTCGATCTCTACCGAGTGGTCGAGCAGGCGCTTCGGATCTCTCAGGAGAGCTACTCGATCAAGAAGGTCGAGGAGTTCTACATGGACAGTCGCGAAGCCTCCGTGACGGACGGAGAAGACTCGATCATCAAGTTCGAGGAGTGGCTCGACTCGGGGGATCAGGCGCTGCTCGACTGGATCGAGGACTACAACCGCGAGGACTGCCACTCGACGCTCCTGCTGCGCGCCTGGTTGCTCGAGCGCCGCGCCGAATGCGAGCGTCAGTACGACGTAGAGATCTCGTGGCGGCCGGCAGGCGAGGGTAAGCCCACGGACTCACAACTTGAGGCGAGCGCGGACGTCGTCGCGCTGCACGATGCGCTTGTGGCCGCCGTGCCAGATGACCCGGCGGAGCGCGATCGCGACCAGCGAGCCCGCTGGCTGCTCGCTCAGCTCATCGACTACCACCGTCGTGAGCACAAGCCCTATTGGTGGGCCTTCTTCTCACGCTTCGACAAGTCGGAGGACGAACTCAGGGCAGAGGACTCGGAGGCGCTTGCCGGCCTACATCCAACGGGCAACGTCGTCGAACTCCCAGCCCCCGCGAGATCGCTCATCCACACACTCGAGTTCGAGGTTCAGGACCACAAGATCGAGCCGGGTACGTTCACCGACCCGCTCACAGCTCCCGTGGACCCTGCCGGTGAGATCAACCACTTCGCCGCCACCAAGTTCAAGGTCGAGCGGGTGCGAGACGAGGAGGGCCTGGTTGAGATCCGTCGTGACTGGAAGCGTCGCGACGACCCGCTCCCCCAAGCGCTGATCCCGTCGACCTTCTACGACACCGAGCTTCAGCAATCCGCGCTGCTCGAGCTGGGCGACGCCGTGCTAGCCGAGGGTCTCCATGGCGACGGCGCGTACGGTGCGGCGAGAGCGATCCTGCGCCGCGATCTGCCCGATACGACCTCCGTCGAGGCCGGAGGACCATTGCAGGTGGGGGAGGCGGATCTCGATCGGATCACTCGGGTCGCCGCCGGTCTGCGTGACAGCTACCTATTCATCCAGGGACCGCCCGGCTCGGGAAAGACCTACACGGGAGCCCAGCTGATTCTCAGCCTGCTCGACCAGGGTAAGCGGGTCGGCGTGACGGCCAACAGCCACAGGGCGATCATCAACATGCTCCACGAGGTGGAGAAGCACGCCGGTCCGCGCAGAGTGGCCTTCCGAGGCCTCCAGAAGAACTCCGGCCCAGACTCGTGCTTCGAGTCACGACTCGGGGCGCCAATCGTCGACAGCAGCAAAAGCAGCTCGGCGTTTCCGACCCCTGCCGGCGTCGATCTGATGGCCGGCACGGCGTGGCTCTGGTGCCGAAAGGACATGCGTGGGTCCGTGGACTATCTGGTGGTCGACGAGGCCGGGCAGATCTCGCTCGCGGACGCGCTCGGTCTAGCCACGGCGGCGCGGAATGTGATCCTGCTCGGGGATCCCTTGCAGCTCGCTCAGGTCTCGCAGGGCACGCACCCCCCGGGGTCGGGTGGCTCAGTCCTCGAGCACCTGTTGGCGGACGCGGGAACCATCCCCCCGGAGCGAGGCGTTTTTCTCGACCGCACCCGTCGCATGCACCCGAACCTCTGCGAGTTCGTGTCCCAAGCCGTGTATCAGGGACGGTTATCGGCGATCGACGAGTGCAGCCGCCAGCGGATCGACTGCGACGGTCCTCTCACTGGGACTGGGGTGCGAGCGATCCTGCTCGACCACACCGGGAACACGCGTCAGTCGACCGAGGAGGCAGAGCGGATCGCGGAGGAGATCAGGCGAATGGTCGGTGGGCGGTTCACCGACCGTGACGAGGCGACGCGTGATCTCACGCCGAGCGACTTCATGGTTGTCACGCCGTACAACGCTCAGGTGCGCTGTCTGCGTCAGAAGCTGGACCGGGCTGATCTGGCGGGAGTCGCGGTCGGCACCGTCGACAAGTTTCAGGGCCAGGAGGCGCCTGTCGTCTTCTTTTCGATGGCCACGTCGTCCGGCGAGGACATCCCACGGAATGTCGAGTTCCTGTACTCACGCAATCGGCTCAACGTCGCTGTATCGCGTGCTCAGTGTTTGGCGGTGCTGGCCTGTAGCCCGAGCCTCCTCACGATTCGGTGTCGGACGGTTGAGCAGATGCGCCTTGTAAACGCTCTATGTCTGTTCGTGGAGATGGCCGGCGAACAATGATGAGTCGCTCGGGGCTTCCGCTGAAAGGCCGGCTCTGGGACCTCTTGGCCGGCGCCTCCGACACATCAGGCCATCTCCCGTTCGAGCTGACGATCATCATTCGAGTGCGTATCGCAGGAATCACGCAGAACTTCCTCTCGCTGTCCGATTTCGCGGGCACTGCGGATGCCCTCACGGCACAGGCGAGGTCATACGGCAACGTTTCAAGCCGCTCGAACAGGGGGATTTACCTGTCCTCTTCGCGAACGCTAAGAAGTACCCTGGCGTAACGCCGATGCAGCCTGAGAGATCCTTGAGAGCCGTGCCATGGGAGCCCCGTTACACAACAAGTCGTTCGGATCTGGTCGGGGACTTCTACGCTCCTGCCCTTTACCGCGCAACAACCTACGATCGCGCCACTGGATACTTCCGGTCGAGCTTTTACGGCCTGACAAGGAGCGAGGTTGCCGCGTTCGCGGTGCGAGGGGGCTCAATACGATTGATCTGCTCGCCGGACCTCGATCCAAGCGACATCGACGAGATAGAGAGAGGGCAAGGCGCCGTCGCAGCCGCGAATGCCGCGCTGAAACGCGAGCTCGAGAGGGTGCTGCTGCATCCGCACGCGTCCTCAGGAGGCGAGATGCTGGCCGCTCTACTTGCGACGAGGGCACTCGAGATACGCCTCGCTGTCCCATCCGGCTCTGGAATCTTTCACGACAAGTTCGGGATTTTTCAGGATGTGCGCGACGACCGAGTCTCATTCGCGGGCAGCATTAACGAGACATGGAAAGCGTGGCACCCGCTAGGAAACCACGAATCATTCGAGGTATTCACGAGCTGGTCCGAAGACGGGACCAGAACCGCAGACCACGCGGCGCTGTTCGCTGACCTCTGGGAATCACGTGACGATCGACTCTCTGTGACAGTGCCGACGCCAGAGACCTTACGCGCGCTCCAGAGCAGAGGAACTCGGGACCCGGACCAGGTGCTCACGGAGATTGTCGGGGCCAGCCCGCTTAGCCGTGGCCGGGGGCTGCGGCCCCTGTTTGATCACCAGCGTGCTGCTCTACGCGCGTGGCACGCCCATGAAAAACGGGGCATCCTGAAACACGCAACTGGAAGCGGGAAGACCGTCACTGCCCTTTCCGCGATCAGCGAGCACCTGGCATCAGGTAAGCCCGCCATTGTTGTTGTCCCGAGCACGTTACTGGTAGCGCAGTGGGATAGGGAAGCACGACAAGAATTGGCGGGGCTAGATCCAGCTGTTCTCCTCGCGGGCGGAGGGCACGCCCGATGGCGCCAGCACCTCCGCGCGTTTACGGTTCCGGACGGAGACTGCCGTCTCACTATCGCGACCCTGGCTACCGCGAGCTCGCCTGACTTTCTCGAGCGGCTCTCGCAAGGCGATCATCTGCTTATGGTGGCCGACGAGGTTCATCGCCTTGGCGCGCCGAGTGCCCAGTCGCTGCTAACCCTGCGGACTGGGCCACGTCTGGGACTCAGCGCCACGCCAGAGCGGGCAGGAGACCCAGATGGCACGGCGGCCGTGTTTGACTATTTCGGGGGCATCGTCCCCCCGGACTTCACCCTTGCCGACGCGATTGCGGCTGGCCGCTTAACTCCTTATCAGTATCACGTGCATATTGTTGATCTAACACCTGACGAGCAGGAAGAGTGGGAGTCGCTGACACAACGAATCCGTCAGCTCTCGGCCATTACCTCGAGTGGCAAGACCACAGGGGGCGCACTGGCCCGCCTCGACCCACACCTGAAGTGGCTCCTGATCCGACGGGCTCGAATCGCACGGGGTGCTCAGGGCAAGGCGCCGTTAGTGGCGTCGATCGTAGGTCGAAACTACTGCGATGGCGAACATTGGCTCGTGTATTGTGACGACAGCGCGCAACTACGGCGGGCGAGGGCCGAGCTCGACGAAATCGGTGTCCCATCGATGGAGTACCGGTCGGAGATGCGGTCTGACCGCGCGGCTACGCTCTCACGCTTCGAGCGCGACGGTGGCGTCGTCGTGGCCATCAAGTGTCTCGATGAGGGAGTCGACATTCCGGCCGTCTCGAACGCGGTGATTGTGGCCTCAAGTCGCAATCCAAGAGAGTTCATCCAACGCAGGGGGCGCGTACTTCGGCGCTACCCCGGAAAGTGGACAGCCGTCATCCACGATGTCATCGTTCGTCCGCCAGACCCATCAGGGGACGACTACAAGAGCCTAGTCGTGGGCGAGATCGCTCGAGCGTTGGAGTTCTCCAGGCACGCCGTCAATGAAAGCGCGGCCTTGAGCCTGCAGCGTCTCGTCGTCGAGTGGGACCTTGACGCGGGGACGATGAGTGCTGCAGGGTTCGAGGAGGATGAGGAGGAGCATGACGAAAGTGAGCAGGGTGGCGGATATACCTGAGAACACCGCGCGGCTCGAGCAGATCCTTCTGCGGAACCGTGAGACGCTCGGCGTGGAAGTCCCGGAGGGGCTATTGCTGGAAATAGCCGAGATTGAGGAGCAGAACCAGTTCGACGATGACCGCAGGAAGGCGCGCGACTCCATTCGCGCGGTTGTCACAAGTACTGGTAAGGAAATCAGGCTTGCCGAGGTCAGCACGGCATGATGCTCTTAAAGTGTGTAAACATCGAGAATTTCGGCCCGTATTATGGTAAACACTCTTTGACCCTTAAAGGGGACACTGACGAGCTCGTGATAATTCACGGCGAGAATATGGCGGGAAAGACGAGTTTCTTAAACGCCATACGCTGGTGTCTGTATGGAGTTGCAAAGGACCGTAGCGGGGGAGCGATACCTACGGTACAGCTGATAAACACCGGCGCCGTTTCAGAGGGTAGTAAGCGTGTGTCGGTCGAGATCATGATCGTAGATCGGGACGCCGACGGCGACACAGACGTTCACCTGCGCCGGCAGCGACAGGGGAAGAGCGGTATTGCGAACCCCACCGCGGACAAGGATTTTGACGAGTTTCTCGATGTCGATGTCGCAGGAAACGTGCTCCCAGATGATCAGTTTGACGACCAGGTCAACAATCTGATGCCGGAGCGCATTTCGCGGTTCTTTCTGTTCGACGGTGAGTTACTCAAAGAGTACGAAGAGCTCGTCCGCGAGGACAGCAGCATGCACGCGCGGGAAGTTAAGCGAGCGATCGAGATGATCTTAGGAGTCCCGGCAGCGCAGAACGGAAAGACGGACCTGGACGAGCTTGGCGCGAAGGCCGCGCGGGCGTATAACCGCGAAGCCAAGAAGCACGCGGACATCCACGAGAGCGCGGAGGCTGCCGACCGCCTCCGAGACGAGGTAGAGACCGTCGCGGAGGAGGTTAAGGAGCTCGAGCGGCAGCGGGGTATCACACAGAAGCAACTCACCGACATCAGAGAGGACCTTGCCAGCCAGGACCATTTGGCTGACAAAGCAAAGACGCTCGGCGACCTGGAGGATCGGCTGGAGACCCTTGCGGTCGCGCGAAAAGAGAAGGAGCAGCATCGGCGGGAGCTAGCGAGAGACCTGTGGCGAGACGTGCTTGAGCCGCGTCTGCGACACGAGGTAGACAAGCTCGAACGTGAGCGCGAGGCGATAGGCAAGGCGATGAACGAGAAGAGCGTCTTACTGCAGGAACGTGCCAAGCAGCACAAGGCGATCGAAGAAGAGAAGTGCGCGACATGCGGCCAAGACATCCCTGAAGATCGGAAGATGAAGGCGAAAGCAAGTCTTGCTGGCGTCGAGGAGCGGCTGGAACAACTCGAAGCTATGGCTGATGGCGACCGACACGACTCGCTGGGAGCCACTATCAAACGAATGCGAGATGTGGCGCCTGCTGGTGTCTCCACCGCGCTCGTCGAGATCGAGGGTGACCTCGCGCGGAACGACACCGACAGAGTGAAGATGCAGCGGCGGAAGGTGGGAGTCGAGGATGATCTCCGAGGGTTCGACCCAGACCGGATCCGTAAGCACGAGCGCGAAAAGGATGGCCTTCTGCGGCTCATCGGGAAGCACGACGACGCGATCGGGCGGGCCACGGATACTTTGGCGGAGAAACGACACGATCTGCGCGAGCACCAGAAGAAGATGCAAAGTCGGGACGAGCCAACCCTTAATCAGCTCCGAATCGAGCGAGACCTCTATGAGGGAGCCGGCGCTATCTTCGAGGCATCGATCAGCGACCTCACCGACGAGTTACGAGGCCGGGTGGAAGAGGAAGCCTCATCGATCTTCAAAAGCTTGACCACCGATTCTTCATATGCGGGATTGCGAATTAACGAGAATTACGGCCTCTCGATTGTGGCTAATACGGGCGACATTGTGCCCGTACGATCCGCCGGAGCCGAGCAGATTGTCGCTCTCTCGTTGATTGGAGCGTTAAATCGACTGGCAGCAAAGCGGGGGCCCGTAATTATGGACACCCCGTTCGGCCGTCTCGACCGCAGCCACCGGGAGAACATCATGCGTTTCGTACCGACCCTTGCGGATCAAGTGGCGCTTTTGGTCCACAGCGGCGAGATTGATCCCGAACGTGACTTGGGGCCCGTCAAAGGCAAGATATCGGGGGAATACCGAATTGTTCACGTGGAAAGCACTAAGAGCAGGCTTGAGAAGAGCTCGGGATGAGTAGCGAATCGGCATCTAGCCAAGAGAAGGATCTCGTACAAATCGGCGCGAGCCAGCAATCACGAGATGTGCTCGACAGATTGAAGGACGCCGGGCACATTGAGGATTACATGGACGGATATCGATTGGCGATTGCGCTCGCCATAGGATTCGGCCGCGAGCCAGCGCTCGCGCCGCGGGGCGAACGAAAGACGATGTTCGCGGTAGGGAACTTGGACCCCGACAATGCGCTCCGCGAAGCGATTAGGGAGATTTACCCGCAAGCCAGATCTGTGCCTAGTCGAGCGGCGGAGGATCTAGCAGAGCAGGGTCTAGCGATTGCTAAGGACAAGTACATGCAGGGCGAGGAGCTGTCATTCGCTGAGATTGTCAGCGCGGTCCAGAAAGCCAACGAGCTTGCGGGTGAGTCTCCGTCTAAGGCGTGAGAGCACCCGCGACAATCCAGGTTGACCGACTCGATCCCCCTTGCTTAGTCCTGGCCCGCCACGGGACAGGACCGGACGGGCATCGCCGTTCGCGGTGCCCGGCGGGGACGCAGGGTTTGACGATCTAGGGGAGACAAGCCGACAAGCCCGGAGGGCCGCTCTAGAGCGGTTGATAGTCGGCGCGGTGGACACGCACTTGAGTCCGGTCAAGGTTTCCACGCACGTAGACACCATCGCGAGGCTGCTCGATGAGGCTCGTGCGGATTACACAATGAGCGAGGTCACAGATGGTGTGGCCAGAGTTGTGCGGCGAGGGCGCGTCCGGACTGATCGGCATGGCAGGCTGGTGCCAGTACTTGCGCACCGGTCTTCGGGCAAGACGGCGAGTGCGTTTGCGCGGGCCCGGCAGAGCGCGGACGAGGTAGCCGAGTATGAGGCGCCTGCCGACTCAGCGCGTGACTGGCCGACCCTGCGGCTTATGAAGCATCATCTGCTCAGCGGTGAGAGTGAACGGCGCATTGGAACACGGGCGCAGGGCGGCGATCGGGAGGCAGTGAACCACCTCGTCGTCCATAATCTTCGACTCGTCTGGTCGACCATCCGGGGACCAGAGGCCTCGGCGCCTTTCGATCGTGAAGACGAGTTTCAAGAGGCTTGCATCGGACTCATTCGTGCGGCGGAGAAATTTGATGCCTCCCGGGGCTTTAAGTTTTCGACCTACGCGTCATGGTGGATCAGGCAAGCCGCCTCGCGCGGGCGGGCAGATCGAGGTCGGGTAATTCGGCTACCGGTGCACATCGACTCACAAGTACAGGCGATTCAGCGCTTTCGCCGGCGTTATCAGCGCGATCATGGTTGCGATCCGGATGCCGAGCTTGTCGCGAAGCGACTCGACCGTCCTTTGGCTGACGTGAAATCCATGATCGAGACTGGTCAGGTCGTCCTCTCGCTTGACGACCCGGAGGTTCAAGCCCCAACTGAGCCTGTGTGGTTCCCCAATGAGGACGAGGGCAGGGTCGAACGCGCAGCGGCTTTGCGTTCGATGATTGCGCGACGGCTTGACGCCAGAGAGAAGAGGATTCTAGAGATGCGCTTTGGGCTTGGAGGGCAGGCACCACGTACGCTCGACCAGGTAGGCAGGGACCTGGGCGTCACGCGCGAGCGGATCCGCCAGATCCAAAGCAACGCGATGGGGAAGCTCCGAGAAGGACTCGAACGGGGCTCAGATTAGCGGGCCTGCTGCGGACAGAGCTTGGCGTCGCCCGCGCTCCGTAGAGTAGAGACGTGGGCATCTTCGAGCACCGCGACACCGACGGCCTGAGAGCTATGTACTCGACGACTCTGGGCACCGCGTGGCTTGGCGACGCGGTCGACGTGCTGGAGAAAGAGGTAGACGACCAGTCCGTCGATCTCATTCTCACTTCGCCCCCGTTTGCCTTACAGCGCCCAAAGGAGTATGGGAACGAGAGCCAAGGATCTTACGTCGATTGGTTCATGCCATTCGCCGACGAGTTCTGGCGGGTCCTTAAGCCAACGGGGAGTCTCGTCATCGATCTCGGAGGAGCTTGGGAGGCGGGCCAGCCTGTCAAGAGCCTCTACGCATTTGAACTCCTATTGGCATTGTGCCGGCGGCCACGGGAACCATTTGTGTTAGCCCAAGACTTCTACTGGTATAACCCCGCGCGCTTACCGAGCCCTGCTCAATGGGTAACTGTGGAGCGACGCCGAGCCAAGGATGCGGTTGATTATCTATGGTGGCTCGCCAAAGGTCCGGACGCGAAGGCGGACAATGCCAAAGTCCTAACCGAGTACAAGGGGGCAATGAAGAAGCTCATAGAGACGGGCACCTACAACCGCGGGCGTCGGCCGTCTGGCCACGTCGTCACGGAGGGCTTCACTATCGACCGCGGCGGAGCCATTCCGCCAAACTTGCTTGCCATTTCCAACACGGGAAATGATCGAGGCTACCTTGACGCCTGTAAGAAGCGCGGCCTTCGATCGCACCCGGCGCGCTTTCCGGCCGCGCTTCCAGAGTTCTTTATCGAGTTCCTCACGGAGCCGGGTGATCTGGTTGTCGATCCGTTCGCCGGCAGCAACATCACTGGGCATGTCGCAGAGGAGCATGGCCGGCGATGGATCGCGATGGATACTGATGAGGACTATTTGCAGGGGTCGCAAGCACGGTTTGAGTCTCTCCAGCTTCGGCTCGCCGAACGGGTAACGGATGACTCCTAAAGCAGTGACCACCGGTAGACGCGATGAGGTCGCCGGTTCTGTGGACCTCCGCTACGTGGCTCGAGCGGGCCTATTGCCCGAGCTGAGCCGGCAGACCTATGACAGTCTGTGGAAAGCGACCCGCGAAGCCGTCCTCAACAGTGTGGACGCGGGGGCAGGACGAATCGAGGTAGACCTCTCGCGGGTGATCAGCGAGGGAGTGCTCGAGGTCGTAGATGACGGCGCGGGCATGACTCTTCCCGACTTCTGCGAGCGTTTCATGAGCCTGGGCGGTTCAGGTCGTTTCGGCGACGACACGCGTTTTGGCCGCATCGGAATCGGCTCCCTCGCGTTGCTCCAATACGGCCACGCAGCAGTCATAGAGAGCAAGGTTCGTGGAGCCCGGACGTTCATGCGCGCTCGGATCTGCCACCCATGGGATCTCGGGGTCGATCAGCGGCAAGAGACACTCAGCGATCTCCCAGCGGGCACCGCAGAGGAGGTGTCGTACGACGGAGATGCAGAGGAGCACTTTACGCGGGTCCGCCTCGAGGACGTCAACGAGCATGTGGCTGCTGTCGTGTCGGACCCCACCAAGTTCTACTCCTATTGCGACAGGTTGCAACGGGTGCTTCCTCTCCCACTGGCGGGCAGTCGCCTCCTCGAGTGCCTCCGCGAGAGTGATCATCCGACAGTCGATGCCCTCGAGGTCCACGTCGCGGCGTGGTCCGCACCGGTGGTGGTGCATTCTCCCTGGCAGCGGAACATCACTCTGCTTCGTCGAACGTTTGGGGAAGACGCTGTAGGAACAGAAGAGTGGACTGGACCACCCCAGGCGATCCACAAGTCAATTACTGTTCGAGCGGATGGAGAACGCCGCAGAGTCACTATCATTGGCTACTTACTTACTCAAAGGCGTGCGCTAACGACCTGGTCAGGTATCACCGCGAGGGTACAGAATGTTGCAGTCGAGGAGCAGACGTTCTTCGACGTCACTGCCGACCCCGGGTTTCGGAAATACGTATCCGGCGAGGTGTGGATTCTCGGCGACGTGAGTCGAGAGCGGCTCATCAATATCGACCGGTCCTCGTTCAACCGCGAGGCCGCTGATTATAAGGCGATTAGACGCTACATGAGCGAGTGCGTCGTCGAGTTTAAAAATACGCGGGTCCAGCGGATACAGCGAGCAAAGGTTGCGGTCAAGAAGCGGCTAGACGAACATGTCGCGACGATCACTGCGGTCCGCCGCGTGGTGGCGTCGCTCCCTGCGGCCGATGGTCGGGCGCTGCCCTCGTCAGAGCCGCATCGGAGAGCATCCGCCAGCTATGGGGCACTCCTGCACGATCTGGAGACGCTAGGTGCCGAGGTACGTGTCGAGGCAGGGGACCAAGATGCTCGACGTCCGTACGTACTCGACGCGACCGACGATGGGCGACGCGTGAAGATCCACCTGTCAAAGGATTTGGTCGATCCGATGGTTGAGCACGGGAAGTTCGCTTACGCGGTGCAGGTCGTGCGAGCGGGGCCCTCGACACCGCCAGTCGTGGTTCGACAGCGTCCCCGCAGGATCATTCTGAACCTAGATCACCCGGCCCACACCGGCGGGTCCACCCCCACGCTGCAAGCAAGCGTTGCGTTGGAGTTCGCCTACCTCTTCGGCGCCAGCGCGGGCGCGGAGGGCGTATACGACCAGATGATCAGGATCCTCCGCGGGGTCTAGCCGTCGCGGAGGACCGCCGAGATCGTGAAGTGGATGCGACGTGGCCACCCGCGACGAGCAGTCGCTTCGACGGCAAGCCAGAACGGTACGGGTGCGGGCCACGGGGGGCCTGACTTACGGGGGCCCCTACAGACCGGGTGGGTCGACAGCCCATGGCGCGCGCTTATCCATCCTCGGAGGAGTTCTGTCGTTGATTGCGACCTTGCGGTTGCTCGCGACAGATCACACCACTCGGTTGAGACCGACGGCTCAATAGGTGCGCCTGAGGCCCAGAGTGAGAGCACACTTTGGGGAAGAGATCCCTCCCGTCTCAAGGCGCCCGGAGTCACGACGGAAAGCGGGGCTTCGGTGCCACTACCACACAGTGTGTCTTCGCCCTCGAAAACCCCACGTACAACTGCTGGTCGAGCGTCTCGTCCTCCAGATCCTCGAGCTCGCACAGGACTACCACCGACGCCTCGAGCCCCTTGAAGCCGCGGATGGACGAGAAGAAGACCTTGCCCGCCGGCGTAGGGCGGACGTCGGTGAGTGGGAAGCGACCCGGGAGTCCGTTGTTATAGATCGCTGAGTTGCGGGTGCTGTGCGAGGAGAGCACGACCACGTCCTGGGTCGGGATCTCCTCCTTGCCGCACAGCCGCTCGAGCGTGGCCGCGACCGCAGCGGCCTGATCCTCCGCGTGCATGAGTTCGGGGGTCCTGCCCTCCGGTCCGCGGGCCTCCGGAACGACCGACCCCGAATACTTCTTGATTACCTCTCGGTGGATCGCTTGGGTATTGCGGCAGTTCACGGTCAGCTCGAAAGGGCGGTATTCCGGCGGCACGTCGAGCGCCGATCCGTAGACGTTCTGGTTGTCGTCCCTGAACAGCCAGATCGGGCTCTTCCCGGGATCGCTCAGCAAACAGGTCAGGCTGTCGAGCCAGCGCCGATCGAGATCCTGAGCCTCGTCGATCATCAGCGCGTCGTACTGGATCTCGAGTTGCGCAGCGGCCTCGACGAGCTTGTCCGGGAGCTCCTCGTCCCAGAACGCAGGTCCGAGGTCATCCCAGTCGCCCTTGGCCGGCATGTCGAGCCGTGCCTGGTAGCTGAGCCGTACCGCCAGGCTGTGGACGCTCTCGATCTCGAGTCCCTCGCTGCCGTAGCGGGCCCGCAGGTCCTCGCGCAGCTTGGTGTTGAAGCACGCGAACAGGACGCGGAAGCCGTCCCGGGCGAGCCGCTGAGCCTGACCCGCGGCCAGCATCGTCTTCCCGGAGCCCGCGCAACCCGTGATGACCATGCGCGGGTCGCGGCGCATGGCCAGCAACAGCCGAGCCTGCTCGTGAGTAAGGGACTCGAGCTGCGCCTCCTCGTCGAGCAGCCGCTCGCCCAGCGGCACCCGGATCTGGACGCTGGGGGCGAGCAGGTCCACAAGCGCTTCCACGCCCTCGTCGCCCAACGGCAGTCGTTTGTCGCGGGCGCCGCGATGGAAGGCCAGGATGCGGTCAACCGCGGCGGGGAGATCCTCGCGGTCGTTGCGGTCGATGATCATGCGCGGGTCGGTGCCCGGGCCAAGGGAGAGCTGGTGGACGCTGGCCGTCGGGAACGCGAGCCCGTGTGACATGAATGGCTTCTCGATCGGCCACTCGGGCGTACGCTTCAGGAGCCGCTCGAGGGCGAATTGGTTGTCCCTCACCTGCTTGACCGGATCCTTCATCGCCTCCCATTTGCCGTCCGGACGCCTCCGCCGCCATGCGCCGTACACGCATTCGATCCCGCCGCCCTTCACCTCGAGACAGATGATCCCGTCCTTCGGATGGCAGAGCACCATGTCGATCTCCCCAACGCGCGCGCCTTCGTCGGGATCGCGTTCCAGCCAGTCGATCGAGTGAAAGGCGTGCCACGGCTCGGGGAGCGTGTCGCGCACGGCGTCGAAGAGCTTCCGCTCGGCGGCGTTGTCGCCGTCGGCGAGCGGGAACTCTCTCGGATGCATGCGTGCCATGGGCGATTCGTATTGGCTGGCGCGTGATCGCGCAAGCGTGCCCGGCGTTGACGCGTCTACCACGGTGGGTACGGCGCGCGGTACGCATACAGCCCGTGCCAGCGTGGTGACACTGCTGACAGTGAGCACTCGAACGCGTCTGCCACTCGCTCGAGGTCGCCGCCGCTCTGGTCATAGACCTGCCGCATGAGATGCGGTGGCATCAGGAGCGCTCCGGCGAACACGTTTGCCTCGTCCTCCATTGCGTCGAGCCGAGGACCGCCGGCGTCTCCGACGCCGTCATCGAAGAACGCAACCGGCTGTCTGCCGGAAAGGGCCTCCTCCTCGACCCTCATCGGCACCCCAGCCGGCGTCACGTCTGCTGCCCGGCAGCGGACGGCCACTCCGTCGGAGCGGTGTAGCACCCAGTGGGCCACCTCGTGGGCGACGGTGTAGCGACGGCGCCGGGGCCACCTGCGGGCTTCGGCGGCATTCACCCAGATCTCGCGTCTTCCGACGAGGAGGAGCCCGGACAGCTGGGAATCGGCCGCTCCGTCCGGGAGGCCAGGCGCGTCGGAGAGGTCGTCCGCCTCGCGCACCAGGAGGCCGAGATGCGAGTCCGCGATCTCCTCGACCGGCACCGGCAGCCGCTCGCCGTCCCAGATGTACTCAGGCACGCCGGCGAGCAGCTCGACCGCTTGGGAGATCAGCGCGTCCCGGCGCCATCTGTTCATTGGTTTGCCGTAGTCGCCGCTCAACGCTCCGCCCGCCGGGCCCACTCGATCTCCTCCGGCCTACGGGCCGCTTCGGTGGAGAGGAGAGCCGGGTCCGGGCGGATTCCGAGGCGCCAGAGGTCGAGGCGATCCGCGTCCCAGCAGACGCCGACGGCCGGGTCGTCCGTCACATGGCCATCGGCGTGCTCACGGCAGGCGCGCTCGAGGATTTCGAGGCGGTCCGCCGCCAGCTCGAACGGCCCGCCGTTCAGCCGGGCTGCGAGCGCTGCCGCGCGGGGCCCGTGTTCGGGGTCGTGACCGTCGTTCAGGCGCATGGAGTCGTGGATCGCCGCGAAAATGCTCACGATCTCGGCGTCGGCCGCGGGATCGCTCTCACACAGCCGTGCGCCAAAGGCCCCCACGCGGCGCCAGTGAGCAGGTCCGTGTAGCCGGGAGGCTGCATTGAGCGCATTGTCGAGCACCGCTGCGATGAGTTCGTCAATACCGAATACCAACGTCTTGTCAGTGTCGGCTGCCTTTTCCTGACACTGAAGGAGGGGCTCGCTCCCCGTGCCCCCGCGTGTCGGGGCACCGCGGCCGTGGATGTCCGTGATGATCTCGCCCGTGTCCCCTCAGATTCCCGATCCCGCGGCACTGCTTCAGGCGCTGATCCGCTTCGACACCAGCAACCCGCCCGGCCAGGAGCGTGCCTGCATCGAGTTCATCCGCGACCTGGTGCAGGGGGTCGGCGTCGAACCCACCCTGGTAGGAGCCGACCCGGAGCGGCCGAATCTCGTCGCGAGAGTCAAGGGCCGGGGCGAGGCGCCTGGGTTGCTCCTTCATGGTCACGTGGACGTGGTGGGAGCCAATCCCGCCGAGTGGGTGTATCCACCGTTCGGGGGTGACTTGGTGGACGGCGAGGTCTGGGGTCGCGGCGCACTCGACATGAAGGGCGGGGTCGCCATGATGCTCTGGGCCTTCCTGGGCCTTGCAGCCTCAGGCGAGCGTCCACCGGGAGACGTTGTTTTCGCGGCGTTGGCGGACGAGGAAGCGGGGTCGATGCTGGGCGCGAGCCACCTTGTCGAGCGGCACCCGAGCCTGTTGGACGGTGTGCGCTTCGCGATCGGCGAGGGTGGGGGTTTCAGAATCAACATCGGCGGCGTCGAGTTCTTTCCGGTGCACGTTGCGGAAAAGCGCGGCTGCTACATCGAAGCCTCGATCCGCGGGCGTGGCGGTCACGCGTCGCAGGCGGTGCGTGACGAGGTCATGGGCCGGCTCGGGCGCACCCTTCATGCGCTGGACTCGCGGCGCGCGCCTGTCCACATGACGCCGCTGGCCCGCACCATGTTCCAGGCGATGGAGGCTGAGCTCCCGAATGACGAGGGCGCGTTTGCCGCGGCGGCGCTCGCGGGTCGGGTCGAGCAGGACACCTTCGACCTCACCGGCGCGCATGCGCCGATGTTCAACGCCATTGTCCGGAACACGGCCACGCCCACGATGGTCCGGTCAGGCGAGGCCTACAACGTCGCGCCCACAGAGGCCTTCGTGACGCTCGACGGGCGCCTGCTGCCGGGCTTCGGGGCCGCGGAACTCCAAAGGGAGATCCAGGTGCTCGTGGGAGACGACGCCGAGATCAGGGCATGGGATGCCGAGCCGGAACCGCCCGCTCCGGACATATCCCTCCTCCCTGCGGTGAGCGAAGCGGTGACGGCCCATTACCCCGGCGCCACTCCCGTGCCGTTCCTGTTCCCAGCCGGAACCGACGCACGCTTCTTCGCGCGTCTCGGGATACAGACCTACGGCTGCCTGCCGGCGCGCGCGCCGGCGACGGTCACAGGCGGGTTCTTCGACTCCATCCATGCACCGGACGAGCGTGTGTCGGTGGACGACCTCAGGGCGGGGGCCCACATGGTCGCGGATCTTCTGCCGAGGCTTGGACGGGCGGCCGGACGTTCAGGTGGGTGAGCGGGTGGTCGGCGACCGGCCGGTCTGATTGTCCGCCGCTCTCTTCGGCGGGCGGCCACCCGCCGGCCCCTCAGCCTCGGCCAGCTCCCACTGGGGCAGCTCGCCACCACAGAGCAGGCACGTACGGGGGAAGCAGCCGGAGTCCCGAACGTAATCCCAGAACTCGGGCGCTTCATCGTCCCATCTGGCCCAGCAGGTGGGACAGGTGGCCTCGACCGTGGGCAGCGGGGGTGCGCCGTCGGCGGCGAGGTCGACCATGCGGTGTGGGAACCACGCGCGGGAATACCCGGCGAGCCGAGCCCAATCCTCGAGGACGAGCTCTGCGCGCTCGCGGTCGCCGCCGCTCAGGAATTCCACGCTCAGCTCCCCGGTCCCGTCGTCATTGCGCCAGCGCCGGAGGTCGGCTATCGCCACGCCGTCGTCGCGACGGGCGCGGAAATGTGCCCGCGCCGCCCCGCCGGACAGCAGGCCCGGCCACCAGGTGTTAAGGGTCACCTGGTCGCCGAGAACGGTGACTCGAAAGGTGGGGTGGCCCGGCGCACCGGCGATGGCATCCAGGTCCGGGTCGAACTCGTCTATCGGCTCTTCTCCCATGTCGTTCATTGAGGGGAAAGTCGCCGAGGTGGCACCTTTCCTGACGCGTCAGACCACCCGCCGCAGGCGCCGACTCATCGCCGCTCCCGACACCTGGAAGGTCGAGCAGAGACGCGGGAAGCACGAGTCGGCATCCTGGCGGCGGAGCTGCTCGTAGCGGCGCTGGACCAGTTCCGCGGGCATCAGCAAAGCCGCCGCGAACTGATTCGCCTCGCTCTCCTCCGGCGGATAGGCCGGGCGGGGATCGGCCTCCGGCTCCTCCGGGTCCACCGCCGGCGCCCGGCACCACACCGCCCCGTCCACGCGGTGCAGGCACCAGTGCCCCACCTCGTGCCCGATCGTGAAGCGCCTGCGAGGCGGCCAGGCTCGGGCCTCCGCCGCGTTCACCCAGATCTCGCCCACGCTCGGCAGCAGCAGCCCCGAGAGCGTGGCGTCCGCGGGAAGCTCTGGCACACCGGGCGCTGCCCGAAGGTCCTCCACGTCACGAACCTGTAGCCCGAAGCATGAGTCCGCAATGTCCTCCACCGGGACCGGGAGCGTCTTTCCGTCCCAGATCCAGGACGGCACCTCGCTCAGCACGCGCTCGGCGCGTTCCTCAACCTCGGACTCCATGCATAGAAGAGCGTAAGCGCTCAGTCGGCAAGTCGAGCGAGCGCGCGATGCATCGCGCGCTCCGCCGCCTCCGACCACCGTGCCTCCCCGCGTGGCAGCTCACATAGGACGGGGTCCGCTCCCGTGAGCACGATCGGCCCGAGTCGGGTGGCGAGGGGTCGATTGCCCGTCGTCAGGGAGAACCGGTAGAGCTGAAGTAAGCGATCCATCTGGAGACGGTCAGCCGGCGTCCGCGGAACTGACGCTCACCCGTCCCCGCGGAAGAGCCGGTCGACCTCATCCCATTCCTCGGTGTCGGGCATCTCCGCCATGGAGAAGGCCATGTCGGGGTCGAGCGGGGCCGGTCCGCCGATTCGGGCAAAGACCTCTCCGCCCTGGACAGATGGGGCGCCGGCCGCAGGCAACTCGCCAGCCTTACGAAGCGCATCGCGGCCATACCCCACGATCGCTCCGAGCGCGTCCAGCACGGTGTCCGATACGCCCGACGCGGGCAGCCGCCCCTGCTCCATCTGGTGGTAGTAGTCGCCGACCTTCTCCCGCTGGCCCTGGGCGCCCAGCCGAGCGGCGAGCTCGGCAACGAGGTCCGCTCGGCGGATACGGGCCTGGTTGCGCAGTCGCGGCAGCAGGGCGGGCCAGAGTCCGCCCGCCCCCGCGAGGGAGCGCTGAACCGACTCGGCGAGGGGCGCCGCCTTGGAATCGCGGAACGCCGCGGCGTCGAACTCCTGCCTCGGCGCTTGCTCCAAGTAGGCGTCGATCAGCGCGATCAGCGCCTGCCGCTCGGTCCCAGACACCTGCGACACGAACGGCACGGGGTCGGGCGGACCGGCCTCTGAGGCGGCCTGCTTGTACTCCTCGAACAGTCTCTGCGCGTCAGCCATGACTCAGCCCGAAGTATCGCCTTCGTCGAGGAGCTGCCGGAACCGCTTCTGGAATCGCGATGCGATCTGGTTCACGTTCGCCTCCGTCATGCCGTCGCCAAGGAGCTCAGCTGCCGCGGTCGCGGCGTGCGGGCCGAGCACGTGCAGGTCGATCACCCGTCGATGGAGCTCGCTCAACTCGTCGTACGACCGGTCCAGGCACTCGCGAGCAAACAGCGCCTCGCCCTCGAACGGCGTCGCGGGTTCGTCACCCCACACCTCGTCCTCGCCGGCGTGCTCGCTCGCCAGCTCGGTGACCTTCGGCTTGCGCTTTCTCGCCTCGAGGTAGTCCGCGATGCGCCGCGACAGGATCGTGTGCAGCCACGCGCGGAACTCGCCCACCGACTTCCCGTCAAACGCCGATGCGATCGCGCTGATCACGGCCTCCGCGGCCACGTCCTCCGCCTCCGACGGCGGCAGCTTGAGTCGCGCTCGGGCCAGCAGGGTGTCCCAGTACCCGTAGACGAGGATGGCCAACGCCGGCTTGATCGCGTCGTGCGCCCGCGCCTCGCGGGCGCCGCGCATGTAGGCGATGAGGTCATCGTCGCCGAGGGGGCTGAGTCGGGACTCGGGGAGTTCTTCGAAGGCGGCCAATGAGGAGAGAGTCGGACAACTACGCGGAACCTGACAAGCCTAGTTCGGCACCCGGCGCGAGAGCCCTGTGTCAGGTAGTGGGTGCGTGGAGCGACTAAACCAGCAATGACGACACTTACGCAGGACCTCAAGCTCGCCGCCCCCCAGTCCGTTGGTCCCCTCACCGTCTTCCCGCTCGTCGGCCCCGCCGGCGCGCTTCAGTACCGCGCCTTCACCCAGGCCATCGAGCTCGGCGCCCTCGTCAAGGAGCTCGACGGCGGCGCCTCCGTTGGAGAGCTTCGCCTCGAGAACCCCACCGACCTCGCGCTGCTCGTCTACGAGGGCGAGGAGGTGCTGGGCGCGCAGCAGAACCGCAGCTTCGACACCTCTGTGCTTGTGGGCGCCGGGCGTGGCGCGAACCTGCACGTGACCTGCGTCGAGCACGGTCGCTGGGATTCCCGGCGACACGGCGAGCACTTCGCGCCCTCACCCCAGGCCGCGGACCCGCACCTGCGTCGCGTGAAGCGACACGCCGCCAATCTCCGCGCTGCCGCGGGCGCCCCGCCGCGTGCCGACCAGGGCGAGGTCTGGCACGAGGTCGGCGAGCGCCTCCAGCGTCACGACGTGGACTCCGCGAGCGACGCCATGAGCGACCTCTACGACCATCGCCGCGGCGACATCGACCGGATGGCCCACGCCGTTCGTCAGGTGGAGGGCCAGGTTGGTGCCGTGGCTCAGGTCGGCGGCCGGACCGTGGCTCTCGACCTGGTCAGCCGCCCGGACGTGTTCGCCCATCTCCTTCCTCGTCTCGCGCAGGGGTACGCGCTGGAGGCGCTCGGGGAGCGGGACGCCGAGCCCGACGAGCAGGCGGCCACCGCCTTCGTCGGCGAGGCGCTCCACGCCCCCAGGGCGCCCCAGCAGACGCCCGGAATGGGCCGCGCGTTTGGGTTCGTGGCCCCGGCCGTGGTCGGCGGCGGCCTGACAGTTGGCGACGAGCTGGTCCAGCTCTGCGCCTTCCCCGAGGCACCCGCCCCTGAGGGCAGGATCGCCCGTCCGGCCCGGCGCCGGCGGCTCCGGTAGGCGCCATGGAGCTCGCTCGCCTCTACATCAATCGGATCGCGTCGCTCGACAGCCTGGTGGCCCTCGAGTTCGGGCGCGTGGACGATGGGCAGCCCCGCGATAACTGGGAGATGGTGGGCGAGGGCTTCGGCTACCTCATGGACGGCGACCGGGCGGTGGGCTTCCGAGCGGACGGGTTCGCGGAGCTCGACCCCGAGCGACTGTCGATCTGGGACACGCCACGTTTCCACGTGCCCCAGCTGGGGCTGACCGACGCGCCCGCCGGGCAGATCGTGATCGCCGTTCGCGCCCTCCTGGGCGAGTGGTCCACCACCAACCGCCTGGTGTTCGAAGATGCCACCCGGGAGGAGGACCCCGCGCATGCCCTCTCGACCTGGCTCGCGTGCCTCACCTGCGGCGACGCCATGGCCCACTTCGGTCTCGGCTGCACCCTCTACAAGCTCGGCCGCTTCCGCGAGGCCTACCGCCACCTGCGCTACTACGCCACGATCGCGCCGGCGCACCCGTGGAACCTTTGCTGGTACGCCAAGGCGGCCGCGGCGATCGGGGAGCACGAGGAAGCGCGCATTGTCTATGAGCGCGCAATCGCGCTCGACGACTCAGATGACGCGGCGGAGGAGGCGAGGGAGCGGCTCGCGGAGCTGCAGTCGGCTCACCCAGAGAAGCCGAACGACTGAGGAGCCCTCAGCCCCGCTTCCGCGCGCCCCTCTTGGGCTTCGCCTTGCCCCCGCCACTCCGCACCGCATCCACGCGCTTGAACACCGACTTGGCTGCGTTCTCCACCGTGTTGCCGGCGGCCTTGGCGGCGTCGGTCACGCGGTCGACGGGGCTGGGGGGCGGGCCCTTCTTGGCCCGCACGCTTCGCTTGGTGGCGTTGCGCTTTCGCGTCGCGGCGGCCTTCTTTGCTGCTGCACTGCGCTGCGCCTTGGTCCGGGCCATTGGGTCCTCCCCGTCGGATGCCTGGACGCCAAGTATGGCCGAGCCGTAAGGTCCCCTGCATGTCGCACTCGGAGCTCTCGCTGATCGAGTTCCCGGCGGATGACCCCGAGCGGGCCCGCCGGTTCTGGTCGGGGCTTCTCGGCGACGAGTTGGAGCCGCGCGAGCAGAAGGACGGGGAGGGCTGGCAGACCGCCAACGGCGCGCCCACGGTCGGCGTCCACGAACGCGGAAAGGGCCCGGGCGACAGCTTCTCTCTGCCCTACTTCGCCGTCGGCGACCTCGCCGCAGCCGTGGACAGGGTGAGGGAGCTCGGCGGAACCGTCGTGCACCCCGGCGATCGCTGGGCGATCTGCAAGGACTCCGAGGGCAGCCCCTTCGGGCTGGCGCTCACCACCGCGGCCGCCGAGCCGCCCACCTAGCCCAGCTCAGCCGACCAGCCAGATCGCCCCGTCGCGCACCTCGACCGGGAACGTCTTCAAAGGCCGGGCGCCGGTGGTGGCCTTGACGGCGCCCGCCAGCGGCCTGAACGCCCCCTGGGGACCTCGCACCATCTCGCCGGTTCCGACGTCGTAGCGAGCGGCGTGCGATGGGCACTCCAGGCATCCGTCGTCGGTCACCCGGCCCTTTCCGAGCGAGGCGAAGAGGTGGCGGCAGCGGTTCGAGACGGCGAACGGCCGGCCGTTGCTCATGCCCACGGCCAGGGCACCGTGCGGCGTGTCGTCCACGACGGCGACCTGACTGGCGCCGAGGTCGTCGAGGGCTACGAGACGGGCCGCGGACTTCTGGGAGGTGGTCATGCGAGGACCGTCTCACACCCCGCACCCGCGCGGGGGCCGTGAACAGGCGCGGCCACGGATCCGGTCTGTCCCTCGCGCCGGCCCCCGTAGGTGCCGACAAGTGAAGTGTGGACGCCCTTCGCTACTTCCTGCGCAAGCGCGATGACCCCTACGCCGGCGCCGACATGGCGCCCGCCATTCGGGTGTCCTTCGCCGCATGGCTCGTAACCGCGCTCGTGACCATGATCTCGCTCGCGCTGGCGCCGCCGTCCCGCCTCGGAGGCCTGGGGTGGGCCGTGGCCGGCGCTCTGGTGGTCCTCTGCCTCGTGTTGGGGCTCTGGGTGGGCATGCGCGGCGCCCGCACCACCCCGGGCGAGCTATTGGGCTTGAGCTATCTCGCCGTCGCCCAGATCGCACTGCTGCAGTGGGTGACCGCAGGGAGCCGCGCGCCGCTGGGAGCGCTGCTGCTGCTCTGGGCCATCTACACCGCCTGCGTCCACCCGCCGCGCCGAACCCTGCCGTTCCTCGCCTTCGTCGCGGTGGCCGCGGAGCTGCCGTTCGCCTACGAGGGGTGGAACTCGCTCGTGGGAGCCCAGACGATGGTGAGCCTGGCGCTCTGGTTCGCCCTCGGCCTATTCGCCACCCACTGGACCGATGACGTGCGCGCGAAGCGGCTGCAGATGCAGCTGGACGGAGACGAGGCTCGCCTGAGCGCGCGCACCGATCGCCTCACCGGCCTCGAGAACCGGCTGGCCATGGACGAGGTCCTGGCCGCCGAGCTTCAGCGCGCCCTCGTCGGGCGCCAGCCGCTGAGCATCCTCGTGGCCGACCTAAACGGCTTCAAGGAGATCAACGACCGCTTCGGCCATCTCAACGGTGACGAGTGCCTGCGCGAGGTGGCCACGGCGCTCGACGCCGCCCGGCGCGGGCTCGACCGCTGCTTCCGCTGGGGAGGGGACGAATTCGTGATGGTTCTCCCCGACACCGATCATGCCGCGGCCGAGGACCTCGCCGCGCGGTTGCGGCGGACGGTCCAGACCACCTGCCTCAGGCCCGATGACTCACCTCTGACGATCACCACCGGCACCGCCGAGGCGGGCCCGGAGGAGGACGCACAGGAGCTGCTCGGCACCGCCGACCTCGCGCTCATGGGCGCGAAATCGCGCCTCAGGGCGCCGGCGCCGTCCCCTGAGGCCTTGATCTAGGCCCCTGCCCGGCCCGCGCCGCGTTTGCCCGCGGCGGGCCCGTCGTAGGCTCGCCCCGCCCGTCGGCAGCCGCCACCAGCTCGGCCATCGAGAGCTCGATGCCCTGGCAGAGCACGTCGATGTCCGGCGCCTCGTCGTAGTCGCCCGTCACGCCGAACCCCAGGCCACCGTCGTAGGAGAAGATCGCCACGCCCACGCGCACGTGGCCGCCGAGCGGCACGTAGGGGAAGCACTCGAGCATCCGCCGGCCCGCCGCGTAGAGCGCGTGCTGGGGCCCTGGCACGTTCGTGGTCACCGTGTTCACGTTGCGCTGCGGCACCCGGGCCGCGGCCCGCAGCCCCAGCCCGAGCAGCATCGCCGGGGCGAAGCCGGTCAGACCCACCAGCACGTCGCCGGCCACGGCCGCGTGCGAGTGCTTGAGGTCCTCCATCTGCTCGTGGACCGATTCGAGCCGCTCGGCCGGGTCCTCGATGCCCACCGGCAGGTCGGCGAAGAGCGCGGACACGCGGTTGTTGTAGGCGCCCTGCTCCTCGGCGGAGCGGACCGAGACGGGCACCAGCGTGCGCACGACCCGGTCGGTGGACTCGCCGCGGGATTCGAGCAGCCGGCGGAAGCCGCCGGCGATCGCCGTGAGCACCACGTCGTTCACCGTGCCACCGAGCGCCCGGCGGACCTGCTTGACCTCCGAGAGCTCGGAGCGGGCCCAGGCCCAGCGGCGGTGAGGGCCGACCGGGCCGTTCAGCGACGAGGCGGGCGGGGGCCGGAGCAGGCCGCTCATGTTCAGGAGCCCGCGGGTGGTCTCCACGGCGGTCTCGGCCACGCGGCGCGGCGAGCTGACGGCCGAGCGCACCCCGTCGTAGGGGCTCACGGCGCGCTCGCCGAGCGCACGGGCGGCGAGCTCAGCCCCCGCGGGCTGGCGCTCCGGCCGCCAGGCGTCGGGGGGAGGGAGGTCGGGCTCGCGCTCGGAGTCGAGCACCACCGAGAGGAGCTCGGCCGCGGACACCCCGTCGACCATCGAGTGGTGCACCTTGCTGAGAAAGGCCCAGCGCCCGGCGGTCAGGTGCTCGATCATCCAGATCTCCCACAGCGGCTTGGAGCGGTCGAGCTGCTGCGACATGACGCGCCCCACCAGGTTGCGCAGCTCCGCGTCGCCGCCGGGCTCGGGCAGTCCCGTGCTCCGCAGGTGGTACCCGAGGTTGAAGTGGGGGTCGTCCACCCACACCGGGCGGCCGAGCGCGAGTGGAAGGAAGCGGACCGTCTGCCGATAGCGCGGGACGCTCGGCAGGTGCGCCCGCACCATCCGCGCCACGGCGTCGTAGGAGGGG
Organism: Solirubrobacterales bacterium; assembly: GCA_038323835.1. Lineage (GTDB taxonomy): Bacteria > Actinomycetota > Thermoleophilia > Solirubrobacterales > Thermoleophilaceae > JACVRW01. Next base: position 45,489 of record JBBQHI010000001.1, read on the forward strand.
GCCGGCCCCTCCAGGATCGCCACCGAGCCGATGTGCATGTGGGTGACGGCGTCCTCGAGGTGGAGGAAGGACGCGTCCTGGGAGCTGAGTCGCTGCATCGGCCGGACTAACCGCCGCGCGGCTCGAGAACCACCAGCGGGATCTCGCGCTCGGTCTTCTTCTGGTACTCCGCGTAGCCACCGTAGGCCGCGACGACCTTCGGCCAGAGGCGCTTCCGTTCCTCCGCGTTCGCGACGTGGGCGTGGACCTCGCTCCGCTTCGAGCCGACTTGGATCGTCACGTCGGGATGCGCCCGCAGGTTGTGGTACCAGCCCGGGTGCTTGGGATTCCCGCCCTTCGAGGCCACGATGACGAAGTTCCCACCATCCGTTACGTACCCGAGCGGGCTCGTGCGCCTGGTCCCGCTCTTGGCCCCCACGTGGTCGAGCAGAAGCGACGGCGGGGCGCCGGGGAACCGGTGGCCGACCAGTCCGCCGGTCATCCGGTACGCGGCCGTGTGCCCCTTCATGACCTGATTCAGAACCGGCCACATTCGTTCGGTTGCGCTCATGATGTCCCCGACCCTACTCCTGCACCGGAGCGCTCCCTGGAACCGTGCTCAGCGACCGCTGACGGCGCGCGCCACCGCCGCCACGTTCGCCTCGATCCACGCCCGGTCCTCCCAGTACTCGGCGTGCGTGCTCAGCTGGGCGGCGGCCCGGTCCAGCCAGTAGGCCACCGCCAGTCGCTCGAGCAACGCCGGGTCCGGATCGATTCCCACGCGCGCGCAGTGATCGCGCGCGGTCTCGTCGCCGCCGTCGCGGGCCCAGGGCAGCAGGTGGCTGGCGATGGCCGGGCCCCACCCGAGATCCACGCCCCGCCAGCGCGAGGTGACGATCAGGTGGAGCAGGTCGAGCAGCGGCAGGCGCCCGGGGCCGGCCGCGTCCCAGTCGACCACGCCGCTGAGCCGCCCGCCCTCGACGAGCAGGTTCTCGGCGAAGAAATCCCCGTGGCCGAAGCCGCGCGGAACGCCCGCCAGCTCGTCGTCGAGCCGCGCCCCGGTCGCCCGCACGAAGCGCGCGACAGCCGGCCCGGCAGCCTCCGCCACCACCTCAGCGGCGCCGGCCAGAGAAGACACGGAGGGGCCGGGCGAATGAAGGCCGACGAGAAAGTCGGAGCACTCCGCCATCAGCGCCCCCTCGACCCGACCACCGGCCGGCCTCCCGGGCATCAGCGGCTCCACCGTCCACTCGCCGAGCCCCGACTGCCCCGCCGCCAGCGGCCAGGGCACGAGCCGCGCGACCGCATCCGGCGGGTTCGACCTTCGCAGCGACTCGAGCGCACTCCGCTGCGCCTCGACCTGCCGGCGCCCGGGACCGACGGCGACCCGCACGAGCTCCCGCTCGCAGAACGCGAGCATCACCCCTCCGCGGGCGGAGAGCCGCACCGGGGTGAGCGGCGTGCCCAGAGCGGCGCCCGCGTCGGCCAGGACCGCGTCCAGGATCGACGGGCCGGGCGGCTCCCGGCGGCCGAAGACCAGCACGCCCTGGGGGAGGAGCTCGGCGATCGAGGCCGCCCGGACCCCGGCGCGGCGCACGGCCTGGCCCACGTCCCAGACCATCACCTCGACGTGCGGGTACCCGCGCAGGCGGAGGGCTCGGGCCGCCCGGCGCGCAGACGCACGCGCCCGGGCGCTCGCGCGCGAGCGCTCCAGCGCTCGCCCCACCCGCGACCCGCGTGCCCAGCCCGCCTGGCCCAGCGGCACGACCGCCACCGGTGCGTCGCTTTGCAGGCGGCCGACCGGGCCGATCTCCACGTCGGGGGAGTCCTCCGCGACCAGGGCGCCGCTCCCCTCGAGCGCCGCCGCCAGCCGCGCATCGTCCACCCGGAAGCGACGCGCCTCCGCGGGCAGCAGGCAGAGCCAGGCCTCGGTGGCGTGACCGACCGAAAACGCCGCCGGCCGGTCCAAGCTAGAAGTCGTCATCTCCCATGACGAAGTACCAGTTCTCCGGCTGGAGCAGAGCGGCCCCGGGCCGCGCCCGGCCGGGCAGGTACACCCGCAGTCGCTTTCCCTCCTTGCGCCCCAGGAACCGGAACGCCCTCAGCCTCGCTCCGAGCATGCCGAGCGTGCCCAGGCACAGGAACGTGAGCCCGATGGCGCCCTCCCGGCGGGCGTCGGACACGAACTCGGCCAGCAGCGCGTCTATCACCCGCTTCGAGTCGAGGACGGCGAGATCGAACACGTGCCGGACCCCGTCCTTCACGCGGTAGACCACGTAGCCGGCCACCTGATCGTCGGTGTCCACCGCGGCCAGAATCACGAACTCGGAGGGCGGTGCGGCGTCATCGAAGTCGTACTTCCAGTTGAGGAGCTCCGCGTTGCGCTCCCCGGTCACCGAGTGCCGCTTCGCAGTGTCCGCCCACACGGCGGCGAAGCGCTCGTCGAAGCGGGCGGGCTTCTCGAAGCTCAGCCCGCGCAGCCGCCGCACGCGTCGTTCCCGGGAGCCCAGGGAGATCAGCGGGTCCACGAGCACCCGCGAGGCCGCCGACAGCATCCGGGCCAACCCGGGGCGCGATACGAACAGGTCCACGAGCAGGCGGGTGCGCAGCACCTTCGTGTACCGCGCCAGCTCGCCGACGCTCTCGAACCCCACCCGCTTGACGATCGGCTCCGAGAGCGGATTCGGGCAGCCGTACGCGCACGCCAGCCCCTCCTCGGCCACGAGCTCGAGCGCCGCCCGCTGAAGTGGCAGCGCCGGCCCCAGCCCGCGGTGACCCGCCTCGATGGCGAAGTCCGCGCTGATCGCCGCCCGCACCGGGTGACCCTCCACCCGGAGCATGGAGGGCAGCAGCGAGGCCATCCCCACCAGGGCGCCCGTTGCGCGCTCGCGCGCGAGCAGGAGAAGCGGCGGGCCGAGCGGGCTGCGGTCGTAGTACTTGCAGAAGCGCGTGGCTCCCGGCGAATCGGGGAGGTTGCGCTCGCCCAGCTCGAGCACCTCCTCGCGGTGGAGGCGCTCGTCGCCGCGAACGATGAGGTAGCGCGGCTCGGCACGTGGCGCGTCGGCGCTGGCCGGCTCGGGCCGCGCGAGGTCGGGCTCCGGAGCGAGCCGGGCGGTCGTCGCCTCGCCGTCGTTCTGCGTCAATTTTTCTCCCCGCGTTCGCGACGCCGGCGGCGGCACGAGCAGCCTGCACAGGGTATCCCGACCGGTGCTCCCCGTGCGCCGTGCCCGAATGGCGTAAGTCCAAACCCCTTAATTCCGACAAGCTTTATCGGGAATGAGCTATGGTCCCGTCCGTGCACACCGTCGACATGCACCAGCACCTCTGGCCTGAGGGCGTTCTGCGCGTTCTCGAGAGCCGGTCGGCCGCGCCCAAGGCGCGGCGGCGGGGCACCACCTGGCGCGTCGATCTCCCCGGTGAGCCCTCGTTCGAGGTCGACCCGCGCGATCACGACGCGAACTCCCGCGTGGCCGGCCTCGACACTGACCGGGCGATCGTCTCGCTCTCCAGCCCGGTGGGCATCGAGGGTCTTCCCGACCGTGACGCCCTCGCCGCCATCGCCGCCTGGCAGGAGGCCGCCGAATCCCTGCCCGACGATCTCGGATGGTGGGCCGCCGCCCCCGCGGCGCTGCCGGTGGAGGAGCAGGTGAGCATCGTGTGCCAGGCGATCGCCAACGGCGCCGCGGGACTGTGCCTGCCAGCGAACCGGCTGGCCTCGCCCACGGCGGCCGAGCAGGCCGCGCCCCTGCTCGAGGCCGTGATGAAGGTCAACGCCCCGGTGTTCATCCACCCCGGGCCCGTGAGCGCCAACGCCACGGGCAGGGCGCTGCCCGCCTGGTGGTCGCCGGCCACCGGCTACGTCGCCCAGCAGCACGCCGCGTGGCACGCGTTCCACCACGCCGTGCGGCCTCAGCTTCCCCACCTGCGCGTGGTGTTCGCCCTGCTCGCCGGGCTCGCCCCGCTCCACGCCGAGCGCACGCAGGCCAAGGGCGGACCCGGGAAGGAGGGGACGGTGCAGGACCCGCTCGCCTTCTACGACCTCTCCTCCTACGGTCCCGACGCCGTGCGCAACATGGCCGCGGCGGTGGGCATCGGCCAGCTCGTGCACGGCACCGACTTCCCCGTGGCCGCGGCCAGCGACGACGATCCGGTGGCGAGCGCCTTCTGCCCCGAGATGGCCGACGTGACCCGCCGCGACGCCCCGGCCCGCGCCCTGGGCTACACCTGGGTGCCCGCATGAGCGCCGCCGCTCACACCACGCCGAGATAGGCCTCCCGGACTCGCGGGTCGTCCCGCAGCTCGTCGCTTGTCCCGCTCGTCGCGATGCGGCCGGTCTCCAGCACGTAGCCCCGGCGCGCTATTTCCAGCGCGGCGTCCACGTCCTGCTCCACCAAGAGGAGCGCGGTGCCGCCGGCGGCCACGGCGTCGAGCTGGCCCATGATCTCGTCCACGAGCTTGGGGGCGAGGCCGAGTGACAGCTCGTCGATCATGAGCAGCTTCGGCCGGCTCATGAGTCCCCGGGCGATGGCGCACATCTGCTGCTCGCCCCCGGAAAGACTGCCGGCGAGCTGGCTCATGCGCTCGCCCAGGAGCGGGAACAGCTCCATCGCCCGGTCGAGATCGGCGCCATCGGGATACGCGTAGCCCCCGGCCAGCAGGTTCTCCCGCACGGTCAGGCCCTGAAAGAGGTGGCGGCCCTCGGGCACATGAGCGATTCCGCGGGTCACGATCGCCTCCGGCCGCAGGCCGGTGAGCTCGGCGTCGCCGAAGAGCACTCTCCCGGCGGTGGGCGGGACGAGCCCGGAAACGGCGCGCAGGAGCGTGGTCTTGCCCGCGCCGTTCGAGCCCACGAGGGCCACGATCTCGTCGTCGCCCACCTCGAGGTCCACGTCCCAGAGCACCTCCACCGACCCGTAGCCGGCAGACAGTCCCTCAATCCTGAGCATTGGCCCGGCCGTCGTCACCCCGGGCACGGGCGGCAAAACGTTGGCCCAGGTAGGCCTCGATCACCCGCTCGTCCTTCACCACCTGCTCGGGCGTACCCAGCGTCAGCTCGCGGCCCTCGTGCATGACGAGCACGGAGTCGGACACCGCCATGATCGCCTTCATCACATGCTCGACCACGAGGATCGTGACCCCGTCCTCGCGGAGCGAGCGGATCAGGTCGAGCGAGGGCTCGATCTCGCCCGGCCGCAGGCCCGCCATCACCTCATCGAGCAGCAGCAGACGCGGACGCATCGCCAATGCCTTGGCCAGCTCGAGCCGTCGCGCGTCGGCCACGCTCAGCTCTCCGGGAACGACATCCGCCCGCTCCAGCAGTCCCACTCGCTCGAGGGCCTCCTCGGCCTGCTCCATCGCGGCGCGCGCCGAGCGCGCCCGCTCCGGCCCGTACATGGCGCCGATCGCCGCGTTCTCCCGCACTGTCAGGTCACGGAAGGGCTTCACCACCTGGAAGGTCCTCGCCACGCGCGACTTGGCGATCACCCAGGGCCTGCGTCCGGTCACGTCGCGGCCGTCCACCATCACGCTGCCCCCGCTCGGCTTCACGTGTCCGGTGATCAGATTGATCAGCGTGCTCTTGCCCGCGCCGTTCGGGCCGATGATGCCGAGCACGGTGCCTTCCTCGACCTGAACCGACACGCCGGCCACCGCGTCCAGCCCGCCGAAGCGGCGGGTCAGGTCCCGGGTCTCGAGTACCGCGCTCACACTCGGTACTGGCGCACGGACTCGAACAGCGCGAGCCGTTTTCGCCGCCAGGCGTCGCGGATGAAGTTGACGATGCCCATCGGCACCACCAGCACCGCGAGCACGATGATCGCCCCGAACACGAACGTGTGGTAGTCGGGCAGATTGTCCCTGAGCCACTCCGACAGGTACTGGAGCGAGACGGCGCCGATCACCGGTCCCATCACCGTGCCCGCCCCGCCGAGCACGGCCATCACCACCATCAGCACCGTGATGTCGACCGAGAAGAGTCGCTCGGGATAGATGGTCACCTGCTGGAAGGCGAAGATCGACCCGGCCAGCGACGTGAGCACTCCCGCGGTGGCGAAGGCGGCGACCTTGGCACGGGTGGTGTTGATCCCCGCGGCGGCGGCCGCGTCCTCATCCTGGGCGATCGCGCGGAGCGAGTAGCCGAAGCGGCTGCGCGAGATGCCCCACACCACGGCCACGGACAGGACGGCGAGGGCGAGGAAGTAGAAGTAAAAGCCGGTGTTGCCCGGGTAGGAGGTGGTGGCCTCGCTGCCCACGGCGGGCACGGTGATCCCCCGGTTGCCGCCCGTCAGGCCGCCCGTGTTGATCACGATCTCGCGGATGCCCTCGGCCACTCCGAGGGTGGCGATGGCGAAGTAGTGCCCCTTGAGGCGCAGGGTGGGTATGCCCATCAGCACCGCGAAGCCGAGACCCACGGCGGCGGACGCGGGGAGCGTGACCCAGAACCCGGCACCCGCTTTGGCCATGAGCACCGCGGTGGTGTAGCCGCCGAGCCCGAAGAACACGACGTTGCCGAAGCTCGGATAGCCGGCGAAGCCGCCGATCAGGTTCCAGCCCTGGGCCAGCACCACGAACATGAAGACGCTCCCGAGCGTCCGCTGCTCGGAGTCGAGCAGCAGGTAGGTGGGCGCGAGGACCAGCACGAGGAGCCCCAGGGCGGTGGCCGTCACACCGAGCCACCACGCCGGCGAGCGCCCGCGCACGAGCCCGGCCGCGCCGGGGCCGATTCTCGGCTGCGCGGCCTGTCCGCCGGCCGTGCTCACGCCTCGGCTCTGGCCTCGTAGTACGGCCGGCCCACGAGGCCGGTGGGGCGCACGATCAGCACGAGCACCAGCACCCCGAAGGCGATGGCGTTCACGAGCGTGCCGGCCAGGTATTGACCGCCCCACGCCTGCACCAGACCGAGCATGATCCCGCCGGCCAGCGCTCCCCACATGTTCCCGAGGCCGCCGAGGACGGCGATCACGAAGCTCTGAAGCGTGAAGCCGCCGGCTGCCGACGGGCTGAAGGTGGTGATCGAGCCCAGGATCGCCCCGGCCATGCCCGCGAGCGCGGTGGAGAGCCCGAATGTAATGGCGTAGATATGGCGGATGTTCATCCCCATCAGGCGCGCCGCCGCGCGGTCCATTCCGGTGCTCCGTATGGCGAGCCCGGAGCGCGTGCGCGTCATGAACCACACGAGCGCCATGGTGACCGCGACGGCGAGCCCGAAGCCCGCCAGCCGCCCGTACGGGACGCGCACGTCGCCGATCGCGAACCCGTCCGTACCCCAGCCGGTGTCGATCGCGCGGAAGTCCGCGGTGAACAGAAGCTGGAGGCCCTGAACTATCAGCAGGTTGAGTCCGAAGGTGAGCAGCAGGGTCATCCAGATGGGCGCGTTCACGATCTGGTTGATCAGCAGCCGCTGGATCACGTAGCCCGCCAGGAACAGCGCGGCGGCGGCTACCAGCATCCCCAGGTAGGGGTCGAGGCCCATCTCTGTATTCAGCTTCCAGGCGATGTACGCGCCGCAGACGACGAACGCACCGTGCGCGAGGTTCACGATGTTCATCACGCCCCACACCAGCGAGAACCCCACGGCCACCAGCGCCAGCAGGCCACCTTCGAGAAGGCCGTAGACCGTGGCCTGGAGGAACTCGCTCACTCGTGTATTCGGTGGTGGGGGCTAGCCGCCCGTCCCCGGCCACTGCAGCGGGGCCTGGGCCTGATCCTTCGGGTAGATCGTGGTGACCTTGCCGTCCTGAATCTGGATCGCTGACATCGGCTTCGTCACGTTCTTGCCCGTGTCGTCGAACTTGAGCGGGCCGAAGAACGACTCCTCGTCGAGGCCGGCGATCGCGTCACGGACCTTCTTCGGGTCGGTGGAGCCGGACTTCTGCACCCCGAGCACGAGCGCGAGGCACGCGGCCGCGCCTTCCGCGCTGTGGTACTCGGCGTCGGCGTGGAAGCGCTGCTTGAAGTCACGCGCGTAGTCCTGCGCCGTGCCGAAGAAGTCATCGCGTCCCTTTACCTGCGCCGTCCACTGGGTGGAGCCGACCACGCCGTTGGCCGAGTCGCCCAGGGCCTTGGCGAAATCGGGAGTCGGGGGCGCGACGGTTTCGCCGAAGCCCATCGGCTTCACCCCGAGCTCGCTGCTCTGCTTGACGATCGCGATGCCCTCCTCGACATGGACCGAGCCGAGGATGAGGTCGGGGTTCTTGCCCCGCACCTTGGTCAGGGCCGAGGAGACGTCGGTGGTGTGCTCGGGGAACGATTCCTCCGCCACGACCTGGAGCCCGGCCTTCTTCGCTGCCGCCACGCCCCCCTCGGCGGCCGTCTTGGAGAACCCGTCATCGGCCGACAGGAAGGCGACGGTGCTCGGCTTCGGGCTCGCCGAGGCCATGATTGCCTCGACCATGATCGCCACGTAGTCGCTCGCCGGCGAGAGCACGGCAAAGGTGGTCGTGTAGCCCTTGGTGAAGATGTTGTCGTCCGCGCCCGAGCTGTCGACCATCACCTGGCCGTTGCGCTCGATCGCCGCCGCCGCCGCCTCGGTGGACGGGGAGCCGTAGGGCCCGAGGATGAGCGTTACGCCGTCGTCGTTGAAATTGTCGACCAGCCGCGCCGCGGTGTCGGGCTCCGACTTGTCGTCGCTGTAGGTGATGTCGAGCTTGGCCTTCTTGCCGTCCACGTCGACGCCGCCGGCTTCGTTCACCTTCTGGTGGCAGAGCTGGTAGCCCTGCTGGGTGAGGCCGCCCTCCTTTGCCAGCGAGCCCGTGAGCGAGAGCGCTGCCCCGAGCTTGAGCTTGCCGCCCTCGACGCCGCCCGATTCGTTTCCGCTGCCCTTACCACAGCCCGCCACAGCCGTGATTGCGAGCATAAAAACCATCACGCATACGAGACGTGAACGCCGAGTTGCCACGATCTCTCCTCCCTCTCAATCGATCGCTTTGAGTGTTCTACCCGGGGTCGCTCGTGGCGAAGCATCAGCTTGCCCTCGGGCGAGCATGAGGCGCCGCCCTCCGCACGTTCAGCAACACCTAACCATTAGGGCAGCGCGCGGAAGAATTGCTGCAAATAGCGTTACTTGATGCTGGTCAACCCGGGCGAACGCCTGCGCAACCTCGCCGACGACGGCGACGCCGAGTCCCTCAGCCGCCGCCTGCGCGAGCGGCGCTTCCAGATGTTCGACAGCTTCGTGGAGCGCCTTCAGCACCCGGTGTCGATCCTCGACGTGGGCGGCACGGTGGAGTTCTGGGAGCGCCGCGGCTGGGCCGACCGCGACGACGTGTCGATCACCCTCGTGAACCTGGCCGACCAGGAGGACCGCCACGAGAACATCCGCTCCGTCGTGGGTGACGCCAGCAACCTATGGGGATTCGCCGACCACCAGTTCGACGTGGCCTTCAGCAACTCGGTGATCGAGCACCTCTTCACCTTCGAGACCCAGTCCCGCATGGCCGACGAGCTGCAGCGTGTGGCCAGCGCCCACTGGGTTCAGACTCCGAACTTCTGGTTCCCGGTGGAGCCGCACTTCCTCGTGCCCGCCTGGCACTGGCTCTCCGAGGACGCCCGCGTGGCCATCCTCACCCGCCGCGGCGTGGGCTGGGCGGGGCGCTGTCCCGACCCTGACTACGCGCGCGAGATCGTTCAGCAGCACCGGCTCATGAGGCGCGGCGAGCTCCAGCGCCTGTTCCCGTACTCGCACATCGTGCCCGAGCGCTTCTGCGGGATGGTCAAGTCCTGGGTCGCGCACCGGGGCTTCCCCACCGCCGCCTAGCGCGCGCTTCCGTTATCACTCCCTCCGTGAGCTACGGAGGAACGAACGAGGCCTGGATCGTCGGCGCCGTGCGCACCCCGGTGGGACGCGCCGGCGGCGCCCTCAGCTCCGTGCGCCCTGACGACCTCGGCGCCCACGCGCTGCGTGCCCTGACCGAGCGCACCGGGGTGCCGGCGGGCGAGGTTGAGGACGTGTACTTCGGCTGCGCGAACCAGTCGGGCGAGGACAGCCGGGACGTGGCCCGGATGTCGCTGCTCCTGGCCGACTATCCACTGGAGGTGGCGGGGGCGACCGTGAACCGCCTGTGCGGCTCGGGACTCGAGGCTGTGGCTCAGGCCACTCGTGCCGTGATGCTCGGCGAGGCCGAGGTGTTCGTGGGCGGCGGCGTGGAGTCGATGAGCCGGGCGCCGCTGGCGCTGGCCAAGTCCAGCCGGCCGGGGCATCAGACGGCGTGGGACACCACGCTCGGCTGGCGCTTCACCAATCCCGAGATGGAGCGCCGCGGCCACACCGACGCGCTCGGCATCACCGCGGAGAACCTGGCCGAGGAGCGCGAGATCCCGCGCGTGCGCCAGGACCGCTTCGCGCTTCACAGTCATGAGAAGGCCGTGGCCGCCATCGACGCCGGGCGCTTCGCCGACGAGACCGTGCCGGTCACGGTCGATGGCCGCCGCGAGACCACGGTGGTGGAGACCGATGAGGGCCCGCGCCGCGACGGCTCACTCGAGGCGCTGGCCAAGCTGAAGCCCGTGTTCAAGGACGACGGGACGGTGACGGCGGGCAACTCGAGCCTGCTGAACGACGGCGCCGCCGCGTTGCTCGTGACCAGTCCTGACTACGCGAAGGCCCATGGCCTCGACCCGCTCGCGAGAGTACGCTCCGTGGCCGTGGCCGGCGTGCCCCCGCGCATCATGGGGATTGGCCCCGTGCCGGCCACCCGGAAGGCGCTGGAACGGGCCGGGATCGCCTTCGAGGACCTCGACCTGATCGAGCTGAACGAGGCCTTCGCCGCCCAGTCGCTGGCGGTGACCGACGAGTGGGGCATCGACTACGACGACGAGCGCCTGAACGTGAACGGCGGTGCCATCGCCCTGGGCCACCCGCTCGGCTGCTCGGGCGCCCGCCTGCTCACCACCATGCTCCACGAGATGCAGCGCCGCGACGACGCCACGCTCGGCCTGGCCACCATGTGCATCGGGGTGGGCCAGGGCATCGCGATGGTGGTGGAGCGGACCTCCTAGCCCCGGGCGGCGGCCCGCAGCTCCAGCACCGAGACCTCGGGCGCCGCGCGGAAGCGGCCCGGAATCGTGCTGGTGCCCACGCCGCGGCTCACGTAGAGGTGGCGTCCTTCCTCCACAACATGGCCGCCCGCGTAGCGCGTGCCGAAGTGGGAGGGGGTGGCCAGCCGGGCCAGGCCCGGGATGTTGATCTGGCTTCCGTGGGTGTGCCCGGCCAGGGTGAGCGCGGGCCGCTCGGGCAGGAAGGGGAAGAGGTCGGGGTCGTGGGTGAGGGCGATCACCGGCAGGCCGTCGGGGATGGGGTCGAAGGTGCGCGCGATCGAAGGCTCGCGCTCGCGAAGGTCCGCCAGCCCCGCCACCCACAGGTCCCCGACCCGCACGGCCTCGTTCTCGAGCACGTTGATCCCGGCATCGGTGAGAGCGGCGCCCATCCGCCGTCCGTGCACCCACCAGTCGTGATTGCCGAGCACCGCGTGCACGCCGAGCGGGGCGTGCAGCGCGCCCAGGCTCTCGGCCACGGACGCGGGCGCCACCCGCTTGCCGCCGAGCACGCGGTGCGAGGCGTAGTCGCCCAGCAGCACCACGAGATCCGGGGCCTCGGCGTTCATCCGCTCCACCAGCCGAGAGACCTGCGCCACGGGCACGTGCGGCGCGCCTGCGTGCAGGTCCGAGATCACGCCCACCCGCAGCCCGGACAGCTCGGCGGGCCAGCGCGGAAGATCGAGCGCGAGCCGGCTCATCACCACCCGCCGGGGCTCGTGCCACAGCGTGCGGTAGCCGAGGGCGGCGGCAGCGGCCGCCCCCAGCGCGGGAACGATCCGCCTCACGCGGCCGCCACCCGTGCGCGCGGCCTGATCGTGCCCACCACCACGCCGCCGATCACGATCGCCACTCCGGTGAGCTGAACCGCGGACGGCGCTTCGGAGAGAAGGACGGCGGCGAGGAAGACCGTGCTCACGGGCTGGAGCATGAGGACGATCGAGGTCATCACCGCCGGGAGCCGTGGCAGCGACACCGAGATCAGCAGCCAGCCCAGCACCTGCGAGGAGAGGGCGAGCAGCACCAGCCACCCCTGGGCCTCCAGGCCGGGTACCCAGTCGAGGTCGCCCACCGCCAGGCCGCCCAGCGCCGAGAACACCGCCGCGCTGGCCGTGGCGTCAAACAGTGGCCCCGCGGGCCGGCGAAGGTCCGAGTTCCCCTGGCGCAGAATCAGGATGAAGAGCGCGTAGGTGATCGCCGTGAGCACGCCGTACACCACGCCGAGCGCGGGATCCTCTCCGTAGGCACCCGCGCCGATCACCCCCGAGATCAGCACCACCCCCACGAACACCACGGGGATCGAGGCCAGCGAGCTGCGGTCCGGGCGCTCGCCCAGGGCGGCCCAGGCCAGCACTCCCACCAGCACCACCTGCGCGTTGCCGAGCACCGTGGCCAGCCCCGCGCCCACGGCCTCGATCGAGTGGTGCCAGAAGGTGAGGTCGGCCGCGAAGAACACCCCCGCCCCGAGCGCGAGCAGGCGGTCGCGCCGGGCGAGCGGCCCGAAGCGCTTGCGCTCGATCCACGCGAGCAACCCCAGCACGGGGAGCGCGTAGGCGCAGCGAAAGAGGGCCGCGGTGGAGGGCGAGACGTCGGCCAGCCGAACGAGGATGCCCGAGAAGGCGATCACGAGGGCGCCGAGCACTCCCGCGATGAGGGGCCGCTCGTTCATGCGGCCGCCGAGACTAGCCACGGGTATGGTCCGCCCCGTGGATCGCACCACCGCCATGTGGACGCTCGTCCTGTTCTTCGGCGCCTCGGTGCTGTTCGTCAGCGTTCGCAACGTCGCGAAGGACGAAAGTGCGGGCATCCAGTTCGCCGCGCAGGCGGTGGCCGGGCTGATCCTGATCGGCGTGATCACCGTCTACGTGAGGCGCCGCCCATGAGGCAGCTGGCCGAGCAGACCATCCTCGTGACCGGCTCCACCGACGGCCACGGCCGGCGGGTGGCCGAGGAGCTGGTGAAGTCGGGCGCCTCGGTGATCGTGCACGGCCGCGACCCGGAGAAGGCCCGCACGGTGGCCCGGGAGATCGGCGCGGACCGGGAGCTCGTGGCCGACCTCTCCTCGCTGGCCGAGGTGCGGCGGATGGCGCCCGAGGTGGGACCGCTCGACACGCTCGTGAACAACGCCGGGATCATCAGCCTGGAACGCCAGGAGAGTCCGGACGGGGTGGAGCTCACACTCGCCGTGAACTACCTCTCGCACGTCCTCCTCACCGACCTGCTGCTCCACGGCCTGCGCGAGCCCGCCCGCATCGTGAACGTGGCCTCGCTCGGGCAGGCGCCGATGGACTTCGACGACCCGATGCTCGAGCAGGAGTACAACGCCTTCGGCGCGTACGCCCAGAGCAAGCTGGCCCAGATCACCTGGACGGTGGAGCTGGCCGAGCGGCTCGGCGACCGCGACATCACGGTGAACGCGCTCCACCCGGCCACCTTTATGGACACGAAGATGGTGCGCGACCCGGGCGGCACCCCGCAGAGCACCGTGGAGGAGGGGGTGGAGGCCACCATGCACCTGGTCACCGACCCCGCGCTCGACGGCGTGACCGGCCGCTTCTACAACGGCCTGGTCGAGTCCCGCGCGCACGACCAGGCCTACGACCCCGAGGCGCGCCGGCGCCTGTGGGACCTGAGCGAATCGCTCGCCCCGCCGGCCTGACCCGCTGGGTCGTGGACGGGATGAACGTGATCGGGTCGCGCCCGGACGGCTGGTGGCGCGACCGCCCCGCCGCCATGCGCCGCCTCGTGGACGAGCTGCGCGCGTTCACCACCGCCACCGGCGAGCCCGTGACGGCGGTGCTCGACGGCCGGCAGTTCGATCTTCCCGGGGACGGGGTGGAGGTGCGCTTTGCCTCCCGCCGCGGACCCAATGCGGCCGACGACGACATCGCGGCGCTGGTGGCCGCCGACCCCTCGCCGGACGGCCTCACCGTGGTCACCTCGGACTCGGATCTGGAGCGGCGCGTGCGCTCGTCCGGCGCCGCGGTGGTGGGGGCCGGGACGTTCCGGCGCCGACTGGACGAGGCCGCCGGCGATGGCTGACCCGCGCTACCGCGTGGCCTCCCTCGACTGGATGGCCTGCGCCGTGGGAGGGGCGGGGGAGAGGGCGCCCCGGGCCGCGGCCGCACTGGGCGATCGGACGGCCGCGCTGGCCACCGCGGGCCACGTGCTCGACTACGACGACACCTACCTCCCCGGCATCGCCCACCTGAGTGCGCCCACCGCCCCGGCGGCGCTTTCGGTGGGGGCGGAGCTGGGCCACACCGCCGGTGAGGTGCTCGACGCGTACGCGGCCGGGTTCGAGGCGATGGGGTCGATCGCGCGCGCGAGTCACCCCGCGCTCTACGACCGCGGCATCCATCCCACCGCGGCGTGCGGAGGCGTGGGCGCGGCCACGGCCGCCGCCGCGCTGATGCGCCTCGACGCGGACACGACCCGGTCGACGGTGGCAATCGCCCTTCTCGGCGCCGCCGGCCTGCGGGCGGCGTTCGGCTCGGACGGCAAGGCGCTGCAGGTGGGGCTGGCGTCGGCGGCGGGAGTGCGCGCCGCGCGGCTGGCCCAGGCCGGGGCCCGGGTGCCGCTGGAGGCGGCCGCCCGCGGGTTCGCCGAGGCCACCGGCGGCGCTTACGCCGAGCCCGACCCCGCCGCGCTCGCGATCGAGGAGAACGGGATCAAGGCCTGGCCCTGCTGCCTCCAGACCCACGGGTCGATCGAGGCGGCGGCGAGCCTCAACGGAGGACGGCCCGCGGTCGCGGTGGTGCACCCGCTGTCGCTTCAGGCGGCGCCGGTGGGGCCGGAGCCGAGCGATGGCCTGGAGGCGAAGTTCTCGATCCCCTACCTGATCGCGTACACGCTGGAGCACGGTGAGCCGACGCTGGCCAGCTTCGCCGCCGTAGACGCCGCCGCGGTCACGCGCGCGCGTGGAGTCGAGGTGCGGGCCGATCCCGGACTGCGCGAGTCGGAGGCCGTGCTGCTCGACTCCGAAGGGGCGGAGCTGGCCCGGGTGGAGGCGGCGCGGGGATCGCCCGGGCGGCCACTGGACGAGGCCGCGCTGGCGGCGAAGGTGAGGTCGTTGGCCGGCGACGCCCTGGACGGCGCGCTCGACGACCCGGGGCGCCCGGCCACCGAGCTGCTCGCGCTCGTGCGGGCGCCGTAGCCGCCCCTGTCGAGAGTACGATCGCCTCGCCGTACCTGGCCCACGGCTAAACGAGGGGGATGTCCATGGCGGAAGAGGTGCAGATCGCGGGCGGAAGCTCGTCCGCGAAGATTCGCAATCCGTGGGGTGTGCTCGGGCTGACGCTGATCACGCTCGGGATCTACTTCTTCTTCTGGTGGTACTACATCAACCGGGAGATGCGCGACCTGGGTCGCACGCGCGGCGTGGACCTGGGGCAGAAGCCCGGGAACTCGGTGTGGGCGGTCACGGCCGGCGCGCTGATCGTGGTCCCGGCGATCATCTCGGAGTGGACCACCAGCGGGCGCATCCAGAAGTCGCAGGAGACCGTGGGCGTCGAGCGGCCGGCGATCGGGCCGGTGATCTTCCTCCTGATCCTGCTCATCAGCCCGGTGGGACTCTGGTACGCGCAGAGTGAGCTGAACAAGGTTTGGCGGACCCTCCCGGGCGGAGGCGGGCAGCCGAGCATCCCGCCGCCCGTGACCCAGCCGGTGCCACCCACAGAGGCGCGCCCGGTGGAGGCGCGTCCGGAGATGCCCAGCCAATAGGAGGCATGGCTGCGGTGCTCGCCCGACCGATGGCATGGTCCGGTGCTCGCCCGATCAACGATCGGGCTCCGCTCCTCCCCGGCGGGCTCCGCTCCTAGGCCAGTGCGGCTGCGGCGGGCTCCGGCTCGGCGGCCGCCACCCGCTCGGTCACCACCGCGCGTGCCCCGCGGGCGGGCACCACGGTTACGTGCAGCACGCGCGGCCGCTCGGGCTTGGCCGAGGGCGGGCTCAGCCGCACGCGCTTCAGCACCTCGCGCAGCACCACCCGCATCTCTACCTGGGCGAACGACGCGCCGATGCAGCGCCGCACGCCGCCCCCAAACGGGATCCAGGCGTACGACTCCGGCTGCTCATCGATGAAGCGCTCGGGCCGGAACTCGTAGGGCTCGGGGAAGAGGTCGGGCCGCACGTGCACGGCGGCGATCGCCGGAAGCACCAGCGTGCCGGCGGGCAGGACGTGGCCGGCGATTTCGGTCTCCTGGGTGAGCTTGCGGGCCACGTCCACGATCACCGGCCGCACCCGCAGCGTCTCCTTCACCACGGCGTCCAGGTATTCGTCGTCGTCCAGCGACTCGGTCAGCCGCTTCATCACCCGCGGCGTGCGCATCAGCCGCTCGAAGGCCCAGGAAAGGCCGGTGGCGGTGGTCTCGTGCCCCGCGGTGAGCAGTGTGAGGAGCTCGTCGCGGAGCTCCGAGTCCGACATCGCGCGGCCGTCCTCGTGGCGGGCGGAGAGCAGGAGCGAGAGCACGTCGTCCCCGGGCTCGGAGGCGCGGCGGTCGGCGATCTCCGCGTAGATCAGCTCGTCCACGTCCGCGAGCGCGCGGCCGAAGCGGGCGGCGCCGGTGAGGTCGCCCGGAAGCCGATCGAGGAAGGGGAGCAGGGCGAACAGGTTGTTGGTCTCGCCCAGGCGCGGGATGCGCTCGCGGAACAGGTCCATCCGCTCGCCCTCGCGCACGCCGAACACCGCGCGCAGAATGACCTCGAGCGTGATCGCCTGCATGCGCGGCCGCAGCTCGATCTCCTCGCCCACGGACCAGGTGTCCACCTCGCGCGCCGTGGTCTCGGCCATCACCTCGGCGTAGCGGCGCACGGACTCGCCGTGGAAGGGCGGCAGCAGCAGCTTGCGCTGACTCAGGTGACGGCCCTCGTCGAGGGTCAGGAGCGAGTGCTCGCCGAGCGCGTCACCCAGGGCGAGCGCGTTCGCCTCGCCGGCGTGGAACACGGCGGGGTCGCCGGAGAAGACGCGCTTGATGTCCGCCGGGTCGGCCACGTACACCACCGGGCCGAAGATCGGGAAGCGCGAGCTGAAGACGTTGCCGTAGCGGCGCCGGCGACTCTGCATCCACGCGTAGGGCCGGGCCATGACCATCATTCCCTGGGCCATCCGGTGGATGCGGGGGCCGGGCGGAAGCGAGTCCATCCAGAGGTTGTAGCGCGCTCGGGCCTTCAGGTCGAGGGGGGGGGCGCGCTCAGCCGAAGAAGCGGCGGATGGCGGCGTGGGTCTCGCGCGGCGCCTCGAGCTGGGGCACGTGGCCGCACTCGAGCTCCAGATGCGTGGCCGCGGGGAGCGCCTTCTCCACATGCTTCATGAAGGCGATCGGCACGAGCCTGTCCTGGCGCCCCCACACGAACAGAGAGCGCGGGGCCAGCTCCTCGAGCCGCGTCCAGAAGCCGTTCTCACCATGGGGCTCGTCCAGGTAGATGTTGCGAGCGGCGGCGTAGAAGGCGGCGCGGCCGCGGGGGGAGAGGTAGGCGCGCAGGAACTCGTCCACACCGGCGTCGGCCCAGCTGCCCTGAGCGCCGACGATGCGGCGGACCACGCTCTCCACGATTGGCCGCGGCGCCACCTGGAGCAGGCCGAGCTCGGGCCGCATGGCCTTCACGAACAGGGACCAGCGCCGGTCCCGCAGCCAGGCCACGGCCGGGCTCAGCAGCGCCAGGCCATCCACCCGGGTCGGATCCATGAAGCCGGCTTCGATGGCCACGCGACCGCCCATGCTGTTCCCGATCAGGTGGGCGCGGTTCACGTCCAGGGCGTCCATCAGCTCGAACACGGAGCGGGCGAAGAAGCGGGCGTCGTAGGGGGCGGCGATCGGCTTGTCGGACTCGCCGAAGCCGGGAAGGTCCACGGCCACGACGCGGTAATGGTCGGCCAGGGCGGCCACGGTGGGGAGGAACGAGGCCTTGGTGGCGCCCAGCCCATGGGCGCAGATCACCGTGTCGCCGGAGCCCGCGGAGAGGATCGACAGCTTCCCGGCCTTGCGCGTGCGCACGGCCTCGAAGGTGAGGCGGGACTCGCCCGTCTGCCCGTTGGTGGCGGCGAGGAAGCCCACGCCCACGTGGAGGCTGCCGCGGATCCGGAGCCGGCCGCTGCGGAAGGCGCCCATTCCGCCGCGGACGTCGGATGCGATCCGGCGCCACGTGGCCGCGTCGGCCGTGAGGGTGGCGTCGGGCCGGGCGTCGGTGCGCACCGGGCCGAGCTTCAGGCTGCGCGAGGTGAGGGTGGCGTCCCACGAGCGCCCGGAGTCGGTCTCGAGCCGGACCCGGACCTGGTCACCGGGAAGGTCGATGGCGCTCGGGTCGTAGCGATCGGCCAGGGCGCCGATGCCCGCCGAGGGCGCCTCGCTAGCCGCTCGCGGAGCTGTGGCCGTTGCCCCCGTCACGGTCGCCATCGAATTTCGAGACTACACCGCATACAAACGTTGCATACGCGCGTGCGCCTCATCCGGACCACTGCCGCTCCTCCTCCCGGAACACCTCCAGGCCGCGCTTGAGGTAGTTCGGAAGCGCGTTCGGGCCGTCCAGGCTGCAGGTGGTGAGCCATATGCGCGGGCCGACCTCGAAGGCCCGTTCGAGGGCGAGCGTGAGCGAGTGGCCGCCGAGGCCGCGGCCGTGGAAGTCGCCCAGCAGGCCGAAGATGGCGATCTTCGCGGCGCGGGAGTCCGACTCGATCTCGAAGTAGCCGATCGCCACCTGGTCGAGCTCCAGCACGCGCGTCTCCACGCGGTCGGACCACGCCTTCCACTGGCGGTCGCCCCACACGAGGCGGTCGGTCCAGTGGTAGTCGGAGCCCACGTCGCGGTACATGTCGCGATTCACCGCGGGATCGCTCACCTCACGGGTGACGAGTCCGGACGGCCGGGGGTGAGTCGGGGGCTCGATTCGCCGCGGGTCGGCGATCTCGAGGTACGTGACGGTGATCCGCCCGGGATGCTGCTGCGGGGACCGTGCCTGGGACACGGCCGCTGATTATGCGGGCGACGGGCGACGAGTGACCGCGCGAGCGCCTACTCGGACAGGTCCAGAGCTTCGAGAGCGTCCTCCCTGCTGGTGTGGGAGCGCCCGCTGGCAACCTTCCCGTCACGGATCTCGAAGACGTTCCAGGTGATCTGATCGACGGGGGCGCCGCTCGCCCGGCCCACCGCCCTGAGCTGGACCTCAACGAGGACCCGGTTATCGATTTCTCGGATGGTGACGGGGGAGGCGTTGACGCTCTCCCAGGTGTCGCCCTGGATCCGCATGAACTCGCCCAGCCCAGAATGTCCGTTGAACACCGCGCCCTCCAGGACTCCACCCCCGATGATTGCCGGCCTCCATTCACAGTCGGTGGTCCACAGCTCTCGGACGGCGGCGGCGTCCTGGCGGTTGAAGGCGTCGAAGAGGCGCCGCAGGATGTCTGCGTTGCCCGGGGGCATCCGCTACCGCACCGGCTCCACAGCCCTCACGGCGTCGTCCCAGGTCCCGTAGACGTCTGGCCGGGTGGCCCGGCCCTCGGACCAGCTCCACACGTGGCCGAGCGTGCCGTCGACCCGCATACCGCTGGCCCGCCCACGGGCGGACGCGCGTACCCGTACGAACGCGCGCCCATCGGGGAGCTCGCTGAGCTCCTCGATGTCGTACCCGATGTCCTCGAACGAGTCGTTCATGTGCGCGGCGTCGGCATAGGCCGCCTCCGGCCCGCGCAGGTTTCTCGAGACCTCGGGCAGGGTCCGGTCGTCGAGCTCGAACTCGGGCGCCACGAACTCCTCGACCCACGCGGACCACTCCTCGCTGCCGAAGCGGGCGGCGTACGCGCTGCGCGCCAGTTCAAGGTTTGTGCGCGACATTGGCCTGCGGAGTATCCCGTGCTCCCTCCGCGGTTGTGGCCGGCTTGTCACACAGGTCACCCACGCCACACACGGCCGCGCCTACGGTCGCCGTGTGAGATCGGAGCGCGGCCAGGCGGCGGTGGAATGGGTGGGCCTGATGCTGCTCATCGCCCTGGCGGGCGCGGCATCGCCGGCGGTGGCCCCGGTGATGGACGGGAGGTCGTTCGGGGGCTTCCTCACCCATCGCCTGGTGTGCGCGGTGCGCTCCGGCGGCTGCCGCGACGGAGACGCCGCGCTGGCCTCGGCCTACGGCGCCCGCACGGCCGGCCTCGTGCGCGAGCAGGCGCCCGGGCTCGTCTACGAGCCAGGGGAGCGGGAGCTGCCGGTGGACTATCGCCGCTGCCGTGATCCCGAGTGCGCGAACGCGGCGGACGATCCGGACCTCGATGCCCACCGCTCCGCCACGGGCGTCCGGTCCACCGTGTTCACGCGCGTAATTCGCCGCGGTGGCCGGACCTACATCCAGTACTGGTTCTACTACCCGGACTCGAACAGCACCTGGGCGGGGTCCGACCGGATCTGGAAGGGGAGTGCGCTGCTCCAGGCGGGCGGGCTGCTCCTGCGCGGGACCACCGAGTACCCGGGTTTCCACAAGGACGACTGGGAGGGGTACCAGGTGCGGATCGACGCGGACGGCCGCGCCTGGGCGCGGGCCACCTCGCACGGCCACTACCAGGGGTGCAAGCAGCGGCTCTGCCACAACCGCTGGATCGCCCCGACGGGCTGGACCCGCGTCTCCCGCGGGAGCCACGCGGGGCACATCCCGGTGCGGCTCCGCTGGCCGCGGCACCGGCGCCCGGACCGGGTTCGAGCGGTGCCGTCTCCAGGGTTCCAGCCGCTGCTGCCCGGTGTGGAGCTACACGAGCGCACCTCGAGCGCGGAGGGCCTGAGGCTGGTGCCGCTTGAGTCACGGGCTCACGGCGTCTATCGCCCGCAGGACTCCGACGTCACGCCGCCGTGGCGAAAGGAGGTCTACCGGGAGCCGGCGAGCGACAGGTCGTGAGGTGAGCCGACCCCCGGTCGCCCCTTTCTGAGGTAGGGCGTCCGCCCCCTGGCGGTCGGGGTCTGGCGGAGGGATACTCGGCGGGCGATGTCGCAGGAGAACGTGGAGAAGCTACGCAGCGCCGTCGCTTCCGGGCCGGCTGGCGTGCTCGCCATCCTCCACGACGAGGTCGAATGGGACTACGTGGGCGCCTTCCCCGAGGCCGTGACCTATCGCGGACCCGAGCAGGTCGCCGAGTTCCTTCGCGGATGGGCGGGCGGATTCGACGACTTCGGTTTCGAGCCCGAGCAGATCATCGACGCCGGTGACTCCGTGCTGGTCCTGCTGCACCAATGGGGGCGGGGTAAGGACACCGGCGCGCCGGTCGAGAGCCGCACCTGGCAGGCGTTCACCTTCCGCGACGACAGGGTCGTCCATTGCCACGGATACGCCACCGAGGCCGAAGCCCGCGAGGCCGTGGGGGTGTCGGAGTAGGCGATGTCCCCGGAGTGGTTGGCGCCGCCGTGGGGACGGAGGGCTATGGGGGCCGGCGCGCAACAGATCGTGAGGTGGGACGTCCCGCGGGCCCGGCGCACGGGCAGCATCAGCCCCACGGCGGTGAGGAGTCCAAGCGCCGGCACCGTCCGGTGAGCGCGCACCACCAGACGTAGGCGATGGAGCCGAGAAGCGCCGCGGCGATCGCAGCATGGCCGGCGCGAAGGCCCGCGCCGCGGGCGAAAGCGGCGTGCTCGTCATCCTCGCGAGGATCGCACGCGCGCCGTGTGACGAACCCCCGGCGTGCGCCGTTGTTCGTGCAAATAAGCTGTAGGGCCTCGTGAACCGCCCCTTCGCGCCGTTTCATCGTTCCACCGGCCGGGCATCCGACGCCTCGTGAAGGTCGGGCTGGTTCTCGGCGCGGGCGGAGTGCTCGGTGGCGCTTGGCTCACCGGCGGGCTCAACGCGATCGCGCGTGAGACCGGATGGGACCCCGCCAGCGCGGATTTCATCGTCGGCACCTCGGCGGGCTCGATGGTCGGCGCGCTGCTGGCTGCGGGGGTGCCGCCCTGGTTCATGGTCGCCCACTCGCGCGGGGAGACCTTCACCGGCCTGACCGGCCCCGACGGCCAGCCCGCGTCCGAGGCCGATCGCGCCGGCGGGGCCGAATTCCGCCTCCACCGGGGCCTCCCGGTGCTGGGTCCGGGCTCGCTCCGCATGACGGTGAGCGCGCTCAAGAACCCGCTGCGGCGCCCGCCGCTCCAGCTCGTGGCCGGCTGGGTGCCTGTGGGCCTGGTCTCCACCGACGCGCTGAAGGACACGGTCAGGCGAGCCGTGCCCGGCCGCTGGGTCGACCATCCGAACTACTGGGCCGTGACCTGCGACTACCGAACCGGCAAGCGAATCCCCTTCGGGCGCACCGACTCACCGCCGGCCGAGGTGGCCGACGCCGTGGCCGCTTCCTGCGCCATCCCCGGCTTCTACCGGCCGGTGAAGATCGGCGGTCGCCGCTACGTCGACGGCGGGGTCTGCTCGGCCTCGAACCTCGACCTCCTCCGAGGGCGTGGGCTCGACCTCGTGATCTGCATGAACCCGCTCTCCTCCCTCGAGGACCCCCGCTCGAACAATCCGCTCGACTGGCCGGGCCAGCTCAGCCGCTCCGCCAACGGGCGCCGGCTCGGCAGCGAGGCGCGCAAGGTCCGCGCCTACGGCACGAACGTTGTCCTGATCCAGCCGACGGAGGAAGATCTGGACGCGATGGGACGCAACCTCATGAGTCCCGAGCGCCGCGACCAGGTGATCGCCAGCGCGGACCGCTCGGTGAGCGACCAGATCGCACAAGCGGCGAACCGCGCGCACCTCGACGGGCTTCCCCAGGGCGAGCCCCACAAGATCGACCGTCCCGCGGGGCCGCCCTCCACGTGGCCGTCCATGACGCCCGCGGTCCGGAGGGCGGCTTGAGCGAGTCGCGCACCCCGCGGCGCGCGGCGAGCCGCGCCCGCTCGACCAACGGGTCCGGGCCGGCCACCGCGCGGTCCCGCGAGTCCAGCCGTGTGAGTGCGCCGCCCGTTGGAGACGTGGCCCGCCTGGCCACCGCGCCGGCGAGGGCCGCGGGTGGCCTCGCCGCCGGCCTCGGCGCGATCGCCGGCCGCGCCATCGGCGCCGTCGCGGCTCGCGCGCAGCAGCAGGTTCCCGCGGCTGACCTCGACGAGCGCGACCCCGACTACATCCGCGAAACCCTTCCCGGCCTGTGGATGCTGGCGAGCCTCTACTTCCGGGCCGACGTGCGCGGGCTCGAGAACATCCCCGAGGAGGGGCCCGTCCTGATGGTGGGCAACCACTCGGGCGGGAACATGACCCCGGACACGAGCGTGTTCACCCTCGCGTTCACCACCTACTTCGGCGTGGAGCGCCACTTCCACCAGCTGGCCCACAACCTCGTTCTCTCGATGCCCGGCCTGGGCTTCGTGCGCAAGTACGGCACCGTGGCCGCCACCCCCGCCAACGCCGCCCGCGCGCTCAGCTCCGGGGCCGCGCTCCTGGTCTATCCCGGCGGGGACTACGAGGTGCACCGGCCCACCTCGGACTCCGCGCGCGTGGACTTCGGCGGCCGCAAGGGCTTCCTCCGGCTGGCGCTCGAGCACGACGTGCCGATCGTGCCCGTGGTGTCGGTGGGCGGGCAGGAGACGGCGCTCTTCCTCTCGCGCGGCGAGGGCCTGGCCAAGCTGCTGCGCCTGGATCGCATGTTCCGGCTGAAGGTCCTGCCCATCTCGCTCGCCCTGCCCTGGGGCCTGAACGTGGGGGACATGATGGGCCACATCCCCGCTCCGGCGAAGATCACCATCCAGGCGCTTCCCCCGATCGACCTGCGCGAGGAGTTCGGCAAGAAGCCCAACCTCAACGAGATGTACGACGAGGTGCTCGGGCGCATGCAGACGGCACTCACCGCGCTGCAGGCCGAGCGACGCCTGCCGCTCCTCGGCTGATGCGGGTCGAGCGCAAGATCACCATCGACGCTCCCCGCGGGGCGATCTGGGAGCGCGTCAAGGACCCGGCGAACTATCCGCAGGTCGTGGAGGGCATCACCCGCTGTCAGCGCCAGGAGGGCTCGCCGGACGGCCTCGGCGGCCGCTACTCGCTGCGCATGCACGTGGGCTCGGCCGACGTGGGCGGTGTGGTGGAGGTGGTGGAGTTCGACGAGCCCGCGGACCTGAGCTGGACGAACGTGACCGGCATCGACCACCGCGGGCGCTGGCGCCTGCGGGAGACCGCGGACGGGCGCACCGAGGTGACCCTGCGTCTCTCCTACGAGGCGCCCGGGTTCCTGGGCGGGCTCTCGGACCGCATCTCCGGGCCGATGGTGGGACGAAATCTCGGGGCGACGCTGGAGCGCCTCAAACACGAGTTCGAAGGGGGAGGCGGTGCGGTGAGCGAGGGAGGCGGCGGCCTGACAGGAAGAGTGGGCAACGCGCTGGTTGCCGTGAGGGTGATGGCCGAGGCGGGGGTGATCGGTCCTATCCGGCCCGATCGCCTGGTGAAGGTCCTCACCACGCTGGCCCGCTTCGGGCGGAGCCCGGCCGCCGGAACGATCTCGCTGGCGGCCCGCTATCCGGGGCAGACGATGATCGTGGACGAGCTCGGCTCGCTCAGCTTCGACGAGGTGCACCGCCGCACCAACGCGCTGGCCCACGCGCTCTCCGACGCCGGCGTGAAGGAGGGCGACGGCGTGGGGATCATGTGCCGCAACCACCGCGGCTTCATCGAGGCCACCGTGGCCGTGTCCAAGCTGGGTGGGGACGCGCTCTATCTAAACACCGCGTTCTCGGGCCCGCAGCTGGCCGACGTGGTGAAGCGCGAGAAGCCGGCGGCGATCATCTACGACGAGGAGTTCGCCGGCCTGCTGGCCGAGGCCGGGCGCCGCCGAAAGCGCTTCGTGGCCTGGCACGACTCGGACAAGACTGACGACCCGACCCTCGACGACCTGATCGCGAACGGGGACGACAGCGACGTGGTGGCCCCGTCGCGCGAGGGCCGCGTGACCATCCTCACCTCGGGTACCACCGGCACCCCGAAGGGCGCGGCCCGTGGCAACCCGCAGTCGATCGAGCCGGCCATCGCCCTCCTCTCGCGCATCCCGCTGAAGACCCGGCAGACCAATCAAGTGGCCGCGCCGCTCTTTCACTCGTGGGGCTTCGCCCATTACACGATGGGGCTCATCCTCGGCACCACCTACGTGCTGCG
This sequence comes from Solirubrobacterales bacterium, assembly GCA_038323835.1. GTDB lineage: Bacteria > Actinomycetota > Thermoleophilia > Solirubrobacterales > Thermoleophilaceae > JACVRW01. The sequence goes on from JBBQHI010000001.1 coordinate 70,587, forward strand.
GCGGAAGTTCGACCCGGAGACGTGCCTCGCCGAGGTGGCCCGCACCCGCGCCGACGTGCTCGCGGTGGTGCCGGTGATGTTGCAGCGCATTCTCGAGCTGCCCGACGAGACCCGCCGCAAGTACGACGTGTCATCGCTGAAGGTGGTGGCCGCGAGCGGCTCCGCCCTCCCCGGCGACCTGGCCACCAACTGGATGAACGCGTTCGGGGACAACCTCTACAACCTCTACGGCTCGACCGAGGTGGCGTGGGCGTCGATCGCCACGCCCGAGGACATGCGCGCCGCGCCCGGAACCGCGGGGAAGCCGCCGCGGGGCACCGTGGTGCACCTCTACGACGCCGACGGGCATCGCGTGCCCCCGCGGGGGACCGGCCGCATCTTCGTGGGCAACGACATGCTCTTCGAGGGCTACACGGGCGGGGGCAGCAAGGACGTGATCGACGGCCTCATGGCCAGCGGCGACGTCGGCCGCTTCGACGCCGAGGGGCGCCTGTTCGTCGAGGGCCGCGACGACGAGATGATCGTCTCAGGGGGCGAGAACGTGTTTCCGGCCGAGGTGGAGGATCTGCTCGCCCGCCACCACGCCGTGGCCGATGCCGCGGCGATCGGGGTCGAGGACACGGACTTCGGCCAGCGCCTGCGTGCCTTCGTGGTGCTGAAGCCGGGCACGGAGGCGAGCGAGGACGACCTCAAGGACCACGTGAAGCGGAATCTGGCCCGCTACAAGGTGCCGCGGGAGATCGTCTTCGTCGACGAATTGCCGCGAAATGCGACCGGCAAGGTCTTGAAGCGCGAACTGAAGGCGCACGAGGTGACGAACCCGGGTTAGGGTGATTTTCCGAAGTCCTCTTGGCAGGTTTCCGCGGCGCAGGGCCGAATGGAGACCGGGAATGAGTGCCTTTCTGATCGTGGTCATCGCGGTGGTTCTGCTGGTGGCTGTTGCCACCCTCCTGCTGGTGGTCGGAAGCGGCCGCTCACGCCGGCTGGAGGACGAGCGGAACCGCTCGGACGAGATGCGCCGCGAGGCCGAGTTCCACAACGTCCGCGCCCAGCGTGCACAGGCGGAGGCGGAGGAGCGCATGGCGCGCGCCCGGCGCGAGGAAGCCGCCGCCCAGGAGGAGGCCCTGCGCGCCGAGGAGCACGAGCGGGAGGCCTCCGAGCGCTTCCGTCGCGCCGAGGAGCTGGACCCGGACAAGGGGTCCGACCAGCCTCGCCGCAGCCGCTTCGGGCGCGCCGAGGATCAGGAGGCGGAGCCGGAGCCCACGCCGGACGATCCGGCCGAGCAGGCGCCGGGCTCGCGCGACGACTCCTGAGCGTCCCGCTGCCCGCGCGCCGAGGAGCCCTCGGTAGCTTCCCGTACATGAGGAGACGGCTGAGCCTGGCCGCGGGACTGGCGATCGTGTCGGGCCTTGCTGCCGCCGTGTGGCCGGCGCCGGCGCCCGCCGCCGGGCGCTGCGGAGACCATCCCTGGTGTAACCGCTCGCTGTCCGCGGATGCCCGCACCGCGCTCCTGCTACCCCAGCTCACGCTGGACGAGAAGCTCGGCCTGATGGGAGGCGACGACCCCGACGGCTATCTCCACGCCGCCCGGAACTCGGCCACGGTGAACGGGGTGCCCCGTCTCGGCATCCCGCCGCTCTACCTCAACGACGGGCCGGGCGGGATCAGGATGGGGGTGGGGGCGGACTCGGCCCCGGCCACCGCGCTGCCCTCGCCGCTGGCCCTGGCCGCCGCCTTCGACACGAAGCTCGCGGACACCTACACGGGGGTGATCGCCAGGGAGGCGCGCCGCCGCGGCGCGGACGTGGTGCTCGGGCCGATGGTGAACCTGGTGCGAGACCCGCGGGCGGGCCGCAACTTCGAGAGCTACGGCGAGGACCCGCGCCTGCTGAGCGACCTCGGCGTGGCCTACATCCGCGGCCTCCAGCGGCGCGGCGTGATCGCCGACGTGAAGCACTTCGCGGCCAACAACCAGGAGACGAGCCGCTTCGCCATCGACGAGCGGATCGACGAGCGCACCCTGCGTGAGATGTACCTGCCGCAGTTCGAGGCCGCGGTGAGGCGAGGGCACGTGGGCACGGTGATGACCGCCTACAACCGGGTGAACGGGGCCTATATGGGGGCCAACCGCCCGCTGGTGCGGGGCACCCTGCTGGGCGACTTCGGCTTCAAGGGATTCGTGCTCTCGGACTTCCTGGCCTCAGGCGACACCGTGGGGTCGGCCCTGGCGGGCCAGAGCCTGGCGCTGCCGGCGCCCAACTACTACGAGCCCTCCCTCCTGCGGGGCGCACTGGCCGCCGGCACGCTCAGGCAGGCCACGGTGGACGACCTGGTGCGCCGCTACCTGCGCACCCTGATCCGCTTCGGCGTGTTCGACCGCGACGCGCGCAGCCGCACCGGGCCGCTGCCCCGGAGGCGCGACGCGCGGATCGCCCGGAGGGTGGCGGGCCGCGGAGTCGTGCTCCTCCGCAACCGGCGCTCGCTCCTCCCTCTGAGGCCCGGCCGGCTGGGCTCGGTGGCCGTCATCGGCCGCTCGGCGGACGAGTACCAGCGGCCCAACTCCCTTTCGAGCGGCGGCGTCCAGCCGCTGCTGACCGTGACCCTGCGCCAGGCGATCGAGCGGACCGGGCGCGGGGGCAGGTCGTTCCGCGTCCGCTACTCGGACGGGGCCGGCCTGACCCAGGCGGCGCGCTTGGCCCGGCGCTCCCGCGTGGCGGTGGTGGCCGTGGCCCCGAGCGCGACGTCCGGCGAGTTCCAGGACCGCGGCTGCCTGGCGCTCGACTGCGCGCCCGCGGCGGCGCACCAGGATGCGCTGGTCCGGGCTGTGGCGAGGGCGAACCCGAGGACCGTGGTGGTGGTGCAGTCACCCGGGCCGGTGCTGATGCCCTGGGCCCGGAGCGTCCCGGCGATCCTGGAGGGGTGGTGGCCCGGGGAGACGGGCGGCGAGGGCATCGCCGACGTGCTGTTCGGGCGCCTGAACCCCTCCGCGCGCCTGCCGGTGACCTTTCCGCGCGCGGAGGCCGACCTGCCCACGCGGACGCCGCTCCAGTTCCCCGGCGTCGGAGGCCGCGGCGTGTACTCCGAGGGTGTGCTCGTGGGCTATCGCTGGTACGACCAGCGGCGCATCCGCCCGCTCTTCCCCTTCGGGTTCGGACTCTCCTACACGAGCTTCCACTACCGCGATCTCGAGGTGCGCGACATCAAGAACGCGCACGCGGCGGGGAAGGTGCGCGTGAAGCTGAGGGTGGCGAACGTCGGGCCGCGCGCGGGCGCCGAGGTGGTGCAGCTCTACGTCGGCCTGCCGCGGGCGGCGGCCGGGGTCGTGCAGCCGCCCAAGGCGCTCAAGCGCTTCCGCCGGGTCGAGATCCCCTCGGGACGCAGCCGCGACCTGACCTTCTCGCTCGAGGACCGCGACTTCTCCTACTGGGACGCGCGGCGCCACGCCTGGCGGGTGGGCGCCGGCTGCTACCGGATCCTCGTGGGCAGCTCCTCGCGGGACATCCGCCTGGAGGACGTGATCGCCCGGGGCTCCGCGGGCTGCGCCCGGCCGGCTCGGCACCTTCCTCGACTTCGAAGCCCTCGGCTGTCTTGACCGGCCTGGCCGGGTGTAGTAGACCGCGCAGTACAGGGCACTGGGACTCGGCCGAAAGGAGTGCCCGATGAAAAAGGTGGCCCTTGTGACCCTCGCGGCGGCGGCGATCGCAGCGTTCGCGATCCCAGGAGTTGCAGTCGCGTAAACAGCCTCCCCGCAGCTGACGTTGGGGCAGGCCTGCGAGACGGGGTTCGGCGGGGCGCAGCTCTATGGGGTGCAGGTGACCGTGACCGGCGTACCTCCGGGTTCCGGTGTCAGCGGATCCGTTTCGTTCCCTGACAGCAGCGGCGTCAGCGGCACGATCTTCGCGGACGAAGCTGGAGTGGCCAGCATCACCCTCTTCAGCCCCTCGCGGGGCGTCTTCACCGTTGAGATCACGTCTCCCTTCTCCGCGGTTCAATCATTGGAGGTCGACTGTCTCCCCACCGACAAAAGATCAGTGCAAGAAGGGCGGCTGGCGCAACTTCGGCTCGACTTTCAAGAACCAAGGGGACTGTGTCAGCTTCGTAGCCACCGGGGAAAGGAATCGCCCAGCCGGTTAGAAGCGCATCGACCCATACGCAGCCCCGAACGCCCTGCCCGGGGTCGAGTTTGCCCCTGGCTGCCCGCCTGAGCTAGCGGGGAATACTCGGCGGAGCGATGTCGGTCGAGGCCGTCCCATCTTGGCCGTCGTGGAGGGGGGCTATCACGGCCACGACGGAATCGGACGCTGGTGCGCCCCGCCGGCGGACGCGGTCGGCCAACGGTAGGAACGTTGACCACCCATACGGTGGTTTTTGTTCCACGCGTCGGGCTAGGTGGCCGACTCCAGTTACGTTGTGGGCTGAGTCAGGCGGCGCTGCGCCGGGCCAGCGCGATCAGGGCCCGCGTGCCGAAGCCCGACGCGCCCTTGCCCACGTAGGGGCGCCCGGTGCCCCACGCCGTGCCGGCGATGTCCATGTGCGCCCAGGGCGTGTCGCCCACGAACTGGCGCAGAAACTCCGCCGCGTAGTTGGAGCCGGCTACCCGGCCATCGGCGGCGTTGGTGAGGTCGGCGAACTGGCCCTTGGTGAGCTCGAGGTACTCGGCGTGGAGCGGCATGCGCCAGCAGAGCTCGCCGCTGGCCTCCGCGGCGGCGTCGATGTCCGCGTACCAGTCCTCGTCGTTCGCCCAGAGCCCGGCGTACGTGTGCCCCAGGGCCACGAGGATCGCGCCGGTGAGCGTGGCCAGGTCCACCACGCGTTCCACGCCCTGCTCCACGGCGTAGCAGAGGGCGTCGGCCAGGATCAGGCGGCCCTCGGCGTCGGTGTTGTTGACCTCGATCGTGGTCCCGTTCATCGCCGTCACGATGTCCCCGGGCTTCACCGCATGCCCGCTCGGCATGTTCTCGGTGGAGGGCACCACGGCGGTCACCGTGGCGGGCAGTCCGAGGGCCGCGATGCCGGCCATCGCCTCGATCACCGCGGCGCCGCCCGACATGTCGAACTTCATCTCCTGCATCTTCGCCGAGGGCTTGATCGAGATCCCGCCGGTGTCGAAGGTCACGGCCTTGCCCACGTAGCCGAGGTGCGGCCCGGTGGCGTTCCCGGGGCGGTGGCGGAGAACGATCAGGCGCGGCTCCACATGAGTCCCCTGGGCCACGGCGGCCAGCGCCCCCATGCCGCGGGACTCGATCGCGTCGCGGTCGAGGATCTCCACCTCGAGCGCGTCGTAGTCGGCGGCGATCTCCACCGCGCGGTCGGCCAGGAAGCTCGGCGTGGCCACGTTGGCCGGGAGGTTCTGAAGGTCGCGTGCCGCGTTGGCGGATTCGGCCGACACGCGTGCGAACTCGAGCTCCGAGTCGTCCACGGCGTCACCCACCAGCTCAAGCGACTCCACGCCCCCGGGTGAGTCCTCATCGCGCTCGGACTTGAAGCGATCGAAGCTGTACAGGCGCAGGACCGTGCCCTCCACCAGGCCGCCGTTCACGCCCTCCCCGCCCGGGCTGGCCCAGGACAACGAGACGGTGCCGAGCTCGCGGGCCCGGCCCGCCACCGCGGCGGCCGCGACGCGCGCCCGCTCGGCGTCCAGCTCGTGGCGCTTGCCCAGGCCGGCGATCAGCACGCGGCGCCGCCCGCCACCGGGCGCGTCCTCGTGAGTGACCGCGACCTTCCGCAGCCCGGCCTTCGCCTCGCCAAGGTCCACCAGCGCCTGAAGCGCGGGCTCGCCCAGGGGCTCGCCCTCGAAGAGGGGGACGACGCGGGTGTCCGCGGCCGTGTCGCCGGGGGCGCCGCTGCTGGATGTGACGCGTACGAGTGCCATCGGGGGCGTGAGTCTAGACCGCCGGTATCGTAGGGAGGAGCGCAGCCCGGGCGCCGGCCGGGCGAGCACCGGACCCTGCCGTTATCTGGCCCCGCCAGCCGCAAAGGAGACTGCCCCCAGATGCCCAAGACCGTGATCCTCGGTGCCGCCCGTACGCCGTTCGGCAAGCTCGGAGGCGGCCTCTCGACGCTCGACGCCACCGATCTCGGCGGCACGGCCATCGCCGCCGCGCTCGAGCGGGCCGAGGTGGCGCCGGAGCAGGTCCAGCACGTGGTGTTCGGTCAGGTGCTCCAGGCGGGACAGGGACAGGTCCCGAGCCGCCAGGCCCAGATCAAGGGCGGCATCCCGAAGGAGGTCTCCTCCGAGACCGTGAACAAGGTCTGCGCCTCCGGGCTGCGCGCCGGCGGGATGGTGGACCAGTCCATCCGCGCGGGCGACCTCGACGTGGCCGTGGGCGGCGGCATGGAATCGATGTCGAACGCCCCCTACCTGCTCAAGGGCGCGCGCTTCGGCTTCCGCATGGGCGACGCCAAGGCAATCGACTCGATGATGAACGACGGCCTGACCAACCCCTTCTCGGGCAAGGGGATGGGGGAGGAGGCCGACGAGGTGGGCGACGAGCTGGAGGTCACCCGCGCGGACATGGACAAGTTCGCGCTGCGCAGCCACGAGCTGGCCATCCAGGCCACCGACGAGGGGCGCCTGCCCGAGGAGATCGTGCCCGTCACGGTCAAGTCGCGTAAGGGCGAGACCACCGTGGAGGTGGACGAGGGCCCGCGCCGCGAGTCCACGCTCGAGTCGCTGGCCGGACTGAAGGGCGCGTTCCACAAGGACGGCTCTCACACGGCGGGGAACGCCCCGGGGGTGAACGACGGCGCGGGCGCGATCGTGTACGCCAGCGACGACTGGGCGAAGGCCAACGGTCGTCCCGCGCTCGCCACGATCATCGCCCAGGCGGCGGTGGCGGACGACTTCCCCTACCTGGCCCGCACCCCGGCGAACGCGACCAAGGCGGCGCTGGAGAAGGCCGGCCTCACGGTGGACGACATCGACCTGTTCGAGATCAACGAGGCCTTCGCCTCGGTGGCGCTGAACTCGATGCGGATGCTGGGTGTGGACGAGTCGAAGGTGAACGTGAACGGCGGCGCGATCGCGCTCGGGCACCCGATCGGGGCCAGCGGCGCGCGCATCCTGATGACGCTGGTGAACGAGCTGCGCCGCCGCGGCGGCGGGCGTGGCGTGGCCGCGATCTGCTCGGGCGGCGGCCAGGGCGACGCGATGATCGTCGAGGTGAACGGCTCCTAAGGGCCGGCGAGCCCTGCCGCGGCGAGTCCCTCGTCGCGGCTGGCGTACCACTCGTAGCTGGTCATGAGGCCATCCCGGCGCCGGAACACGTGGGCGAAGGTCGAGTCCACCGGCGCTCCGCTGCCCCGGCCGGTGGCCTTCAGCCGCACGAGCACGAACACTCCGTCGGGCCCCTCCTGGATCTCCTCGACCTCCGCCGATTCGTAGACGAAGTGCTCGTGGAGCGTGAGCAGTCCCCTGCGGACTGCGTCGGGTCCGTGGTCCGAGTCCTCTATCGCGTACTCCGGGTTCACGTAGGGCGCGTCGGGCGCGAAGAACTTGGACATCGCCCCGTCCACGTCCCCCGCGGCGAACGCGGCATAGGCATCGCGGATCTCCTGCTCGAACGCCGGGTCCACGTTCGCCAGCGTACCCTCGCCTGATGGCCGAGCCACGCGGAGCAGCATTCTTCGACCTTGACAAGACCCTGATCGAGGGCTCCAGCGCGGTGCACTTCGGGCGCGCGGCCTACAAGGCGGGCATGGTCTCCCGGCGGCAGGTTGTAGGGGACATCTGGGCCAACCTCCGCTTCCGCCTCCACGGCTCCACCGACGAGGCCACCGACGAGCTGAAGCAGCGGGTGCTCGACGCGATCGCCGGGCAGCGCGTGGTGGACCTGGCCCGGCTCGGCCCGGCGGTTCTCACCGGGATCCTGCCGCTGCTCTACCGGGAGGTGCTGGAAGAGGCCTACGCGCACCAGGACGCCGGCCGCCCGGTGTTCATCGTCACCGCCGCCTCCCAGGAGCTGGCCGAGGTGCTGGCCCATGTGATGGTCTTCGACGGCGGGATCGGGATGCGCTCCGAGGTGCGCGACGGCGTGTACACCGGCCGCTCCGCCGGTCCCTTCACCTACCGCGAGGGTAAGGCGGAGGCCATCCGCCAGCTCGCGGCGGAGCGGGGGATCGACCTCTCGGAGTCCTTCGCCTACTCGGACTCCGAGTCCGATCTCCCGATGATGCGTGCCGTGGGGCACCCGGTCGCGGTGAACCCGGACTCGGTGCTGGAACGCACCGCGCGGGAGGAGGGCTGGCGGATCATGCGCTTCGACAAGCTCGCCCGCCACCTCAAGGTTGCGGGTGCGGTGGGCACGCTGGCGCTCGTGGGCGGCAGCGGCGGATACCTGGCCGCCCGCCTGCGCCCGCGCTCCCGCAGGCGCATTCCCGGCCTTCGCTAGCAGCGCGCTTCGCGCCTAGACTTCGGGAACGATGGCGGTCGAGCCGAGGGAGATGACGGACGCTGAGCGCTGGTTCCGCGAGCGCTACGCCCGGACGCCGGAGCGCGACGGGCTCTTCACCACCCTCTCGGGCGAGCCGGTCGAGCCCCTCTACACCGCGGACGACCTGCCGGACGCCGGGCGGATAGGGCTTCCGGGCGAGTACCCCTTCACGCGCGGGGTTTATCCGTCCATGTACCGCGGCCGGCTGTGGACGATGCGCCAGTTCGCGGGCTTCGGCACTGCGGAGGAGACCAACGAGCGCTTCCGATACCTGCTCGACCACGGGCAGACGGGCCTGTCCACCGCCTTCGACATGCCCTCGCTGATGGGGCACGACTCGGATCATCCGCGCGCGCTGGGCGAGGTCGGCCGGGAGGGCGTGGCCATCGACTCGCTGAGCGACATGGAGATGCTCTTCGCCGGCATCCCGCTGGGCGAGGTGTCCACCTCCATGACCATCAACGCGCCCGCCGCGGTGATGCTCGCCTTCTACGTCGTGGCCGCTGAGCGCAAGGACGTGGGGCCCGAGCACCTGGCGGGCACGATCCAGACGGACATCCTCAAGGAGTACATCGCCCAGAAGGAGTGGTGCTTCCCGATCGATCCGGCCATGCGGCTGGTCACGGACATGATCGAGTTCTGCTCCGAGCGCATGCCGCGCTGGCACCCGGTGTCGATCTCCGGGTACCACATCCGGGAGGCGGGCTCCACGGCTCAGCAGGAGCTGGCCTTCACGTTGAAGGACGGCTTCACCTACGTGGAGGAGGCCATCGAGCGGGGCCTCGCCGTGGACGCATTCGCCCCCCGGCTCTCGTTCTTCTTCAACGCGCACATCGACTTCTTCGAGGAGATCGCCAAGTACCGCGCCGCCCGCCGGATATGGGCGCGCGAGATGCGCGACACCTACGGCGCGCGGGACGAGCGTTCGCTGCTGATGCGCTTCCACACCCAGACGGCGGGCGTCTCGCTCACGGCCCAGCAGCCGCTCAACAACATCGTGCGCACCACCACCGAGGCGCTGGGGGCGGTGCTCGGCGGCACCCAGTCCCTGCACACCAACAGCTACGACGAGGCACTGGCCCTGCCAACCGAGGGCGCCGTGCGGGTGGCGCTGCGCACGCAGCAGATCCTCGCGCACGAGACCGGCGTGACGAACACAATCGATCCGCTGGGCGGCTCCTACTTCGTGGAGGCGCTGACCGACCAGATGGAGGAGGCCGCCTACGGCTACTTCCGCAAGATCGACGAGCTGGGGGGCATGGTCGAGGCGATCAAGCAGAACTACCCGCAGCGTGAGATCGCCGACGCGTCGTTCCGCCTTCAGGAGGAGATCGAGCGCGGCGATCGGATCATCGTGGGGGTCAACCGCCATCAGTCGGACGACGACGGCCGCACCGAGCTCCTGAAGATCCCGGTGGAGCTCGAGCGCAAGCAGATCGGCCGCGTCCAGGCGGTGCGCGCGGCGCGTGACTCCGCCGCTGTGGAGAGCACCCTCTCCGACCTGCGGGACGCCGCCGTGGCCGGCGCCAACCTGATGGACCCGCTGCTCGAGTGTGCGCGGGCGGACACCACCGAGGGCGAGATCATCGAGTCGCTCCAGCGCGTGTTCGGCACCTACACCGAGACGCCCGTCTTCTAGACGGCGCCTCGAAGAGATGTCCACCCGGGTCGCCCGGGCCTCAGACGTACGCTCGTAAGCGCCGAGGGCAGAACCAGCAGCCTCGCGGCAGGGCGCGGCCGCCGGACATTTGTGATCAGGCCGAACGCACTCATAGCCGCAGCTCTCGTCGCCATGGCGCTGGGGCTGCCCGCCTCCGCCCTCGCGGCGGACGAGTCGGGCGATGCCGGGGAGCTTCCGGCCAGTGCGCAGGACCTCTCCTCCGCGGCCGTCGATCAGATCTCCGGGAGCTTCGCCAACGGCGGCGACGTGGACCTGTACCGCGTCTGCCTGGAGGGCGGCGGATCGTTTTCCGCCAGCACCGTCGGCGGCACGAACCGGGACACGCAGCTCTTCCTCTTCGACGCCGAGGGACACGGGGTTTACGCCAACGACGACTCGCAGGCCACGCGCCAGTCGACGCTGCCCGCGTTCGACGCGCTCACCCCTGCCGCCGCGGGTGTCTACCTGCTGGGGATCTCGGGCTACAACCGTGACCCACGAGGCGCCTCGGGTGAGCTCTTCCCGAACTCCGGAGGCGTGCTCGCGCCCGTGTCGGGCGAGCCCCTGGAGGCCTGGGAGGGCACCGCGCGCCTGGGCGGCGACTACGCCATCGCGTTGACCGGCACCACGGCCTGCGCTCCCCCCGACGAGACGCCTCCCACGATCGACCTGCGCGTGCCCGCCGACGGAGCGTCCATTCCCCGCGGATCGGACGTGGCCGTGGACTTCGACTGCGCCGACGAGGGCGGCTCGGGCCTCGCGTCGTGCGCGGGCTCGGTGGCCGACGGTGCCCCGCTCGACACGTCCTCGCTCGGGGACCGCTCCGTCACGGTCACCGCCCGCGACGCCGACGGCAACGAGACCGTGGTGACGCACACCGCTCACGTGGTGGACGCGACCGATCCCTCCGTATCGCTCCTCACCCCGCTCGACGGGGCGGTGTACCTCCTGGGCCAGGACGTGAGGGCCGACTACTCGTGTGCCGATGACGAGGGCGGCTCCGGTCTCGCCTCCTGCACCGGAGACGTGCCCAGCGGCGACGCCGTGGACACCGGCTCCGTGGGGACGAAGGAGTTCACCGCGCAGGCGCAGGACGTCGCCGGCGGCACCGCCTCGGTGACCAACGCCTACCGCGTGGTCTACGACTTCCGCTTCCGCCGGCCCAGCCGGCACCCGCGGCGGGTCCGAGCCGGACGGCTCGTGATCGTGCGCTTCTCGATCGACGGGTTCCATGGTCGCGACGTCCTCGCCGACGGCTTCCCGCAGGTCGCAGAGACCGATTGCGGTGACGCGAGCGAGCCCGAGAGCGGCGACCCCGCCCACATCCTCGGCGGGCTCCAGTGGCTGCGCCACGGACGCTCCTACCTGCTGCTCTGGAAGACGGAGCGCGCATGGGCCGGCACCTGCCGCCAGTTCCTCGTTGGGCTCGACGACGGCACGGTGCACCGGGCCGCCTACCGCTTCAAGCGCTAGCTGCCAACCGTTAGGGTTCCGGCGCATGAAGCACCTGGCGCTCCTGGCGGTCATGTACGTCCTCGTGGCGGCGCTCGTGCTGCCCTCCGCACTGTTCGCGGCCGACCAGCCGCAGCCCGCCACCGCGGCGGCCGCACCCACCGCCACCGCGCCGGCCACCACCGCACCGGCCACCACCGCCCCCGCGCCCACTACCACGGCCCCGGTGCCGGCCGCACCCGCACCTGCGCCCACTCCGGCCGCGACCGCCACGCCCCCTCCGGCGCCGGCTGAGACCATGCCCGCCCCAGACCCGGTCCAGGGGCTCGACGACGGCGACGTCCAGGGTCCGCCGAAGGCTCGCGCCGCCGCCTCGGCGAGCGTCACGATCAGCGACTTCCAGTTCGGACCCGCGAGCGTGACCGTGAACGTTGGCGACACGGTGAGCTGGACCAATCAGGGCCCCACGGCGCACTCGGCCACCGCCACCGGGGGGAGCTTCGACACCGGCATCTTCGCCAAGGGCGGCACCCGGAGCGCCACGTTCAACACCGCCGGCACCTTCTCGTATATCTGCACGCCCCATCCCTTCATGAAGGGCACGGTGATCGTGCAGGCCGCGAGCACCGGCACCGGCACCGGCGACGACTCCGGCGACGGCTCGGGCACCACCGGCACCGACAGCTCCGGCACCGCCGGCACCACGTCCGGCAGCACCACCACCGGGCCGCAGCTGGCCAGCACCGGGATGGACGTGGCCGCGCTGGCCATCCTGGGCGCACTCATGTGCCTCCTCGGCGTGGCGGTTCGCCGCCGCTCGACCGACGTGGCCCCGCGGCCCGCCGTGCCCAACGGCTGGTGAGCACCTCGCGAAAGATCCGGGTGGTGGTGGCGAAGCCCGGGCTCGACGGACACGACCGCGGCGCGAAGATCATTGCCCGGGCGTTGCGCGACGCCGGCATGGAGGTCATCTACACCGGCCTCCACCAGACGCCGGAGCAGATCGTGGAGACCGTGATCCAGGAGGACGCTGACGCCGTGGGCCTCTCGATCCTCTCCGGCGCGCACATGACGCTCGTGCCCCGGATCGCCGCGCGGCTGAAGGCCGAGGGGGCCGAGGACGTGGTGCTCGTGGTGGGCGGCACGATTCCCAGCGACGACATCCCCGAGCTGAAGCAGCTCGGAGTGGCCGAGGTGTTCACCCCCGGCGCCCCCGTGCAGGGGATCGTGGACTTCCTGCGCGACGCCGTGCCCGCGTAGGACAGCCCGCCGGCCGTGTCCGATCGCCCGCCGCCCGCGTTCGCCGTACGTGCGGTGATCGCCGCGAGGCGCCGCCTGATGGCGCTCGCGGACCGGCTCGTGCCCGCCCACGTGGCGCTGTTCGACCGCTCGGTCGGGATGGGGCGCACGCATGTGATCGGCACGCTCGCCGAGCTGGGCGTGGCCGACGAGCTGGCCGGGTCCCCGGCCACGGCAGAGGAGCTGGCGGGCCGGCTGAACGTGAACGCCGACGCGCTCCATCGCGTGATGCGCGCGGCGGCGCTCGACGGGATCCTGAGCCTCGACCGGCACGGGGTCTTCTCGCTCGCCCGCACCGGGCAGGCGCTCCGCAGCGATCACCCCATCCCGATGCGCGACTGGGCGCGCTACTTCTCGCTCAAGTCCACGTCGGCCGCCTGGTCGGACCTGACGGACACGGTGCGCACCGGCAGCGCGTCCTTCCCGCGCGTAAACGGCAGCTCCGTCTGGCAGTGGTTCGGCGAGCACCCCGACGAGGAGCGCCTGTTCGCGGGGGGCATGCGCAGCCTGACCGTGCAGGACGCACCCTTCATCGTCCAGGGCTATCCCTGGCCGCAGGAGGGAGTGATCTGCGACGTGGCCGGGGGCGTGGGCACGCTTCTCGGCGCGATCCTCGCCGCTCGCCCCGGCGTCCGCGGGGTGCTGGTGGACGGCCCGGGCGTGCTGGCCGAGGCCGACGGCTGGCTCAAGGGGCGCGGGCTGCGCGACCGGGTGGAGCTCTCGGAGGGCGACATCTTCCGCTCGCTGAGCGCCAGGGCCGACGTGTACCTGCTGAAGAACATCCTCCACGACTGGGACGACCGGGCGTGCGCCACGATCCTCGCCGCCGTCCGGGCCACGATGCCCGAAGGCTCGCGGCTCGTGGTGGTGGAGTACCTACAGGAGCGGAACGTGCCGAACGTCGTGTCGTCGCTCTCCGACATCCAGATGATGACGCAGTGCGACGACGGCCGCGAGCGCTCCGCCGAGGAGATCCAGGCCCTGCTGCGCGGGGCCGGCCTGACGCCCGGCAAGGTCGTGCAGACCGGCGGGCCCGGCCTGGTGGAGGCGTTCGCCTAGGCCGCTGAGGCGGCCGCGGGCCGGCGGTCCGGGTCGGGATCCTCGCGTTCGCCGGGGCGCTGGCCACCCTGTGGCTGGTCCGCGAGAAGGACATGAGGGTGTGCCGGGGCCCGTGTACGCGTAGAGCCGGCCAGAGCCTGGATGAGAGGAGCCGGCCCCTGGCCGGCTCCTCGCGTTTGCGGCGTCGTGATGCGGGGGACAGGGGCGATTGACTCGTCAGTCAACGGAGGCGGTACAATGGCCGCCGCTTGCGGGCACCCGCCTCTCAGCCCGCTCCGGACAAAGAAGGAGAAGCTTTCTCGTGAAGATCTGCGTCCTCGTAAAAGAGGTCCCCGACGCCGCCGTTGAGAAGCGCATGGACCCCGGTTCCAAGCGCATCGACCGCTCCGGCGAGAAGAACCTGAACCCGTTCGACACCCACGCCATCGAAGCCGCGATGCAGATTCGCGAAGGCGGTGCCGTGGAGGTCGACGAGATCGTGGCCGTGACCATGGGTCCCGAGTCCGCCTTCCGCGCGCTGCACAAGGCCGTGTCGCTGGGTGCGGACCGCTCGGTGCACCTGACCGACGACGCCCTCGCCGGCTCCGACGTGTGCGCCACCGGATACGCGCTGGCCAAGGTGCTCGAGTCCGAGTCGCCCGATCTGGTGCTCCTCGGCCAGCAGTCGGATGACGGCGAGTGCTACACGATCGGCGCCGTGGTGGCCGACCACCTGAAGATGCCGTCGCTGACCCAGGTGATCAAGATCGACACCGAGGCCGGCAAGCTCCGCTGCGAGCGTCAGGCCGAGTACGGCTACGACACCGTGGACGTGGAGCTCCCCGCTGTCATCTCCGTGGGCGACGCCATCAACGAGCCGCGCTACCCGTCGCTCAAGGCGATCATGGGCGCCAAGAAGAAGCAGCTCGACAAGCGCTCCACCGGCGACGTCGGCATCGAGGCCGACAAGGTCGGTGAGCAGGGATCCCGTACCTCCGTCCTCGCCATCAACCCGCCGCCCCCCAAGCAGGCCGGGGAGATCATCGAGGACGAGGACACCAACGAGACGGTCGAGAAGATCGTGGCCTGGCTCGACGAAAGGAAGCTGTTGGCATGAGCGTCCTCACCTACGCACTCCATTACGAAGGCGAGTTCAACAAGAACTCGCTCGGTGCCGTGTCCGAGGGCGCCCGGCTCGCGAAGGAGCTCGGCGGCCAGGCCGGCGTTGTCGTGGTCGGCGGGGATGACCTCACCGACGAGCTCTGCGCCACGCTCGGCAAGTACGGCGCCGAGAAGGTCTACCGGGCCAAGGCGCCGGAGGGCCTGGGCGCACCGGTGGTCGACGTGATGGCCAAGGTCATTCAGGACGAGGGCTACAAGTACGCGCTCTTCGGCGGCGGACTTCTGGGCTTCGAGATCGGCGCCGGGCTCACCGCGCGTCTGCAGGCGGGCGTGACCATGGAGGTCACCGCCGTGAAGGTGCAGGACGGCGGCCTCGTGGCCGAGCGCCCGATCCTCCAGGACTCGGCCATCGTGGACGTGGCCTACGTGGGCGAGCCGGGCATCATCATCGGCCGCCTGAACGCGTTCGACACCCGCGAGCCCGGCGACGGCTCGGCCGAGGTGGTGGACGTGGACATCCAGCTCGAGGAGCACTCCACCAAGGCCACGATGGTCCAGCGCGGTGAGCAGCGCGGCGCGGACGTGAACATCGAGGACGCCGACATCCTCGTGGCCGGTGGCCGGGGTCTCGGCAAGGCCGAGGGCTTCGAGATGTGCGAGGCGCTGGCCGACGCGCTCGGCGGCGCAGTGGCCGCCACCCGCGCGGTGGTGGACGCCGGCTGGTACCCCTACGCCGCGCAGATCGGCCAGACGGGCAAGACCGTGTCGCCGAAGCTCTACCTGGCGGCCGGGATCTCCGGGGCCATTCAGCACAAGGTGGGCATGCAGAGCTCGGAGAACATCGTCGCGATCAACAAGGACCCGAACGCGCCGATCTTCGAGTTCTCGGACCTCGGCGTTGTGGGCGACCTGAACAAGATCGTGCCCAAGCTCACCGAGGCCCTGAAGGCGAAGAAGGGCTAGCGCACGTGGGCCACGCTCCGGACGAGTTCCCGCCGCCCGTCAAGTCCCCCGACGAGTTCGTGAAGACCTCGCTGGACGGGGAGGACGAGCGGATCGACATCGGCGTGGCCATCGTCGGCGGAGGCACGGCCGGGCTGGCCTGCGCCAACCGCCTCCTCCAGTTGCTCGCGGACGACCCGCAGATGCTGGAGAGCCTGGGCGAGGTGCCGATCGCGGTGATCGAGAAGGCGAAGACGTGCGGCGGGCACAACCTGTCCGGCGCCATCATGCGCCCGGGGCCGCTCGAGGAGCTGTTCCCCGACGTGAGCCGCGAGGAGTGGCGCAAGGAGGGGTTCGCCTTCGGTGAGGTCAAGAAGGAGGCGATCTACCTCCTGCCCAACGGCAAGACGAAGATCCGCATCCCCCCGCCGCCGCCCCAGCACAACAAGGGCAACGAGGTGGTCTCCGTGGCCGCGCTCTGCCGCTACATGCAGCGGCAGGCCGAGGACGCCGGCGCGTACCTGCTGACCGAGACGTCCGCGACGCAGCTGATCGTGGAGGACGGCGCGGTGAAGGGTGTCCGCTCCGGCGACAAGGGACGGGGCAAGGACGGCGAGCCGCTCGGCAACTTCGAGCCGGGCACGGACATCGCCGCCCAGGCGACCGTTCTGGCCGAGGGCTGCTGGGGCAACCTCACCGGTCCGGCCATCCGCGAGTTCAACCTCGGCGCCGACCGCGAGCCGATGGTGTGGGAGCTGGGCGTCAAGGAGGTCTGGAAGGTCAAGAAGCCGCTCGACCGGGTGATTCACACCCTCGCCGGCTGGCCGCTCAAGATCTCCGCCAAGTACCACCAGATCGGCGGCTCCTGGATCTACCCGATGAAGGACGAGAAGACGGGCGACGACCTGGTGTCGATCGGCTTCGTGATCGACCTGGACTACGCGGACGCCACCACCTCCGCGCACGACCTGCTCCAGCAGTTCAAGACCCACCCGATGGTGCGCGACATCCTCGAGGGCGGCGAGCGCGTGTCCTGGGGCGCCAAGGCCATCCCGGCCGGCGGCTATTGGGCCGTGCCCAAGCTTTCCATGCCCGGCGCCGTGATCGTCGGCGACGGCGGCGGCCTGGTGAACCTGGCCGCGCTGAAGGGCGTGCACTACGCCATCAAGTCCGGGATGCTGGCCGCCGAGGAGATCTACCGCTCGCTGAAGGCGGGTAAGAACGACTTCTCCCAGTACGAGAAGGACGTGGACGAGTCTCTCATCGGCCGGGAGCTGTACGAGCAGCGCAACACGCGCCAGCCCTTCCAGATGGGTCTGATCCGCGGCGGCCCGCTGGTGAACCTGATGATCGCCACCAAGGGCCGCTTCCCCGGCGGACGCTGGAAGCTCCACCGCAACGACGCCCAGCCGATGTTCATCGGGAAGACGAAGAAGGGCTATCCGAAGCCCGACGGCAAGTACATCTTCGACAAGCTCTCGAGCGTCTTCATCTCGGGCAACGCCACCCGTGACGACGCGCCCAACCACATCCGCGTGCAGACGAACGTGCCGCGCGAGGTGGCCGAGACGTGGCGGTGGATGTGCCCGGCCGGGGTCTACGAGATCCCGGACGACGCGCCCGAGGAGGGCAACGTGGACGTGATCGTGAACTACACGAACTGCATCCAGTGCGGGGCCATCACGGCCAAGGGCGGGCGGCTGACAACGCCCGAAGGCGGAGACGGCCCGCTGTACCAGAACACCTGAGGCCCGAGGAGAGCCGGGCCCCGCGGGGTATCGTGCCCGGCGGATGCCCGCTCGCCGTGTCCTCGCCGCCGCCGTCGCACTGGCCTGCCTCTGGCTCGCGCCCGGCGCGGCGGCGAACCCGCTGAAGCTGGTCTCGCGCGCGAAGGTCGCGGACCGGCTCCACGAGCTCACCTTCACCACCCCGGCGCTGAGCAAGCCGACGAAGGTGCGGCTGCTGCTCCCGGCGGGCTACGACCCTCGGGCGGGGCGGCGCTACCCGGTGCTCCTGCTGCTTCACGGCGCGCTCGACGACTACACGTCCTGGACCCGTCCCGGGTCGGGCGAGGCGCGGGACATCACCCGCTTCCTGCCGCTGATCGTGGTCATGCCCGACGGGGGCCAGGGCGGGTGGTACACCGACTGGTACAACCGCGGAGCGGACGGGCCGCCGCGCTGGGAGACCTATCACCTGCGCCAGCTCCTGCCGTGGGTGGAGTCGCACTACCGGGCCGTGGGCGCGCGCCGCGGGCGGGCCGTGGCGGGACTGTCGATGGGCGGCTTCGGCACGATGAGCTACGCCGCCCGGCACCCGGACGTGTTCAGCTCGGCGGCCGCGTTCTCGGGCGCGGTGGACGCCAACGTGCCCCCGGGCACGCCCGAGCCGATCGTGGACGGCAGCTCGTCGCTAGACGGCGGCAAGCCCGGAGACGTGATCGGCCGTCGGGCCGACAACGAGGTGCGCTGGCGGGGTCACAACCCGTGGGATCTGGCCTCCAACCTGCGCGGCATGGGCCTGTCGCTCCGCACCGGCAACGGCCTGCCCGGCGGCCCGTTCGACACCGGCACCACGCCCGACCTGATCGAGCAGATCGTGCACACGGAGAACCTGAGCTTCCACCGTCGCCTCGGAGCGCTTGGGATCGGACACGCGTTCGAGGACTACGGGCCCGGCTTCCACCGCTGGCCGTACTGGAACCGATCGCTGCGGAAGACCCTGCCCGGGATCATGGCCCGCTTCCGGCATCCCCTCCGGCTTACCGGCCCGCTCTCCTACCGCTCCATCGAGCCCAGCTACTCGGTATGGGGCTGGAACGTGGACCTCCACCGGCGCGCGCTCGAGTTCAGCTCGCTGCGCATCGACGGCCGAAGCGGGTTCTCGCTCTCCGGCAGCGGCAGCGCCTCCGTGGCCACCCCCGCGCTCTACCGGCCGGGCGCCACCTACCGCGTGGTGGCCAGGTCGGCCCAGTCGGGCACCCGCCGCCTCGACCTGAGGGCGCGCGGCGGGCGCCTGCGGATCCCGGTGCGCCTCGGTCCCGCGAACCCAGCTCAGGAGCAGTTCACCGCCGGCGGCGAGCCCACGGCGGCCACGCGGGTGTTCACTACCGCGGTGAGGATCGGGCGCCTGGGGTAGCTGCTCCCGGCGTCTACTGCGTCTGGGTGGGAGGCGGCGTCTGTTACACCGACCCGGCTTGGGTCAGGGGGGTTTGGCGCTTTATGCACCCATACGATGCATAAAGCGCCAAACCCCCTCGGGGCCCGTGACGGCAGCGTTACGAGGGTGAAGGCCACGCGACGAGGTCGGCGTCCGCCTGCGGGCGGGGTCACTCCCCGATGGAGAACATCGCCTCGAGGTCGTGCCGGGAGAACACCTCGAAGGCCATCATCGTCTGCGTGCGCTCGATCCCCGGGATGCGCCCGAGGCCGCCTGTCACCACGTCGGCTAGCTGCTCCTGGTTGGGCACGCGCACCATGGCCACGAAGTCCCAGTCGCCGGTGACCGAGTAGGCCTCGGCCACTCCCTCCACGTCGGCGAGCGTGCCGCCGAGCGTCGGCAGGGCTTCGTGGGTGGCCTTGACGAGCACGATCGCGTGGGTCATCGCGGCAACGGTATGGCATGGTGCGGTGCTCGGTGGATTGCATGGGCTGCGCTTCCCGCCACCGATCGACCTGCGCTCCTCCCTCGGCCGCACCGGACCGAGCGGTGGCGATACCGTGCGGCCATCCGTCCGCCCGGCCAGCATCCTCGCCGCGTCACCGTCGTGGGCGCCGGCTCGTTCGGCACCGCCGTGGCACTGCTGCTGGAGCGGGCCGGGCTGCGTACCACGCTGCTCTGCCGTACCGCCGAGCAGGCGAAGGAGCTTGCGCAGACCCGGCGCAACGAGCGCTACCTGCCCGGGGTCGAGTTGCCGCGCGACCTGCGGGTGCATGCCCTGGGGGCCGATCGCGACGACCTGGCCAAGGCCGATCTCGTGTTCCTGGGGGTTCCCTCGAAGGGCATCGCCGAGGCCATCTCCGAGCTGGATCGGCTCGGGGTGTCGGAGCGTGCGGGCATTGTCTCCATGGCCAAGGGCCTCGTGCCCCCCGACGGGACGCCGCCGGCGGTGGCGCTCGAGGCCGTGTTCGGCAGCGACCGGGTGGCCTGCGTGGGCGGGCCCGCGCACGCCCGGGAGATGGTGGAGACCGGCGGCGGCCTGGTGTGCGCGTCCCGGTCGGAGGTCCTCGCTCACGGAGTGGCCGAGGCGTTCCAGACGGCCGGTGTGGTGTGCGAGGTCTCGGACGACCCGGTGGGCGTGGAGTTGGCCGGGGTGGCCAAGAACGCCGCCGCGGTGGCCGTGGGCGCCACCCAGGCGCAGGGGCTCAACGCCGCCGGGATGGCGGCGGCCGACATCTTCCTCGAGGTGCTCTCGCTGGCGGCGCTCAGCGGCGGGCAGGCGCGCACGTTCGTGGGGCGGGCCGGCACCGGCGATCTCGTGGCCACGGCCCTCGCCCCGAGCTCTCGTAACCGCACGGCCGGCGAGCTGCTGGCGCAGGGCGTGCCCGGGGCGGAGATCCCGGAGCGCGTCGGGCAGGCCGTGGAGGCGCTCGAGACCGTGCGCCTGCTGGCCCAGGCGATCGAGCGCGAGGGGCTGGAGGCGCCGGTCACCTCCGCCCTCGCACACCTGATCGAGGGCACCCTCCCGCTGGACGACTGGATCTCGATGGTGAGGGCCAAGCAGCCCGCCCCGGCGCGCTTCCGGAGCCCCCGCACCTGGTGGACCCGCCTGCGCGATTGGGTGCGCCTGCGCTTCGGCAGGGCGTGAGTAGAATCGATACGACGATGAAGACGGAAATCCATCCCGAGTACGTCCCGGCACACGTGCGCTGCACCTGCGGCAACGAGTTCTGGACACGGTCCACCAAGGGCGAGCTCCACGTGGAGATCTGCTCGGCCTGCCACCCGTTCTACACGGGCAAGCAGAAGCTGGTGGACACGGGCGGCCGGGTGGAGCGCTTCCGCCGCCGCGCAGCGCGCAGTCGCGGCTAAACAGCGCAACTCCCTGCCTCTGAGACTGTTCTCACGAGGCATGGCCAGACGACTCGTACCGATCCTCGCCGCCGCTCTCGTGGCGGCGGCTGCCGCGATCCCCGCGGTGGCGTCGGCCCATCCCCTGGGCGCGCCCGCCGCGTGGACGTCGGTGGCCAGGGTGTCGCGCTGCTCCACCGTCCTCGACGAGGCTGTCTTCCAGGGCCGGATGCGAAAACGGCCGGGGACCCACCGTATGGCCATGCGCTTCACCCTCCTCCAGCGCACCGGGCTCGACCCGGCCTACACGCCCGTGGCCGCTCCCGGGCTCGGCAAGTGGCGCAGGTCGCGGGTCGGCGTGGGCGGGTTCGGCTACAAGCAGGCGGTGCGCAACCTGGCCGACGGCGCCCTCTACCGGGTGCGGGTGGACTTCCGCTGGCTGGACGGGAACGGGAAGCTGCTCGCCCAGGCCCGCCGGAAGTCGGCCACCTGCCCCGAGCGCGACGTTCTTCCCAACCTCCGAGTGAAGTTCGTGGGCGTCTACCACACCTCCGCGCCGGCCACCGACCGCTACGCCATTCGCGTCACCAACTTCGGAGGCGCCTCCGCCCAGGGGGTGCTCACGCGGCTCTCAGTAGACGGCGAGGTGGCGGCCAGCGGGACCTTCGGCGCGCTCGCGGCGAAGAGCTCGGTGAAGCTCGTGCTGCGCGGGCCGGAGTGCCAGGACTTCGTGCAGGCGCACGTCGATCCGGACAGCCTGATTGCCGAGTCCGTCGAGACGGACAACGGCCAGCTCAGGGCCTGCTCCGCACTCAGGTCGCTCTGAGACGCGACCGGGCGGCCGGCCGAATTCAGCTTCGGGAGCGGACGCGCCGATACGATGGGTGAGGTGAGCGCTTCTCCGTCGACGAATGGCGCCGCCCCGCCGCGCCCCGCGCGGCAGGCGGTGGGCGACGCCCCGATCGGCGGCCAGGCCGTCCTCGAGGGAGTGATGATGCGCGGCGTGTCCACCTGGGCCGTGGCCGTGCGCAAGCCCTCGGACGCGCAGATGGCCGAGGGCGGCCCGGACTCCCAGGAGGGCGCGAAGGGTGAGATCGAGGTCACGTCCGAGCCGCTGGTGTCGTGGGCCAAGCGCCACCGCGTCTACCGCCTGCCCATCATCCGCGGCGTGGTGGCCCTCGGCGAGTCGCTCAGCATCGGCTTCAAGGCGCTCGGCATCTCGGCCAACGCCCAGATCCCGCCCGACGAGCAGGGCGAGCAGAAGGAGCTTGGCGGAGGCGCCTGGGCGGGAACGGTGGCGTTCGCGCTGCTGTTCGCGGTCGGCCTCTTCTTCCTGCTGCCTGCCGGCCTCACCAACCTCTTCCGCGACGACATCCCGAACGGTGTGACGTTCGTGGTGATCGAGAAGCTCATACGCATCTCGATCTTCCTTCTCTACCTCTGGCTGATCTCACGCATGCGCGACCTCGAGCGGGTGTTCGAGTACCACGGGGCCGAGCACAAGACGATCTCCTGTTACGAGGCGGGGGAGGAGCTCACCCCCGAGAACGCCCAGAAGTTCTCCCGCTTCCACCCGCGCTGCGGCACCAGCTTCCTGCTGCTGGTGATGATCGTGGCCATCTTCGTTTTCGCTCCGTTCGGCAAGCTCGACTGGCAGTGGCTGTTCGTCTCCCGCGTGCTCGGGATTCCGGTAGTGGCCGGAATTGCGTTCGAGCTGATCAAGTGGTTCGGGCGCAATCGCGCCAAGCCGTGGGCCCGCGCGCTCATGTGGCCGGGCATGCAGCTTCAGCGCCTCACCACCCGCGAGCCCGACCTCTCGCAGCTCGCCGTGGCCATCGCCGCTCTGGATGCCGTTCTGCAGGTGGAGAATCCCCGCGAGGCCGCGGCCGAGGACCTCATCGGCATGGAGGTCGTGGCCTAACACGCCGCAAATTAGGGTCCCCTAACTGGGTTGAACCGCTCCCCCAAGAGTGGTAGACCACGCAGTATCACTGGGGAGGGTCGATAGCGGTGTGCCTGGCAATCCCAGGCCAGATCACGGAAGTGGTCGACGAGCAGAATCGGCTCGCCCAGGTCGACGTCGCCGGAGTCAGGCGGACCGTGAACATCGGGCTTCTCGACGAGGACGGCGACCCCGCTGTCGTCGGCGACTGGGTGCTCATACACGTGGGATTCGCCCTCTCCAAGGTGGACGAGGAGGAGGCCCTGGCCACCCGCAGGCTGCTCGAAGGAATGGGGCAGGACTATGAGCAGGAGCTCGAGGAACTGAAGGCGAGCGCGATCGAGTGACGCCCGACGGCACCGGCCTCCTTCCCCCCTGTGATCACACCATCGGGTGCATCACCTGCGGCGACGAGGCTGTGCCGATGAGCGTGCTGGTGGTGGAGGAGGACGGCCTGGCGCTCTGCGCCGACGCAGAGGGCAACAGCCAGACGGTGGAGACGGCCCTGGTGGGCGACGTGGCCACCGGCGAGCGCCTCCTCGTGCACGCGGGCACCGCGCTTGCGAGGGCGGCGGCATGAGGTTCGTGGACGAGTTCCGCGACGCCGATCTCGGCCGGGTTCTTGCCGCCGAGATCGTGTCGCTCGTGGAGCCGGGACGCCACCTGAAGCTGATGGAGGTGTGCGGCGGGCACACGCACTCGATCTACAAGTACGGGATCGACGACCTGCTCCCGGAGAACGTGGAGCTGGTGCACGGGCCCGGTTGCCCGGTGTGCGTGATCCCGATGGGCCGCGTCGACGACGGCATCGCCATCGCCAACCAGCCCGATGTGATCTTCACCTGCTTCGGGGACATGATGCGCATACCCGGGTCGGACGGCAGCCTGCTCGACGCGAAGGCCGCCGGGGCCGATGTGCGCATGGTCTACTCGCCGCTCGACGCGCTGCGCATCGCCAAGAAGAACCCGGATCGCACAGTGGTCTTCTTCGCCATCGGCTTCGAGACCACCGCGCCCTCCACGGCACTGACGCTGAAGCGCGCGCGGGCCGACGGCGTGACCAATTTCCTCTGCATGTGCAACCACGTGACGATCGTGCCGCCGCTCCGGGCGCTGCTCGACTCGCCCGACCTGCGCCTCGACGGCTTCATCGGCCCCGGGCACGGGGGCAGGGTGGTGGGGGCGCGGCCGTTCGAGTTCATCCCGGCGGACTACCGCAGGCCGCTGGTGGTGGCCGGCTTCGAGCCGCTGGACGTGCTCCAGTCGATCAAGATGATCCTCCAGCAGATCGCCGACGGGCGCTGCGAGGTGGAGAACCAGTACAAGCGCGTGGTGCCCTACGAGGGCAACATGGTCGCGCTCAAGGCCATGTCCGAGGTGTTCGAGCTGCGGCCGCACTTCGAGTGGCGCGGTCTCGGCTTCATCTCGCAGAGCGCTCTGAAGATCTCCGAGGCCTTCGCAGACTTCGACGCCGAGCTTCGCTACGAGGTGCCCGGCGTGCGCGTGGCAGACCCGAAGGCCTGCCAGTGCGGCGAGGTGCTGAAGGGCGTGATCAAGCCCTGGGAGTGCAAGGTGTTCGGCACCGCGTGCACCCCCGAGCGGCCCATAGGCACGTGCATGGTGTCGCCCGAGGGCGCGTGCGCCGCGTACTACAACTTCGGGCGCTATGCGCGGGACCGGGCGGTCGTATGACCGGGGTCACCAACGGGGAGGAGCGCAGCCCGAGCGCTGGTCGGGCGAGCACCGCACCCATGGATCGCGAGGAAAGGATCCTGGGGATCATCGAGACCGCCAGGGGCAAGCGCGGGAAGTTCAAGGACGCGCACATCACGATGTCGCACGGGGCGGGCGGCAAGGCCACCCAGTCCCTGATCGAGGGCCTGATGCTCCCGGCCTTCGAAAACGACGCGCTGGCGGCGCTGGGCGACGCCGGGGCCGTGTCGGCAGGCGAGACCCGCCTGGCCATGACCACCGACAGCTTCGTGGTCAACCCGATTCGCTTCCCCGGCGGCTCGATCGGCGAGCTGGCGGTGAACGGCACGGTGAACGACCTGGCCGTGTCGGGAGCGCGCCCCCTGGCGCTGAGCCTCGCGCTGGTGCTCGAGGAGGGCCTGGCCGCGGACGAGCTCCGGGCCGAGGTGGAGGCGGCTGCCGCCGCCGCGCGCGAGGCCGGCGTGCAGATCGTGACCGGGGACACCAAGGTGGTGGAGCGCGGCAACGCGGACAAGATGTACGCCTGCACCACCGGCGTGGGGATGATCGACCCGCGCGCGTCGCTGGCCACCGACTCGCTGCGGCCGGGGGACAGGATCCTCGTGTCCGGGCCGATCGGCGAGCACGGCACGGCGATCATGCTGGCCCGCGACGAGTTCGAGCTGGAGGCCGAGATCGAGTCGGACACGTGCTCGCTCTGGCCCGCGGTGGACGCCCTGCTCGAGGAGTCCGGCCCGTCGCTGCGCGCGATGCGCGACGCCACGCGCGGCGGTGTGGCCTCGGCGCTGAACGAGCTGGCCCGCGCCTCGCACGTGGCCATCCTCGTGAGCGAGAGCGCCGTGCCGGTGAAGCCCGAGGTGGCGGGCGCGTCAGAGCTTCTGGGAATCGATCCGATGTACGTGGCGAACGAGGGCCGCTTCGTGGCCATCGTGGCGCCGGACGGAGCCGAC
This sequence comes from Solirubrobacterales bacterium, assembly GCA_038323835.1. Classification (GTDB taxonomy): domain Bacteria; phylum Actinomycetota; class Thermoleophilia; order Solirubrobacterales; family Thermoleophilaceae; genus JACVRW01. The sequence goes on from JBBQHI010000001.1 coordinate 96,147, forward strand.
GCGGCGCTGAGGGTGCTGCGCTCGGTGCCGGGATGCGAAGAGGCGGCGGAGATCGGTGAGGTGCGTACCGAACCGCCGGGGATGGTGCTGGTGGACACCGCCTTCGGCGGGAGACGGGTGATGGATCTGCTTGCGGGCGATCCGCTGCCGCGAATTTGTTGACGGGAGGAGCTAGATGGCGACCGAATTCGTAGACAACCAGGCCCAGACGGAGGCGGTGACCGCCCACGTCATCTGGATGACCACGGGACTCTCGTGCGACGGTGACTCGGTGGCCATGACGGGCGCCACGGAGCCCAGCCTCGAGGACATCATCACCGGCCGTATTCCCGGCCTGCCGAAGGTCGTGGTGCACAACCCGGTCCTGGCCTACGAGAACGGCGACGAGTTCATGGAGGCCTGGTACCAGGCCGAGCGCGGCGAGCTGGACCCGTTCGTGCTGGTGGTGGAGGGCTCCATCCCCAACGAGGAGATCAACGGCGAGGGCCACTGGACCGGCATGGGCACCAACCCCTCCACCGGACAGCCCATCACCACCAACGAGTGGCTCGACCGCCTGGCGCCCAAGGCCGCGGCCGTCGTGGCGCTCGGCACCTGCGCCACCTACGGCGGCATCCCCGCCATGAAGAACAACCCCACCGGCGCGATGGGCGTACCGGACTACCTGGGCTGGGACTGGAAGTCCAGCGCCGGGCTGCCGGTGGTGTGCATCCCCGGCTGCCCCGCGCAGCCCGACAACACCACCGAGACGCTCACGTACCTCGTGTTCCACCTCGCAGGCATGGCTCCGGTCCCCGAGCTGGACGAGGCGCTGCGACCGAAGTGGCTGTTCGAGCGCACCGTGCGCGAGGGCTGCAACCGGGCCGGCTTCGCGGAGGAGGGCAACTTCGCCACCGAGCTGGGCGACGACCCGCGCTGCATGGTGAAGCTCGGCTGCAAGGGCCCGGTGGTGAAGTGCAACGTGCCCGTCCGCGGCTGGCAGGGCGGTAAGGGCGGCTGCCCGAACGTGGGGGGCATCTGCATGGCGTGCACGATGCCGGGCTTCCCCGACAAGTACATGCCGTTCATGGACGAGGACCGGGCCGGCGCGCTGGCCGCCAACCTCGAGCGCTTCACCCTCGGACCGATGGTCAGGTACTTCCGCCACCGGAACATCAAGACCAAGTACGACAAGGAGCCCGAGTGGAGACGCCCGGGCAAAGAGCTGGCAACGGGCTACTCCAAGCGCTGGTAAGGGGAGAGATCGATGGCGACCGTAGAGACACCGCAGGAGCGACAGGTCCTTGTCAAGGAGATGTCCTGGGACCCGATCACCCGCATCGTCGGGTCACTCGGGATCCACACGGAGATCGACTTCACGAACCAGCGCGTGAACACGTGCCACAGCACGTCGATGATCTTCCGGGGATTCGACATCTTCATGAAGGGCATCGACCCGCGCGACGCGCACTTCATCACCAGCCGCATCTGCGGCATCTGTGGCGACAACCACTGCACCACCTCGTGCCTCAACCAGAACATGGCCTACGGGGTGCACGTTCCGCCGCTGGGTGACTACGCGTTCAACCTGGCCGAGCTCGCCGACTACATGTTCGACCACGCGATCTTCAACGATTGCATGGCGAACGTGGACTTCTGCGAGCAGATGGTGAAGGAGACCAACCCGTCGGTGCTGGCCCAGGCCGAGAACACCACGTCGCCGAACGTGGACATCCACGGCTACCGGACCATCGCCGACATCATGCGCTCGCTCAACCCGTTCACGGGCGACTTCTACCTGGAGACGCTCCAGGTGGCGCGCTACACGCGTGAGATGTACTGCCTCTTCGGCGGGCGTCACACGCACCCGTCCACGATCATGCCGGGCGGCTGCAGCGCGCACATCACGCACCAGACGCTCACGGACTACTACGTGCGGCTGATCCGCTACATGGATTACGCGAAGCGCAGCGTGAAGATGCACGACGACCTGTACGACTTCTGGCTGGCCGCGCTGCCGGGGTACGACATGGTGGGCTACCGGGACACCAACCTGGTGTGCTGGGGCGCGTTCGACGACCCCGCGGCCTCCGCCGGCGAGCTGTACCAGTACCGGCACATGACCGACTGGGGCCGCAAGCGGTTCGTGACCCCGGGCGTCGCTATCAACGGCGAGCTGGTCACCACCGACCTGGTGGAGATCAACCTGATGATCCGGATCATGCTCGGCAGCTCGTACTTCGACGACTGGGCCGGCCAGGAGCAGCCGTTCGTGACCGAGGACCCGCTGGGGAACCCGGTGGATCCGCGTCACCCGTGGAACAAGGTGACCCTTCCGAAGCCGCAGAAGCGCGACTACGCGGAGAAGTACTCCTGGGTCGTGTCCCCGCGGATGTACGACAAGCGCACCGACACCGAGGTGTGCTGCGACACCGGCGGCGGCCCGTTCGCGCGCCAGTGGGTCACGGCCAAGGCCGGCCTGGTGGACCTGGGCTACGTGAAGGCCACGGGCAACAGCATCAAGATGGTGCTGCCCAAGGGCCACTCGATGCCCGAGATGGAGCTCGAGTGGATGGTGCCGGAGAAGTCCAATGCGATCGAGCGCGACCGCGCCCGCTCGTACCACCAGGCCTACTCGGCCGCGGTGGCGATGTACAACCTCGACAAGGCCTTCAAGGAAGTGAGGGCCGGGCGCACGAAGAGCTGGGCCCCGGTGAAGGTTCCGCGCGAGGCGGTGAGCGTGGGGTTCCACGAGGCCGCCCGCGGTGTGCTGTCTCACCACATGGTGATTCGCGACGGGAAGATCGCGAACTACCAGCCCTACCCGCCCACCCCCTGGAACGCGAGCCCGAGGGACACCAACGGCACGCCCGGACCGTACGAGGACGCGGTGCAGAACACGCCGATCTTCGAGGAGAACGGCCCGGAGAACTTCAAGGGCGTGGACATCATGAGGGCGGTGCGGAGCTTCGATCCGTGTCTCCCGTGCGGCGTGCACATGTACACCGGCAAGGGGCGTGTGAAGAAGGTGATGCACACGCCCACCGCGCTCGCCTAGGCGACGCGGGCGTCAGATGGCGGCCGCGGACCTGACCCAGCGGATCAACCAGATCACCGAGGCGCTCGAGCGCGTCCCGGATCCCGATGCCCGTGCCCTGGCGGAGGATCTAGCGGCTTCGATTCTCGAGCTCCACGGTGAGGGCATGGCGCGGCTGCTGGCCGAGCTGGACGGCAACCAGCGGCTGAGGATGGCCGACGACGGCGTGGTGGGAAGCCTGCTCCTGATCCACGGGCTGCACCCGGTGCCGCTCGAGGAGCGGGTTACCCGCGCGCTCGAGGAGGTGCGCCCCTACATGAAGTCGCACGGGGGCGACGTGGAGCTGGTGGCCATCGAGGACGGCGTGGCCCAGCTGCGGCTGAAGGGAAGCTGCAACGGGTGCGGGGCCTCGTCGTCCACGCTCGAGCTGGCGGTGGAGCGGGCGCTGGAGGAAGCGGCGCCCGACCTGCTCGGGATGGACGTGGAGGGCGCGGTGGCCTCGAGGATCACGGGCACGCTGCTCCCGCTGGCCCAGGGGGGCACGAACGGCGACGCGCTTCCGGGCCTCGACTCGTGGTCTGTGCTCGAGGGAATGGACGACCTTGCGGCCGACGAGATCCGCTCGGTCGAGGTGGCCGGAACCCGGCTGGTGGTGGCCCGCGTCGAGGGCAGCCTTCTGGCCTACCGCGACAGGTGCGCGGCCTGCGCTGCCTCGCTGGCGGGAGCGGAGCTGAATGAGGGCGTACTCACCTGCCCGGCGTGCGCCCGCACCTTCTTCCTGCCCCGGGCCGGGCGTTCGCTCGGGGAAGGGGAGCGGCTCCAGCTCGAGCCGGTGCCGCTGCTGGCCGACTCCCGTTCCGGCGCCCGGGTGGCGCTGTCGTCGTGAGCGGCTTCATGAGTGGGAGAGACCCCGGCCAGGCCCAGGCGGTGGCGTCACTCCGCCGCCTCCAGATGCGCCAGATGCCGAACGGCCCCGAGCCGATCGAGGCGAGCTGCGATCTCTGCGGCACCTCGATGGCCGAGGACCACCGTCACCTGCTCCAGATGGACGAGCGCAGCCTCGTGTGCGTGTGCGAGTCCTGCTGGGCCCTCCGGGCCGGCGACGCCGAGTACGTGCCCACCGGCTCGCGGGTGGTGGCGCTCGACGACCTCGTGCTGCCGGACGACCTGTGGGCGCGCTTCCGCATTCCGATCGGCCTGGCCTTCTTCCTGCGCACCGGCGGCGGCACCGTGGCCTTCTACCCGAGCCCGGCGGGAGCCACCGAGTCCGAGCTGGACCTCGAGGTCTGGGAGGACCTCGTGGAGCTGAACCCGAAGCTGAGCAACCTGCTGCCGGAGGCGGAGGTGCTGATCGTGGACCGGATGTCCGAGCAGCGGCGGGCGCTCATCGCCCCCACCGACCAGGCCTACCGCCTCGTCGGCCTCGTGAAGAGCAGCTGGAACGGTATCTCCGGCGGCCCTGAGGTCGAGCAGGCCGTGGAGGGCTTCTTCCAGGAGCTGGTGGCGCGGGCGTGAGCGCCGGTCCGGCTCCCGAGCCCGAGTTCTGGGTTCTCGACGCCGTGGCGGTGCCCCACAGCGCGGCCCCCACGCTGTCCTTCCGTATGCGCGTGCGGGAGAGCTCGGAGCGTCCGGTGTACACGATCGCGCTCACGGCGCAGATCCAGCTCGAGGCCGCGGAGCGTCCCCACGACGCTGCCACGAAGGCCCGGCTGCTGGACGTGTTCGGGGAGCCCGAGCGCTGGGGCGACACCGCCCGGGGCGTGCTCTGGGCGAGGCCCGAGCTGCTGGTGCCGAGCTTCACCGGCTCCACCCAGTTCGAGCTCCAGGTGGTGTGCTCCACGGACCTCGAGCTGGCCACCACGCGCTACCTCGAGGCGGTGCCCGACGGGGACGCCCCGCTGGCCTTCCACTTCAGCGGCTCCGTGATCTACGAGGAGGGTGGGGACCGGATCCAGGTGTCCCGCGTGCCCTGGCACGTGACCGCCCAGTTCCGGCTGCCGCTCGAGACATGGCGGAAGGCGTGTGGCGACGGTGGGCTCGTGCGGGTGGGCGGGGACACCTTTCTCGAACTGCGCCGGTATGCCTCCGAGCGCGGGCTTCACACCGAGGACGCGGCGATCGAGGACCTGCTGGCGGCCGCGCGGGCGGAGGCGGGATGAGTGCTCAGCTCGAGGAGCTGGTGGAGTCGCTGCTCTACGAGGGCTACGCCCTTTACCCCTACACGCCGGGCGCCACCAAGAACGCGACCCCCACGCCGTTCGGGATCGTGTACCCGCCCGCCTACGCCGAGCGCAACCCGAGCTGTCACTCCCTGCTGCGGATCCAGTGCGTGGTGGAGGGCGAGGGCGACGTGTGGGCCGAGGTGCTGTTCCTCCAGGGCTCGGGCGAGCGCCACGAGGCGGACCGGCGCCGGATCGAGCTCACCGGCCCGGGCGACTCCCAGTTTCACCACCCGCCGCTTCACGGCCGCGCGAGCATGCGGGTGGAGGAGCGCGAGGACGGGCGCCGGCTGGTCACGGTCTCCGTCCACAACGACACCGACATGGCCGATCCGAGCGCCGGGCGCGCGGATGCGCTGACGCTCTCGCTGCTCTCCACCCACGTGGTGCTGCGCACGGAGACGGGGCGCTTCCTCTCGCCGCTGGACGAGCCGGGCGACAACCTCAACACCTACCCAGTGCTCGCCACACCGGAGGACGACGCGGTGCTCGGGGCCACGATCGTGCTTCCCGACCACCCGCAGCTCGCGCCCGAGAGCCGGGGCAACCTCTTCGACAACACGGAGATCGAGGAGGCCCTGCTGCTCCACGTGCACGCGCTCAGCGACTCGGAGCGCGACGAGATAGCCCAGCAGGACCCCGCGGTGCGGGAGATGATCGAGCGCGCCGCGTCCTCCACGCCCGAGGACATCATGCGCCTCCACGGCCGCGTGACCCTGCGCGACCCGCGCGAGGGCGAGGCCGAGGTGACGAGGAACGGGGTGACCTTCCGGCGCGGCACGACCGTGGTGCTCCGCCCCGACCCCGAGCGCGACCCGTACGACCGCATGCTCCACGGCCGTCCGGCCACGGTGGAGCGCATCTACATGGACTACGACTCCGACCGGGTGCACCTGGCGGTGTCGATCGACGACGATCCGGGCCGCGATCTCATGCGCGAGAGCGGCCGCTACCACTTCTTCAAGCCGGACGAGGTGGAGCTGAGATGAGCTCGCGCCCGCGGCAGATCCTCGTGGCCGGCATCGGCAACGCCTTCCTCGGCGACGACGGCTTCGGCGGCCAGGTGGCCCAGCGGCTGGAGAAGCGCGAACTCCCCGAGGGCGTGCTCGTGCTCGACTTCGGCACCGGCGGCCTGGACCTGGCCTACGAGGTGATGCGGGGCTACGACGCCCTGGTGCTGGTGGACATCAGCCGGCAGGGCGAGGCGCCCGGCACGATCTACGTGATGGAGCCCGACCCGGCGGACGTGGACGGCGGGATCGAGGACGGCGCGGTGATCGATCCGCACGGAATGGATCCGCAGACCGTGCTGCGCTTCGTGAAGTCGGTGGGAGGCTGGCCGGGCAAGGTGGTGATCGTGGCCTGCGAGCCGTCGTCCGTGGGCGAGGTGAACTGGGGCCTCTCGAAGCCGGTCGAGGACGCCGTGGACCGAGCCGTGGACGTGGTGCTCGAGCAGATCCAGGAGCTCGGGCAGGACACGGCGTACGTCAAGGAGCACTAGCCGTGCACGAGCTCTCCATCGCCAGCGCCGTGGTGAACACGGCCGTGAAGCACGCCGCCGGCAGACGCGTGGCGGTGGTGACCATGACCACCGGCGCGCTGCGCCAGGTGGTGCCCGCGTCGCTCGAGTTCTACTTCGAGATCGTGGCCCGCGACACGGTGTGCGAGGGCGCGAGGCTCGAGCAGGAGCTGGTGCCGGCGCGGCTGCGCTGCGAGGACTGCGGACAGGAGTGGGAGCCCGAGGTGCCGGCGTTCCGGTGCCCCGGGTGCGCGAGCGCCCGGGTGGAGATGCTCGGGGGCAATGAGCTGGAGGTGGAGTCGATCGAGATCGAGGAGGAGGAAGCATGCATCGCACCAAGGTGAAGGTGGCCACCGACGCGCTGGACGCGAACACCACGATCGCGGCCGCCAACCGTCACGACTTCGATCACGCGGGCGTGAAGGTGGTCAACCTCATGAGCGCACCGGGTGCGGGCAAGACCACGCTGCTGGAGCGCGCGCTCGGCGACGGCATCGAGGGGCTGCGCGTGGGCGTGCTGGAGGGCGACGTTCAGGGCAGCATGGACGCCGACCGGCTGTCGGTGCTCCACGTGCCGGTCACCCAGCTGAACACCGACAACGGCTTCGGCGGCGAGTGCCACCTCGACGCCAACATGGTGCGCTCGGCGCTGCCGGAGATCGACCTCGACGAGATCGACATGCTCCTGATCGAGAACGTGGGCAACCTCGTGTGCCCGGCCGAGTTCCGCGTGGGTGAGGACGCCCGCGCGATGGTGTCGTCCGTGGCCGAGGGCGAGGACAAGCCACTCAAGTACCCGCTGATGTTCCGCACCTGCGAGTTCGTGGTGGTGAACAAGATCGACCTGCTGCCCTACGTGGACTTCGACATGGACCGCTTCCTGGCCAACCTCGACCAGGTGAACCCCGGGGTGGAGCACGCCCTGGTGAGCGCCCGCACGGGTGAGGGCGTGGACCAGTTCCAGAACTGGCTGGCCGGGGTTGCGGCCCGGGAGGCCGCACCCGCGTGACAGGAGTTCTCGCGTCGGGCCCTGCGGCCATCCGCGAACTTCTTGCCCGCCGAACTGACGCGAACGAGCGCTTCTTCGAGGCCGAGGCAGAGAGGATCGCCCGGCTCTGCCACCGGATGGCCGAGCGTTTCGCCCGCGGCGGCCGGCTGGTGGCGGTGGGCTCGTCCGACCAGGCGCGCTCCGACGTGCGCCACGTGGCCGTGGAGTTCGTCCACCCGGTGATCGTGGGCAAGCGCGCCCTGCCCGCGATCGGGCTGACGGGCGACGCGACGGCACTCGACCGCCAGGTGGAGCTGCTGGCCCGGCCCGACGACGTGCTGATCGCCTTCGGCCCCGAGACGGCGGCCGCCCTGTCCCGGGCGCGCGGGCTCGGCTGCCTCACGCTGGCGTGTGAGGCACTGGACGCCGAGTGGGCCTTCCTCCCGCCGAGCGACGACCCGTTCGTGGCCCAGGAGCTGGCCGAGACGCTCTACCACGTGCTCTGGGAGCTTTGCCACGTGTTCTTCGACCATCGCGGCCTGCTGGAGGGCCGCGACGCGCGCGCCGTGCACGACACCGGAGCGTCGAGCTTCCTCTATCCCTTCCTGGCGGAGAGCCAGAGCGACCTCGAGGCCGTGGTGGAGGACGTGCGCCGATCGGTGCTGATGAAGTCGGCCGAGGTGGGCGCGCTGCGGGAGCAGACGCTGGGGGAGGGCGAGGAGACCCTTCCCGCCGCCGCCGCGGCCCTGCGCGGCAGCTTTGACCACGGGGGCACCCTCCTCGCGCTGGGCAACGGCGGCTCGGCCACCGACGCCATGGACGCCGTGGCCGACCTGCGCTCCCCCCCGCACGGCTGGCGCGCGCACGCGGCCATCGACCTCACCGAGGACCCGGCGATCCTCACCGCCGTGGCCAACGACGTGGGGGTGGAGGCCATCTTCCAGCGCCAGGTGATCGCCTACGGCCGCGAGGGCGATTCCCTGCTCGTCCTGTCCACCAGCGGCAACTCGGGCAACGCGATCCTCGCCCTCGACGAGGCGCGCCGCCGTGGCCTCGTCACCGTCGCGTTCGTGGGCTACGACGGCGGCCGGGTGGCGACGGAGCGGCTGGCGGACCACGTGGTGGTCACCCGCTCCGAGCACATCCCGCGCATCCAGGAGGCGCAGGCCAGCGCCTGGCACGTGCTGCGCGAGCTGCTGGAGCGCGCCGGCACGTGAGCCCCCCGGGGCGCGTGAGCGCCCGCGTGGAGGGGGTGGTGCAGGGAGTGGGGTTCCGGCCCTACGTGCACCGTCTGGCGGGCGAGCTGGGGCTGGCCGGCTTCGTCCTGAACGACGAGCGCGGCGTGCTGATCGAGGTGGAGGGCGAGCGCGCGGCCCTGCGGCGCTTCGAGGAGCGGCTGCCGGCCGAGGCACCGCCGCTGGCCCGGGTGGAGCGGGTGATCACCGCGGCGCTCGAGCCCACCGGCGAGCTCGGGTTCGCGATCCGCGAGAGCCGGCGCGGAGGTGAGCCGGACGCGCGCGTGTCGGCGGACGCGGCCACCTGTGAGGACTGCCTGCGCGAGCTCTTCGACCCGGCGGATCGCCGCCACCGCTACCCGTTCGTGAATTGCACCAACTGCGGCCCGCGCTTCACCATCGTGAGCGGAGTTCCCTACGACCGGCCGCTCACCACGATGGCCGGCTTCCAGATGTGCGCGCGCTGCGAGGCCGAGTACCACGACCCCTCCGACCGCCGCTTCCACGCCGAGCCGAACGCGTGCCCCGACTGCGGGCCGTCGGTGCGGCTCGGTGGCGCGGCGGGGGAGGACGCTCTCGGCATGGCCGTGAACGTGATGGCCAACGGCGGGGTGCTGGCGGTGAAAGGCCTCGGCGGTTACCACCTGGCCTGCCGCGCCGACCTCGAGCCGGCGGTGGCGGCGCTGCGGGCGCGCAAGCGCCGCGAGGACCGCCCCTTCGCGCTGATGGCCCCGTCGCTCGAGGTTGCGCGCACGCTGGTGAACCTCTCTCCCGAGGACGAGCAACTGCTGGTGGGGCGGGAGCGGCCGATCGTGATCGCTCGCCGGAGGGAGGGCGCCGGGGTCGCGGACTCGGTGGCGCCGCGCTCGGTGGACCTGGGCGTGATGCTGCCCTACACCCCGCTGCACCACCTGCTGCTCGCCGATGCCGGGACCACCCTCGTGATGACGAGCGCGAACGTCTCCGACGAGCCGATCGCCTACGAGGACGAGGACGCGCGCGGCCGGCTCGACGGCATTGCGGACGGCTTCCTCGTGCACGACCGCCCGATCGAGACGCGCACCGACGACTCGGTGGTGCGCTCCACCGCGCGCGGGCCGATGCTGGTGCGGCGCTCCCGCGGGTACGTGCCCGAGAGCCTCGTGCTTCCGGTGAGCGCCGCGCCGCTGCTCGCCTGCGGGGCGGAGCTGAAGAGCACCTTCTGCCTGGCAAAGGGCACGTCGGCGTGGGTGGGCCACCACATCGGCGACCTGCGCAACTGGGAGACGCTCGCCTCCTTCGCCGACGGCGTGCGCCACTTCGAGCGCCTGTTCGCCGTGGAGCCGAAGCTGGTGGTGCACGACCTCCACCCGGACTACCTGTCCACGGGCTACGCGCTGCGACGGGAAGGGGTCGCGCACGTGGGAGTGCAGCACCACCACGCCCACCTGGCGGCGTGCCTGGCCGAGCACGGTGAGACCGGGCCCGCCGTCGGCGCGATCTACGACGGCACCGGGTACGGGACCGACGGCACGGCGTGGGGCGGAGAGCTGCTGGCGGCGGACCTGACCGGCTTCGAGCGGGCGGGAATGCTGCTGCCCGTGCGCCTGCCCGGCGGCGATCGCGCCGCCGCGGAGCCGTGGCGCATGGCCTGTGCCTGGCTGGCGCTCGTGCGCGACGGCGAGCCTGCGCGGCCGGGCACCGTGGCGGTGGACGAGGCGCGCTGGCGGGCCGTGGCCGAGATGTCCGTGAAGGGCACCGCCTCGCCGCTCACCACCAGCGTGGGCCGGCTCTTCGACGCGGTGGCGGTCCTCTGCGGGCTGCGCACCACGGTGACCTACGAGGGGCAGGCCGCGGTGGAGCTGGAGGCCGCGCTCGATCCGGACGAGGACGGCGCCTACGAGATCGCCCTGGAGGGCACCGAGCCGCTGGTGCTGGACGCCCGCGCGTGCGTGGCCGACGTGCTGGCCGACGTGGAGCGCGGTGCGCCGGTGGGCGTGGTCAGCGCCCGCTTCCACAACGCCGTGGCGTCGGCCACCGCCGCCGCGCTCGAGCGGGTGGCCGGCGCTCGCGGGCTCGACCTGGCCGTGCTCTCCGGCGGCGTGTTCCAGAACCGCGCGCTGCTGGAGCGAACGGCCGCGCTGGCGGAGCGGGCCGGGCTGCGTGTGCTCACGCCGGAGGCGCTGCCCCCCAACGACGGGGGTATCTCGTTCGGGCAGGCGGCCGTGGCCGCCGCGCAGGTGGCCGTCGCCGCCTAGAGGGCACTAGTGCTCGTGGGTGTGGTCCTGCTCCAGGCCGTCCTGGTGCATGTGCGGATGCGAATGGGTCTCGCCGTCCGAGTGGGTGTGCTCGTGCGCGTGCTCCACATGGTCGTGATCGTGCTCGTGGTGCGCGTGGGTGTGGGTCTGGCCGTCCGCGTGGGTGTGCTCGTGCGCGTGCGGGTCCTCATGGGTGTGCTCGTTCATGCTCAAAAGGCTAGTGCCCCCGCGTGGGCCCGGGTCCGGGCGGACGGGGGCCTACCCTGTGTTTCCTGTGATCGAGAAGCTTGTGGAGCAGATCGAGAGCCGGTTCGCCGAGCTCTCGCAGCAGATGTCCGACCCCGAGGTGATCGGGGATCACCTGCGCTACGCGGAGGTCGGCCGCTCCTACCGCAGGCTCGAGGCCGCTCACGAGCTGGCCGCCGAGTGGCGAAGGGCCACCGACGACGCGGCCGGCGCGCGCGAGCTTCTGAACGAGGGCGCGGACGACCAGGACGTGCGCGACATGCTGGGGACGGCGGACGCCCGCCTGGCCGAGCTCGAGGAGGAGATCCGCCTGGCCATGGTGGAGCCCGATCCCAACGACGACCGCAACGTGATCGTGGAGGTGCGCGGGGGCGCGGGCGGCGACGAGGCCGGGCTCTTCGCGGCCGACCTCTTCCGGATGCTCACCCGCTACGCCGAGCGGCGCGGCTTCAAGACCGAGCCGCTGTCGGTGAGCGACGGCGACTACACCTTCGCCATCAAGGGCCAGGGCGCCTACAGCGTGTTCAAGCACGAGGGCGGCACCCACCGGGTCCAGAGGGTCCCGGAGACCGAGTCCCAGGGCCGCATCCACACGTCGACCGCCACCGTGGCCGTGCTGCCGGAGGCCGAGGAGGTGGACGTGCACGTGGACCCGAACGACCTCCAGGTGGACGTGTACCGCTCCTCTGGACCGGGCGGCCAGTCCGTGAACACCACCGACTCGGCCGTGCGCATCACCCACAAGCCGACGGGGGTGGTGGTGTCGATGCAGGACGAGAAGTCGCAGCTCCAGAACCGGGACAAGGCCATGCGCGTGCTGCGCGCCCGCCTGCTGGACCGGGAGCGCGCCACCCAGCAGGCCGAGCAGGCGGCCGAGCGCAAGGCCCAGGTCGGCAGCGGCGAGCGCTCGGAGAAGATCCGCACCTACAACTTCCCGCAGGACCGCGTCACCGACCACCGCGTGAAGCTCACGAAGAACGACCTCACGCGCGTCCTCGCCGGGGAGCTCGAGGGCTTTACGGCGGCGCTCGAGGCGGACGAGAAGCGGCGCAGCCTGGAGGCCGGCGCACTCGTCACGGGGTGATGCGGCGATGACGGCGCGCGACGCGATCGGCGCCGCCGTCCCGGCGCTGGAGGCTGCCGGATGTGGGAGCCCGCGTCTCGACGCCGAGGTGCTGGTGGCCGCCGCGCTCGGGGTGGAGCGGGGGGCGCTCGTGACCGACCCGGATCGCGCCGTGCCACCGCCCGCCGCGCGGGTCCTCTCCGGGTGGATCCGGCGCCGGATCCAGCGCGAGCCGGTGGCGTACATCGTGGGCCGGAAGGGCTTCCGCCATATCGACCTTGCCGTGGACTCACGGGTGCTCATCCCCCGGCCGGACACCGAGCTGCTGGTGGAGGTGGCACTCAGGCTCCCCGAGGGCGCACGCGTGCACGACGTGGGCACGGGGTCGGGCGCCGTGGCGCTTGCGCTGCTCGACGAGCGCCCCGACCTCCGTGTCAGCGCCTCCGACTCCTCGGCCGCCGCCGTGGACCTGGCCCGCGACAACGCCCACCGCCGGGGCGCCGAGATCGAGATCGCCTGCGTCGAGGGCCTCCCGCCCGGGGACCACGACCTCGTGGTGGCCAACCTGCCCTACGTGCGCGAGGACGAGTGGGCCGGCCTCGAGCCCGAGATCACCCGCTACGAGCCGCGCGGCGCGCTGGTGTCGGGGCCGGATGGCCTCGACGCGATCAGGAGCCTGGTGCGCGAAGCCCCGGCGGGCACCGCGCTGGCGCTCGAGCACGCCCCGGACCAGGGCCCGGCCGTGCGAGCGCTGCTGAACGCCGGCGCCGAGACCCGCCGCGACCTGGCCGGCCGCGAGCGCGTGACGCTCGGCACGGCGCCGTGACGCCCGAGGAGGTGGCCACGTTCGAGCGCTGCATCGGGGTGGGCGGCGTGGCGCTGTTCCCTGCCGACACCGTTTACGGCCTGGCCACCGAGCCCGACTCCCGCGAGGGCGTGGACCGCCTCTACCGGCTGAAGGGACGGCCGCCGGCCCAACCCGCCGCCGTGATGTTCTTCGCGCTCGACCTGGCGCTGGAGGCGCTGCCCGAGCTGGGCCAGCGCACGCGCGCCGCGGTGGAGCGCCTGCTGCCGGGCGCGCTCACCCTGGTGCTGCCCAATCCGGCGCACCGGTTCCCGCTGGCCTGCGGCCCCGTGCCCGACCGGCTCGGCCTGCGCGTGCCGTGGCTCGCCGGCCAGCTCGCGCCGCTGGCGGAGGTGCGCTGGCCGGTGCTCCAGTCGAGCGCGAACGTGCACGGCGAGCCCGATCCGCGCCGCACAGAGGACGTGCACGAGCGGATACGCGCGGGCGTGGACCTGATCCTCGACGTCGGCGAGCTGCCCGGGGTTCCGTCCACTGTGGTCTCCCTCGTGGACCACGAGCGCAGCGGCGGATTCGAGCTCCTGCGTGAGGGCGCCGTGCCCGCAGCTGACGTGGAGGCCCGGCTGCGGTAGGTTCCGCGCGCATGACCCCAGCCGCGCCTCCCGAAGTGCCGGGCGTCACCCATCGCTACGTGGACGTGGGCGGTCTGCGGGTGCACGTGGCCGAGGCGGGCCAGGGCGAGCCGCTGGTGCTCCAGCACGGCTGGCCCGAGAGCTGGTGGGCCTGGCGCTTCCTGATCCCGCCTCTGGCCGAGCACTACCGGGTGATCGCCCCGGACCTGCGTGGGCACGGGTGGAGCGACGCCCCGCCGGAGCACTACGAGAAGGAGCAGTTCGCCACCGACCTCCTGGGCGTGATGGACGCCCTCGGGCTGGAGCGCGTGCGCCTGGCCGGCCACGACTGGGGCGGGTTCGCCGGGTTCCTCGCCTGCATACGGGCGCCGGAGCGCTTCTCGCGTTTCATGGGCATGTCGATCGTCCACCCCTGGCCCCCGCCCGAGCGCCCTAGCCCGGGCCAGCTGGCCAAGGCCTGGTATCAGGCGCTCATGGCCACCCCCGGCCTGGGGCAGCAGGTGCTGCAGCGCATGGGGTTCGTGCCACGCGCACTGGTGGCCAGCCGCAAGGTGGGGGAGTGGACGCCCGAGGAGCTCGAGGTGTACGGCGAGCGCTTCCGCGACCCGGAACGGGCGAGGGCGGCGGTGCTTCTCTACCGCACCTTCCTCACCCGAGAGCTGCGCCCGATAATCGCCGGGCTCTACCGAGGCCGGCGCCTCACCGTGCCCACCCTGCTCGTGGTGGGGGCGGAGGACGACCTGCTCAAGGACAACCCGCTCACGGGCTACGAGCAGGAGGCCGACGACATGACCATCAACCGGATCCCCGGCGTGGGCCACTGGATGCTCGACGAGGCTCCGGAGCAGGTTCTGCCCCGCATGCTGGACTTCTTCGGCGAGCGCGGTTAGCTCCCCGGAAGCGATGGTACGGTGCTCGGAATGAGCGAACTGGCCCCTGACTTCTTCACCAAGCCCGTGGCGGATGTGGATCCGGAGATCGCGGAGGTGCTCACGAACGAGGCCGCGCGCCAGGAGTCCACGCTCGAGATGATCGCGTCAGAGAACTTCGTTCCCCAGGCCATCCTCGACTGCCAGGGATCGGTGCTCACCAACAAGTACGCGGAGGGCTATCCGGGCCGCCGGTACTACAGCGGCTGCGAGTACGTGGACGTGGCAGAGAACCTGGCCATCGATCGGGCGAAGAAGCTGTTCGGGGCCGAGCACGCGAACGTGCAGCCGCACTCGGGCGCGCAGGCCAACGCCGCCGTCTACCACGCGCTGCTGACCCCCGGGGACCGCATCCTGGGCATGAAGCTCGACCACGGCGGTCACCTCTCCCACGGGATGAAGATCAACTTCTCGGGACGCCTCTACGACATCGTGACCTACGGCGTGAACGAGGAGGACTCGCTCATCGACATGGACGAGCTCGCCCAGCTCGCGGAGGACGCGAGGCCGAAGCTGATCCTCGCGGGCTGGTCGGCCTACCCGCGCCAGCTCGACTTCGCCCGCTTCCGCGAGATCGCCGACTCGGTGGGCGCCTACCTGGTGGTGGACATGGCCCACTTCGCCGGCCTGGTGGCCGCCGAGGAGCACCCCAGTCCCGTGCCCTACGCGGACGTGGTCAGCACCACGGTGCACAAGACGATCGGCGGCGCCCGCGGCGGGATGATCCTCTGCCGCGAGGAGTACGCCAAGAAGATCGACTCGGCCGTGTTCCCGGGCCAGCAGGGCGGCCCCCTGATGCACGTGGTGGCCGGGAAGGCGGTGTCGATGAAGATCGCCGGCACCGAGCTGTTCCGCGAGCGCCAGCGCCGCACCCGCCAGGGTGCGAAGGCCGTGGCCGAGGAGATGCTCTCTGCCGGGGTGAACGTGCTGAGCGGCGGCACCGACGTTCACCTCGTGCTGGCCGACCTGAGCGAGTCAGAGCTTGACGGCCAGCAGGCCGAGGACCGTCTCGACGCGGTGGGGATCACCGTGAACCGCAACGCGGTGCCCTTCGATCCGCGCCCGCCGTCCGTGTCCTCGGGTGTGCGCATCGGAAGCTCGGCGCTCGCCACCCGCGGCCTCCAGCCGGATGACTTCCGCGAGGTGGGGAACGTGATCGCCGCCGCGCTTACCGGTGACTTCCCGGACTCGAAGCAGGCCGAGCTCTCGGAGCGCACCCGCGCCCTCGCCGAGCGCTACCCGCTGTACCCGCAGCTCGCTGCCGCCGCGGTCTAGGCATGGTCCGGTGCTCGCCCGGCCGGCGCCCGGGCTGCGCTCCTCCGCGTTCTAGACCTGGTCCGGTGCTCGCCCCGATCACCGATCGGGCCTGCGCTCCTCCCTAGGGCCTCCGCGGGCCGGGGCCGGGATCGGTCGGGGCCGTGAGTAGGCTGCGACCGCATGGACGGGTTCGATGCCCTCTGGGCGTTCCTCGTCGCGGCAGGCATCGCGTTCGTGGCCACTCCCCCCACCGCCCGGCTGGCTCGCCGGCTCGGGGTGCTCAACCGTCCGCGAGACCGCGACCTGCACGACCACGACGTGCCCGGGCTGGGCGGGCTCGCGATCCTCGTGGCCGTCCTGGTCTCCGGCCTGCTCTTCCTCCCCGACGAGCGGGTCACGCGGGGGATCCTGTGGGGCGCGGTGGCCATCGCGCTCGTGGGGGCGCTGGACGACTGGCGCAAGGGCGGCCTCCCCCCGCTCGTGAAGCTGGCGGGCCAGTTCGGCGCGGCCGCGATCCCGGTGGCTGCGGGTGTGAAGGTCACGAACGTGACGCTGCCCTTCGTGGAGCCGCTCCAGCTCGGGAACTGGGGCACCGTCCTGACGCTGGTGGGGATGGTCGCGGTGATGAACGTCGTGAACTTCACCGACGGCGCCGACGGCCTTGCCGCGGGTGTGTGCACGATCGCGGCGGGCACATTCGCGGTGATCGCGCTCTCGCTCGACCGGGACGCGGCCGGGGTGCTGGCCGCGCTCACCGCGGGCGCCGCTCTCGGCTTCCTGTGGCACAACTTCCACCCAGCCTCGATCTTCATGGGGGACACGGGCGCGAACCTGCTCGGGTTGTTGCTGGCGTGCGTGGCCATTCAGGGCGTGCTGAAGACGGCCGCCGTGGTGGCCCTGTTCTTCCCCCTGCTCATCCTGGCCGTGCCCGCGCTGGACGCCACGTTCGTGGTGGCCAAGCGGATCAAGTACGGGCGTCCGGTGTACTCGGCGGACCGATGGCACTTCCACCACCGCTTCACCGACATCGGCTTCTCGCAGAGGCGGACGGTCCTCTACCTCTACGGCTGGACCCTGTCACTGGCGGCGCTGGCGCTCGCCATGCGCTTCGTGCCCTACTCGGAGGACGACGGCACGCTGAACTGGGGCTGGACGGCGGTGATCGCCGCCTTCGGGCTGGTGGCGCTGGCGGCCAGCGTCTACCTGGTGGTGGTGCTCGAGATCCTGAAGCTCAAGCGCTTCCGGGAGCGTGAGATCCGTCGCAAGGTGGAGACCGGGGAGATCGCCGCGCTCACTCCCGAGGAGATCGAGCGCACAGCGCAGCACGACGTGGAGACGGGCGAGTTCCAGGCGGTGAGCCGGGACTGAGCCGGGCGGCCGAGGTGCGGGGCTCTCAAAAGAGCGTCGGCTGCTCCGGTTCGGGCTCGGGAGCCGGCTCCGGGGCCCGCATGTCGGTGCGCCTGCGGTTGTAGGGGGTCATCCGCCCCCGGGGGCGGATGAGGCGGGCGATGCGGTCGCGCTCGGCCTTCGGCGCGTAGGCGCCGCGGGCGTAGATCTCCTCGTAGCGGGGCACGAGGTCCGGGCGGTAGGAGCGGAGCCAGTCCATGAACACCTGGCGCACCTCGCCGCGGAGGTGGAGGCAGATGCCGCCGATGCTCACCGCGCCCGCCTCGGCGCATAGCTCGAGGATGAGCTCCACCTGCTCGGGTGAGTCGTTGATCCCGGGCATCAGCGGGGCCACCAGAACGCCGCAGGGGATGCCGGCGCGGTTGAGCTCGGCCACGGCCTCGATCCGCTTGCGCGGGTGCGGGGTGTGGGGCTCGCTCGCCCGCCACGCCTTCTCGTCGAGCGTGGGGACGGAGAGGCTCGCGGTGAAGTCGGGGATCTGGCGAAAGAGCTCGATGTCACGGAGCAGCAGCGGCGATTTGGTGAGCACCGAGCAGGGCGTGCGCGTATCGCGCATGGCCTCCCACACGCCGGGCAGCAGCTCGTACTTCTTCTCCACCCACTGGTACGGATCGGTGTTGGTTCCGAGCGCCACGTGCTCGTGCTTCCACTTCGGCTTGGACAGCTCGGCCCGGGCGCGTTCCGGGGTATTGACCTTGACCACGATCTCGCGCTCGAAGTCCCGGCCGGCGTTGAAGTCGAGGTAGGTGTGGGTGGGGCGGGCAAAGCAAAATTGGCAAGCATGTGTGCAACCCCTATACGGGTTGATCGTCCACCGGAACGGCATGCGCGACGCCTTTGGCACCCGGTTGAGCACCGAACGGGCGTGCACCTCGTAG
The DNA here is from genome assembly GCA_038323835.1 of Solirubrobacterales bacterium. Taxonomy (GTDB): domain Bacteria; phylum Actinomycetota; class Thermoleophilia; order Solirubrobacterales; family Thermoleophilaceae; genus JACVRW01. The sequence goes on from JBBQHI010000001.1 coordinate 114,575, forward strand.
AAGCGGACGTCCAAGGCCTCGGGGGCGTCGAAGGTCCGGACGGTGGCCGCGTCGCGGTATCCGGGGAGGCGGCGGCCCTCCTCGTTCTCTACGGTCAGCTCTTCCCAGCGCACGAACACATGTTCGCACACCATCGGGTCGGATCACAGTCGGATCAGCTCGCCCGCGACCGACAAGAAAAAAGCGCTTGACAACAATAATTGTCGGTGAGAAGGTGCACCCATGCACGACGTCGCCGTCATCGACCACCCCGCCGCCGCCGAGGCGTCGCTGGATCCGATCCGCGCCAGCCTGCTCGCCGAGCTGGCCGAGCCCGGGTCCGCCAGCACGCTCGCCGCACGTGTCGGCCTCACCCGCCAGAAGGCGAACTACCACCTGCGGGCGCTGGAGCGCCACGGCCTGGTGGAGCTCGTCGAGGAGCGCCGCAGGGGCAACTGCACCGAGCGCGTGCTCCAGGCCACGGCCGCGTCCTACGTGATCTCGCCCACCGCGCTGTCGGCGGTCGCGCCGGATCCGTCACGCGAGCCGGACCAGCGCTCCGCGCGCTGGCTGCTGGCCGTGGCGGGGCGCATGGTCCGCGAGGTCGGTGACCTCATCACCGGGGCGACCACGGCGGGCAAGCCGCTGGCGACCCTGGGGATCGACAGCGAGGTGCGGTTCGCGTCCGCCAAGGACCGGGCCGCTTTCGCCGCCGAGCTGGCCAACGCCGTGAACGGCCTGGTCGCCAAGTACCACGACGAGGCCGCCCCCGGCGGACGTCCACACCGGTTCGTCGTCGCACTTCACCCCACCATCACGAAAGACAAGGAGCCCCGGTCATGAGCCGCGAATTCGAGATCACCCGCGAGGTCGACCTGCCCGCCGCCCCGGACGACGTCTGGACCGCGATCACCGCCGACACGGCGGCCTGGCAGTTCCCGACGGGGATGGAGATTCCCGCTGGCGCCACGCCACCCGAGGGGGGACCCGTCACCACCTGGGACCCGCCGCACCGCCTGGTGGTGCGCATGGAGTCTCCGGACGGGACCTTCAACGCACTCGACTACGCGATCGAGGCCCGCGACGGCGGCACCGCGCACCTGCGCTACGTGCACAGCGGGATCCTCGCCGACGGGTGGGAGGACCAGTACGACGCCATCGGCGGGCACACGGACTTCTACCTCCACACGCTCGGGCAGTACCTCGAGCACTTCAACGGGCGCCAGGTCACCTACGTGGGCCAGCCGTCGTCCGGAATCGAGGGGCCCGAGGCCGCCGGAGCGCCGGACGCGATGGACGCGCTGCGCGCCGCCCTGGGCGTCTCATCGGACGCGGGTGTGGGCGACGCGGTGCACGCGTCGCTCGGCGAGGCCGGCACGCTCGACGGCATCATCGACTACTCCACGCCGGAGTTCCTCGGCGTCCGCACCGAGGACGGCCTGTACCGGTTCTTCGGGCGCAACCACTACGCCAGCGTCGTCGGGATGAGCGCGCACCTGTTCGTGGACGGCGTCGACGCCGCGGCACGCGAGGCGGCACTCAAGGCGTGGCTCGACGGGGTGTACGCGTAGCCTTCCCAGCCCCCGACCGTTGGAGTCCACAGGTGCCGATAAGCGCGCGAAATCAGATCAAGGGAACCGTCACCGGGATCACCAGTGGCGAGGCCACGGCCAACGTCGAGATCGACGCCAACGGCCAGCGCCTGGTGTCGTCCATCACGGTCGAGGCGGCCCGCGAGCTCGGGCTGGCCGAGGGCACGAAGGTCACGGCGATCATCAAGGCGTCGGACGTGCTGCTCGCCACGGAGTAGCTAAGCCCCCGCCGCTTCCCCCGTGGCGGTCACCACCACTCGCCGCGACCCGCCGTGCTCGCGGTGCTCGCACAGGTAGATCCCCTGCCAGATGCCGAGGGCCAGCCGGCCGCCGGACACCGGCACGGTGAGGGTGCTCCCCAGGAGCGCGGACTTGATGTGGGCGGGCATGTCGTCGGGGCCCTCGAGCGTGTGCCGGAAGTAGGGCGCGCCGTCGGGCACGGCACGATCGAACCATGCCGCGAAGTCGGCGCGCACGTCCGGGCTCGCATTCTCGTTCAGGGTCAGCGAGGCCGAGGTGTGCTGGATGAAGAACGTGGCCAGCCCGACCTCCATCCGGCCCAGCTCGGGCACCGCCTCCACGACCTCGGATGTGACCAGGTGAAAGCCCCGCGGGCGCGCTCGTAGAGCGATATGTCGCTGTATCCACATTTCGTCCACCGGGTCCGGCGCGGCACTTGAAGGACGGACTTATAGTGACCTTTCGAGGCATTCCCACGCCACCGTGGCGGGAGGCCAACCGACACGGTCAGAGGAGGCCATTTTCTTGGACTCGCCTCTTCGCGAGCGCGTGCGCTCGGGGGACATCAGCTGGGGCGACGAGACCTCAGGTGTCCGCATGGCGCGCACGGGGGCGGTGTTCTGCGGCCTCGGGTCCCTGTTCGGGCTCATGTCCGCCGCCCTGCCCGACACCGCGGTGCGTGACCAGAACCTGCTGGTGCTCGTGGCCGTGGTCACCGCGGCGCTGGGCATGGCGCTGTTCGCGGCCCAGGATCGGACACCCGTCGAGGGCTTTCACGCCGTGGTGGTGGCCGGCACCGCGCTGGCCGGCGTCGCCGTGTACGCCTGGGGGACCGGCTCCGCCTACGTGCCCCTGCCCTTCCTCTGGGTGACGCTGTTCGCCTTCTCCTTCTTCCCGTTGCGCGCGGCGCTCGTCCACATGGCGCTGATCGGAGCGGCGTACGCCATCGTGCTCTCGGCGCTGGACTACAGCGGGACCCGCGTGGACGGCTGGGTGGCCACGGTGGGGACGCTGCTGGTGGCGGGCGTGTTCGTGGCTCTGCTCCGCGACCGCCTCGTCGGCACCATCCTCAGCCTCCGGCAGGTGTCGAATCACGATCCGCTCACGCAGCTGCTCAACCGCCGCGGATTCGAGGACACCCTCGACATCGAGCTCGAGCGTGCCCGCCGGAGCAACGCGCCGCTGAGCCTGGTGGTGGGGGACCTGGACGGCCTCGCGCGGGTGAACACCGAGCTGGGTCGCGCGGAGGGCGACGAGGCGCTGCGCCGCGTGGCCGGCGCGTTCATCGCGGCCAAGCGGAGCTTCGACTCGGCCGCGCGGGTGGGGGGAGAGGAGTTCGCCCTGCTCGCTCCCGACTGCGACGAGCACGGGGCCTACATGATCGCCGAGCGGGTGCGCACGGACACGGCGGCCGCCCCGGGCGGGCTCACCGTGAGCTTCGGCGTGGCCACCTTCCCCGGCCACGGGCGCTCCGCGGAGACGCTTCTGCGGGCGGCCGACCAGGCGCTGCAGGCCGCGAAGGCGCTCGGGCGCGACCGCACCGTGATCTCGAGCGCCGAGGTGTCGGCCCCGGCCACCGCCACACCGCGCGGAGGGAGCGACGCGCGAGTGAGGCTGGCCGCGCTGCTCAGCATCGCCGAGGCCCTGGATGTCCGCGACACCGGCAGTGCCAGCCACTGCCACCGCGTGAGCCGCTTCGCCGAGCTCACCGCGCGGGAGCTCGGGCTGCCCCCGGACAACGTGGAGCGGGTGCGGCTGGCGGGGATGCTCCACGACGTGGGGCGGATCGGAACGCCCGATCAGGTGGTGCACAAGCAGGGTCCTCTGGACGACCGCGACTGGGCCTGGGTCCGTGCCCACCCCGAGGTGGGCGCCCGGATGGTGGAGACCACGGACTTCGACGACATCCGCTCATGGATCCTCTTTCACCACGAGCGGCCGGACGGACACGGCTATCCGGCGGGCCTGGATGCGGGCGAATTGCCCGTGGAGTCCCGGATCCTGGCCGTGTCGGACGCCTATGAGGCGATGACGAGCGACCGTCCCCACCGTGGCGCGATGCCTCCCGAGCGCGCGGCCTCGGAGCTGCGCGAGGCGGCGGGCGGCCAGTTCGACGGTGAGGTGGTGGAGGCCCTGTTGCGAGTCGTTTGACTGATTTCTCACGCCGGGCGGGATGGCATCCGATAAATCCCCATGACCTTGGCGCCGAAGAGCGCCGGTCGGGCGCCCGACGTAATGATCGGCCGCCCGGCGATGGCACGGACGCTCGCATACTTCTACATAGCCGCCGCCGCCCTCATGGGGGTATCGCTTGCGCTGCCCTATCCCGAGGAGAACACGCTCGGTCTGGCGCTGGTGGCCGCCGGGGGCGCGGTGGCCGGGACGCTGCTGATGTGGCGCTCGGACTCCCTCCCGCGCCGGCTCGTGCCCGTCCTGCTCGCCGCCGCCACGCTGATGATCACCGCGGCGATCTACTTCCGTGGCGACCGTTCCAGCTTCTTCGCCCTGCTCTACCTGTGGGTCGCGCTCGAGGCCTTCTACTTCCACGGGCGCCGCTGGGCGGTGGTTCAGGTGGGGGTCCAGGCCGTGGCCTACGGGGCGGTGCTGGCCGTGCTGCCCGGCGACCGCCCGGTGGAGAACTGGGTGCTGGTGGTGGGCGTGGGGGTCGTGGCCGGCGCTCTGGCGGCCTACCAGCGCGGCAAGATCTCCACGCTCGTGGCCTCGCTGGACGACGCCGCGCGCACCGACCCCCTGACCGGCCTGCTCAACCGCCGTGCCTTCGAGGAGCTGTTCGAGCACGAGCTGGAGCGGGTGCACCGCATGGGCGGCCGGCTGTCCGTCCTGATCGGAGACCTGGACGGCTTCAAGGCCGTGAACGACCGCTTCGGCCACGAGGCCGGTGACGCGGTGCTGGCCAAGGTGGCCGACGACATGCTCAAGTGGAAGCGCAAGATCGACACGCCGGCCCGGATCGGCGGTGAGGAGTTCGCGGTCCTGCTCCCGGACACCGACGAGCGCGGCGCGTACCTGGTGGCCGAGCGCCTGCGGCGCGCCACCCACCGCAGCTTCGCCGAATACCCGCTGCCGGTGACGATCAGCTTCGGCGTGGCCACCCAGCCCGAGCACGGCGACGACCTGCGCTCGCTTCTGCGCGCCGCCGACCGCGCCCTCTACGCCGCGAAGGACCTGGGCAAGGACCGCACGGCGATCTTCAGCGCCGAGGTGGCGCGCGTTCTGGCGCGCGCGTCGGGGTCGCAGAGCGGCGATCTCCACCTCGCGCCTCTCATGGCCCTGGCCGAGGCTCTCGACGTGCGCGATCACGGCAACGCCGCCCACTCCCGGACGGTGGGGCTGTACTCGCGGATGATGGCCGTGGAGCTGGGGCCCTCACCCGAGCGCGTGGAGCGGGTGCGGGCGGCGGGGGTCCTGCACGACGTGGGCAAGATCGGCGTGTCCGATCCGCTGCTGGTGAAGATGGGCCCGCTCGGTGACGAGGACTGGAAGGAGCTCCGCACCCATCCCGAGATCGGAGCCCAGCTCCTGTCCCGGCCCGAGCTCGCAGACCTGCGCGGATGGGTCCAGGCCCACCACGAGTGGCTCGACGGCTCGGGATATCCCTTCGGCCTGGCCGGCGACGACATTCCTCTCGAGGCGAGGATCCTCGCCGTGGCCGACTCCTACGAGGCGATGACCCGCGACCGCGTCTACCGGCAGGCCCTCGGCGAGGAGGCGGCGCGCGCCGAGCTGCGCGCCGGCTGCGGGACTCAGTTCGACAGAAACGTCGTGAACGTGTTCCTCGGAGCGCTCGATCGCGAGCGTGAGGAGGAGCTCCAGGTCCCCGCGGCAACTGTCACAAAGTAGTCACAAAGTCCCTGGCTGTTGTACGGTACGCGCCCCGACGGAGTAGCCGAGGTACCCGCCCGGATCACCTCGCGAAGGCTCGCCGTCGGAGCACCTCTTGGCGACCCACGTTCTAAAGACATCTCATGCACCGCTCTCCCTGCGCGCGGTGCGGCTCGTGGACGTCCTGGTCCTCGTGCTCGCGTTGCCGGTGTTCGTCGCGGCGGGGTGGTCGCTGTTCGCCTGGGCCGGGGTGACCGCGGTGTGGCTCTTCCAGCGCGGGATTCAGACCCTGATCCAGCGCCGGGCGCGCGTCGCCACCAACCCGCGCACCTCCCTGGGCCTCATGACCGTGAGCCTCATGGGCCGCATCTGGTTCCTGATGTTCGCGGTGCTGGCCATCGGGCTGATCGACCGTGAGGCCGGCCTCCCCGCCGCGGTGCTCACCGCAGTGACCTTCCAGGCCTGGTTCACGGGCTTCATGGTGTCCCGGAGCATGGAGGAGGGCGCGCTGTGACCACCAAGCGCAAGGTCCTGATCGCGTTAGGCGTCTACCTCTTCATCGCCGTCGCGCTGGTGGCGATCCTCGGCAGCAACGGCAAGAACGAGGAGTTCACTCCCACCGACGAGTTCAAGCTCGATCCCTGGATCAGCCTGAAGATCGGCCCGGTGGACATGAGCATCAACAAGGCGGTGCTCTACCTGGTGCTCGCCTGCGTGCTCACCGGTGCCGTTATGACCTACATCGCCAAGCGCATGACGGACAAGCCCAACCGCGTGCAGACGGCCATGGAGGTCATGTACGACCTCACCTACAACACCATCGCGCGGGGGAACATGTCGCGCGAGATGTCGCTGCGCTGGTTCCCGTTCGTGGCCACGCTCTTCTTCTTCATCTGGATCTCGAACCTGATCGGGTATATCCCGCTCCCGACCAACACCGAGCACACCGCCGAGATCTTCGGCCTCGAGGTGCCCACGCTCGCGCTCTACGCGGCCACGGCGAACATCTCCGTGCCGATCATCCTCACCCTGGTCGTGTGGTTCGCCTACCAGGCCGAGGGCATCCGGGCCAAGGGCTTCGTGAACTACATCAGGGGCCTGATCCCGTCCGGCACTCCGGGAGTCCTCAAGGGCCCGATCTTCGTGATCGAGGTGATCTCCCAGTTCGTCCGGATCATCTCGCTCTCGGTGCGGCTCTTCGCGAACATCCTCGCCGGCCACATGCTCATCCTGTTCATGGGCGGTGGCCTGGCCGTGATCCTGGGGATCGCCGCGCTCGGCTGGCTGACGCTGCCGCTGGCCATCATCTTCTTCCTGCTGGAGGTGGGCCTGGTGGCCACCCTCCAGGCCTTCATCTTCGCAACGCTGTCGTCCATCTACTTCGGCGAGGCCACCGCCGCGGGTCACTGATCTCAAGGAGGATCTTCACCACATGCTTGACCTATTAGCTCCCATCGCAGCAAGCTCGACAACAGTCACCGACGACGGCCTCAAGGCCATCGCGCTCGGCATCGGCGCCGGTCTCGGATCGATCGGCGCCGGCATCGGCGTCGGCTTCATCTTCGGAAAGGTGATCGAGTCGGTCACGCGCCAGCCGGAGATGCGCGAGGAGATCACGAGCATCCAGTGGCTCGGGTTCGCGCTCACCGAGGCCGTGGCCTTCTACACGTTCATCTTCGGCCTGATCGCCTTCTTCCTCTAGGCCGGGTTGGAGGCTCTGACCATGATCCCGCTCGCCGAGGGCAACCCGCTCATCTCGATCTCGCTGGGCGTGATGATCTGGACGCTGATCGCGTTCCTGGTCACGCTGTACGTCCTGAACAAGCTGGCGTTCCCGCGGATCGCCGAGGCGCTGGACCGCCGCCGTAAGGCGATCGACGACTCGATCGACTCCGCGCAGCGGACCAAGCAGGAGGCGGACGAGCTGCTCGAGGAGTACCGCGCTCGCCTGAAGGAGGCGCGCGAGCAGGCCGACGACATCGTGACCCGGGCGCGCAAGGCCGCCGATTCGCTTCAGGACGACTCGAAGGCGCAGGCCACCCAGCAGCGCGAGGAGCTGATGGCCGCGGCCCGGCGCGACATCCAGGCCGAGACACGCCGCTCGCTCGACGAGATCCGCAAGGAGGTGGCCAATCTCACGGTGCTGGCCACCGAGAAGGTCACGCGCAAGTCGCTGAACGCCGATGATCAGAAGCGGCTGGTGGAGGACGCCCTCAGCGAGGTCGACTTCTCCGCGCTCTCGAAGGAAGGGAACGGCGCGAGGTAGATGGAGGAGATCGCCGACGTCTACGCCCGTGCGCTGTTCGAGGCCGCCAAGGACGCGGAGGCGCTCGACCGCGTGCACGACGAGCTCGACCAGTTCACCGAGACGCTCGACAGCGATCGCGACCTGCAGGTCTTCTTCTTCTCGCCCTACTTCTCCTCGGAGGAGAAGAAGCAGGGTGTGAGCCGGGTCCTCGAAGACGCCGATCCCCGCTTCGTGAACTTCCTCGAGCTTCTGGCCGAGCGCCACCGGATGCCGGTGATATTCCGGATCAGGAGGGTGTTCGACGCCCTCTGGGCGGAGGAGAACCGGCTGCTGCCGGTGACCGTCACGAGCGCCGTGGAGCTCGACGAGCAGCTGGTCGGCGACATCGGCAAGCGCATCGAGGAGCAGACGGGCCGGCGCGTGGAGCTGAGCTCGAAGGTGGATCCCGACCTTCTCGGGGGCCTGAAGGTGAGCGTCGGGAACATGGTGCTCGACGCGAGTGTCCGCAACAGACTTGAACAGCTACGCAAGCAGGTCGCGAAAGCGGCCTGATTGAGGCGAAGGAGCTTCGAAGTGCAGATCAAGCCAGACGAGATCACCAGCATCCTGAGAGAGCGCATCGAGGGCCTCGAGGACGGAGGGGCCGACCTGTCCGAGGTGGGCACCGTGCTGTCCGTGGCCGACGGCATCTCCCGCGTGCACGGGCTGGACAACTGCATGTCGCTGGAGCTCCTCGAGCTGCCTCACGACGTGACCGGACTGGCGCTCAACCTCGAGTCGGACAACGTCGGCGTGGTGCTCTTCGGCGAGTGGGACAAGATCGAGGAGGGCGACCAGGTGAAGCGCACCGGCCGCCTGCTCGAGGTCCCGGTGGGCGAGGCCCTGCTCGGGCGCATCGTCGATCCCCTGGGCCGCCCGCTGGACGGCAAGGGCGACGTGAACACCACGGAGACCCGCCCGGCCGAGTTCAAGGCTCCCGGCGTCGTCCAGCGCCAGAGCGTGAAGGAGCCTCTCCTCACCGGCATCAAGCCGATCGACGCCATGACGAACGTCGGTCGTGGCCAGCGCGAGCTCGTGATCGGGGACCGTCAGACCGGCAAGACCTCGATCTGCATCGACGCGATCATCAACCAGAAGGGCCAGGACGTGAAGTGCGTCTACGTGGCCATCGGGCAGCGCATGGCCACGGTGGTGGACGTGGCCCGCCAGCTGGAGGAGGCCGGCGCTCTCGAGCACACGATCATCGTGGCCGCTCCCGCCGACGAGGCCGCGCCGATCAAGTTCCTCGCCCCCTATGCGGGGTGCGCCATGGGCGAGCACTTCCTTTACCAGGGCGGCCACGCGCTGGCGGTCTACGACGACCTGACCAAGCACGCGTACGCCTACCGCCAGATGTCCCTGCTGCTGCGCCGCCCGCCGGGCCGCGAGGCCTACCCGGGCGATGTCTTCTACCTGCACTCGCGCCTGCTGGAGCGCTCGGTGAAGCTGAACGACGAGCTGGGCGGCGGATCGCTCACCGCGCTGCCGATCATCGAGACCCAGGCCGGCGACGTGTCGGCGTACATCCCGACCAACGTCATCTCGATCACGGACGGCCAGATCTTCCTGGAGGCCGACCTCTTCCGCTCCGGCGTGCGCCCGGCCATCAACGTGGGCATCTCGGTGTCCCGGGTGGGTGGCTCCGCGCAGACCAAGCCGATGAAGAAGGTGGCCGGGCGCCTGCGCCTCGAGCTGTCCCAGTACCGCGAGCTCGAGGCCTTCGCCCAGTTCGGCTCCGAGCTGGACGCGGACACCCAGGCCACGCTGGCCCGGGGTGAGCGGCTGGTGGCCACCCTCAACCAGGACGAGCGCCAGCCCTGGCCGATCGAGAACCAGGTGGCGGCCATCTACTCCGGTACCGGCGGCTTCCTCGACCGGATCAAGACCGAGCGCGTGACCGAGTTCCTGGAGATGCTCCTGGCCCGGCTCCACTCGGAGCACCAGGACGTGATGGACAAGATCGCGGGCGGCGACTGGGACGACGCCATCGAGGAGGAGCTGGGCAACGCGATCGCCGAGGCCATCGACGACTTCGGGCCCGACTTCGACGTGGAGGGCAACCCCATCGAGGAGGGCGAGTCCGACCGCATTCTCTCCGAGGAGGAGCGCCGCAGCGCGGGCCGCACGAGCGGCTCCTCGGACGGCGACGGGAACGGCGCCGAGCCCGACCGCGCGGCGGATCAGGAGCAGGAGGCCGCGCCCGCCCAGCGGTAGCCCATGGCCAGCCTGAAGGACATCCGGAGCCGCATCTCGTCGGTTAAGAACATCCGCAAGATCACGCGGGCCATGGAGATGGTGGCCGCCGCGCGGCTGCGGCGCGCCGAGCAGCGGATCGAGGCGCTGCGGCCCTACGCGGATGCCCTGCGCCGGATGACGCGGCGAGCCTCGGAGGACGCCGACAGCATCCCCAGCCTGCCGATCCTGCAGGAGCGCGAGAACCCCAAGCGGGTGGGCATCCTCCTGGTCACCGGCGACCGCGGCCTGGCCGGGCCGTTCAACTCTCAGATAGTGCGCGCGGGCAACCGCCGCGCGGCCACCCTGCGGGGCGAGGGGATCGACGTGCTCTGGTACGCCAGCGGGCGTCGCGGCGAGTCCTCGCTGCGGTTCCGCGGCATGGAGATCGGGGACACCTGGACCGGCTTCACCGACCGGCCGGCGTTCGCGGACGCGCGCCAGATCGCCGACGGCCTGGCCGCCGCGTACGTGGACGGCAAGGTGGACCGGGTGGAGATCATCTACAACGGCTTCATCTCCGCCGCGCGCCAGGAGGTGCGCGAGGAGACCCTGCTGCCGCTCCAGCACGCCGACATCCTCGGCGGCGACGAGGCGGAGGCCGAGCCGGAGGAGGAGCAGCGCGAAAAGGACGCGAGCGGCCATCACGCCCTCTGGATCTACGAGCCCGAGCCGGAGGAGATCCTCGCGCGCCTCGTGCCCGACTACGTCGAGATATCCATCTTCAGGGCGCTGCTGGAGTCCACGGCGTCCGAGCACGGCGCCCGCATGAGCGCCATGCGCAACGCATCCGACAACGCCGCCGAGCTGATCGACGACCTCACGCTCGAGGCCAACCGCCAACGCCAGGCGGAGATCACGCAGGAGATCATGGAGGTCGTCGCGGGCGCCGAGGGCGTTACTTAGAGCGGAAGCGCTCGGCTCGGCCGAGTGCGCACCGACTTTTTTCAAAGGAGATTTGGGAACTTGGAAGCCGGAACACAGACCCAGCAGGAGAGCCGCGACACCCAGGACGAGCACGTCGGGAGAGTCGAGGAGGTCCAGGGCGTGGTGGTCGAGGTGCTGTTCGCCAGCGGCCACCTCCCCGAGATCTACAACGCGCTCGAGGTGGAGCTCGAGGACAAGGACCGCGACCGGCTCGTGCTCGAGGTGCAGCAGCACCTGGGTGACGACCGGATCCGGGCGGTGGCCATGGACGCCACCGACGGGCTCTCCCGCGGCGTTCGCGTGCGCGACACCGGCGGGCCGATCACCGTGCCCGTCGGCCGGGCCACGCTGGGGCGGATCTTCAACCTGCTCGGCGACCCGATCGACGGCGAGGGCGACGTGGACACCGAGGAGCGCTGGCCGATTCACCGGCCCGCGCCGGACGTGGAGGACCTCATGCCCACGCGGGAGATCCTCGAGACGGGCATCAAGGTCGTGGACCTCTTGGCGCCCTACGCGAAGGGCGGCAAGGTCGGCCTCTTCGGCGGCGCCGGAGTGGGCAAGACGGTGCTGATCCAGGAGCTCATCCGCTCCATCGGCGAGGAGCACGAGGGCCTATCGGCATTCTGCGGCGTGGGCGAGCGCTCGCGCGAGGGCAACGACCTCTGGGTCGAGATGAAGGAGTCGGGCGTCATCGACAAGACGATGCTCGTCTTCGGCCAGATGAACGAGCCGCCCGGAGCCCGCATGCGCGTGGCCCTCTCCGGCCTGACCATGGCCGAGTACTTCCGCGAGCAGGGCGGCCAGGACGTGCTGCTCTTCATCGACAACATCTTCCGCTTCGTCCAGGCCGGCTCGGAGGTGTCCGCTCTTCTCGGGCGCATGCCCTCCCAGGTGGGCTACCAGCCCACGCTGGAGACCGAGATGGGCCAGCTCCAGGAGCGGATCACGTCCACCCGGCAGGGCTCGGTCACGTCGGTCCAGGCCATCTACGTGCCGGCCGACGACCTCACCGACCCGGCGCCGGCGTCGGTGTTCGCGCACCTGAACGCCACCACCACGCTGTCGCGCGCCATCTCGGAGAAGGGCATCTACCCGGCGGTGGATCCGCTCGACTCCACCTCCACGATCCTCAAGGCCGACATCGTCGGCGAGGAGCACTTCGAGGTCGCGAACTCGGTCCGGGAGATCCTGCAGCGCTACAAGGAGCTCCAGGACATCATCGCCATCCTCGGGATCGACGAGCTCTCGGACGAGGACAAGATCACGGTCCAGCGCGCCCGGAAGGTGGAGCGGTTCCTGTCCCAGCCGTTCTTCGTGGCCGAGCAGTTCACCGGGCTCTCCGGCAAGTACGTGCAGGTGGCCGACACGGTCCGCTCCTTCAAGGAGATCATCGAGGGCCAGCACGACGAGATCCCCGAGCGCCTGTTCCTCATGAAGGGCACGATCGACGAGGTGGTGGAGGAGTTCCGCAAGTCCGGCGGCGGCTCCGCCTCGGGCGATGCCGCGCCCGAGGACAAGGGCGACGGCGGCGAGAACGAGAACGGCGACGCGAAGGACGAGGGTGGCGAGGAATAGCTTCAGGGTCGAGGTCCTCACCCCCGAGGGCCAGGTCTTCGCCGACGACGTGGAGATGGTGTCCACCCGGACCACCACCGGGTCGATCGGAGTGCTGGCCAACCACTCGCCGCTGATGGCCATCCTCGAGCCCACCGAGCTGCGGCTCTACCGCTCGGAGTCCGAGATCGTGCGCTTCGCGCAGGGCGAGGGCTACCTCCAGGTGGTGGACAACTCCGCGCTGGTGCTGGTGGAGGAGGCCATCGCGCCTGAGGATCTCGACCGGGGCGCCTTCGAGGCCCGCGTGAAGGAGGCCCGCGACGCCGTGGAGCGCGCGGACGAGGGCTCGGAGGAACGGGCCCGCGCGGTGCGCGAGATCAAGCGCTACGAGGCCTTCCTCAAGGTCGGCTCCTCCTAGGAGGCCGGTGGGGGCCAGGACCGAGTACCGGCCGGGCACGTTCTGCTGGGTCGAGCTGGCCAGCTCCGATCTGGAAGCGGCCCGGGCCTTCTACCCGCCGCTGCTGGGCTGGGAGCTGGAGGACGACCCGATCTCCTCCGACGAGCCCTATGTGAGGGCCACCCTCGGCGGCCGGCCGGTGGCGGCGATGTTCGATCCCCCGTCCCAGCGAGGCGGGCCGGCGAACTGGGGGTCCTTCGTGTCGGTGGAGGACGCCGACGCCACCGCGGCCCGGGTGAAGGAGCTCGGCGGCCGGGTGCTGCTGGGACCCGTCGACGTGCGGGACGCCGCGCGGATAGCCGTGATCCAGGATTCGCAGGGCGCGGTCCTCGGCCTGTGGCAGCCGCGCGAGATGCCGGGCGCCGGCGTGGTGAACGACGCGGGTGCGCTCACGATGAACCAGCTGAACACCTCCGATCCCGCGGCGGCCGAGAGCTTCTACAGCGCACTCTTCGGATGGGACTTCCAGACCGTGTCGGACGAGCCCCCGTTCTGGAGCATCCAGAACGGTGGGGCGCTGAACGGAGGCATGATGCCGGTCCCGGACGGCTCCCCGGCCCCGCCGCACTGGCTTGCGTACTTCACCACCGGCGACCTGGAGGAGTCGGCGGCGCAGGTGGCCGAGGGGGGAGGCCGGGTGATCGTTCCCGCCACCGCGATTCCCGCCGGCCACTTCCTCGTGGCCGCGGATCCTCAGGGTGCGGTTTTCGCGCTCTTCGAGGGCGAGGTGGACCCCTAGCCGTGGTCCGGCGATCTGCACTCGTGGCTCTCGTGCTGCTGGCCTGCGGCGCGGGCCCGGCCGCCGCCGCCGCGCCGCACGAGCAGATCCTCACGCTGTACTCGCCCAAGATCCACTCGGAGCCCTACGTGGGCTACCAGCAGGCGCTGACCCTGCGGCCCGACGGCCAGGAGGCGCCGAGCCGCCCGGGCTACATCACGTCCTTCGTGGAGCAGGTCCTCGTGGACAGCAAGCGGCCGGACGCCAAGCCGCTGCCCATCGGGAAGATGATGATCCACCACCTCCTGTACTTCGCCCCGCACCGGGTGGACCAGTTCCCGGGCACGTGCCTCGGCCTCATCGGCCTGCGCGGGGAGGAGGAGCCCCTCGGCCACTACGCCAAGCCGATTCCCGCGACCGTTCGTGCCCGGTACGGCATCAACAACCGCACCGCGACCGGCCAGGCTCCGGGCTGGCTGCTGGTGGCCATGGTCATGAACCACTACGCCCGGGCTAAGGACTTCTACGTCCGCACCAAGGTGCGCTACACCACCGAGCCGCGCGAGTCGGTCTCGCCGATCGTGCTCGGTGACTGCACCAATCGCCTGAGCGGCAACCTGTACGACGTCCCGGGAGGCGGACGCCCGGGGTCGAGCTTCGTCGACAGGGGGTCGTGGACGGTCCCGGACGGATTCAACGGGCGCATCGTGGTGGCTCAGTCGCACCAGCACGGCGGCGCGCGCTACCAGACGCTGGGGAGCCGGACCTGCGGGCGGCGGCTCCTCAAGGCCCGCGCGTACTACGGCCGGCCGAATCACCCCTACAACACCGTCAGGCCGATCCTTCACGAGCCGGGGCCGATCGGGAACGGCACCTTCGCCAGCGCCACCGGCATCCCGATCACCGCGGGCGAGGTGCTCACGAGGACGGCCGTGCACGACAACAGCAACCTGCACGTGGCGGCGATGGGATTCTGGTGGCTCCTGGTGGCGAAGGACGACCGGGCGAAGCGGTGCGGGCCGGTTCCGCACGACCTGCGTCAGATCGGACGCCCCCCGAGGTTCGCGAAGCACCCGAACTACGACCTCGTGGTGCCGCAGCTGGCGAAGCCGCAGGGTCCACTCACACCCTTCGACGGGAACCCGATCACCCTCGGCGACGACTTCTTCCGGCCGGATCGCATCTCCGCCCGGGTCGGGCAGACGATCAGCTGGCGCTTCGGCGGCGCCCTGCCGCACTCGGTGTCCGTGGCCAACGGCCCGCGCGGCTTCTCCTCGCTCTACTACGGGCGCACCGACGGCGTCTACAGCTTCCGGCCGCGGGTGCGCGGGATCTACCGGCTGACCTGCCTGGTACACCCCACCCGCATGGCCCAGACGCTCGTCGTCCGCTGAGTTCAAGGTCCATTCGGGTGGCGCCCGACGGAGCGGCGGTACCCGACCGTATACGCGAAATGCAGGTACTCTGGGATCAGACCGCCAGAGGCCGGGGAGTCAATTTGGTCGGTTCGGAAGACACATCCTTGAAGTACCAGTCACAGCCCAAGGGCGCGCCGCGAGTGCGGTCCGCCCGTAACCGGAGGGGACCGGCGCGCCGATGAGCCGGCGCGCCATACGACCCCGCGCCTCGTGGGCGATCGTGCCCCTCGCGGTGCTCGTGGGTGCCGGCGCCGGCTACGGCGTGGGCGTGGCGGCGGACGCTGAGCCGGCGGCCGCCGCGATCGGCGCCGCCGCGGGCCTCCTGCTCGGCGGGCTGATCCTGTTCGCCTGGCTGCGCACCCACCCCCGCGTGCTCGGGCCGGGCGGCGCGTACAAGCTCACGGGAATCCCCACCACGGCACTCGACGACATCAGCAGGGAGGCTGCGTCGGGCCTGCTGCGGCGCTGGCTGGCCCTCTCCGCGAGCCCGCTGGTCCGCGTGGCGATCGTGCCCGCCACACCCGATCTCGCTCATCTCGCTGGGGACACCGCGGCATGGCTGCACGGCCTGCAGGCAGACGGCGCGTCCGAGCCGGCATCGCCCCGCAAGGCCGCGACCGTCGGCTCGGCCGGAAGCGGGGATCCTTCCGCGGCCCCGCGAACGCAGTGGAAGAGCCGCTGGAGCACGCGCGAGCCCAAGCCCTCGCCGAGGCTCGTGATGCTGGCCACCGGCCTGAAGGACCCCGAGCTGGTGCACGAGGACCTGGTGGTGATGCTCGCCGAGGACGGGATGACGAGCCGGGGCCTCACCGACGCCGCGGATCGCCTCGAGACGCTCGGCCGGCGGCCCGAGTGGATGCTGGTGGTGCGCTCACCCGTCGCGGCGCAGAAGCGCTTCGGCGCCAAGGCCACCAACGGCGCACGCCCGGCCGGCGCACGCGCAGCCCGCGCGGCGCCCAGAACCTGACCGGCACGCCCCCGGGCTGCCTGCACTCCGGCCCCAGCCGGACTGCTACGGTCCTGGCGGTGAGATGCACCAGCCGCGCAATCCCGCTCCTGATCGCTATTGGCCTGCTGATCGCAGGCCTGATGGCCACCCCGGCGCAGGCGGCCAAGCGCAAGGTGCCCTTCGGCTTCTACGGCGTGACGATGATCGGCGAGCTCACCGATCCGGGACAGCTTCCCGACGCCAAGCTGGATGAGCAGATGGCGCTCATGGCCAGCTCGGGCGTGGAGTCCACGCGGGTGACCTTCAGTAGCGGCGGCCTCGAGCCCGCCCGCGGGGTCTACACCTGGGGGTCCCTGGACAGGATCGTGGCCGCAGCGGCCAGGCACCACATCGCGGTGCTGGTGAACATCTCCACCAGCGCGCCCTGGTCCTCGTCCAAGCCGAACAGCCCGGAGTACTGGCGCTACCCGCCCAAGGACCCGAAGGACTTCGCTGATCTGATGCGCCAGGCGGTGCTGCGGTACGGCCCGAAGGGCTCGTTCTGGATCCAGAACTCGGGCATCCCCAAGGTCCCGGTCCACAAGTGGCAGGTCTGGAACGAGCAGATGGCCCCCTGGTTCTGGGTGCCCCGGCCCTGGGCGCCGCGCTACGTGAAGCTGCTCAAGGCTTCCTACAAGGCGATTCACAAGGTGGACAAGAAGGCCACGGTCATCGCCGGCTCGCTCATGTCCTACGGGAGCTACCACCAGTGGGACGGCGTCCGTGCGATGTACAAGGCCGGCGCCAAGAAGTACTTCGACGAGGTGGCGGTGCACCCGTTCACCAACGATCCGTCGGTGCGTGTCACGGCGAACCAAACGATCGAGATCATCCGGCGGGTGCGTGCCGAGATGCGCAAGCGCCACGACACCCGCAAGGGGATCGAGGTCACCGAGATGACCTGGGCCGCCGCCAAGGGCATCGTGCCCCAGAGCGCCATCTTCGGAATGGAGACCACGGCGAAGGGGCAGGCGGACAGGCTCAAGGCCTCCTACGGGAAGCTGATGCACTACCGGAAGAAGATGCGCATCACGGGCGTGTACTGGTTCACATGGGCCACCGACTATCTGACCGGAGGCAACCCGTCGAGCATGGCTTTCCGGTTTGCCGGCCTCGTCCGCTACGACCGCGGCACCTTCACACCGATGCCGCTGCTGGGCACGTACCAGAAGCTGGCGGCCAGGAACGAGGGCTGCCGCAAGTCCTCGAGCGCTCGAAGCTGCCTCAAGTAGGATCCGGGCGTGACACCGTTCGGCACCTCGGTGCTCGCAGGCGTCGCGGCCGGGGGAGGGCTGGGCCTGCTGCTCGGGGGGATCGGGATCTGGCTTTCCCGGCGGCAGTGGGGGCCCCGGATGACGAGCGTGGCCCAGAGCTACCGGACGACCGGCATCCCCACCACCCCGCTGGACAACCTGGATCGCGACCAGGCGAACGCGATCGTTCGGCGCTGGGAGACGATGTCGGCGCGCCCCTCGGGTCGCATCGCGTTCGTGGCCGCCGACCCCAAGCTGGAGCCGCTCGTCCACCGGGCGGCCGAGTGGTTCTCCGCGATGCCGGTCCCCGACGCGAGCGCCGGTGACGGGAACGGCGGCGCGAGCCTTCCGGCACTCCACGACGGCCGCCCGACGATGGTGGCCACGGCTTCCTCGGATGGAGACTCCTCGGAGGAGGCGGAGACCCGCCGCAGCGACGTGATCGTGCTCGTGGTCAGGGCCGCCACGCGGGTGGACGAGGTGGTGGAACGGGCTCGCGAGCTGGACAGGCTCGGGCACAGGCCGGACTGGGTCCTGCTCGTGGATTCCGTCAGAAGGACCGGTCGCGGTCTCCGGGGGCCGAACTAGGACGATCGTCCAGGTCTTGGCGGGACCGCCCCCGCTACCGGCAGCAGACGGGAACTATGTTGCTACGGTGAATTTGATGCACAGGAGACCCCTCTCGGTCGCGGTGTTCGTGATCGCACTCGCGGTGCTTGCCACCAGCGCCGCCCCGTCGTTCGCGGCCAAGCGGAAGGTGCCCTTCGGCTTCTTCGGCACCGTCTTCAACATCGAGGCGGACCAGGCGTCCGGCGCCGACACGGCGCGCGACCAGCAGATGGATCTCATGGCACGCTCGGGCGTCGAGTCCGCGCGCGTGTTCCTCGCGTGGCCGGACATCGAGCCCGCGCAGGGCACCTACAACTGGGCCCACACCGACCGCGTGGTCACATCGGCCGCACGTCACAGGATCTCGATCCTGGGCAACGTCCTGGCCACCCCGACATGGGCGTCTCCGAAGCCGAACGCCGTGTACCCCAACCGCTTTCCGCCGAAGGACCCGAAGCTCTACGCCGGATTCCTGCGCACGCTCATCGAGCGCTACGGCCCGAAGGGCACGTTCTGGGCCGCCAACCCCACGGTCCCGAAGGTCCCCATCCGCCAATGGCAGATCTGGAACGAGCAGATGGCCCCCTGGTTCTGGGACAGCAAGCCCTGGGCCCGCAGCTACACGAAGATGCTGAAGGTCACCTACAAGACCATTCACAAGACCGATCGCCACGCCAAGGTTGTGGCCGGCTCGCTCGTCGGCGTGGGCAACTTCACTCAGTGGGATGGCATCCGCGCCATGTACAAGGCGGGGGCCAAGGGCTACTTCGACGTGATCTCGGTCCACCCGTTCAGCAACGACCCGACGTCCGCGAAGGCATCGGTCATCCGCATGCTCGAGATCGTGCAGAGGGTTCGCACGGTCATGAAGAAGCACCACGACGGGCGCAAGGACATCATCCTGACCGAGCTCACATGGCCCGCAGCCGTCGGCAAGGTGAGGAAGAGCCAGCTGCTGGGCCTCGAGACCACCACGTCGGGGCAGCGCAAGCGCCTCTCGGTCGCCTACGCGCGGCTCGCCAAGGTGCGCAAGAAGATGCACATCACCCACGCCTACTGGTTCGCGTGGGCCACGCCTTACGACAATAAATCTCAGCAGTCAGATGTCTCCTATCGCTTCACGGGACTCAACCGGGTGAGCGGCGGAGGCGTCTTCGCGCGCATGCCGATCCTCAAGACGTACACGAGTCTTGCCGCGAAGTACGAGGGCTGCCGCAAGTCCTCGGACGCTCGCCGCTGCCGCGGTTAGCGCTGCGGCTGAATCGGAAGTTGCCCGGTGGCGCTGTCCGGCGCCAACGTGCGTACGCTTGGGCCTGGCGCTCACGTTCTGCCGCAGCGATGCTGAGCCCTAGACACCGGATGTCTGAACCGATTTCTCGCAACCGACCGCTGGTCACGCTCCAGATAGCGGAGCTGCCCTTCGAGGACATCGACCCTCCCGCAGATGCGCGGAGACGTGAGGACGTCGGGCGCCTGGCTCTGCTGGCGGCGGACACCGTGGCCGTCGCCGTGGCGCTGCTGCTCGTGTCGATCCTGACCGACGCTCGCTTCACGCCCTGGGTGGCCGCGCTGATCCCGCTCTACGCGCTGCTGACCAAGATGGCCGGGCTCTACGACCGGGACCAGTTCGTCCTGATCAAGACGACGCTCGACGAGGCGCCCGCGCTGGTGGCCGTCACCGCGATCTTCGTGCTGTTCGTGGAGGGCGTGCGCGCGCTCGCCTTCACCGGCCGCTCCCACCCGTTCCTCATGTGGGGACTGCTGACCTGCGCGCTGATCATCGCGAGGGCCGCGGCCCGCTTCCTGGCCGTGCGAGCGACCGCCACCGAGCGCCTGCTCGTGATCGGCGACGCCGCCACCACGCGCATGCTCGAGCAGAAGATCGCCGCCCATCACGGCGCGAACGCCAAGGTGCTGGGCCGGCTCGCCACCCAGGACGACGACCGTGACTCGGTGCTCGGCACCGTGGAGGACCTGCCGGCGGTCCTGAAGGAGTACCGGCCCGACCGGGCGATCGTGGCCCCCGAGCAGGAGGGGAACGACATCGCCGACGTGATCCGCCTGCTCACGGCCTGCGGAGTCCGGGTCTCGGTGCTCCCGCGCATGCTCGAGGTCATAGGCACCTCGGTCGAGTTCGACGACCTCGGCGGCCGGCCGCTGCTGGGGGTGCGCGGCTTCGGGCTCTCGCCCTCGTCGCGGGTGCTGAAGCGCGCCTTCGATCTGGTGGTGGCCACGAGCCTGCTGGTGGTGGGCTCGCCCTTCCTCCTCCTCCTGGTGATCCTGGTGAAGGTGAGCTCGTCGGGGCCGGTGATCTTTCGCCAGACGCGGATCGGGCGCGACGGCAACGAGTTCCAGATGTGGAAGTTCCGGACGATGGTCCTCGACGCGGATGAGCGCAAGCTCGAGCTGCTGGACGAGAACGAGGCGGCCCCGCTCTTCAAGATCGCCGACGATCCGCGGGCCACGCGAGTGGGCCGCTTCCTCCGGCGCAACTCGCTGGACGAGCTGCCCCAGCTCTTCAACGTCCTGCGCGGCGACATGAGCATGGTCGGCCCCCGCCCTCTGATCGTCGACGAGGACAGGCTCTTCTCGGGCTGGCAGCGGCGCCGCTACCACGTGTCGCCCGGGATCACGGGCCCGTGGCAGATCCTCGGGTCGAGTCGCGTGCCGGTCAGCGACATGCTGTCGCTGGACTACCTCTACTGCGCCAACTGGTCCCTGTGGCTGGACGCCAAGATCCTCGCCCGGACCGTGCCCTACGTGCTCAGCACGAAGAGCGGCGAATACGCATCCAAGCCGCGCTAGCGGATCTCGGTGTCGCCCGGGTTCGGGTTGACCGTGGAGATCGGCTGCGTGTCCGCGGACGGCGATGTGTGCTTGACGCTCGGCACGTAGCCGTAGCCACTGGCCGCCGAGCCGCCGTTGACCACCACGCCGAGCACGCGGGCGTCGAGGCCCTGCAGCTGCTCGCGGAGGCGGCGGGCATCGTCGCCACGCGTGGAGTTCACGGAGGCGGTGACGATCACGCCGTCCACGTGGCGCATCAGCGAGATGGCGTCGGCCACGTGGGGAAGGGGCGGGGTGTCGACCACCACGAGGTCATGGTCCCGCTTCAGGGTGTCGAGGATCCAGCCCATGGTCTCGGACTGCAGGATGGCCCAGGGATCGGGGGGAAGCTGACCGGCCACCAGCACGTCGAGCTGGCGTCCGTGGCGGTCTCCGCGCACGTTGGTGAGCGGCTGAAGCGCGGCCTCCAGGTCAGTGCGCCTCTCCACGACCTCGGTGACGCCCGGGCCCGGCTGGAGCCCGTAGCGGTCGGCGAGCGTGGGCCGGCGCATGTCGGCCTCCACCAGCGCGACCCTGAGGCCGGCCGAGAGTCCGGCGCAGGCGAGGTTCCAGGCGACGGTGGTCTTGCCCTCCTGAGAGCGCGAAGAGGTGATCACCAGGCTGCGCACCGGCTCTTCCCAGGCGAAGCGCAGGTTCATCTGAAGCATGCGGAAGGCCTCGGCCACCTCGGGTGGTAGGTCCGCGAAGGGCACCGGGCGCTTGAGCGCGCGGTGGCGGGGGACCGTGGTGAGCACCGGGGCGTCGAAGGCCGCGGAGGCCTCGTCGGCGCCGTGCAGGCGGCGATCGCTCTGCTCGCGAAGGAGTGCCAGGCCGGCGCCGAGCACGGCCCCGAAGAGCAGGCCGAGGATGATGGTCTGGATCGGGCTCCCCGACTTGTCGGAGGGCACGTAGCCGGGCTGCGTGATCGACGGGCTGCCGTTGCCGACGTCAGCGATCACCTGCATCTTCTGCATGTTGTTGCGCAGCTGCGCGCCCGGACCCGACACGTGGTTCTGCACCTTCACGGGCAGGGCGTCGAACTGCTTGCGGAGGCTGGCAAGCGACTGCCGTGCCAGTTCCCGGTCCTCGTCCCCGGCCAGGCGGCGGGCGTTCGTGGCGTAGGTGTTCGCGAGCAGGGCGGCCCGCTGGGCGGATGACGCCGAGGCGGTGACCTTCACCACCTCGCTCGTCTTGTCGCCGATCACCTTCACGTCGTCCTGGACGTCGCCCGGCGACATGTTCACACCGCGCGCCTTCAGCTCGTCGGAGGTGTCCACCGCCACGGTCTTGGAGGACACGCGCTCGGTGTTGTCCTGGGCGAGATGGTCGGCCGCGACCGTGTTCGGGATCAGGCCGATCGAGTTCAGCTGGGGAGCGATGGTCTGGCGGAAGACCAGCGTGGCCGTGGACTTGTAGTCCTTGTTGTTGGCGAACGCGAAGGCTGCGGCCGCGCCGCCGCACAGGAGCATCGTGATGACGATGATCGGCCACCTGCGCCTGAGCGCGCCGAGAAGCGAGGGGCTCTGGTGGCTCTGCGGCTCCAGGCCGTACGTGCTGCCGTTTTCTGAAGACCTCATCTCAGGCCAGGCTAGCGCAGTTTTTCGGATGCACAACCGCTCCGGCACGGCCGGCGAAGCACGGCTCGGCGATCATACATGTGTGAGCTTCCACATCTTCGTCCTGCCGGGATCGGCCATGTTCACCGACCACCGGGCGCACGGTGATGGCCTCGTGGCGTACGGATTCGTGCGCCAGCTGGCGCTTCACGGGCATGATCTGCACGTGGCCGCGGGCCGCGTGGACCTGCGCGGGGAGCTGCCCGCGAACGTGCACCTGTACGAGCTCGGCGCGGACGATCCTCACCGTGTGGCCTTCATGTGGCGGGTGCGGCGCCTATACGCCCGGCTTGCCCGCGTCCGTACCTTCGACCTGGTTCACCAGCTCACCCCGGTGGAGGTCGGCGTCAGCCTGGCCCTCGGCCGCCGGGGTCCGCCGCTCGTACTCGGGCCCTACGTGCCCGACTGGGCGCCGAGCGGCGTGGGAGCGGATGCCGAGGTGGGCGGAGCTGCGCTACGGGCCAAGCGTCTCCTGCGCGCGGCGCAGCAGAGGAGAGCGGCGAGCGTGCTCATCTCCACCCCGGCCGCCGCGGCCAAGGTGGAGCTGCGCGGGCGGCGCGCGGACCGGGTGCACGAGCTGCCCCTGGGCGTGGACGAGCGCTTCTGGCGCCCGGCCGATTCACCCGCCCCGGGCGCCGACGTGCTCTACCTGGCGAGCCTCGAGGTGCGCAAGGGGATCCACGTGCTGCTCGACGCCTTCCAGCAGCTCGCCCCCCGGATGCCGTCCGCGCGGCTGCTCGTGGGGGGCGCGGGGGCCGAGCTCGAGCGTGTGCAGGCGCGCATCGCGCAATCGCCGGCGCTCGCCGCCGTGGAGCTGCTGGGGTCCGTGGACCGCGAACGCGCGAGAGAGCTGATGCAGAGCTGTGCGGTGTACTGCCTGCCCTCGTACGGGGACCCCGCTCCGCTGGCGGCGGTGGAGGCGATGGCCTGCGGCCGGCCGGTGGTGGCCACCGACGCGGGCGGGCTGGGGCACCTGGTGCCCGAGGAGGGCGGCGCGAGGGTCCCGCCCGGGGACGCCGGCGCGCTGGCCGAGGCGCTCGGCCGGATCCTGGCCGACCCGGAGCGGGCCCGCTCGATGGGCGAGCACAACCGCCGCCTGGTGGAGGAGCGCTACGCCTGGCCGCGGGTGGTGGCCCGCCTGGAGGATCTCTACCGCGTGGCCACGTCGGCCCGGAGCCCGGGCCGGAGCTGACCCCGCCTGAGGCGGTAGTCGTTGGCCAGGATCTGGCCGCCGATCATCCACAGGATCACCCCGTGGCTGCCGTAGAACGAGTCGCCGGTGTAGAGCACCACGCCCATGAACACGAACATGGCGAACAGCAGCTGGCGCAGCTCCTGCCCCGGCGCCCGTGACCGGGCGCCCTGCCAGCCCGCCTTGAGCATGTAGCCGAGGGCCGCCATCACCAGCAGGAATCCGATCGGCCCCGACTGGTACATCAGCGAGAGGTACCCGTTGTCGGGGTGGCGGAGGTCGGACTCCTGGCTGTTCAGCCTCGAGGCCTCTCCGGCGGTGCCGAGCCCGTGGCCGATCGGGGCGCTGATCGCTGTGGGCAGCGTCTCGCTGACGGTGGCCGAGCGCTCGGTGGTGGAGGTGTCCTCCCGGTTGGTGATCGACTCGAAGCGGTGGACCACGTCCTTGGCCGTGGAGCTCACGGGGGACAGGGCTATCGAGGCAGCCACCATCACCGCCACCGCGCCGAACACCACCCGGGCGCTGCGCCCGTTCGAGACCACGACGTGGGCGATCCCGGCCACGATCAGCGCCACCCAGGCCGAGCGCACGAAGGTCATGGACAGCGCCAGGGTCACGAGGATCACCCCGGCGAAGACGATCGGCCGCGCCCGCCGGACCGTGAGGTAACAGAGGAGCGAGAGGCCCAGCAGGGGGGCCAGGGCGCCGGGCCCGTTCAGGGAGGCGAACGCGCGCACGGGGCCGAGCTTGGGATCGCCCACGCTCGCGAAGTCGATCGACTCGAGCCACGCGAAGTCCCAGTGGGGCAGCACGATCTCGCGCTGCACGATCGCGTAGGCCGCGATCACCGGCATCCCGAAGAGCAGGAGCTTGCGCAGGGTGCTGCCCTGGACGGACAGCGGCTCGCGGAGACCGAGGATCGCGCCGCTCAGGCCCGCGATGTAGGACACCAGCGCGTAGAGCCCGGCGCGGGGGCCCGACGCCAGCCCGAGGGGAAGCCCGATGGCGAAGCCGGCGGCGCCCAGGAGCAGGACGCGGCGGATCTCGCGCGGGATCTTCACGCGATTCAGCTCGAGCGCCGCCAGCGCGGCGGTGGCGATGAAGGGGGCGAGCGACAGCGGGTCGTTGGCCACATAGCCCGTGCTGAGGTCGAGCAGGCGCCGGAGCAGCGGCGCCAGGAACCAGAAGGCGAACAGGACGTAGATGCCCAGCGCGCGGTCGTGCTGGTGAATGGCGATCAAGCTCAGCACCAGCACCAGCGCGATCGCGGCCTGGATCGAGAGCATCAGGGCGGCGGCCAGCGCCAGGGCGGCCGCGCCGCCCGCGCCGAGCGCGAAGCCGAGATCGGAGTAGCGCGACCGGCCGGGAACGGCGAGGCCGCGCCGCCGGCCGATCAGCTCGGCCATGCCGCCTCCATCCGCTCCTCGCGCCCGCCGGCTCGCCCGGTGGCGCCCGGCGAGGACGTCCCGTGCGGGCGCCCCGCGGCCCGTTCGTAGATCGAGAGCATCTCCCCAGCATGCACGTCGTCGCGGAACTTTGCCGCGGCCGGTGGTCCTGCCGCGCCTGCGCGGGCGAGGGCGGCGGCGTCCTCGAGCAGCTCGCGGGCGGCCTTGGCCCAGGGTCCGGGTTGCCGGGGTGCCAGCACGCGGCCGGACACCCGGTCCTCCACCAGCTCGGGGCCCGCGCCGACCGCGGTGACCAGCGGCGGAGTGCCCATCGCCATGCTCTCCACCACCGCCAGGCCGAATGGCTCCTCCCACGAGGGCAGCAGTGACAGGTCGAGCTCGGACAGGATCTCGGGCACGTCCTCGCGCTGGCCGAGGAAGTGCACCTGCCCGTCCACTCCCAGGTCCTTGGCGAGGCGCTCGAGCGACGCCAGGAAGGCGTGGTTGTCGTAGCGCACGCCCCTGCCGCCGAAGGCGATCTGCCCGGCCAGGACCAGGTGGGCGTCCACGCCGTTCCGGCGCAGCTCGGCCAGCATCGCGACCGACGTGTCCTGACCCTTCCACGGGGTGATCTGCGCCACCTGGCCGAGCAGCCGCGCCCCCGGGGCGATGCCCAGCTCCGTACGCAGGCCCGCGCCCCGCACCGTCCCGGGATCGAAGCGGGAGTGATCGATGCTGTTGTAGACCCGGACGGCCAGCGGCTTCGGGAGCCCCTCGTTGAGCCGCGCCGCCGTGTAGTCGGAGTTGGCCACGATCGCCTCCGCGCTGCGGCCGAGAACGGCGCGCACCGCGCGCCCCACGGTGCTCGCCGGCAGGTGCTCGTGGGCGCGCACGACGAAGGGGGCGCCGCCCCGCCGTCGCGCGATGGTCGCCATCAGACCGGTGCGCGGGGTGTTGGCGTGGATCACGTCCGGCTCCGCGCGGCGCGAGGCACGCGCCAGGGCCAGCCCGCCGCCCGTCAGCTGTGCGAGCCCGACCGGGGTCTGGACCGGGTGGAGCCGCAGGCTCGCGTCCACCGCGGGAAGGGGCAGGCGCTCGATGTGGGCGCGGTCCACGGCGTCCGCGAGCGGGCCGCCGGGCGGGCAGGCCACGGACACCTCGTGGGCGTCCCGGAGGCCGGCCATCACGCGCATCAGCGACACCTCGGCGCCGCTCCAGGCGCCCGTGTGGTTGGCGAAGAGGATCCTCATCAGGGGAAGCTCACTGAAGAGCGTGACAGTAGTGGCGGCTTATCGCCACCGGGCGCAGGAACGCCCTCAGAGGCGGTTCAGCCGCTCGGCCAGGAAGCGGCCCACGGCCTGCTCCGAGCACCGTTCCCGCCACCAGGCGAGGCTCTCGCCGTGAAGGCGAGCCATCTCGCCCGGATCGTCGAGGATGGGCGCCACCACCCCTTCGAGCTCGCCCCAGGAACGCAGCCGCACCACGGGGCTGCCCTCGTAGAACCAGAACGGGGGGAGGCGCTCGCCCACCACCACGCAGCCGCAGCGGAGTCCCTCGAGCACCCGGAAGGTCTCCGCCGAGTTCCCGCGCGGGGCCAGGCAGATCCGGGAGTCCATCAGCGCCTGCGAGTAGCCGGCGGCGGCCCTCTCCGACGCGGTGAACCCCTGGGTCAGGCGGACGTCCGGGCGCAGGCCGGGCCGCCGGGCGGCGAGCGACTCGACGGCGGCCACCATCTCCCGCCTGCTGCGTGCCTTTGGCGACCCGACCCGGGCGCGAAGGCTTCGGTCGTGCTCGACGCTGCCGGCGAAGAAGAGGTCCGTGGATCTCTCGCTCACCGGCACGAGCGGCACGTCGAGCTGGTTGTAGGTGCCGATCGGGATCAGCGCCACGTCCGGCGGGAGCGGGCGCCCGTGCAGCCGCCGCGCGAGGCGCATGCGGGCCTGCGCCGCCCCGCCGGGAAGCCACCGCAGCCAGTGCACCGAGCGCTGTGCCAGCTCCAGTGCCGCGGTGAGCGGAGCGCCGGCCCGGAGCTCGCTGGCCGGCTGCGGCCGCAGCCCGTAGCACTTGAACACCGCCCTCACCCGGTCGACGTACCGCGGGATCTGCCCGCTCTCGTCCCCCAGCACCACCGCCACCACGCGGTCGCCGTAGGCGGGAAGTCGCTGCGTGTCCCAGGTGAGGTACACGTCCACGTCCGGGTCGCGCAGGTGGGATTCCATCGCCTCGAAGACCCGGCCGAAGTAGCGCGTGTCGGCCCGCTCGGGGCGCGGGCCCGCGTGCACGTTCCAGGCGATCGCGGCGGGCTCCTCGGGGAGGTCGAGGAAGTAGCTCGGCATCAGCGTGCCGGTCTCAGCCGTTCAGCGCAGATTCGATCGCCCGCCACGCCGGCTTGGGCGCCCCGGTCGCCGTGAACGGGAGTGGGCGCTCCCCGGTGCCCAGCCACGTGGAGGCGTCCGTGAAGCCCCAGGTGGTGAAGCGCCCGCACGCCGGCAGGGCCTGGCAGGCCCCGGCCACCTGGCGGTAGACCCGTGCCTGGGCCGCCTCGGCGCGTCTGCCCCGTCCCGCGGGAACGTCCATCTCGGAGATGTCGACCGCCAGTCCCAGCGATGCATAGCGGCGCATCGTGGAGCGGAGCTGGGCCCCGGTGGGCGTCGAGGACAGGGTCAGGTGGGTCTGGAGGCCGACGCCGTCGATCGGGGCCCGCTCGCGGCGAAGGCGCGAGAGGAGCGCGTGCATGCCGTCGGTCTTGGGCGAGCGACCCTCGATGTTGAAGTCGTTCACGTAAAGCCGGGCGCCGGGATCCGCCTCGTGGGCCCAGCGCAGGGCGTCGGACACGTAGCCCGGGCCGAGCACCCGGAGCCACAGGTTGTGGCGCAGCGAGCCGTCCTCCGCCAGCGGCTCGTTCACCACGTCCCACGAGTCGACCCTCCCGCGGTACCGGCCCACCACGGTCTTCACGTAGCCCTCGAGGAACGAGCTCAGGTCGTCTCGCGTCCAGCTTCGCGCGGTGAGCCAGGGTGGCAGCTGCTTGCCCCAGACCAGCGTGTGCCCATGAACGGCGATCCCGTGCCGGCGGCTCCAGCGCGCGAGAGCGTCCGCGTCCCCGAACGAGAGGCGATCGGCTGCGGGAGCAATCGTGTCCATCTTCATCGCGTTCTCGGGCGTGAGCGAGCGGTAGTGGTCGAGGAACAGCCGCTGGTAGGTCCCGGGCATCCGGAGCAGCTCCCAGTCCACCGCCGCGCCCAGCACGGGCGGCCGGGGGCCGCGCGACACGGGCCGGAAATGGGCCTCGGACCGGTTGGCCGAGACGGCGTTGCCCTGGCTGGACACGCCCTCATCATGGCGGCCGGAGAGCAGGACGACCGCAGCCACGGCGACGGCTCCGAGGACGAGCACAATCCCGGCGCGCAGTGCCCACGGCCCAGCTGGCGTCTGCACGGGGTTCCTCACCTATACGTGTTCGGTAGCCGCCGGCGCATGGATGGGGTGCTGGCCGGATGTTTGAGTGCCGTCGAGCGGACCGGCGCGGAAGATATTGCATGTGGCCAGGGAGCGAGTACCTTGGAGCAAGCGGGCAGGGGGAGCCTCGCGGAGATCACGCATATGGAACTGACGTCCACTTGGCTTGCCGATGGCTATGACCGTCCCGCGCTCACCTATGTGCGTATACGCACTTGGGGCGGGTGGGAGACCGCTGCCGCCTGGCTGATTGCCGCGTTTCTCGCGGTCCAGGTGGCGATCGTGGCCACGGTGGCCAACGGGCCCACCCTGGACGAGGGGATCTACATCACCTCGGGCCGCCGGGCGCTGGAGGGCCACGGCCTCAGCGACGGCTACCTCACCTGGCTGTCCGGCTCGCTTCTGTGGCCGGCGCTCGCCGGCCTCGGCGACGAGGTGGCCGGGGTGGCGGGGGCGCGCGTGCTGGCGGCTCTCTTCATCACCATCGCCGTGGCCGCCATGTGGCGTGCCGCGCTGGTCCTGTTCGATGCTCGCAGCGCGTTCTTCGCCGTGGCCCTCGCGGTGGCCTCCGGGCCGGTGCTCGCCCTCGGCCACCTTGCCGTGATCGACGCGCCGTCGGTGGCGGGCGTGGCCGTGGCGCTCTGGGGCGTGGCCGAGCTCGGCCGGACCGGGCACCGGAAGTGGCTGGTGGTGGCCGCCCTGGCGTATTCGATAGGCGTTCTCGCAAAGTACCCCGCCGCGGAGGCGGGCGTCGCGCTCGCATTACTGATCGTGGCCCTGCGCGGGCGCCGGGCCGTCATGGACCTGGCGCTGTTCGGCCTCATCACCGGTGCCGTGCTCATGACCTACTTCCTGTGCGCGCGCGGGCCGCTCTCGTATTTCGCGGGGTGGCGCGTGAACAACAACCCGACCTTCGGCGTGACCCCTGCGATGGTGGCCTTCTCCCAGGTCTGGTACGGCGGGCTGCCCGTGGTGCTGGCCTTGGCCGGGTGGCTGGCCTGCCGGCGCAAGAAGCTCGGCGCCGCCCTGCTCCTGGGCGCCGTCCCGTTCCCGCTCTACGCGCTCGCCACCGGCAGCTCGGTGGGGGACACGAAGCACGTGGTGTTCGGGTTCGTCTTCATCCTGCCTCTGGCCGGCGTGCTTCTGGGGCGCCTCGCGCGCTGGCCCGCCGGAGCCGTGGTGGCGCTGGTGCTGGCCGCCGGCGCCGGAGCCTTCGGCGTCCATCAGGCGGCGCTCATGGACCGCGGATGGATCGACCTCGGGCCGGCCACGGACTACCTGGCGGCCAAGGCCAAGCCAGGCCAGGACTTCCTCATCGACAACTCGTGGCCCTTCATCCTGCGCCTCACCGCGGAGGACAAGGTGCGCTCGCCCTGGTCCGTCTATGACACCTACCGCGTGGCCCATCACCAGCTTCCGAAGAGCATCTGCCAGGTCGATTGGTTCGTGTCAGCGCAGGGCGCCGGCACCTGGCCCGAGCGGGTGCGCCGGAAGGTGGCGGCCTGCGGCACCTTCAAGAAGGTCTACGGAGGTGGCGAGCCGGTTACGAACATCGGGCGGGACCTGAGCTTCGTGACCTGGGACGGCAGCGTCGAGATCTACCGCAACACGAGGCACGGGAGGGCGGGATGAGCACGCTCCGCTTCCGGCTCGTTGCGCTGGTGACCGTTGCCGCGGCCGCCCTGTGGCTGCCGTTCGCGTTCACCCACGTGAACTCGTCCGCCCTCTGGCTGGCCGTGCCCTTCCTGTGCGCGAACCTGCTTCTGGCCTGCGGGCTGGGGCTCGCCCTCGTGAACAACTGGCACCGGTCGGTCCCCCCGAGCTACACCGTCCCGGCCGGGACGGAGCCCGTGGTGGGAGTGATCGTGCCCACCGCGGGAGAGTCGCCGGACCACATCGGCCCCACGGTGGAGTCCGTGCTGCTGCAGGACTGGCCCGAGGACAGGCTGGTGATCCTGGTGAGCGACGACGCCGACTCCGCGGCGGTGCGGGCCGCCACCGAGCAGATCGCCGCCGCCCACCCCGGCTGCCGCATCCATTACCACCGCCCCCCGTCGCGCGGGTCGGCCGAGCGTGAGGGGGAGGCCAAGTCGGGCAACCTGAACTCGGCGGTCCGCCGGCTCACCGAGATCGCTCCCGAGACGGAGTACATAGAGACCCGTGACGCGGACGACCTTGTGGGCGACGCGCAGTTCCTGCGCCGCTGCGTGGGCCACCTGCTCCGCGACGGCCGGACCGCCTACGTTCAGACGGTCAAGGAGGCCCGTGTCTCCCCGGGCGACCCGTTCGACAACCTCCAGCCGCTCTTCTTCCGCGGGGCGATGTTCGCCCGGCATGCCGCGAACGCCGTGTTCCCGTGCGGGTCCGGACTGGTGTGGCGCCGCACCGCGCTCGAGGACATCGGCGGCTTTCCCACCTGGAACCTGGTCGAGGACGTCCAGTCCGGGGTGGAGGCACTGCGGCGCGGCTGGCGGAGCGCGTTCCTGCCGATCCGGGGCGCCGTGGGCCAGCACTCCCCCGAGGACCTCCCCAACGTCTACAAGCAGCGCGGCACGTGGGCCCTGGACACCATGAGGCTCCTGATCTGGGGCGACCTCCGCGGTCTCACCCTGCGCCAGCGCCTGCAGTTCGCCGAGCTCGGGCTGTTCTACCTCCAGAGCTTCGCCACGCTGGTGTTCGTCGCGTGCCCGGCGATCGGCTTCTCCACCGGCGTGTATCCCCTCAGCTCCGGCTACGGGGACTACGCGCTCCACTTCTGGCCCTTCGCGATCGCGATCGAGCTCTACTTCGCCGCCCTCGCCGTGGGCGCGTCGTACGAGCGGGTGTGGAGGGCGCGGGTCCTGTGGATCGGGCTCGCTCCGGTGTACATGAAGGCGTGCGTCCTGGCCGTGGCCGGGGGCCGTAACCGGAAGCCCGTCTACCGCGTGACCCGGAAGCACGACGAGCACCGCTGGTACTGGCGGCTGGTGCTGCCCCAGATGGTCCTGCTGGCCGTGCTCCTGGGAAGCATGGCCAAGAC
Source organism: Solirubrobacterales bacterium (assembly GCA_038323835.1). Lineage (GTDB taxonomy): Bacteria > Actinomycetota > Thermoleophilia > Solirubrobacterales > Thermoleophilaceae > JACVRW01. The sequence goes on from JBBQHI010000001.1 coordinate 146,172, forward strand.
CCTGTCCAGCGACGACCTGCTTTACGAGGTGGATCTCGGGTCGCTCTACTGGGCCTCGATCTTCTCTCTCACGCTCGCCTGCTTCATCCCCCGGAGCTGGTTCCGCGTCGGGGTGCGTGCCCGCCTGGCCGCTCTGGTGGCGCGCTCGGCGCCCGAACCGGCCCCGGCCGACTTCGGCCGCGCCGTGGCGGTGGTCCTGCCCGCCTGCGACCAGGCCGAGGTCATGGAGCGGGCGATCCGCGGGATCCAGCCCGTCCTGCACGGCATCGGCCGCTCGGCGCGGCTGCTCGTGGTGGACCGCGGCGCGCTGGACGGCTCGGCGGGGGTGGCCCGCCGGCTGGCTCGCGAACTGCCCGCCATCTCGGTGCTGCGCTGCCCGCACCGCCTCGGGGTGGGCCGGGCGCATCACGCCGGCTTCGAGGCCGCCCTCGCCGGCGGAGCGGAGCTGGTGGTGCTGATGGACGCCGACCTCTCTCACGACCCGGCGGACATCGTCCGGCTGATCGAGGCCGCGGACGAGGCCGACGTGGTGATCGGCTCCCGTCACGTCGGCGGGGCGGAGTCGAAGGACCGTCAGGCGTTCGGCCGCTGGATGCGCCGCCGGGGAGCCAACTACATGCGCGCCCAGCTCGGCGTGGAGGCCCGGGACGTGACGAGCGGATTGGTTTGCTACCGCGCCGAGGCGCTCGCCTCACTGCTTCCCGAGAGCACGCCGCGGCACGGATACCTCCTGAAGCTCGAGCTGATCGCCGGGGCGGAGCGAGCGGGCTTCCGGGTGGTCGAGATCCCGGTCAGCGTCGGGCCCCGCCAGGCGGGGGGAACCGAGCGCTCGATGGTGAATGTCGCCGCCACCGCGTTCCGCGTCTGGGCCGCGCGGCCCGCGGCCCTCGAGCCCCCGCCCGTGACTGCGCCGAGCCCGCCCCCGGCTCCCTCGGCCCCGCCGCCCGGCGGACACGGCGCGCATGGCGCCCGCACCCATCACCCCGTGCACCGCCCGCGCGTGGACCGCAGGCCCGGACCGAGCAGGACCGGACGCGACTGAGCCCGGCGGCCCTCCTCTGTGGTGCTCAGCGCTTGCGAGTTGCGGCGGCGCCGCTCGGAGCGACCGTGAGAAGCAGGGGGCGGTCGGTCACGCGCAGGCTGATGCGGCCGTGACGGACACGTACCTTCCGGCCGCCCGCGGAGGCGACCGGGTCCACAACCCGGATCCGCGCCGCTCCGGGCAGGTTCACGGTGACCCGGCGGGGGACGACCCGGACAGGGCGCCGGCGGTCGGTGTTCCAGGCGCTGGCCAGGCGCCAGAGGGCCACGACGTAGGTGCCGTCGGCCCGCTGGAGCACCATGCTGCGCGGGTGAGCGGGGCCGGAGAGGCCCAGCCGCAGCGGCCGGAGACGGGGCGTACCGGCGCCGGGTCCGACCACCTTGAGCAGGTTCCTGAGCGCCGTGTAGGCGGGCTTGGGGGTGAAGTCGTTGCGCATGAGCCCGAAGTGCTGCTCGGGGTCGCGCCCGGCGCTCTCGGGCGTCTCGTCGAGCAGCTCGTAGGCGTAGGTGCGGGAAATGCCGCTGCGGAAGTGCTCGAGGAACGTACGCAGCAGGTACACCGCGGCCACGCGTTCCGACACGCCCGGCTGGCCCGACCGCGCGCGCAGGGCGTTGTGGAATCCCGCCTCGGTCGCCCACACGGGCTTCCTGCCCGACACGGCGCGGGCCCGGCCCAGCTCGTCCTTCAGGTGCGAGGGATCGGGCGAGCGGCCACCGGTGTAGGGGTGCACGTTTCCGAAGTCCATGAACGAGCGCTGGCTCCCGGCCAGCTTCGAAGCCTGCACCGACGAGAAGGAGGGGCCCACGAAGGGCAGCGAGCGAAGGCTGGGCACCGACTTGACCTTGCGGTAGAGGGCCTGGTCGTAGCCCGCCAGGCGCGCCGCCCATCCGCGCCCGCCCCCGTACTTGTCGAACTCGTTGGGAGCCTCGAGCGCTTCCACCGCGTGGCGCAGGCGGCCGGCGGCCGCCGCCACGAGCTGGTCGATGGTGCCGATCTGGGCACCGGGGCGCCCCATTCCGAAGTCGAAGCGCATGCCGTTGGCGCCGGCCAGGTCGACCGCCCGGTAGTAGCGCTCCGTCCAGTCGCGCCACTCCGGCGACTCGTTCGCGTACAGGCCGTCGCGCAGGTGGGTGACGCCCAGCTTCCGCAGGCTGGCCACGACCTTCGGCCAGTTGCCGTAGGAGGTGTCGTAGTAAACTGCGTGAGTGACCACCCCGACCGAATCGCGGAATGCGGGAGCGCTCTTGGGCGTGACGGGATGGGCGCCGGCCGTCGGTGCCGCGGTCAGCAGGATGCAGGCAGCACAGAGTCCGGCTGCAAGTGCGGCGGGTACTTGCATGTAGGTCCTATCGCGCTGGTTGAGCGTCGCCTTGAGCGCTCGCGCGTAGATCTGGACCGCTACCGGCCGTAAGAACTGCCCCTATTCTCTCTTCTTCGCCATGGCCGGCCTAGCTCTCGTACACGACTACCTCCTGGTTCTCCGCGGCGCCGAGCGGACGTTCGCGTCGATGACGGAGGTGTGGCCCGAGGCGCCGATCGTGACGCTGCTCTATGACGAGGAGGGCACCCAGGAGCGCTTCGCCAACCGCGACATCACCACCTCGCGGCTCCAGCGGCTGGGGGTCAGACAGTCCAACTTCCGCGCTCTGCTCCCGCTCTTTCCCACCGCGGCCCGCAGGCTGAAGATCGGTGGCTACGACCGCATCATCTCCAGCAGCAGCGCCTTCGCCCACGGCCTCCACAAGTCGCCCGGCGCCGTGCACGTCTGTTACTGCCACTCCCCGTTCCGGTACGCATGGCACGAGCAGGCCGTGGCCCTGTCGGAGGTGAGCAGGCCGCTGCGGCCGCTCCTGTGGCTGCTCATGCGCCGCCATCGCTCGTTCGACCTTCACGCCGCCCACCTGGTGGACCAGTACATCGCCAACGGCCTGATCACCCAGGAGCGGATCAAGCGCTACTGGGGCCGCGACGCGCCGATCGTCTACCCGCCGGTGGACGTGAAGCGGTTCTCCATCGGGGAGCCCGGCGACCACGTCCTGTTCGTCGGTGAGCTTGTGCGCCACAAGCGCCCCGACCTGGCCATCGAGGCCGCCGCGGAAGCGGGCCGCTGGATCAAGGTGGTGGGCACCGGTCCCGAGCTCGAGTCGCTGCGGGAGCGCTACAAGGGCAAGGCGGAGTTCCTGGGCCGGGTCAACGACGAGGAGCTGGGCCGCCTCTACTCGGAGACCGCCGCACTGGTGGTGCCGAACGTGGAGGAGTTCGGCCTGGTGGCCGTCGAGGCCCAGGCCGCCGGCCGCCCGGTGGTGGGGATCAACCGGGGTGGCGTGAGCGAGACCGTGATCGCCGGGGACACGGGCGTGCTGGTGCCCGACGGGGACCTGCGCGCTCTCGCGCGGGCGCTCCGGAGCGACTTCACCCGCTTCGACCCCCAGCAGATCTCGGCTCACGCTCAGCGCTTCTCACGCGAGGTCTTCCAGACCCGGTTGCGCGAGGTGGTGGAGACCGCGTTCGAGCGGCCGGTGCACGCTCGCCATCCGGTCAGCCGCCAGGAGGGCTCGGTGCGCGCGGTGGCGCACGAGGGCCCCGCTAGCCCCTGACGAACACTCCGTCGAACTGGAGATGCTCGCCGGTGCGCCAGTCGCGCAGAATCGGCTCGAGCGCGGCCAGCCCGAAGCCGGCCGCCTGAAGCGCCCGGAGCATGTCCTGCAGCAGCGGCTGGCCCTCGTACAGGGGCACCACCGACAGCTCCGTCTCGACGACGCCCACCCCCGTCAGCATCCCGGCGGCGCCGGCGAGAACACGGAGCTCGTATCCCTGCACGTCGAGCTTGAGCAGCGTCCGTCCGCCCCCGGGGAGGTCGAGTGGCTCGCCGTCCAGGCGGCCGGAGGGGACGCTCTCCTCCGCATGGGGCACCGCCTCCGGGAACAGCGAGGCCAGCGGGCGCGCCACCGGGAGCGCCGAGGCGAAGTTGTCGGTCGTGCCCAGCGTGAGCGAGCCGGCCGTGTCGGACAGGGCCAACCGCCGGACCTCCCAGCGCGGGTCGCCCGCGGCCCGCTGTGCGAGCGCCGCGTAGGCCGCGGCCAGCGGCTCGAAGGACACGATCCTCCCCGCGTAGCCGTGTTCGCGCAGCTCGCGCGCGTAGAGCCCGCGGTTGGCGCCCACGTCGATCACCAGCTCCACTTCCCGCTCGGAGAGCAGGCGCGCGCGCCGCGGTCCGAGGGGCCGCTGCCGGCTGATATCGAGCCCGGCCCGCTCCCCGGCTCGCTTGAGAGCAGCGCCGGCCCATGCTCTAGCGCCCGCCCTCCGCACACCGGGATCGTAGCGCCGGCCCGGCCCGCAGCCCTCCGCCCGCCTTCCGCCCGGGCACCGAAAACCTGCTAAGAACTGTCGAATGCGGAAAGGGGTATTCGCAGTCGCCGCCGTGTGCGCCCTCGCGCTGCTCGCACTGCCGTTGCAGGCGTTCGCGCAGCAGGACGTGCGCGTGGTCACGCTGCAGCCGGAGCAGCCGGCCGGAGCCGCGCAGCAGGATCCGGCCGACGCCGAGACCACGCCCGACGACACGACGACGACTCCCGATGAGACGACGACCGACGATCAGACCACCACGGACGATCAGCCGGACGCCGAGCTGCAGGGCGACAACGACGGCGTGCCGCAGCAGTACACCGATCCTCTGGCCGGCGAGAACAACAACGGCGGGCAGCAACAGGGCGCGGAGCAGGCCACGCCCGTGGCCACGAGCCCCGTTGTGCAGGCCACTGCGAGCCAGCTCCCCCGCACCGGAGACCCGCTCGACATCCTGTGGATCGCCGGCGGCCTCCTGATCGTGGCCGGCCTCGGGCTCCACCGCGCCTGTCGCACGCGCGAGTACCCGTACTCGCTGCCGCGCTACTGAGGCCCTGAGACCCCCGGGCGCTCGGGCTCGAGCGTGAGCGCCCGCAGGCGAGCTGGCGTCGGTATGAAGTCCCGCCACCCGAGGCCCGTGACCGCATGGTAGGCCACTGCGGTGGTGAGGAACACGACCGTGTACGAGGCGCTGGACACGAGCGCCGCCGCGGTGACCCCGCCGCTGCGCAGGAACACGAACAACCCGATCACGGTCACCGCCATCCCCAGCAGCTGCGGGACGGTGGCGGTGAACGGCCGCCCCGCCGCATAGACGCCGGCGCTGATGATCGACGACCCGGCGAACAGTACGGCCCCGGGGAGCAGGAGACGCAGCGACGTGGCCGCCTCTTGGAACGAGTCGCCGTAGACGAACCCGAGCAGCGGCCGGGCGAAAACGAGCAGCCCGACGGCCACCGTCACGGCCACGGCCATCGCCGCCCAGAAGGAGCCCATCACCTTCGCGACGCCCCTGCGGGCATCGCCGGCCGCCGCGGGCACCACGATGGCCGCGAACGTGTTCGCGAGCGTGAAGACGATCAGCGAGACGTTGGTGGCCACGGAGTACAGGCCCACGCTCGCCGCGGTGACGAAGGCCGGGAGCATCGCCACGTCCAGTCGGCCCGTCACGTGGTTGGCCACCGTGGCACCCTGGCCGCGGAGCCCGAACCAGAGCGTGCTCAGGCCGAGGCGGAAATCGGGCGGACCGAACCCGATCCTCCCCACCGACCGCGACATCCCCACGGCCAGCACCAGTGCGGTGGCCGCTGCGGGGGCGATCAGGGCACTGCGCACGGTGAGCTCACCGAGCGGCCAGAGGACCGCGAACGCGGCGGCCATGAGCGCCGGCTGGGCGAGGCGCAGGGCGTTGTAGACCACGAAGTCCTGGGTGCCCAGGAGCAGCCCGTAGTTCAGCTCGACCCCCACGATCAGGACGGTCGTGAAGAGGAACCAGCGGCCGATCTCGATCGCCAGCCCGCCGTCGTGCCCGAAGATCGCTGGCAGGAGGAGCTGGCTGATCCCGACAGCCGCGGCGGCGAGCGGGAGGAGCATCAGGATCCAGGTGGTGAGGAGGAGGGGCCCGTCCTCGGGCTTCCTCGCGATGAAGTAGCTGAGGCTCTGGGCCGCGCCCGCCGCGAAGAGGAATCCCGCGAGCTGGCTGATCGTGGTGAGCGCCACGGCCACGCCGCGCCCATCGGGACCCAGGGCGCGCGCCGAGATGATCCCGCTCACGAGGTTGGCCACCAGGGTGAGCCCCGCGAACACGTAGGTGACCACGCCAGCCCGCACCAGGCCACGCGCGAGCAGCGCTCGCAGGGAGGACGCCGCGCCGCTCACCGGAGGCTCACAAGCACCACGTCGCCGCCAAGCGTCACGGGCAGGCGGCGCGTGCTCGGCCGGCTCTCCACCGGAGAGCCCGACGTGCTCGGCCGCCACACCACAAGATCGTGTACCTGCCGCCCGAACCGGAGCGTCACCGGCAGCTCGGCGGGCGACTCGGGCCGTACCGCCTCGCGGTCCCAGACCGATACCGGCCGCCACAGCGCGAGCACCCGCGAGCCGTCGCGCCGCAAGAGGGTCAGCCGGGTGACGCCCCTTGCGCCCGCGCCCGAGAGGCTCCAATCGAGGCGGTCGCGGTTCCCCGGCCCGGGAGAGCGCCTGACCGCCGCGATCAGAGTCCTGATGGCCGCGAACGCGGGCTTGGGGGAGAAGTCGTTGCGCAGCAGGCCGAAGTGTTGCTGGGAGTCGGTGAGGCCTGGGTCGGGCTTCTCGTCGAGCAGCTCGTAGATGAACGTGCGCCGGGCTCCGAGGCCGAAGGCGTCCAGCAGCAGACGGGGGAAGTACACCGCGGCGGCGGCCTCGGACGCCGGCGGCTGGTTCGCGCTGTCGCGCAGTGCGTTGTGGTAGCCGGTCTCCGTGAACACCAGGCCCCTCGAGCCCGGCACGGCGTCCGCCTCGCGCACCGCCGCGCTCAGCGCGGGCTCCGGTGGAGCGCCTCCGGGATAGGGGTGGCCGTTGATGAGGCCGGGGAGGTCCGGGGAGATCCGGCTGCGGTTCGCCGGGTTCACGAAGCTGGGCCCGATCACCGGCGTGCCGCGCGCCTGGCGGAACACCGCGAGCCCCAGCTTCGGCATGTACGCGCTAAGCGTGGCCGGCCATGCCGGGTCACCCGAGTTGTCGAGCTCGTTCGGCCCCTCGAAGGCGTCCACGGAGTGGGGGACCACCTTCAGCGCATCCGCCACGGCGGCGGCCGGGTCGCGGTTCACGTCGCCGGTGGCCAGCGTGGCCCGGATTCCCGCCTGGCTCGCGGCGCGCAGGCCGATGCCCAGCGGCTCGACCGGCGAGGGCATCGCGTCCCGGATGTGGCTGACGCCCAGCTCGCGGAGGCCCGCGATCACGTCGGCCTGGCGCCCGTAGGCGGTGTCCACGTAGTTCAGGTGCACCACGACGCCGATTGAGCCCACGAACGCCTCCGCCGAGCGCTCGCGTTCGCCGAGGGGCGTGGGCGAGCCCGGCTTGGGATTTGTGCTGAGAGCGACAACCAGCACCACGACTGCGATTGCGGCCACCACAAGTGCGAGCGCCATGCGTATGCTGACGGCCGGGCCGCCCGCACCGCCGTCGGGCGGCTCGACCCTCGGCGAGTCCGGGCTTTCGGCCATCGGGGGAATCATGCAGATTCCGATCGGGGGAAATCGCAGCGTCCTGGACGGATGTGCCGGTAATGCCGGGCGCGAGTCAACCCCCGGCGCCTACCGCCGAGGGCATTCGTATCCGCTCCACAACCACACTCACAGGCATTGCAGTCCTCGCCGCGACCGTCGCGGCGGGCTGCACCCCCGCATCCGCACCCCTTCCCGGGGTCCCGCATCCGTCCCCGTCTCCACCATCTCCGGTACAGCCCGGTGGCGACGATCCGGCTCCCTACCCGAGCGAGCCCTTCGTTGCCGCCCGCTCCGCCCGGGAGTTCGGTGACACCTTGGGTGTGAATGTCCGCCTGACATGGATCGACACTTCCTATGGTGAGTACGACATCTTGCAAGCTCGCTTGCGTGAGCTGGGCGCCCGCCACGTGCACGACGGACTCTGCCCGACCTGCCTCTACCAGGTGAACATGATCAAGCGGCTCGCCGCCGACGGCATCGAGTCGGAGCTCGGAGTGGGCGACCTCAGGGGCGGCAGCACCCAGATGCAGGCCGCGCTGGCATCCATCAAGGGACCGCTTCGCGGCGCCGTGGACGCGGTGGCCGCTCCCAACGAGCCGGACCTCGAGCCGGTGTCCGACTGGGTGACGAAGACGCGGGCCTTCGAGGCCGAGCTCTACAGCCGGGTGAAGAGCGACCCGGTGCTGGCGCCGCTGGGCGTGGTGGGGCCGAGCCTCGTGCGCCGCGAGTCGCGGGCCCAGCTCGGGAACATGTCCGCCAACCTCGACTACGGCAACCTGCACCCGTACCCCGGAGGCTCGCTGCCCCTGGCCAACTTCGACGACGAGCGCACGATCATGTCGCAGGTCTCGGGCAGCAAGCCGCTCGTGATCACGGAGGTGGGCTACCACGCCGACACGAACACCGACGACCCGCACCGGGGAGTGTCGGAGTCGGTGAACGCGGCGTACAGCCCGCGCATCCTGCTCGAGGCCTTCCGGGACGGCATCAAGCGGACGTACTTCTACCAATTCGCCGACGCATTCAGCGACGCCCAGGCGGCCAGCAAGCACATCTCCAACGCGGAGAACTCGTTCGGGCTCCTGCGTCACGACCTCACGCCGAGGCCTTCGTTCATCGCGCTGCGGAACCTGCTCCGCGCAGTCGACGGAGATTCGGCGCCGGTGGCCTCTCCCGGAGGTCTCAAGGTGGGAGTCGAGGGCGCTCCCGCGGACATGCGCCAGCAGCTTCTGCGCTCGGCGGACGGCACCTACTCGCTCGTCCTCTGGCGCCAGGTGAGCCTCTGGGACCGCACCAACAAGCGCCCGCTCACCGCCGCGCCCGATCGCGTGGACGTGGTCACGGGCCAGCCGCTGTCCCTTGCCCAGCGCTTCGACCCCGTGAACTCTGACACCGAGACCGGGCGCTGGGCCAACCCGCGCCGGATCTCAGTGGACCTCGCCGGCGCGCCCGTGGTGCTGCGGCTCACGCCCGCCGGCGTGACGGCCTCGGCCGCGGGTCCCACGGCAGGCGCGTCTGGAGTTTCGGCGAGCGCCTCCGGCGGGGTCACCCACCCGGGCTCCACCAGGTCCCTGCGGCCGGCGAGCGGGAAGCTCGTGGAGCACGCACGGAAGTGCGTCACGCGGCGCAAGTCCTCCCGGAGCTCAGGCCGGGCCCGGGCGAGCGCCCACCGCGCCGGCCATCGCCGCGGCGCCGGGGCGCGCCGGGCTCAATACCGCTTCAAGGCGTCGGGCGCACGAGCGTGCCGGCGCCCGTCCGCCTCCTGCCGCTAACGGCAGGAGCCCGCGGCGGTCTTGCCGCAGCCCTCGAACTTCCGAGCCGCCTTGGCGTAGGCGGCCAGAGCGGGCCTGCTCGACGCGGCACCACCGGAGTAGCGCCGCAGGCCGGCGTACTCGAAGAAGCCGAGCGCGCGCCCCCTCTGGTAGCTCGAGGCCCACGTATACCAGTAGGCGCGCTTGATGCCGAGCCGGTGGAGGCCCTTTCCGGCGAACGCCGTGTAGGCCGCCCTCACCACGCCGGCCATCTGCTTGTCGTTCGTGATGAACGGGTTCTGGTACTTCGGCACCTTGATGCGGCCCTTGGCGGCCGGTGCCGTGAACTCGGTGACCCACAGCGGGGTGCGCCCCTGCCCGTGGCGGCGCAGGGTCTTGCGCACCGCTCCCGCGATCGTCAGGAAGTCGGCGGGATGGTTCGAGTACGCGTTCATCGCCGCCACGTCGAACCGGCCCTTGATGTGGCCGCGGTCGAACAGCGTGCCGAGGTCCACCCATGAGGAGTTGGTGAGCGCGGCAAGCACCACCTTCGCCCCGCGATCGATCTTCTTCAGCTTGGTCCGCGAAGCCTTCAGCAGCTTGCCGTAGGCCGGGGCGACCTGCTTGAAGCCCTGCCCCCTGCCCCGTGCCCACTGGTAGGGGAGGTTGGGCTCGTTCCAGATCTGCCACTCCCGGATCGGGTCCTTCGGCACCGTGGGGTTCTCGGTCCAGAAGGTGCCCCTGGGGCCGTAGCGGTTGGCGAGGGCGGAGAGGTAGGAGGTGTAGTCGGACACCCGCTTGGGCGGGGAGCCCTCCTTGGCCGGGTACTTGCGGGCCCACTTTGGAGCGGACGTGACCACCGGCAGCAGCACCTGGCCGTGCGTCGCGGCCGCGCGCACCAGCGCGTCGGTCTTCACGAAGTTGGTGGTTCCGCGCGAGGGCTGGACGTCGCCCCAGAAGAAGTTGGTGCGGACCGACTCGACGCCCGACGTGGACATGAGGCCGAACTCCCCGTCCACAAGCGTCGGGTCGGCGCCCCGGAGGTCGCCGTCGAAGATCGTTCCGAAGAAGCCGCGCGGCACCTTGCGCTTGGCCGCCTCGGCGGAGGGAGCGGCCGCCGCCAGCGGCACGGCAAGCAGGCAGACTGCGATCAGCAAACGGCGGGTCATCCTGTGAATCTCCTTGGCGGCGGGGTAAATCGTCCTCGTCGCCATCGTAGACAGTCGGGCTTCGCCCGACGCCGATGGCATGCTCCGGTGCTCGCCCGATCAACGATCGGGCTCCGCTCCTCGCTGGGGCCCGCTTTGCCTACGTCGCGAGGGCGCGTTCCACCAGCGCTCCGGCGTCCACCCCGGAGGGCAGGGTGCCGAAGGTGCCGATGGTTCCGCCCAGGCGGCCGGCGCAGAACGCGTCGGCCACGGGGGCGGGGGCGTTGCGGACCAGGAGGCTCGCCTGGAGGGCCACCGCGAGGTCCGCCACCAGGCGGCGGGCCTCGAACTCGGGGTCGGCCACCTGGGTGCCCAGGCGGTCGAGGTGCGCGTCGAGGCGCGGATCCCCACCGCGTGCGAGCTCACACTCGGCCAAGAACGCGGGCAGGCCCTCGGGCTCCTTGACCGTGGCCCGCAGCACGTCGAGGGCGGCCACGTTCCCGGAGCCCTCCCAGATCGAGTTCAGCGGAGAGTCGCGCACCAGGCGCGGTAGGCCCGACTCCTCGACGTAGCCGTTTCCGCCGTGACACTCGAGTGCCTCGAGCGCGTGCTGCGGCGCCCGCTTGCAGACCCAGTACTTCATGACCGCGGTGGCGAAGCGGCGGAAGGGGGCGTCCTGCTCGTCGTAGGCGCGTGCCACCCGCATCGCGGTGGCGGTGGCCGCCTCGGACTCGATCGCCAGGTCGGCCAGCACGTTCTGCATCAGCGCCTGCTCGGCGAGAAGCTTTCCGAAGGCCGAGCGATGGCGCGCGTGGTGCACGGCCTGGGCCACGCCCCAGCGCATCCCGGCGGCCGAGCCGATCAGGCAGTCCAGGCGGGTGTGGTTGACCATCCGGAGGATAGTGCGCACGCCGTGGCCCTCCTCGCCCACCAGCCGGCCGCGCACGCCGTGGAACTCCACCTCGGAGGAGGGGAGCGAGCGCGTGCCGAGCTTGTCCTTCAGGCGCTGGATCTGGAAGCCCGGGTCGCTGCCCTCGATCAGGAAGCAGGTGAGGCCGGCGTCGGTCTGCGCGAGCGTGAGGAAGATGTCGCACGGCGGATAGGAGCAGAACCACTTGTGGCCCGTGATCTCCCAGGTGCCGTCGCCGGCCGGCTCCGCGCGGGTGGTGTTGGCGCGGACGTCGGACCCGCCCTGCTTCTCGGTCATGGCCATGCCCGAGAGCGCGCCGTCGTCGTAGCTGGGCCGGGTCAGGCGCGGCTCCCACTCCGCCGCGAGCTCCGGATTGGCCCGCAGCGCGGGTACCACGGAGTAGGTCATGGACACCGGGCACATCACGCCCGAGTTCACCTGGCTCCACACGTACATGAGGCCGGCCCGGACCACGTGGGCGCCGTCGCGCTCCTCGCGCCACGGCAGGCAGTGGATCTCGCGCTCCACGGCCTGGCGCAGGAGCCAGTGCCATGAGGGGTCGAGCTCCACCTCGTCCACGCGCCGGCCGTAGCGGTCGTGCGTGCGCAGGATGGGCTCGTTGCGCTCGGCGCGCTCCGAGTGGTCCCGTGCCTCGGGGCTCCCGGCGAGCTCGCCGGTGTCCCTAAGGCGGTCCACTCCCCAGCCGCCCTTTTCGCGCTCCAGCGCCTCGCGGAGAGGAAGGTCCGCCTCGAAGACGTTGTACGGCGAGAGAGCCGGCGCCTGGTTGAGGACGTCGTGCGTGGACCTCGAGGCGAGCATGGGCACAGCTTGGCACAAAGAGCCGCCGGGATGGGCGGTTCAGGAGCGGCTCAGAACCTCTCCCAGAGCGGCGTCGGTCAACTCCGCGGCGCGGCTCCAGGGGAAGGCCGCGGCCCGCTCGGGTCCGGCCGCGCGCAGGCGGGCGGACACCTCCTCGTCGCCCACCGCCGCGGCCAGGGCCGCGGACATCGCGGCCGGGTCCTCGGGGTCCACCAGCAGGGCGGCGGTCCCGCACACCTCGGGGAGGGCGGCCCGGTCGGCGGCCACCACCGGAGTGCCCGACGCCATGGCCTCGAGGCAGGGCAGCCCGAAGCCCTCGTACAGCGAGGGCATGGCCAGGGCGGCCGCCCCCGCGTAGAGGCCGGGCAGCAGCTCGTCGGGCACGTATCCGAGGGCCCTCACGTCGAGCCCCGACTCGGCGCGCATGTAGCCCCGGTCCGACCCGGCGGCCACGAGGTCTACTCCCATCCGGCGCAGGTCGGCACCCGCCGTGGCGAGTGCACGCAGGTTCTTGCGGGCGATCCGGCTCCCCACCACCAGCACGTAGGGCCGCTCGAGGCCCAGGGCCCTGCGGGCTCCGGCGGCGTCGGCGGCAGGGGAGAAGCGCTCGTCCACGCCGTTGGGCACCACGAGCACCCGGTCGGGCTCCACCGGGAGGAGGTCCAGGATCTCTCCGCGTGAGAACTCGGACACCGTGATCACGAGCCGGGCCCGGCTCGCGATGGCGGGCAGGATGAATCGTTGGTAGGCCGAGTAGGCGCGGCTGTACCAGCCAGGATCGCGCAGCGGGGCCACATCGTGGATGACCACCACGTTCCGCCTCGAGGCCAGCGGAGCCAGGTTTGCCGGGCAGTAGATGAGCCGGCGCCCGGTGGTGGCCGGCAGCACCACCTGCTCCCACGCGTGGCCCGCGCGGTGGGCCAGGGCCGGGGGAGGGGAGTGGAGCTCGTAGCGGCCGGGGGCGAGGGCGGGGAGGCGCGTGGCCATCTCGCGCGCCATCCGCTCCACGCCACCGATCTCGCGGCGAACCGTGGCCCTGCCGTCGATGGCGACCCCTCGGCCGCCAGGGAGGAGCGGAGCCTGATCGGTGATCGGGCGAGCACCGGACCATGGCTTCACGCGGAGATTCCTACCAGAGCAGGGGAATTTCGACCCAAAGCCACGGTTGCGGATGGCGGTGCGGCGGGTCCCCTCTTAGACTGGTCGAATGCCGACAATCGTCGGAGTCAAGGACCACAGCCGTCCGAGGGTCGCCCTCGTCCATGATTTTCTACTCGACCTCCGAGGGGCCGAGCGGGTCTTCCTTGCCATGTGCGAGGTGTGGCCGGAGGCCGACATCTTCACGGCGGTCTACAACGAGGACGGCACCGAGGGGCGCTTCTCGCACCGCAACGTGCATACGTCCTTCCTCCAGCGCCTCGGGCCGTCGGCGCGTACGTTCCGGGCCTTCCTGCCGCTCTATCCGGCGGCCATCGAGTCGTTCGACTTCTCCGGCTACGACCTGGTGGTGTCCAGTTCGAGCGCCTGGGCCCACGCGATCATCTGCGACGAGCGCACCACGCACGTCTGTTACTGCCACAACCCCTTCCGCTACGCCTGGAGCGATCGCGAGCGCACCCTCGCGGATCACAACGCGCCCAGCCGCGCGGTGCTCGAGACCATCTTCAGGCGCTGGCGCCAGTGGGACTGGATCGCGGCGCAGCGGGTGGACCGCTACATCACGAACTCCCGCACCACCCAGGGCCGGATCCGCGCCTACTGGAACCGGGAGTCGTCGGTGGTCTACCCGCCGGTGGAGACCACCCGCTTCGGTCCGGGCGAGGTGGGCCAGCACTACCTCGCGCTGTCCGAGCTCATGCCGCACAAGCACATCGACCTGACCGTGCGGGCCTTCAACAAGCTGGGCCTGCCGCTGGTGATCTGCGGCGACGGCCCTGAGGCGCGCTCCCTGAGGCGCATCGCAGGGCCCACCGTGAAGCTGGTCGGCCGCGTGAGCGACCCGGAGGCCGCCCGCCTGCTCAGCTCCTGCCGCGCGCTCGTGGTCGCGGCGGTCGAGGAGTTCGGGATCGCCGCGGTGGAGGCCCAGGCCGCGGGCCGTCCGGTGATCGCCGTGCGCGACGGAGGAACGCTCGAGACCGTGGTGGACGGCGAGACGGGCTGCTTCTGGCACGGCGGCCCGGACGATCTGGCCGCCGCGGTGTCCGCATTCGACGACTCCGCGATCGACCCCGACGCGTGCGTGCGCAACGCCGCCCGCTTCGACACATCGATCTTCAAGCGCGAGCTGCCCCGCCAGGTCGAGAGTGCCCTGGCCCGCGAGGACCCGCAGCCGCGACGTGCCCGCCCCGTGCTCCGCACCGCACGGCTCGCGAGGCGTGCCGGGCTCTGAGATCTCTACCGATGCCTCGCCGAAGCCACCCAAGTAGGATTTCGTTCGCGTGAGCGCTGCCGCCGGCCACTGCCGGATCTGCTCAGGGTCGCTGGAGCTTCGCTTCCGCGGAACTCCGGGCGGACCGTCTCCTGAAAGCTTTTCGCCGACCTATCACGGGACCGGCGAGCATGGCGATCTCTATATCTGTCGCGAGTGCGCGACGGTGCAGCAGCCCTCGCTGCCAGCCGGGGACGCCCTCCACACGCTCTACCGCGACATGAGCGACACGGACTACCTGGGCGAGGAGGAGGGCCGCCGCACCACCGCCGGCCGCCTGCTCGACCTGGTGGGCCAGTACGTGCCCGAGGGATCGCTCCTCGACGTGGGGTGCGGGCACGGCGTGCTGCTCCACGAAGCACAGCAGCGCGGATACGACTCAACCGGCCTCGAGCTCTCGGCCGACGCGGCGCGCCACGCGCGCGAGACCTTCGGGCTCGACGTGCACGAGGTGCCGCTGGAGAGCTTCGACCCGGGCGAGAAGCGCTTCGACGTGGTGATGCTGGCCGATGTGATCGAGCACCTGGAGGATCCTGTCGGGGCCCTGGACCGCTGCTTCGAGCTTCTGGCCGACGGGGGCGTGCTGTGCGTGGTGACCCCGGATCCGTCCTCGAAGACCGCGGTGGTGGCCGGCTCCCGCTGGTGGGGGTACATCCCCGCCCACATGTGCCTGCTTCCCCGGCGCACGCTGCGTGAGCTGCTGAGCGCACGTGGCCTCGTGATCTCCAAGGACGTGCCGCTCGTGCGAACGTTCACGGCCGCCTACTGGCTGAACGGCATGGCCGAGCGCAGCGGGTTGCTCGGCTCGGCGGCCAAGCTGCTGGCCAAGGCCCTGGGCAACGACCGCACGATCACGGCCAGCCTCGGCGACGAGCGCGTGATCCTGGCCCATAAGGTGCGCGTCCGCGAGCCGGAGCAGAAGCTCGTTCCCGATCGCGGCGGCCCCACCAAGGTGCACATCGTGCTGCCGGCGTACAAGGCGTCGCCCACGCTGGAGGCGGTGGCGGGCGAGATTCCCCAGGGCGTGGCCGACCGCGCCCTGCTGGTGGACGACTCGAGCCCGGACGACACGACCGGCGTGGCCCTGCGGGAGGGCTTCGAGGTCATCCGCCACCCGGGCAACCGCGGCTACGGCGCGAACCAGAAGACCTGTTACGTCAGGGCGATCCTCGACGGCGCCGACATCGTGGTGATGGTCCACGCCGACAACCAGTACGACCCCTCGCTGGTCAGCAAGATGGTGCGCCCGATCGAGCGCGGCGACGCCGACGTGGTGATCGGGTCGCGACTGCTGGAGGACGAGGCCATCGCGGGCGGCATGCCGCGCTGGAAGTGGGTCGGGAACCGCTTCCTGACATGGATCGAGAACCAGGCCTTCCGCACCAACTACTCGGAGTTCCACACCGGGTACCGCGCCTTCTCCGCGGACATCCTGCGCCAGATCCCCTTCCTCCGGAACTCGGACGGCTTCGTCTTCGACCAGGAGATCTTCGCCCAGTTCGTGGACCGCGGCGCCCGGGTGGAGGAGCTGGCCATCCCCACGCGTTACTTCCTCGAGGCCTCCAGCGTGTCGTTCACGCGCAGCGTGGAGTACGGCCTGCGCACCCTCGTGGTGCTGGCGCGCTTCCGCATCGACGAGAAGCGCAAGCGCTGGCCGCTCGTGCGGCGGCCGGCACTGGACCTGCGGCCGACGGGTACGCCCCGGGGCGATGCCGCCCCGGCGGGAGCTTTCAGCTCGAACGGTCCCGGCCCGGAACGCGGTGCCGGAGTGCTCGGCGGAGGGCAGCCAGCTGGCGAGCCTCCCGCGCGGCCGGGCGGCGGAGGATTCGCTTGAGTGCGATCCTGCTCGCGAACGTCACCGCCTGAGCGGCGTCGTCTACGCGAGCGGCGCGGGCCCCGCGGTTGCGCGCCACCACCTCGCGCCGGCGCACGGCCAGCAGGTCGAAGGGCTCGCCTCCGAACGACCGCTCGGAGCTGTGCGCCCGCTTGTGGAGCACCCGCGCGCCGGGCCAGAACCAGGTCTCCACGCCGGCCCGCTGGGCCCGTAGGCCCAGGTCCATGTCCTCGGCGTAGAGGAAGATCCGCTCGTCGAAGGGGCCGAGCCGCCGGAGCGTGCTCGCCTGTGCGACCACGCAGCAGGCCACGGCCCAGCCGACCCGTCGGGGGCGCCCGGAGCGCCAGGGAGCGAGCGGCAGCGCCAGCGCCGGAGGCAGCGCGCCGGGCGGCACGAGCGAGCGCGCGAGGTCGGCCCCGGAGCCGGGCGGGGGATGGACCGAGTCCTGACGCTTCCCGCCGGGGAGCAGCACCAGCGGCGCCAGCAGGCGCTCGGGGCGGTCCGGCCGGGCGACCTCCGCGGCCAGCGCGGCGAGCGAGTCGTCCACCAGCTCCACGTCCGGGTTCACCACGGCCACCACCGCCTCGGACGTCGCCGCGAGCCCTCGGTTGGTGGCCGTGCCGAAGCCCACGTTCTCGCCCAGCTCCACCACCGTGACCCGCCCACCCGAGGTCCGGGCCAGCTCCGCGCCGGAGTCACTTGAGCCGGAGTCCACCACCACCACGTGGGCGGCGGGAAGGTGGCGGCGGACCGAGCTCAGGAACGCGCCCAGTTCGGCCTCGGAGTCATGGATCACGGTGACGAGCGCAAGCCCCTCGCCGGCGCCGGGGGCGGTGTCCTCAGGCTCCGGGCCGCCGATCGCCTCCAGCCAGCGCCGGCGCGCGCTCGCCACGTCGTGGCGCTCCTCCGCGCGGCGGCGCGCGGCCGCGCCCATCCGGAGGGTGGCCTGCGGGTCGCTCAGCACCTCCACGAGCGCGTCGGCGGCGGCCGCGGCGTTGCCCGGCTCGTACAGGCGGCCCACGGAGTCGTCGAGCAGCTCGGCCGGCCCGCCCCCGGCGGGGGCCACCACGGGCCGCCCGCAGGCCAGCGCCTCCAGCACCACCAACCCGAAGGGCTCCTGATCCGCGCAGTGCAGGAGGCAGGACGAGTCGCCGAGCGCGCTCGCGGAGTCCACGCGTCCCGCGAGCAGCACCCTCCCCTGGAGGTCCGGCTGGGCGATCCGGGTCCCGAGCTGGGCCAGGAGCTCCTCGCCCCCCTCGTCGAGCGGCGCGCCCGCCACCACCAGCCGGGCCTGCGGCAACCGCCCGGAGGCGAGCGCCAGCGCCTCCAGGGCGAGGCCGGGGCGCTTCCAGTCCGCGATGGCGCCCAGCAGGAGGGCCCCTCCGGGCGTTGCCGGGGCGGGGAGGGCCGGGAAGCGCTCCAGGTCCACCCCGGGGTGGCAGACCCGCAGCCGCTCTCCCAGCGCCTCCTGGGGGTCGAGGTCCCGGGCCACGGCGCCGGACAGGGCCACCACGCGGTCGAAGCGGCGGGACGCGGCGCGTACCAGGCCCCCCACGAGCGGGCTGGGCAGCAGGTCGTTGTGCAGGAAGACCATCCACGGGCGGTCGGCGGAGGGGAGCGGGAGCGCCCCCAGGGCGAGCGCCGAGCGCATCCCCGAGGACAGGACGAGGCGGGGGCGAAGGTCACGGATGAGGCGGCGCACCTCGGCGCCGTGGGCGGCGAGCGCCATCGCGGCGGCGACTCGCTGCCGGACCGGCCCGCGCAGCTCGAGCGGGCGGCGCGGTAGGGGGATGACCCGAAGGCCGGCCGCGCGGGCCCGCTCCGCCAGCGCGCCCTCGGGGCAGGCCAGGACCCGTTCCCCCTGGAGGGCGCCAGCGTAGTCCACCAGCAGCCGTTCACCGCCTCCGAAGTGGCCCGAGTAGCTGACCAGGAGCGCGGTCACGTCAGTCGAGCGCGGCGTGCCGGGAGCGGTGGCCCCCCGCGTCCCGGCCACGGATCGGCCGCGCGGGCACGGCGCGCTCCACCGGCACGGGCGCCGCAGGGCGTGTGCGCCGCTCCCGGAGCACCGCGGGGAGCAGGGGTATCGCGGCCAGGGCGCCGCGCAGGTGGGCGGTCAGGCGCCGCTCGCGCAGGGCGTGCCAGGCCCAGCCGAGCTGGCGGTAGGCCACCAGATGGAGCCAGCGCGCCGGAAAGGCCTTGGCCACGAGCAGGAGGGTGTTTCGCTCCACCCAGTGGCCGAGGGGGCGCGAGAGCTTCACGGACGAGCCCTCGCCCGCGTGCCGCGCCACCGCCGGCTCGTAACGACAGCCCCAGCCGGCCAGCCGCAGCCGCAGGGCGAGGTCCACGTCCTCGAGATAGGTCCAGAAGCGCTCGTCGAAGCCGCCCACGTCCAGCACCGCGTCGCGGCGGTAGAGCGCGGCCCCGGCACAGGCGCCGAAGATCTCGCCCGGCTCGTCGAAGCGCCCGTTGTCGCGCTCGAAGCGCCCGCGCTGCTCGCAGGCACCGTCGCGGCGCAGCACGTCGCCCGTGTCGTAGAGCAGCTCCGGCGTCTCGAGGTCCACCATCTTGCAGGCCACCGACGCCGCGCCGGGATCCCGCTCCAGCGCCGCCGCCATCCGCTCGAGCCAGTTGGGCTCGAGCTCGATGTCCGTGTTCACGAGCGCCACCAGGCCGGACTCGGCCGCCTCCACGCCGCGGTTGGCGGCGAAGGCGAAGCCGGTGTTGCGCCCGAGGGGGAGGACGCGGACCCCCGGCGACCCGGCCAGCAGATCCAGCGAGCCGTCGGTGGAGCCGTTGTCCACCACGATCGTCTCCGCCGGAGCGAGTGTCTGGGCGGCGAGGGAGCCGAGGCACCCCGGGAGCCACCTCATCCCGTTCCAGTTCGGGATGACGACGGCGATGGCGGGCGCCATGGGCCTAGTCGCGCGGGCCGGCGGTGGGCGTCTGCCGGGTTCCGGGCTCGATGCGGAGCGCGGGGGCACGTCCACGGCCGGCGCGAGGGTCGAAGCCGGGACGGCGGTAGTCCCCGCGGCTCAGGTGCTGCTCGAGGAAGGCGTAGAGCACGATGAAGAGGTAGCGGCTGCCCATCTCCCGCAGTCCGAGCTTGGACTCGCCGAAGGCGCGGTTGCGCCACCCGATCGGGACGATCGCGTAGCTGTGCCCGCGGATGAAGGCCTTCAGCGGAAGCTCGACCGTGAGGTTGAAGTGGTTCGAGAGGAGCGGCTGGATGTTGTCGATCACCTCGCGCCGGTAGGCCTTGAACGCGTTGGTGGTGTCGTTGTAGCCGTGCCGGAAGAGCATCCTGATCCCGAAGTTCACGACGCGGTTGATGCCGAGCTTCAACCGCGGGTAGTCCTGCACGTTCGATCCGGGCAGGAAGCGCGAGCCGAACGCGCAGTCGTAGCCCTCCTCGAGCAGGTGGTGGTAGCGCACCAGGTCCCGGGGATCGTCCGAGCCGTCGGCCATCACGATCGCCACGGCGTCGCCCTGGTACTCCTCGAGGCCGGCCCGAACGGTCAGGCCGAAGCCGCCGCTGTACAGGGAGGACACGCGCCGGACGGTGGGGTTGGAGGCCGAGATCGCGGCCACGACCGCGGCGGTGCCGTCGGTGCTGCCGTCGTCCACCACCAGGATCTCGTGGTCGATGCCGGCGCCGTTAAGGGCGTTGAGGAGATCGCTCACCGTGGGCCCGATCGACTCCTCCTCGTTGCGTGACGGGATCACCACCGAGAGCTTCACGACGCGGCGCTCCAGCGCTCGACGTTCTGGTCGTGGATCTCGGCCAGGATCGCCCGCAGGTCGTACTGCGGCTCCCAGTCGGGGTAGTCGGCCTGGAACTCCGAGAGGTCGCTGATCCACCAGCGGTGATCACCCATCCGCGACTCGTCGCTGAGCGTCCAGTGCAGCGACCTGCCCGAGACCTCCTCGCAGAGCGCGATCGCCTCCAGCATGGAGCAGTTGCTGTATCGGCCCCCGCCCATGTTGTAGACCGCGGACGGCTTCGGCGCGCGGTGGACCGCCTCGAACGCGTCCACCAGGTCGGCGCTGTGGATGTTGTCCCTGACCTGGAGGCCGTCGTAGCCGAACACGGTGTACGACTCGCCCGTGACCGTGCAGCGCATCAGGTAGGAGAGGAAACCGTGCAGCATGGCGCCGGCGTGGTTCGGGCCGGTGAGGCATCCGGCGCGGAAACACACGGTGGGCATGTCGAAGTAGCGGCCGTATTCCTGCACCATCAGGTCGGCCGCGACCTTCGATACGCCGAAGAGGGAGTGCATCGAGTCGTCAATGGTCATCGTGGTGTCGATGCCGCCGAAGTACTGATGGTCGGCGGGCAGCTCCAGCCGCTTCCCCAGCTTCACCAGGGGGAGCCGGTTGGGCGTGTCGCCGTAAACCTTGTTCGTGGATGTGAAGACGAAGGTGGCGTCCGGGCAGTGCGTGCGGGTCGCCTGGAGCAGGTGGAGCGTGCCCGTGGCGTTCACGCCGAAGTCCGTGAACGGGTCGGAGGCGGCCCAGTCGTGGGAGGGCTGCGCCGCGGTGTGCACCACCAGCTCGATCCGGGAGCCGTACTCGGCGAAGACCCGGTCCACGCCCTCGGCGTCGCGGATGTCGATCTCGAGCGACCGGAAGTCGGGATAGGCGCGCTCCAGCCGCTCGGTGACGGGGTGCGTGGAGGCGTCGGGGCCGAAGAACCGCGCCCGCATGTCGTTCTCGATCCCGATCACGTCGAAGCCGGACCTCACGAAGTGGGCCACGGACTCAGAGCCGATGAGCCCGCCGGAGCCGGTGACGATGGCGATGCCCACGCAGGCCTAACCGAGTGCCGAGCGAACCGACCGCTCGTTCCCGTGCACCCATTCGAAGATGTCCGTGAGGACCTGCTCCGGGCTGTGCGAGGGGCGCCAGTCCGTGTGCTCGGCCAGCCGCGAGCAGTCCGACACGTAGATGCGCACGTCGCCCGGGCGCGTCTCGGCCGAGCTCGAGATGTCGAGCCGGCGGTCCGTGAGCTGCTCGCAGATGGCGGTGGTCTCCGCGAGCGAGAGGCTGATCTCGGGCCCGCCGCCCACGTTGGCGGTCACGCCGTCCCAGTGATCGGGGCGAAGGAGCTGGTCTTCCACTAGAGCAATCAGGTCCGCGATGTGCAGCAGGTCACGCACCTGCTTCCCCCGCCCACCGTACCCCAGGTACCTCAGATCACGGCCGAAGTAGTGACTGAGCACCCAGTGCGTGAACACGCCCTGGTCCACCTTGCCCATCTGCCAGGGCCCGGCCAGAACCCCGCAGCGATCGATCACCGTGCGTATGCCGAACGCCGCCCGGTACTCGGTGGCCAGCAGCTCGGCGGCGAGCTTCGTGGCGCCGTAGAGGGTCCGGGCCCCGGCGAGGGGGAAGTCCTCCGAGATCCCCGCAGAGCCGACACCGGCGAGCTCCTGGGCCGGCTCCAGCTCGAATCGGGTGTCCTCCTCGCGGAAGGCGGCGGAATCGAGCGTCTCGTATGGGTACACGCGGCTGGTGGAGATGAACACGAACTGCGCCGAGTCGCGCCGGGCGAGCTCAAGGCAGTTGTGCGCACCCACGAGGTTGGCGTCCACCACGTAGGAGGTGTCGCCGGCATTCCCGGCCAGGGCGGAGGGCTCGGCGGAGCACTCCACCACGACGGTCACCGCGTCGAGTCCCAGGAGATCGGACATCTCGCGCACGTCCCCGTGCACGAACTCCACGCCCGCCTCGCGGAGGCGGGGAAGGTTCAGCTCCGACCCCCTGCGCTTGAGGTTGTCGAAGGCCACGATCTCCCAGTCGGGGTGATGCTCGGCGAGGCTCATCGTCAGGTTGGCGCCCACGAAGCCCGCGCCGCCGGTGACCAGCACGCGGGACGTCAAAGAGCGACCCGAGGTGAAGGGCAATCTGCCACATCCCGATTCTATGGGCTTATGCCCGCGGTCGATCCGGGTCCGGCGCCCCGTGCGGGGCGGTCGGTCGCATATCGGGTTAGAGTCGAGCGTTGGCCGCACCCGTCCCCACCATGGCGCCGAAAGATTCAAACCCGGCCGCCTCGCCAGCGTCCGGCGGGCAGGGGGACTCCCGTCTCTGGGCCCTGGCCGTGGCCGTGCTCACCCTCGTGGGGCTCGCCGTGCGGATGCGGGGGATCCACGAGAGCCTGTTCGCCGACGAGATCTACTCGTACCGGATCGTGGCCAACTACGGGCTGCTGCACATCGTCGGCCAGGTGCACGACACGGCGATCACCCCGCCCCTGCACTACCTGCTGGCCCGCGTCGCCGTGGAGTTCGGCGACGCGAGGACCTGGATCCGCGTGCCCTCGATCATCCTGGGCGCGGCCACCGTGCCGCTCACCTACCTGCTGGGGGTGCGCACGCTGAACCGGCGTGCGGGCCTGTTCGCCGCCGCGGTGGCCGCCATCTCCCCGTTCGCCGTCTTCTACGGCACCGAGGCCCGCGCCTACGCCACGCTGATGTTTCTGGTGGTGCTGTCCACGCTGGCGCTCCTGATCGCGCTGGACAGCGGGCGCCGGCGCTGGCTCGTGCTCTACGTCGCCGCCGCCACGCTCGTGCTCTACGCCCACTACTCGGGCGTGTTCGTGGTGGCCGCGCAGGCGCTCTGGGCGCTCGCGACGCACCGCGAACGCTTCCGGGAGCTGCTGATCGCGAACGTGGCCATAGCGCTCGCCTACCTGCCCTGGGTCCCGTCGTTCCTGTTCCAGGGCGACGAGCACCCGCCGGAGCAGATCTCGCTCGTGTCCCCGGTGACCCTTCGATCGTTCAAGGACGCGATGCTCGCCACGTTCCCGGGGCGGCCCTTCGTGGATCTCCACGTGGTGCCGGGGAACGCCGCGCTGGTGGCGATATGCGCGGCGCTCGTGGTCGCGGCGGCCGCGCTCGCCTGGGATCTCCTGCGCCGTCGGGAGCCGGCCACGGGGGTGCCCCGCCGCGATCGCGTGGTGCTTCTGGCGGTGCTGGCGGTGGCCACCCCGATCGGCATCACGGTGTACTCGCTCGCCGAGACGAGCCTGTTCGGACCGCGCAACATGGCGGCCTCGCTTCCCGCGATCTGGCTGTTGCTCGGCTGGCTTCTCACCGCGTCGAGGCGGGTGATGGCCGCCGTGGCCGGCGGCCTGGTGGTGGGGGCACTGGCGGTGGGGACCGCCATCTCGCTCGGGGACGACTACCGGCGGCCCCCCTATCGCGAGGCCGCGACCGTGATCGACGCCCGGGCCACGCGCTGCGAGCCCGTGGTGGAGGTGCTGTGGCTGAACCCGCAGAACGCCCTCAGCAAGGCCCTGGAGCCGCAGCTCACGCGCGCCCACCCGGTGTCGCGGATCACCCCGTACGACGAGCCGGGCTGGCGCCTGGCGGCCCGCTCGCCGAGCCTGTTCGTGGTGGCGCCGCGGGTGGCAAGTCTCCGGGGCAAGTCCTGGGCGCACCGCCTGGGCGCCGGATACAGGCTGAGGTCGCGGAGCGTGTTCAACGGTGCCATCGACGTCGCGGTGTTCGAATACGCCCGTTCGGGTGGCCCTCGGGGACCGGCGCGTCTCGTGTCTGCGTTCGGCGGCGAGAGGATCGATCTTCCCGGGGGCCAGCGGCTGCCCGTGGGCCAGAACGAGGGGTCCGGCTTCGTGGAGGTTGTGAACAGCATCAAGGAGGGGCTGCAGGTCCAGGGCTGGACGATCGACGCTCAGGCCGGCCGCCGGACCCGCGCCGTCATGACCTTCGACCGCAGCGGCTGCCTCATCCTCTCCGGTCACCCGACGCGGGTCCGGGAGGACGTGGCGGCGGACCACGGCGCCCGCTTCCGGCACTCGGGGTACGAGATGAGGACCGTGCCCGGGGACGCCGAGTCGCTGGCCCAGCCCGGCAGCCTGCGGACGTTCGGCCTATCGAAGTCCCGGGCCTGGGAGCTCCCGCCCGGCGGGCAGGCCTACCCGGACGCCCGCTAGCTGTAGTTCCTAGGAGCGTTTGTCAGTAGTTCATCCGGGCCCCCTTGGAGGCTGGGAGTTGCGAAACGACCAGTCCCAAGGAGGACACCGGATGAAGCTCCACGCTAATGCCCGCACCTGTCCGAATAGTCGTCGGCTGTTGGTCTTGCGGATTGTGGGGGAGTGCTGGTCGGTGGCGGCGGCGGCCGAGGCCGCCGGTGTCACCGAGCGGACTGCCTATCGCTGGCTAGCGCGTTGGCGGGCGCAGGGGGAGCGGGGTCTGCTCGATCGATCTTCCGCGCCCAAGCGGATCCCGCACAAGCTCGGGCCTGAGCGTGTCGAGGCGATCGCCGCGCTGCGACGGCTGCGGATGACGGCGGCCGAGATCGCCGAGCTGGTGGCGATGGCAATCTCGACGGTGTCCGTCTGGCTTAAGCGGATCGGGCTGGGCAAGCGCTCGCGGCTCGAGCCGCCCGAGCCGCCTAACCGTTATGAGCTCTCCCGCCCCGGCCAGCTTGTCCATGTCGACGTCAAGAAGCTTGGGCGCATCTCCCACAAGGGGGCGGGTCACCGCGTCACCGGCCACAAGCGCAGTCAGTTCAAGGTCCGCGACCGGGGGGCCGGCAGGCGGAGCACCGGCTTCGAGTTCGTGCACGTGATGGTCGATGACCACTCCCGGCTCGCCTACGCCGAAGTGTTCCAAGGCCAGGGCGAGAACGCCCGCCAAGCGGTCGCCTTCCTGCGCCACGGAATCGCCTTCTTCGCCGAGCACGGCATCCAGGTCGAGCGGGTCATGTCCGACAACGGCTCCGGCTACATCTCCACAGCCCACGCCATCGCCTGCCGCACACTCGGCATCCGCCACACCCGCATCCGCCCCTACCGGCCCCGCACCAACGGAAAAGCCGAACGCTTCATCAAAACGCTGCTCGAAGAATGGGCCTACGTGCGCATCTACGGCAGCTCCAAAGAACGCGAACACCAACTCGCCCCCTACCTCAAGCGCTACAACTACCAACGACCACACGGCTCCCTCGCCAAAAAACCGCCCGCCTCACGACTGACCAACGTGCTTGGGAACTACAGCTAGCTGGTTGATTCCGAATCCGCTTGCCCGCGAGGGCGGGCCAGACCGAGCTGGGCGGCGCACACGGCCGAAGCCGATAGTGAATGCACTATCGGCGAGGACGAGGGTGCCGATCCAGCGACGGTATGGCACGTCATCCGTGGGTGCGGGGGTTTGGAACCAACCCGCTAGGGCTGGCGCTCGGCCGGCTGGGACACGAGCGGGTCCGAGGAGGACGCGCGCGCCCGGGCGGCGGCCTCCCTGACGTGCCTGCGCGCGCCGAACAGCTCGCGCAGCACGGGGCCGAGCACGCGGCTCATCGACAGTCGCGAGCCCTCCCGGTCGCTCCAGACGATGCCAGTCTCGGTGATGCGGTACCCGAACGCCCTGGCCACCGCGAGCGCCTCGGCGTCGAACACCCACCCGTCCAGGGACACGTGGGAGAAGACGTGCTGCGCGGCCGAGCCCCGCCAGAGCTTGAACCCGCAGAAGATGTCTCGCGTGGGCTCACCAAGCACCACCCGGCACAGGCCCACGAACGAGCGGCCCACGATGCGGCGCCGAAGCGGCTGCCGGCGTCCCACCTGCGCGCCCGAGGCCAGGCGCGAGCCGGTGATCACGTCCGCGTGCTCGAGCAGCTCGAGCATGTGGTCGAGCGAGGCCAGGGACGGGGCACAGTCGGAGTCGCAGTGCAGCCGCAGGTCGCCGGTGGTGGCGAGGATTCCCCGCCTGACGGACGCTCCCTTGCCGAGATTGGTCTCGTTCCGGAGCAGCCTCACGCGGTCGCCGTCGAGCATCGGGGTGAGCTGCTCGACCGTGCCGTCCTCGCTGGCGTTGTCCACCACCACGATCTCCCAGGGGCGGCCCATCGCCTCGAGACGGCTGCGAATCGCCGCAACGGTCCCGGCGATCGCGCGCTCCTCGTTGTACGAGGGAACCACGACGGACATCCACGGAGTGGCCACGTCCCGAGTTTAGGTGTGTTGCTGCGTGGCCGCTACGGGGACCCGTCAGGCGTGACGGCGCCGAAGCGCGCCACCCGACAGGAGCAGAGCCAGCCCGAGGAGGCCGGGGAGGCGGGCGTCGAGTCCGGTGTTGGGGAGCTTTGCGACGTCGTCGCCCGCAGCTGCTGCGGCGTCGGCGGTGGCCGGATCGGCCGACTGCTGGGCGAGCACCGACGCGGGACTGGCCGCGTCCTGGCCGCCGGACAGTCGAGTGGCGCGCTGCGGGTCCTTGCCTCCGCCCCCGCCCCCGGCCTTGGGGGGCCCGGAGTTCCCGAAGGGGTCCTGGTACTGCTCGTCACCGGCGTTCTGCGAGCAGTGGGCGATGGGGGGCACGTCCTCCTCCTCGGTATCGCCGGGGGCGGCGGCCGGATCGGGCGGATCGGGCGGCGCGGCGGCCGGGATCGCCTCCGAGTCGGCATCGAGGCCGGTGGCGGTCTCGTCCGCGGGCTGAGCGCACCCGGAGGGCGCGAGGCGGTCCGTGGGGGCGCTCGGAGCGGCGGTGGGAGCGGCAATCGGGGGGTTGGGAACCGTGCCGGTCTGGGCCATCGCAGCAGCAGGCGCGACGGCAAAGCCGCCGGTCAGAACGAGAATGGAGACGGCGACCGCCCCGAGCGACACGCAGAGAATTTCTAGCAGAGGAAGCCGACGGCGGATGGGTGCGGGCGCTCTGTGTCAGCCCGAGCGGGTGCCTCCGGCGCAGGCCGGATACCGTGTCGCGCTCGGATGCCGAGCCTGCTGTGGGTCATGGAAGCGCCCTGCGGGCCGTGGGGGGCTAAGCGGTGAGCTTCGGTCGCTACCTGACCGGCCTGCTGCTGGTGGCGGTGTGCCTGGTGCCGCTGGCGCTCGGTGCGTACGCGCTGCGACGTCGCCTGCTGGAGAGCTGGACCGGCGCCCCGGCGCGCCTGGCGGAGTGCGTGATTGGCGTGACCGCGCTCATCCTCGCGCTCCAGCTCCTGGGGCTCGTGAGCCTCCTTCATCCCGTGCCCGTGGCGCTCGGGTGCGTGGTGGCCGGTGCGCTGATGTGGCGCGCGGGAACATCCGGGGCGCCGGTGGCGTCCACCGCGCCGCCGGCTCCGCCGCAGTGGGGCGGGCGTGCCGCATCGCTCGCGGCGCTCTCGGCCGGTGCCCTGGTGGTCGGGGCGTGGTGCACCCGCGTCCTCCCGGCCCTGAACCACGGGATGACCGGAGCGGACACGGTCTGGTACCACCTTCCGCAGGCCGTGCGCTTCGTCCAGGACGGCTCGATCACTCACGTGCAGTTCTTCGAGACGGGCGCGGGCACGGCGTTCTACCCGGCCACCTCCGGGCTCTTCCACGCGCTCGGCATGCTCTGGTTCGGCAACGACTTCCTCTCGCCGTTCCTGAACCTGGCCTGGCTCGGACTGCTCCTGCTCGCCGCCTACTGCGCGGGGCGCCGGCGCGGGCTCGGTCCCATCAGCGTGCTCGCCGTGACCCTCGTGTTCGCCACGCCGATCATGGTGGAGACCCAGCCGGGCGGCGCGTACAACGACGTGGTGGGGCTCGCGCTGCTGCTGTCCGCCGCGGCCCTGCTGGTGAACGGCGGCCCCACGGGCATCACGGGCACGCTCGCCGCCCTGGCCGCGGCCGGCGCGCTGGGCACCAAGCTGTCGATGACCGTGCCGCTGGGCGCTCTGGCCGTGGGAGCCGTGGCGGTGGCCCCACGGGGCAAGCGGCTCAGGATGGCCGGGGTGTGGCTGGCGGCGCTGCTGGCGATGGGCGGCGTGTGGTTCGTGCGCAATCTGATCGCGTTCGGCAACCCGATCCCGGCGGCGGACATCCAACTCGGCCCGGTGGAGCTCCACTCTCCGCCGCTCACCAAGCTCACCTACACGGTCGCGCACTACATCGGCCAGCCCGGAGTCTGGGGGGACCACTTCCAGCCCGGCCTGCTGGAGGCCTGGGGGCCCGTCTGGTGGGCGATCGCGGGCCTGGCGCTGATCGGCATGATCGGGGCGGTGGTGGGCGGCCGCTCACGGGTGGAGCGCATGCTCGGGGTCGTGGCGATCGTGAGCGCCGTGGCCTTCGTGTTCACGCCCCAGGGCCTCGGCACCGAGGCCGATCCGCAGTTCTTCAAGTTCAACCTGAGGTACCCGACGCCCGCGCTGGTGCTGGGACTAGCGCTCCTGCCGCTGGTGCCGCGCCCGGACGCCCGGAGGGTGCTCCAGCTCCTGACCGGGGTGCTGGCCGCGGTGCTGGTGGTGACCCAGCTGGACCCCGCCGTCTGGCCCACGGGACTGCGCTCGGCCCGGTTCGCGGACGCGCCCGGCCACGGCACGGCGCTCGCGGCGGCCGCGCTGGGGGCGGCGGTGCTGGCCGCGGGCGTGCTGCTGATCGCCCGCCCGCGGGCCCGGGTGGGCGGCGCGCCCGGCCCCCTCCGGGCGCTGGCGCTGGTGGCCGTGCTCGCGCTCGTGCCCGCCGGGTACCTGGTGCAGCGGAACTACCTGCGCGACCGCTACGCCGACTGGGGGCCGATGCCCTCGGTGGCGCGCTGGGCCCGCGACGTGGACCACTCGCGGATCGCGATCGTGAACTTCTTCATCCAGTACCCGCTGACCGGGCTGGACGGGTCGAACCGGGTGGACTACGTGGCGAAGCACGGGCCGCACGGGACGTTCACACCCTTCCGGACCTGCGCGGGGTGGAGGCGCGCCCTGAACAACGGCCACTACCGCTACGTGGTGACCACGCCTTTCAACTATCCCGGGAACGTGACCCGTGCAGCTCCCCCCGAGGAGATCTGGACCCGCTCTGATCCGAAGGTCACGCCCCTGCTGCGCGACAACCAGGTGGTGGCCCTGTTCCGGATCGACGGGCCACTCGACCCCGGCGCGTGCTCCGCGTAGGCCCGCCGCCCGGCGGCCCGGGGTCAGGTACCTTCGAATCCATGGCGGCCCAGAGCTTGGACGCGGCGGACGGCCGGGCTCTGAACGCCGAGCTGCTGGCCGTGGCCGGCGTGACCCTGCTCGCACTCGCGCTCCGGCTGCCGCATGTGGGCGAGAGCCTCGTGGGCGACGAGATGTACGCCTACGCGGAGGTGCACGGCCGGAGCCTCGGTGGGGTGATCGACGCGGTGCGCCAGGGAGGGGAGAACAGCCCGCC
The DNA here is from genome assembly GCA_038323835.1 of Solirubrobacterales bacterium. Classification (GTDB taxonomy): domain Bacteria; phylum Actinomycetota; class Thermoleophilia; order Solirubrobacterales; family Thermoleophilaceae; genus JACVRW01. The sequence goes on from JBBQHI010000001.1 coordinate 175,778, forward strand.
CCTCTTCTTCGTGCTCGCCTGGCTCTCGATGAAGCTCGGCGACCCCACCGTGACGATCCGGCTCCCGTCGCTCGTGCTCGGCACGGCCACCGTCCCGCTCATCTACCTCGTGGGCCGGCGGGCGGTGGGCGGCCGCGCCGGTGTGGTGGCCGCGGCGCTGCTCGCGCTGAGCCCCTTCGCGATCTTCTACTCCACCGAGGCGCGTCCCTACGCGACGCTCACGTTCTTCGTGGTCCTGTGCACGCTGGCGCTGCTGGTGGCGCTCGACACCGGCCGCACCGGCTGGTGGGTGGCCTACGCGGTGAGCGGCTGCCTCGTGCTCTACGCGCACTACTTCGGGCTCTTCGTGCTCCTGGCCCAGGGCCTCTGGGTGCTGTGGGCCCACCGCGACCGCTGGCGCCCCTTCTTCATCGCAGGGGCCGCGATCGCGGTGGGCTACCTGCCGTGGGTGATCGCGTTCCTGGGCCAGAAGGGGAACAGCATCTCGATCCTCGCGTTCTACGCGCCGCTCAACGCGTCCGGCATCGAGCGCGAGCTGCTGCGGCTGTTCCCCGGGCATCCCAGCTTCGTGGTCTCGGAGCTGCCCGGGCGCGGGGTGGTGGCGGTGCTCGGCCTGGCCCTCGCCGTTGGCCTCGTGGCCGGCGCGCGCCGCGCGCTCACACGTGACGGCGGGTCGCCGCGCCCGGCTCCCGGCCTGGTGCTCGTGGGCGCCCTGGCGCTGGCGCCGATCCTGGGCTTCCTCCTCTACAGCGCGCTCGGGCCCGAGCTCTTCATCGCCCGCTACCTCAGCGCGGCGCTGCCGTTCGTGGCGCTGCTCGCCGGCGCGGTGGTGACCTGGCCCGGCCGGACCGTCTCGCTCGCGCTCACCGCGGTCGCGGTGGCCTGCATGGCCGTGGGGGCCGTGGCCGGCCTCGAGGACGTGCACCGGCGGCCGGACTACAAGGGGGCGGCGCACTTCATCGACCGGACCGCCCGCCCGGGCGACGCCGTGGTGCAGGCCGACCTCACCCTGGGCGCCACCCGTTCCCAGGTGGTCAGCCATGGGCGCCAGCAGAGCCTCGACGTGAACTTCGAGCGGGGCCATGAGGTCTACTCGATCTTCCAGGACGCCGACGTGGTGGGCGCCTACTCCGCCACGGCCCGCCGCTCCCGCTTCCTCCTGGTGGGCCCGGATCCCCTTCCCGCGCCGCCGAAGAGCCTGGGGGCGCGCGAGACCGAGAGCCGGAGCTTCCCCGGCTCCCTGCCCCTGACCGTCCGCGTCTACTCGCCCGCCGACCCGAGCACCGGATTCACGGTTTCCGGGCTCGCCCGTGCCCGCAGGGCGGCCGCGGCGCTGCGCCGCGACGCCGCCGGGCTCTCGGCCTGCCTGCGCCGCGCGGGCTTCGCGCCGCGGCGCGCGGAGACCTCGCCCAGCGGATCGATCGCGCTCGAGGCGCCGATCGGCGCGGGCGCGCGATCGCTTCTGTTTGTCTATCCCACCCCCGAGGCCGCCTCGCAGGCGCTGGGCGGCATTGCCCGGTTCCTCAAGGCGTCCGGAGGCCAGGCGGAGCGCAAGAGTGCCATCGTCATCGGCTACACAACCCATCCCCCGCAAGCCACCCGCAGCCGCGTCGAGACCTGCCTCTAGCGAGCTGCCCTCCCGGGCGGCAGCGGCGGCGGTCGGCGCTCTCACGCTGCTCGCGTTCGGGCTGCGGCTGGCGAACATCGACCAGAGCCTCTACGGCGACGAGGTCCTCACCTACGACATCGTCACGCGGAACGGCCTCGTCGACGTGCTCCGCGCGGTGCACGACACCTCGGTCACGCCCCCGTTCCACTACGTGCTCGCCTGGCTCGCGGTGCAGGTGGGGGACGGCACGACCTGGGTGCGGGTGCCGTCGCTGATCCTCGGCACGGCCACCGTGCCCGTGACCTACCTGCTCGGCGAGCGCACCGTGGGCCGGGCGGCGGGCCTGCTGGCCGCGGCGATGGTGGCCCTCAGCCCGTTCGCGGCCTTCTACTCGCTGGAGGCGCGCGCCTACGCCACGCTCATCTTCCTGATCGCCGTGTCCAGCCTGGCGTTGATCACGGCGCTCCGGACGGGCCGGACGCGCTGGTGGGCGCTCTATTCGCTCTGCGCCGCGCTCGTGCTCTACACCCACTACACCGGCGTCTTCGCTGTGGCCGTGCAGGCCGCCTGGGCGCTGTGGGCGGGGCGGCACCGCCTCAGGGAGGTGGTGCCGGCGCACGTGGCCATCGCGATCGCCTACATGCCCTGGCTGCCGTCGTTCTTCAACCAGCGCGGCAACAAGGGGATCGGGGCGATCGAGGCGCTGGCCCCGGACCCGAGCGTGCACGCGGTGGTCACGTCGCTCCTAAGCGTGCTTCCCGGGCATCCGTTCGCGCAGCTGCGGGACCTGCCCGGCCGCCCCGCGCTCGCCGTCTTCCTCGCCGCCGTGGGCGCCGGGGTGGTGGTGGCGCTCGCGCGAGGCGTGCGCCGCCTCACCGCGGGCCGGTCGCTCGGACTCACGCCCGAGCAGATCCTGCTCCTGCTGCTGGCGGTGGCCACGCCCGCCGGCGTGGTGCTCTACTCGCTCGGGAGCACCGACCTTCTGCTGGCCCGCAACCTGGGCGCGTCCGTGTGCGCGATGGCGCTGGTGGTGGCCTGGGCCGTGGTCTCCCTGGGCCGCGTTCCGGGCGCGGTCGGCGCGGTGGCACTGCTGGCGGCCATGGCCGTGGGCACGATCGACACACTGAGGGACGAGCACCGCAGGCCGGCGTCGAAGGACGCCGCGGCCTTCGTGGACTCGATCGTCCGCCCGGGCGACACGCTCGTGTGGAGCACCGTGGCCGGGGACCTCCACGTGTACCGCAAGCACCCGCTCCCGACCTATCTCGGAGTGGACGACCTGCGCGCCTGGCGCCGCGCCCAGTCGCGCGGCGGACGGGTGATCATGGTGCGGCCCTACTTCGGCTTCTTCGCATACGCGCCCGACCCACCGGCCGGGCTCCGGCACCGCTACCGCGTCACGGCCCGGCGCATCTACCCCGGCTTCCAGACCATCGCGGTGCTGGTGTACGCGCCGGTGCGCGGCCGCGCGTAGACGCCGCGCGGGGGCTCAGATCCCGCAGACCGAAACCGGCACGGTCGCCGCCAGCCGCGCGCGCCACGGCTGCGGGGCCAGATCGCGCGGGATCGGCAGGGCGCTGGGTTTCCGCGCGGGCGGCAGCAGGACCTGGCTGCGGAGCAGGCCGCGCCCGAACGCCTCGCGGCTCACGAAGTCCGGCTCCGCCGGAGCGGCGCCGTTGGGCACGTAGGCGTCTCCGAAGCGGCGGAGGAACAGCTGGGCCGGGGGGCCGGCCGCGGCCGTGACGTTGACCCCGCCCGGGGGCAGCTCGAGCTCCAGCGCTCCCTGTCCGCCCGCCGGGCGGAAGCTCACGCACGAGCCCCTGGTGCGCGCCGTGCCGCGGTCGGCCAGCGTGACCCGCGGCGCGGTGCCGGTGCCGGCGCTTCCCGCCGGGCGCAGCGCCAGCCTCAGCGCGGAGACGAGCACGATGTCTGCCGCCTCTCGTGCGGGCTCGGTCCGGGTGGCGAGCTCCGCTGGTGTGTCGCCCGGGGAGGAGCCGAACCGGTCCACCGCCTCGAAGTACTTGCCGGCCACGATGTCCGGCGCCCTGGTGGGCTCGGGTCGGAAGCTCGGATCCACGGTGCCCCGGGCGAGGTCGAGCGCGCCGAGGCCGGGCTGCACGAAGTCGGAGTACTCCCTGAGCGTGTGGGCGCCGTTTCGCAGGTCGTCGGCGTTCGAGGCCACCGAGAGCACCACCAGCGCGCCCACCACGGCGAGCGCGCGGCGGTCGAACCGCACGTCTCGGGCGAGCTCCACCGCCATCAGCAGCACGAACGCCCCACCCGCGTAGAGGAAGCGGCTGGGCTGCTGGTTCAGAACCCAGGGGCGGTAGAGGGCCAGGGCCCCCCAGTAGGCGAGCGCCATCACGATCAGCGCGACCAGGCGGGGCCGGCCCTCCCGCCGCCGCACCAGGTGGACGGCGAGGAGCACGATGAACGCGATGGCCGCGATGAGCGCCGGCGTGCGCACCGATCCGTACCGGAAGCCGGCGATCCCGGCCAGCGCCGAGGCCAGCTGCTCGGTGGCGAACTTGGGAACCGATCCGATGCTCCCGAACTGGTGGCGGTAGGGGTTGTACTGGTGCAGCCAGATCGCGTAGAGCACGGCGGGGGGCACCACCACCAGCAGCAGGCGCGTGAAGCGGCGCGGCCCGAAGAGGATCTCCACCGCCGCACCCAGGGCAACGGGCACCCCGAGGCTGCCGCTGGCGAAGGCCAGGATGAGCAGCCCACAGGCCACCAAATCCCCGCGACGGTCCTCGCGCTCGATGGCCATGAGCACGCCGAGGCCGGCCGCCGCAGGGATCAGGAACTGGATCTCGAACGGCCACAGGATGATCTCCCAGGCCGTGCCCAGGAAGAGGAGGATCAGCGCCGGCGCGAGGGCGAGCACGGCCCCCACCCGGCGCCGCGCGAGGGCGTAGAGGAGCCCGGCCACGAGCAGGTGAAGGGCCACCACGACCACGCGGAAGGTCCAGTACTCGTTGAGGCCGGCCACGGCCCACAGCGCCTTGAACACCAGCACGGGGACCAGCACCATGTGCTCGTTGTGGGGGCCGAAGAAAGCATCGGACGTGGAGGCCTGCCGGTTCACCACGAAGTTCCACTCGTCGTAGTAGAAGGTGAACCCGCGGGTCAGGTGGAGGATCACGCCTGCGGCCACCACCATCGCGCCGGCCAGCACGAGGAGCGGCCAGCGGGGTTGCGAGCCGCGGCCGGCCGGCGCGGTGGAACCGGGTGCGGGCGCGGCCGGGGCGACGGCGGACTGCATGCTCAGGGCGTCCCACCGGCCGTGGCTGCCGCCCGGTTGCGCGGGAGGTAGATGCGCAGGCGGTCCACCCGGCGCAGCTCGAGATCCCGGCGGTGCTCGCGCAGGTAATCGGAGATCTCCTTGCTCGGGCGGCGGGTGGAGATCGTCGGGTCGACCACGATGGCCGAGATGTTGGGGGTGCCGTCCGGGGTCAGGACCACGGTGGCGCCGGGCAGCTCGCTGCGCAGGATGTTGCTCGCCTCGAGACCCCACGTGACCACCGCGCCGGAGCGCATTCTCGGCCCGAGCTCACGGGCGGCGGCGGCGAAGTCGCGCTCCCTGACGTTGGCCACGTCGCGCACGGTACCGAGGGCGGCCACCACCAGCGGCAGCGCGATGGCGATGGCGGCCACTCGTCCCACGCGGCCCCGGGCGATCAGGGCGGCGAGCACCAGGCCGCAAACGAGCATGAGCTGCGGCTGCCACGCGTAGTAGTAGTACGGAAGCGCGTAGTTGAGCCGCACGATGAAGAAGAGGAGCGGCACGGCGATGGCCGTTCCGAGCAGCAGCAGCGCCCGGCGCGGCAGCAGGAACGGGGCCAGCAAGACGCAGGCGGCCACGGAGATCGTGGCCGGGGTGCCGAGGCTCTTCCACTGCCACCAGAAGTTCGCCCACCACGGGGGCCGGTGGTAGAGGTGCCCGAAGAAGACGAAGGGCGTGTCGAACGCGGTCCGGCGGAGCTTGTCCACGTAGAACATCCCGTGGATCGCGTCGAAGGCGTCGGTGCCGAGCGGGAGGTAGGTGATCGCCACCACCACGGAGGGCAGCACGCATATGGCCAGCGCCTGTGCGATCAGCCGCCTGTCCCGGGGGAGCCAGACCAGGCCGACGATCACGAGCGCGGGAATCACCAGGACGCCCGGTGCCTTGGACGCGGTGGCCAGGCCGGCACTCACGCCCGCGGCCACGGCCCAGCGCCAGCGGCCGTCCTCCGACCATCGCCACGCCGCGAACAGGGCGGCCACCACGAACAGCTCCATGAAGGTCTCGAGACGGAAGTAGCGCTCGATCTGGACCCGGCCCACCTGAAAGTCGCCGATGATCTCGGCGCGGGGGAGGAACGCCCAGAGCGCGAAGGCGATCACGCCCGCCCACAGCCCGGCTATCCGCCGGCCGAGCAGAAGCAGTCCGACGCCGGTGAGCAGCCCCGCCGCGGCGGCGGGCGCGCGCACGGCCACCGGGCCGTCCCCGAACACCAGCTGCACCACGCCGAGGATGTACTTCGACAGCAGCGTGTTCTCGCGGTTCACGCTGAAGTCGCCATGCACGTAGGCCCTGGCGGCCTCGCGGTAGTAGAGCTCGTCGCTCAGCCAGGTGGCCGCCCCCAGGCGGTAGAAGGCGACGAACGCGGCCAGCAGCCCGAGCAGGCCCAGGCCGGCGATCACCCGGCGGTCCGGGCGGGCGGATGTCTCCGGAGTCGGGGAGGTGGCCGTGGCGGTCACTGTCCTGATAGTCGCGGGCCGGGCCTAGCGCGGCGCCGCCAGGCGCGGATCGAGCGCCCGTGCACGTGCGTAGGCCGCCCTGGCCGCGGGCAGGTGGCCGTCCCGTTCCTGGGCCTTGGAGAGCGTCAGCCACAGGAAGACGTTCTCGGGCTCGTCGTTTGCCGCGTCCCTGAGCACCGCGAGTGCCCGCCGCTGGTCGGGCTCCAGGAAGAGCCCCTTCTGAACATCCAGGTTGGTGTCGGGGTTGAGCAGCCGTGCCGTCCGGAGCAGGTCGAGCGCCCGCCGGCGGTGGCGCTCGGAGGCGGCGGGATCGGCAGTGGAGGTGCGCGCTGTGAGCAGGGCGAGCCTCACCACCTCGTCGGCGCGCCGCTCGGACCGGTAGGCCACGAGCGCCATCAGCGCGCCCACCACGCAGAGCCCTACCGCCAGCAGGCGAAGCGCCCTCACGGCCGCCCCCCGGCGGGTTTCCTGGCCTCGTACTCGAACACGGCCACCGGCACGAGGCCCTGCCACAGGCGTCGGCTCACCAACCGGTAGCGCGGCCGGAGGCGTGGGGGAAGGACGGGACTCCGATGGGCCGCATCAGAGGGTGATACCACGAACAGGCGCCGTTCCCGGGCGGCCGGGTCCCACGCGGTGCGCTCGTTACCGGCGGTCTGGAAGAAGAGGTGGGGGCGCTTGAAGTGCACGTCGAGGTGGTGCCCGAGCAGCGTGGCCACGTTCACCCGGGATTGCTCGAACGAGAACGTGCCGCCGCTGTAGTTCGCGAACAGCGGGTACTCCACCACGGCGTCGCGCGGGCCCGCGTGGGCGTCGAGGAACTCCGCGACCTTGCGGTAGGGCGGCCGGTCGTAGCGGGTCTCGAGCGTGGTGACCGTCCCGATCACGAGCGCGGCGAGCGCGGCCGCGGCGCCCACCGCCGCCAGCGGCCGGCGCAGCTGGAGCAGTCCGCCGGCCAGGAGCAGGCAGAGCCCGGGAAGGGAGGCCGAGAGGTTGCGCGGGATGTACACGTTCTCCCCGGCCGTGCTGTAGAAGGCGAGTCCGATGGGGGTGGCCAGGGCGGTGACGGCCACCAGCCCCGGGTAGGTCCGCACCGCGCCGGCCGAGGGACTCGGGTCCGTGCTCCGGTGCCGCCACAGGGCGGCCAGCACTCCCGCCACGGCGAGGATGGCGGCGGCCGCGAGCAGCACCACGGCCAGGCGCCCGGGCACCGACTTGAGCGGCTCGAAGGGATGTCCCACGAGCGAGATGGCCAGCTCCCTGAAGAAGCCCTCGGGCGTGAACGACTTGAAGGAGGCGATCCGGTTGGCCGAGCTGTCCTGGCGCTGCACCTGGAAGGAGGGCAGCCAGGGGAGATAGGCCAGCGCCACGGCGGCGTGGACGATCAGGAGCTCGCGGAGCCGGTCCCGCTGCGTGATCAGGGCCCAGGCGGCCTGCGCGCCGACTAGGAACACGCCCGTGTAATGGCTGTAGAGGATGAGGCAGGCCGCGATCCCGTACACCACGAGCCAGCCGCGTCGGCGGGTGTCGAGGGCGCGCACCAGGCTGAAGGTGGACAGCGCGGCCAGGAAGACGAGCGTGGCGTACGCCCTCGCTTCCACCGCGTAGAAGATGGCGAACGGGCTGAGTGCCACGAATGCCGCTCCGAGCACCGCGGCGCGCCGGCCCACGATGCGCAGGCCCGCCAGGTAGGTGAGCGGGATGGCCGCCGTTCCCAGCACCAGCGAGGGAATCCGCACGGAAATCGTCGGATCGCCGAGCTTGGTGGCCGCCCAGGCCAGCCCGAAGTGGAACGGCGGCGTGCTCTCGCTGTCGTGCACGGCCTGAAGCATCGTGTGGAGCCCCGGGCGCGTGGCGATGGCGTAGAGAAAGAGCTCGTCGCCGAACAGCGACTCGCGCATCCCGGGAATGCGCAGTGCGAGACCCACCAGGGTGAGGACGCCGACCGCCACGAGGGCGGGGTCGACCCGGCGCCCGGGCGCCGGACCCTCCCCGGTCGTGGAGCGAGGAGGTGGCGGCTTCGTGCGGGAGAAGGATGTGCTCAGGGGGGTCCGCCGGCCAGTGGGCTCTCAGACTCGCTTCAGGCTAGCCCACCCCCGCGGACGCCGAGCCGACTGGCGGGCCCGGTCTGCCGCGTGAATAGCATCGCGCCGGTGTCGGAGCTCCTGGCCCTCCAAGAGACCCTCTACACCTCCCGCAACCCGACCCGGCGCTGGCTTCACGTGTCCCGGCGCGACCGTGTGGAGGAGCTGCTGCGGCGCGCCGCGGCGGAAGGGCCCACGGCGCGGGCGCTCGAGGTGGGCCCGGGGAGCGGTGTGTACCTCCCGCTCCTGGCCGGGCTGTACGACGAGGTGGTGGCCGCTGACGTGGAGCCCGCCTTCCTCGATCAGGCGCACCGGCTGCGCGAGACCCATCGTAATCTGGTGCCGATGGCCGACGACATCACGAATACGGACCTGCCGCCGGCCAGCTTCGACCTCGTGCTCTGCTCCGAGGTGATCGAGCACATCCCCGACTCTCCCGGTGCCCTGTGGGGAATCCATCGCGTGCTCAAGCCCGGTGGCCTCCTGGTGCTGTCCACGCCCCAGCCGCTCAGTCCGCTCGAGGTGGCCGGGCGCGTGGCCTTCCTGCCCGGCGTGATCGACCTCGTGCGCCGCGTGTACCGGGAGCCGATCCTCGCCACCGGTCACGTGAACCTCCTGGCGGAGCGCGAGCTCCGGCGCCAGATGGCGGTGCCGGGCTTCCTGATCGTGGACAGCTTCAAGTCCGGCGTGTACCTGCCGCTCGTGGCCGAGTTCGGGGGACGGACCGCCCTTCGCCTGGAGCAATGGCTCGAGCGCAGGCTCTCGGGCGGCCGGTTCGACGGCCTGCTCTGGACCCAGTACTACCTCGCCAAGGCCTGACCCTGCCGACCCTTTCCATAGTCGTGCCGGCGTACAACGAGGAACGCCGGCTCGCCAGGTCCCTGGAGGTGTTCGAGGGCTCTGCCGCGGAGGAGGTCGCCGCCGCGGGCCTCGAGCTTCGGGAGATCGTGGTGGTGGACGACGGCAGCACCGACCGCACTCCGGACCTGCTTCGCGCGGCCGCTGGCCGCGCGCCGGTGATCACGCCCCAGCTGCGGGGAGGGCACAACGAGGGCAAGGGGGCGGCGGTGGCCGCCGGGATCGGCGTGGCGCGGGGTGAGCTCGTGCTGCTGAGCGACGTGGACCTGTCCACTCCGCTATCCGAGGTGGCCAAGCTCTGGTCGGGCCTCCGGGAGGGCGCGGACCTCGCCATCGGCTCGCGCGACGTTCCCGGCTCCACCGTGGCCGCGCCCGAATACCGGAAGACCATCGGGCGGGCCTTCAACGCGATGGTGCGCCGCCTGACGGGCCTTCCGTACAGGGACACGCAGTGCGGCTTCAAGCTGATGCGGACGGAGACGGCGCGTGAGCTCACGAAGACGCAGCTCGTGCCCGGATTCGCGTTCGACGTGGAGCTGCTGATGCGGGCGCGGGCGGCCGGGCTGTCGATCGACGAGGTTCCGGTGGTGTACCTCCACGACGACGACTCGAAGGTCAACCCGCTGCTCGCGTCGCCCCGGATGGCGCTGGACGTGATCCGGCTCGTCGCGCGCCTGCGCCGCTGAAGCTCAGACCGCCCGGGAGACCATCCCCACCGACACCCCGGCGGGGAGGTTCGCGCCGCGCGCGATCAGGCCGGCCTCCATCTGCATGGGCAGGGCCAGCGCCCGGTCCACCAGTGGCGGCGTGAGCTCGAGCTCGGCCCGCTCCTCGCCCCCGTCCTTGGCCTTGGCCTTGGACCGCAGGGTCCGGGCCAGGGCGATCGGGGGGAGCAGAAGCGAATTGAAGTAGGTGGCGACCTCGGGCTGCCATCCACTCGCCCCGGCACTCCGGGCCAGCCGCGGCCGGGAGTAGCGGCGGCGGTGGTGGAGGGCCACGTCGCTGGCTGTCCACAGCCACATGTACGCGGGGACGGTGGCCACGAGCAGCCCTCCGGGCGCCACCACGCGGCGAAGCTCCCGCATCGCGGCCACGTCGTCGTCCACGTGCTCGAGCACGTCGGTGGCGAACACGAGATCGAACGCGCCGTCCTCGAAGGGCAGCGCCTCCACACCGGCCTCGGTCACGTCGCTCAGTCCCCGCTGGCGGCAGAACTCCACCGCGCTGGCGGAGGGGTCCACTCCGGCCGCCGGCCCGAGCCGCGCGTAGTCCTGGAGGTTGCGCCCCGTGCCGCAGCCGGCGTCCAGCACTCGCCGGGCGCTGGTGATCCCGGCCCTCTGGATGAGCGCGCCCAGCACCGCGCGGCGCCCGCGGAACCACCAGTGGCGCTCCTCCAGCTCGTACACCAGCGAGTAGATCCGGTCCTCCACCGTCAGTCCTTCAGCGTGTAGACGGTGGCGCAGCCGAAGTGCTCGATCGACGTGACGAGCCCGCGCAGCACGGGGGTGAGGTCGGTGGTGCCCGTGCAGCCGGCGAGGATGAAGCGGGCTTGGCTCGACTGGACGATCGCCCTGGTCGCCACGGGGGCGATCCGGCCCTGGAACAGGAGGTCCGTGTACTGGCGCCGGCGCAGGTAGTCCGGGGTCCAGAACAGGTTCCCGACGCTCGTGTGGCGCCCCGTGCGCGCCGGGATGAGCTGGCCCATCCCCACCGGCGCGTACACCGCTCCCGGCGTGTCGAGCCGGTCCAGGTAGCTGAGGGCGTCGCGCTCTCCCGGGTTCAGGAAGTAGGGCCCGGAGTTCCGGTTGATGCGGTCGCGCGCCTCCTGCAGCCGGTCCACCGTCGCCGGCACCGTGAGTACCAGCACCGCCGCCGCGATCGCCCCCAGCGCCACGGGCCGCGACACCCGGAGCCCGAGTGAGGCGATGCCGCTCACCGCCAGGACCGCCAGCGGGATGCTGATGCCCCGGAGGGCGTGGGGTGCGTAGTGCCCGGGATAGAGGTTCGTGAGCAGCCAGTAGAGAACCAGCGCGGCCACCGGCCACACGCGCACGGCCGCTTCGTGAAACGTGGTGGGGAGCTGGCGGTAGGCCAGGAGCGCCGGGAGGGCCAGGGGCGCGATCGTGACGAAGATGGCCCACCAGGGGGGATCGAGGAAGTCGTGCACGCCGGGGTCGATCGACCATGCCGGGTCCACCCGGCCGAGCACCACGTAGTAGGCGAGGGGGACCGCGGTGGCCACCGCCAGCGGCGCCAGCAGGCGCGCGAGCATGCGCGGGGCGGGCCCCGGGGGAAGCTCCCGGCGGGAGCGGCGGCGCAGGAGCTCGAGCACCAGCTCGGCCCCGATCACCACTCCGAGCACGAGCGCTCCCTCCCAGGGCTGGAGCCAGGTGGCGAAGAAGGCGAGGAGGGCGGGCCACACGGTGACCCGACCGGCGGCGCGATCCCGCTCGTAGAGCACGATTGCGCCCACCAGGGCGGACACCGCCAGGGCGGAGAAGAAGTACCCCCAGAGCATGTCCACCGGCCACACCTCGCCGGTGGCGATGGTCAGGCCGATGTGGTCCTTCACGAACAGCGTGGTGGGGGGCAGGAAGAAGAGCGCCAGCACGAGGGCGGCGGGGCGCCCGGCGCCGGGGGGCAGGGTCCGGCGGACGAAGGCGGCCACGGCGGCGAACAGGGCCACGATCGCGAACGGCTTCCAGAGCAGGTAGCCGGCCGCGGGGGAGAGGCCGAGTGCCACGAGCGCGCCCGAGATGAGAGCGCCCGGGTGGAGGTAGCTCGCCTTGGACGCCTCCGCCTGGTAGTGGTTCGAGATCAGGACGTGCTCCGAGGCGTCGCGGATCCAGTTCACGTACTGCATCTGGTCCTGGATCACGGGGCCGCCGTCGGTGCCGAGCCACACCTTGTTGTTGGCCACCGCGTCCCAGATGAGCGCGAGCAGGGGCAGCGACCCCACCACGGCGAGGGCGGCGAGCACCGCGAGCTCCCAGGGCTCGAGGCCGAGGAACCGCCCGCGGCGCGTGGGAGCGGGGCTGGTCACGGAGCCGCTCACGCGCCGCTCCCGGGGACCGGGGCGTACTCGGCCACGCGTATCGGGGCGAAGCCCTGGAAGGACCGCTGCGCGACGAGCCGGAAGCCGGGCCCGAGGCGCTCCCTGAGAATCGACGCGGGCACGCCCGGCACGGGTGCCACCACCACGAACAGCCTTCGCCGCCTGGCCGCCTTTCGCAGCGTGTCCCGGTACCTGGCCCTGTCGGCGGCCACCCCGGTGGCGAGGAACGGGTGGGGCCGGTCCATGCTGAGCTCCAGGCTCCGCAGGGCCGGATTGCGCCCGAACAGCTCGCTCCCCGCCTGGAGCAGCAGCACGGCGTCGCCCGGGCCCGCCTCGCGATCGAGGTACGCGCCGGCTTCGTCGAAGGGCGGCCGCCGGTGCTCGGCGCGCAGCCCCTCGGCGCCGGCGAGGGCCACCGCGGCGATCAGCGCGGCCGCCGCCACTGTCCTGAAGGGCGGGCGAATCCCCGCCACGGCGGCGCCGAGGAGCAGGCACATGCCCGGCAGGGAGGCCAGCAGGTTGCGCGGCGCGTAGAGGCTGGTGTCGAAGATGCCGTAGAGCAGCAGTGCCACCGGCGTGGCCACGGCGAGCATCGCCACCAGCATCAGCCCCGACGGCCGCGGGCGCAGCCTGATCGAGGCGCCGGGGTCGGTGGCGTTCACCACCCAGCCCGCGGCGAGCGCGGCCAGGCCGATCCCGATCAGCAGGAGGCCGCGAGCGCCGAGGAGGTCGTCCCACGGCTCGAACGGCTGGCCCACCAGCAGCTTGGCCACGTTCTCCCAGGCGGTGTGCCAGTTCAGCGGGTGGAGGAAGTTGATCGCGAGGATGCCCACCTTGTTCTGGTGCTGGTCCTGGTAGGCGGGGATCCAGGGCAGGTAGGCGAGCACGATCAGGACGGTGGCTGCGGCCAGCTCCCCGAGGCGGCGCCGGGAGCCCTCGGCGAGGCAGGCCCACGCCGCCCAGGCCGTCTGGGCGCCCAGGACGAACACGCCCGTGTAATGCGTGTACAGGACGCCCGCGGACGACAGCACGAACACGAGCCACCAGCCCCAGCGGCGCTGCCCGGGCTCGAGCGCGCGCAGAAGGGCGTAGGTGGAGAGCACCGCGAGGAAGGTGAGGCTGGCGTAGGCGCGCGCCTCGTGGCCGTACCAGACCGCCATCGGGCTCAGGGCCAGGAGCGCGGACCCCAGGAGCGCGGCGCCGCGGCCCACGGTGCGCGCCCCCAGGAGGTAGACGAGCGGCACGGTCGCGGCGCCCAGCACCAGCGAGGGCACACGGACCCAGATCGTCGGGTCGCCGACCTGCACGGCCACGTGCGCCACGAGGTAGTGGAGCGGTGGGGTGATCGACGTGTCCCGGACCTGGCTCAGGATGTCCCCGAAGCCGAAGCGGGTCACGATGTCGTAGGTGAAGATCTCGTCGTCCACGAGGCTCTGGCCGATCCCGGCCAGCCGGAGCGCGAACGCAAGGGCCGTGAGGGCGGCCACGGCGAGCGCCGCTCGCTCGGGATTGAGTGGCCACGCCCCGCGCCCGGCCGAGGTGGTGCCGCCTGCCGCGGCCGGCCGCTGGGTCACTCCGGTGGTCACGCCGCCGGGCCTCCCGCCGCGCAGGCGCTCACGCGGCCCGCGGGTGCGATGTGAACGTGCCATGGCTGGCTCGCGCGGTCGGCCGGGATGCGCAGCGTCGCGCCGCCGCCCGGGCTGAGGGTGCCGAAGGGCGCGGCGGGGAACGCCGTGGCGAACCGCCGCAGGGCGAGGTCAGCCGGACCGCCGCTCGCCCGGAGCACGAGTCCGCCGGCGGGGACGCCGACGTCCAATCCCGGCTTCACCAGGGCCGAGCGGTACACGGACGGCGTGAGCGTCACGCACGACCGGGCGGTGCTCACCGAACCCCCGCTGCTGCCCTCGACCACGGGAGGCGATCCGCCGGTCGCCGGGCGCCCGGCCGGGGTGAGCGCGAGCTTGTGGATCTTCACCAGGTTGTCGTCGGCCGACGCGCGCGCCTCCTCGGAGGCCCCGGCGATCTGCGCCGGCGAGAACGCGGGGGAGCCGTAATCGGCTACCGCGGCCAGGTAGGTGCTCGCGAGGATGAAGGGCGCCGGGCTGAACCCGGGGTCCACGGTGTCGCGTGTCATCTCGATGGTGCCCAGGTTCGAGGCGCGGATGGCGGAGCGCTCCCGCAGGTATCGCGAGGCGTCTCGCAGCGCCCCCAGGTTCGCCACCAGCGCCACGGCCAGCGCCGCGCCGAGCAGGATCGCAGCGGTCCGGCCGATCGCGACCCCGCGGAGGAGCTCGATCACGATCAGCAGGGCGAACGCCCCGCCCACGTACACGTAGCGGGACGAGTAGGGCGGCGTGAAGGCAAAGCCGGCCCGCCCGACGGCGGTGAGGATCCAGAAGCCGACGAGCGAGGCCAGCAGCATCGCCATGCGCGGCGTGACCGTGCCGATCTGGACGAGCCTCCATGCGAGCACCACCACGGCCACCACGGCCAGCGGCCGGCCCCAGGCGAGGCTGTTCTCGGACAGCGGGATGACCGGGCCCGCCAGGCCCACGAGCGCCGAGGCCGACGACGCGGCGGCGTCGGCGATGAACGCCGGCACGTCGGGGAGCGTCCGCCTCGAGAAGTGAGACTCGGAGTAGCCGAGGTTCCAGGCGAGATAGAGCAGCAGCGGGATCCCCGGTATCCACAGGCGCCGGAGCCGGTCGTTGCGCCACAGCACCTCGACGAGCACGCCGCCGGCGATCGCCACCCCGAGGCCGGTGCTGGCCAGCGCCACCAGCAGCAGGACCGAGGCCCCCACCTCTCCCAGCCGGTCGCCGCGGTCCAGGAACAGCAGTGCTCCCAGGCCGGACGCCAGGGCCGCCACCCAGGCGATCTGGAACGGCCAGAGCATCACCTCCCACGCAGGACCCAGGAACAAGAACAGCGCCGCGGCGCCCAGGGCGAGCCACGGGCCCACCCGCCGCTGGGCGTACACGAACAGCAGCCCGGCGCTGAGCACGTCGAGCAGCACGAGCACGAGCCGGTACGGGCCGTAGCCGTCGATCCCGAAGGTCGCGCGCAGCAGCTTGTAGACCACGACGGGCACCAGCGACAGGTGCTCGTTGTGCGGCCTCAGGAAGGTGGAGACGCTGTGGCCGTTGCGACCGAGCAGGAACTCCCACTCGTCGTACCAGAAGATCTGATCGTGGCCACTGCGGTAGAGGAACGCGCCGCCGGCCACGAGCAGCAGGGCCAGCAATGCCCATGGCAACCAGGGCCGGTCGAGCCGCGCCGTCTGCGTGGCGAGGAGGCCGCGATCGGGCAGCCCAGGGCCCGGCCGGCGCTCCCGCGCGCGTAAATCGGAGCGCGAGGCCATCGCAGCGAGTCTAAGTGCTAATGCCCGCATCCACCCCCACCCGCAACGCCGGCGCCGGGCGTCCCGGACGGGGGTAAGCTAGCCGCGTGATCGGAGCCGACGCGCGCCTGCGCTGGTCGCAGACGGCGCACGCGCTGGCGCCGCTCCTGTTCGGGATCCCGGTGGCCGCGGGGATCGCGGTGACGCTGGTTCGCGCACTCGGCGTGAGCCACCCCGACCTCGGCTTCACCACGGCGATCAACAGCGACGCCGAGGCCTTCTTCCTGGGCCACACGATCTACCAGGATCCCGCCGACGGCTACACCGGCCAGCTCTACACGCCGCTGTTCCCGTTCCTGGTGAGCCTCCTTCACCACGTGACCCTGTGGGGCGGGTGGGTGCTCCTGGTGAACTTCGCCGCCACCTTCGCCCTGGTGGGGCTGGTGGCCGTCCTCGCCTACGGGGATGGCTGCGGCGCGAGCGGGCCACAGCGGCTGCTGCGGCTGACCGGCGCCCTGGGGCTGGGCGGGGTGGTGTGGTGGCTCGTGAGCGTGCTACCGCTCAACCTTCTCTACGACGGGCGCGCCGACCACACAGCCTGGGCCTTCGCGTTCTTCGGCCTGTTCCTCCTCGCGCGGGGCACGGCCGGCGGCTCGCGCCCGAGCCTGGTGGCCGCCGCCGTGCTGCTCTCGGCGGCCTTCTGGGCCAAGCAGCCGACCCTGGTGGCGTCGCTGGCGGCCGCGGCCTGGCTGGTGGCCGCGGGGGCGCTGCGGGTGGTGGACCGCCGCGTGGCCCTGATCTGGTGCGCCGGCCTCCTTGCGCTGAACCTCGCGGTGCTCGGGCTGCTCAACCTGATCACGGGCGGATGGGAGATCTACTTCGACTTCGAGCTGGCCCAGAAGCACCCCCGCTTTGCCTCCTTCTCGCCGTCCATGCACGAGCTGCTCCGGTTTGCCGCTCCGGCGCTGGTCCTGCTCCTGGCGCTGGCGGCGGTGGCCGCGTGGGGGGCGCGGGCCGGGCTGCGGTCGAGAGAGCGCGGGCTCCGCGGGTACCTGCGCGCCGCCCTCGGCGGCTCCCGCGACGCCCGGCTGGTGGCGATGCTCGTGCTCACCGTGGTGATCGGGGTACCCGCCGGGGTGTACTTCCGGCTCAAGGTCGGGTCGGACGTGAACCAGTACATCGGCGTCCTGTGGGCCGGGGGGTTGCTGATCGCGATCGCCTACCGGTATTGCGGCAACCATCCGGCCACCGCGATCGCGGCGGCGGCCGCGATCGCCCTGATGTTCGTGGTCTCCCAGCGCCCCACCGACACCGCGCTGGGGGCTCGCGTGCCCCCGGTGTGGAAGACCGCCGAGTACACCGAGGTGCCGCCCGTGCTCACCGGCTACGCGCGCCACCACCTCGTGTACGAGCAGGTGCAGTCGGACCTGAACGTGAAGCCGCAGGGGTCGCTCTATCCGAACTTCTACAACTTCATCGACCTGCTGGCGGCCGGGCGGCAGCCCCTCTACCTGGTGCACGCGCTGCTTAACCGCCGCTTCGACGCCGTGGCCCCGTTCCGCTTCGCGACCCCCCAAATCTCGCTGTTCTGGGAGATCTACGCCTCGGGGGCGGGCAGGCGCGAGTCGAACTACTTCTGGAAGCTGAACCGCGTGATCGGGGCGGGCTACGCCCCGGCGCCCGGGCTCCCGCCGGGCTTCCTCGGCCGGCGCCCGGGACCGTCGCGCGCGCCCTGGATGCGCTCCTGCTTCGGCCCGTTCGAGCTCGCCGGGGTGGACTTCGGCATCAGGGCGGGGGGAGGCTTCTGGTGCCGTGAGGGCGACGCGCTGACGCTGAGGGACACCCCGGCGCCGCGCTCCGAGGTGCACTCGCTCGACTCGGTCAGCCGCGTGACGGGCGCACTGCCCGTGTCCGTCACCGGTCGCACGGGGTCCGTCGAGATCAGGTTCCACACGGGCTCGGGGCGCTCCTGGAGCCTGGCCGGGCACGTCTCGCGGAAGGCACTGGCGCTCACCCTTTCGGCCGACGGGCGCCCGGTGGGCAGCGCGGAGGTGCGGCCCGGACCGTCGGGCGCGGAACTCGAGTTTGGGGCCGGCCCGCCGGGCCTGCGATCCGAGGAGGGCCGGGTGGCCGTGGCCGTGCCGGACCTCGGCGGAGGCGACCTCTCGGTCACGGCGAGCCGCGGCAGCGGTGCACGCTTCGACTTCGCGAACCTGAAGCTGGACGGTTGATCTAGCCCGGCCGGCCCGGCGCCGACGGCGCGTCCCCTCAACCCGGAGTCGGCGCGCCAGCCCCGGAGCGGACGCGGGTGCGCGGATGGGCCGACCATGTCCCTGCCGCGCGGGTACTGGTCCTCGGAGTTCACGAGCGTGTCCACGCTGGTGTACCGGGCGTGCAAGCCGGGGCCCTCGGTCGTCTTCGAGTTGTCGAGGTAGAAGTCCGACGCGGTCGAACCCCAGTGCCACTCCGTGAAACGGCGAGCGGCCGATCAGGTCGAGCGGCTGAAGCACGGACGGTGATCGTGACCCGCAGCGATTCCGCCCAGCTCTCCCTGAAGCGCTTCGGTGACGCCTCCGCGCCGAACTTAGTGGACCGGCCTAGCCGTACTGCGAGAACCGCCAGGGGTTCGGACGCGACCTGTCGCGCGGTCAGTTGCCGCTTCCGCCGAGCAGCCGTCCTCTCCGGCGCCGCTTTCGCCATCCGGCTCTCCGGGAGACGAGCCCGCCGCCGTCCCGACCACGCGGCGTGGAATCACCGGGAAGCGATACTTGGCCGCGTAGTCATCCGGCCTTTAGAAGCGCCTCTCCGGATGGCGTCGTGCGCCCGCGGTGTGGGTTCCAGCTCGGAGGCTCGGCTCCTCACCAGTGCGAAGACGCGCAGCCGCGACGGGAGATCGTGAGACCGAGTTATTGGGACGGTGAGCGCGTATCCCGAGAGGATCGCTCTTGATCCGTACGCTTTCGCCACATCTGGCCGGGGAGCGGTCGGCCAGCCCGCCGCGAGCAGACGCCGACCGGAGAAGGCGAGCACCGCCTCGGCACCAGCTTGCCCAACCCCATCGGTCGCCCATCCGGCGATGTTGAGCACGGCCGCTGACATCGACACGCTGTCGACGGCACCGCGGGTCGCCTTCGGCGTGACTTGAATGTCGTGCCCGAGCGACCAGTCTATGACCAGCTGGCCGTTCCGCCGCCTGAGCCTGCCCTCTAGACGACCCGTATAGCGCCCAACGACAAGCGGGAAGCTTCCTGCAAATCGCCTCTCACCGCGCAGCGGGACACGGTTGTTCGGCCCCGCGAGCCGGGGCAGGCCGATAGTAGGGACCAACTCAAGATGGGCAACAAACACGCGGCCGCCGTGGGCAGCTCGCTCCCAGACGGACGGATCATTTTCGGGCAAGAACCTCCGCCGGAGGTAGAGCCGAACATAGTCCGGCTGACCGGTGAGTATGACGTCGTCAGGCCCGGCCACGTGGTCGAGGTAGTGCGCGACCTCGCGGTAGGGCGGCCGCTGGTTGTCGTGGTCGAGCGTCTCAACGGCGCCGACGCCGACCGCGGCGACAGCCACCGCCACGGCGGGCATCGCGAACCATGGCCGAAGCGAGGTCAGAAGCCACCCGACCAGCAAGGCGAAGGCTGGCAGGGACGCGCCGAGGTTGCGCGACAACAGCAGACTGGCGTGAGGTTGGACGCTGTATAGAACCACGCCGAGGGGAGTCACTAGGGCGAGGACGACGATTAGCGCGGTCATCCGTGGCGGTCCTGCCTGGTGAGTCCCCGCTCGACGGCGGCCCAAAACTCCGAGAGCGACACCGACGATGGCCACCCCGATCGTTGCCCAGAAGATTGCGACCCAAGTACCGCCTGGCGGATAGCCCGGCAGAACAGCGGTGACCGTATGGGGGATCCGTCTCGCCTCGAGCGGGAATTCCCTGGCGAACCGCTCCGTTTGGCCTGAGCTGCGGCTGCGCTGGTCCAAGAAGGAGGGCAGCCACGGCGCATACGCCAATCCGACCGCTACGTGGACGAACGCGAGCTGGGTCACGCGGTCGCGATGCGTCCAGAGCGCCCAGCCGAGCTGCCCTAGGACAACGAAAACGCCCGTGTAGTGGGTGTACAGAACGGCCGCTGTGCTCATCCCGAAGGCGACCCACGAAACCGGCCCCCCGTGCCGAAGCGCCCTCAAGAGCAGCAGCGTTGACAGCGCGCTCAGGCAGATCAGCGTCCCATAAGCGCGGCTCTCGACGCTGTAGTAGATCGCGAAGGGGGCCATGGCCACTAGCGCCGCCCCTACAAGCCCGGCTGCGCGGCCAACCGTCTGCAGGCCAAGCGCGTACACCAGCGGAACCGTCGCGGTGCCTAGGATCAGCGACGGAAGGCGGACTGTGATCGTCGGGTCGCCGACCTGCACCCCCAGCCACGCGAATAAGTAGTGGAGCGGCGGGGTGAGCTCCGTAGTGTGGGCGACATCTCGGAACACGCCCCAGACCGTGTTCTCTGTGACGATCCGGTATGTGTAGAGCTCGTCGCCCCACAGACTCTGGTCAAGCTCAGCCAGCCGGATTGCGAAGGCGCCGACGGTCAGCGCCGCGACGCCAGCGAGTCCCGATCTGCGCCAAAAATCCGGTTTCGACGGGCCGTCACCAGAACTGCCCCTGCCAGACATCGCCCGCACGCGGTTGACCATATGGGAAACGCTGAACGCCGCGGCGTAAGGGTCCGGCAGCAGACGGTGCCGCCCCAATGCGTCGTGGGAGAGCGGCCCGATCTCCTCGGCCGCGTTCGCGAGACGGCCAGCCTCGTCGCCGGGTCCACCTCGCCCTTCAGGTGCTCTGGCCCAGCGTCTTCGCCCCGGTCTGCCACTGCCGCATTGGCTTCATGACCATTTTCCTGCCTCTTGGGTGTTGGCGGGCTGCGAACCGATGTTGTCGCTAAACGCATTTGCACGATAGGGCTGTACCACCTGGCGCCGAATCGCGCCGCTGCTTGACCACTCGCCTACTGGCCGTTACTCGTCAGGCGGTCGCAGGCGAGGTAGCTCGGCGGCTCGCCCGTGCGACACCGCGAAGATCCTGAGGCGGCCGGGGTCGGTGAGCTCCGCGCCTCGTGGATCGACGACATTCAGCTTGAAGCCGGACTTTCGCGCCGATTGGCCGAACCTCTGGGCGATATCCGGGCGCAGCTCGCTGGGCGAGCCCACGGCCAGCGCCCGTCCTTCCTTTAGAACGAAGATGAGTGTGGCCGGTCGGCGGAGCCTCGGGTCGGCGGCCCAGCCTGCGACGGTGACGCTGCCCTCGTTGGCTCCGACGGTTTCCAGGTAGCCGGCGACGGACCGCGGCTGGACAGCTATCTCCCTTCCGGACCTGAGTCTTATCAGCTGCCGACCGCCCCGGGTGGTCAGCGTTTTCCGTGGCCTCGGGCAGGCGGCTGGGTGCAGAGGCCCGCTGAGCTGGAAGAGCGTGGCGTTCCCGGCCATTGCCACTGCGTTCGACTGGATCGGTCTGGCCGCCGGGTCCGAACGGGTCCAGACCTCCGGAGGTGGCGGCCCCGGCGGGTCGTTGGGCAGCGGCGTGGTGATCACATACTGGAAACCGCCGTCGTTCAGCGCTCGCCTCCACTCCGAGCAGCTGACGATCGGCGAGAACGCGCCGTGGGGCCCGTGGTGCCCCATGTATTCGACCCGGTTCGTCAGATCCCGGCCGTACAGGGGATACACGAGGAAGTCGCCGATGATCGCTATGCGGGCATGATCGACGTGCTGGGCCCATTCCCAGTAACTGCCCATGGGTGATAGCTGGAACCTGAGTGCTGCGGCGCGGGTGTACCGATCTCGGAGATAGTCGTGGTGGATGACTGCACCCTCGACGACGGCGGCCGCTATTAGCGCCGACGCCGCGACCAAGCGAAACGCTCGCGGTACCCGCGCCGGTCGAGGACCCAATTGAATCACCGCAACAAGCAGGGCTGCGGCTCCGACTACCACGCCGATCTCCGGGTGCGCGGTGCGCCAGAACGGATCATCGGACTGGGTGATGACGAGGAGCAGTCCGAAGCCGAAGAGAACCGGCCACCGAAGAACAGCGCCGCCCAACCCCGGTCGGCGGGCGAACGCGACTAGCCCGATCACCAAGGCCAGCGTGACGTACCGAATGTTGAACTTGAACAGATAAGGGAACCCTTCAGTACCGAGAATCAGCGGGGTATAGAGGTAGGCCACGAAGCTCGCGATTCCCACGAGTCCGAGCATCCGCCCAAAGGCGTCCCGGCTGATGAGGCTCGCGACCATCCCGAGGAGGGACAATCCGAGGATCGCCCACCAGGCGGGTCCGAAGTTGAACTCGAGCGCTGGCCTGATCAGGCCGTTCCGGACATCGGAGTTACCGAGGTACTCCGCCACCGTCTCCCTAGGGGTCGTCAGCTCATGCACCGAGGGCAGCGCGAACAGACCAAGGTCGATGTTGAAGGCCGGCAGCGGACTTCCGGTTAGGACAAGGTTCCGCGCGTACCAGAAGCCTCCGGCCAACACCAGGGCGGCAAGCCATATTCCCGCGAACCTCACACGGCTGCACTTGGGCGCGAGCGCCACGACGCCGAAGGTCAGCGCTGCGACCGTCGGGACCGCGGTGAACTTGGTCCCGAGGGCGAGCCCGGCGGCCACTCCGCCGAGCGCCACCGATTCGAGGCGTACACCTCCATTCGCGAGCAGTCCGAGAGTGGCCAGCACCAAGGCGATGACCATCGTGTCGTTGTACGCGCCGCCCGGCTGCGATCCGACGAGGCACGGCGACCCGAACACCAGCGCGACTCCCACCACACATGCAGCACCCACACCCGCGGGGCGCCCGACGCACCAGGCCGAGAGCAGTGCAAACGCAAGCCAGCCGAGGTTGATGAGCGGCGACAAAACGTCGCTTCCAAAGAGCAGGATTCCCTCCGCGTGCAGGAGGGACGAATGCCACGGATAGAAGACGTTGAACGGCTCCGAGTCGGTATACAGAAAATGTCGTATCGATCCGTTTTGTACAAACCGCGCGGCCGTTGGAAGGTGCTGCCAGACCGTGTCCGGCGTCGCCATGCCCTGGTCGAACGCGGTGGCCACCGGGGAGCTCCAAGCCGCCAGCACCAGCGCGCCCGAGGCACAGGCGAGAAGGAGCGCGAGTCTTCCGACCGGCGGAGCTGGAGCGAGCGCCGACGCTCCCGGCGGCCTTCTGCCACGGCGGCTCAGCCGCGCGCTGGCGAGGCCTGCCCCGACACAGCCGAGCACCAGCGGCACTAGTCGGAAGAGGTCGACCGTGCCGAGCACCTGGGCCACTCCAAGCAGGATCGCCATCGTGATGACCACATCGGCCATCCAGGCGGGGGCGCCCGACCAGTCCGGAAGCAGCCAGCTGCGTAGCTCTCGCGCGCCAATCACAACGGGGGTCACGGTTACAACCAGCAGGACAACGCCCACCAGATAGCGGGAGGTGGTCATCGCGGAGAGAGCGCCTGTCCGAGGGCCCGCCCACCCGGGACGCCAGCAGGGATGGCAACCGAGCCGGCCACGGCTCCATCATCTCGCATTTGGGGCCAGACGTCTGCTCGGAGCGGGCCTGAAGCTGGACGGCTGGCCGTCGCCTACCTGCCGGCCTCCGCCCGGTTCTCGGCCACCGGCGCCGGAATCCGCTGCGGGCCCCGGCGCCGCGGCCGGCGGTACTTGAGGCGCAGGAACGGCTGCTCCACCAGGTGATAGCTGAGCGTGGCGATCGGGATCACCACCGCCAGCGTCACGAGCGCGAGCACGAGCGTAGGGCGGCTCGGCACCCAGTCGAGCACGCCGCGCTGGGCCAGCTCCTGCACGATCGGGCCGTGCCAGAGGAAGATCCCGTACGACACGAGCCCGAGGTAGGCGGCGGGGCGTGAGCGCAGGAGTGCCCTCACGGTGCCGCCGGTGAGGTCGCCCAGCACGGCCGGTATCACCACGAGCAGCGCGACCAGGCCCATCAGGAGGTGCTCGGCGAAGTACTGGGACTGACTGAGGTGGAAGGTGGGGGTGAAGGGCGAGACCGTGGGCAGCCCTATGCCCCACACGAGCAGGGCGAACAGACCCGCGGCGCCTCCCCAGGCCAGGAGGGACCAGTGGCCCCGCAGCAGCGCCGTACGGGGCTCCCGGGAGGTCTCGTCCAGCGCGACGCTGGCCACCGCCAGCGTCATCCCGATGGCGAACCAGTCGAAGGTGCCCGGGAGGCTGCCCGGCGGGAGGCCGAGCGGCGCGCCGTTGCGGAGGCTCCACGCGCGGAAGGCCACCGCGCCCACGTAGAGCAGCGCCAGCAGCGCGAGCTCGCGCCGCAGCCACACCCCGAGGCGCGCTCCGCGGGTGACCCTGGCGGCCAGGAGCGCGAACACCGGCAACGCAAGGTAGAAGGCCATCTCCGTGGCCAGCGACCAGGTGGGGCCGATGCCCTGCAGGTAGGTGCTGTTCGAGTACACCTGGAGGAAGCCGTAGTACTTCCACCAGTCGGCGGTAAAGACCCCGGGCAGGCCCGGCCAGATGGCCAGCAGCGTGAGTGCCGCCCAGTAGGCGGGCACGATGCGCAGGAGCCGGCGGCGCAGGTAGCCCCCGGTTCCGATCGGCGGCCCCTGCCCGCGCCGGGCGGCCACGAACGGGCGGTAGAGCAGGAAGCCCGAGATCACGAAGAAGATCGCCACGCCCACGTGCAGCCGCGAGAGCAGGGGGCCGATCGTGGGCTTCATGTTCGCCTGGGTGGCGAACGACACGTGGTAGAGCAGGATGCTGAGCACCGCCAGCGCCCGAACGCCGTCCACCAGGGGGAAGCGCGGATTGCCGGGCGGGGGCGCGACGGCGGGGGCCACGTCCGCGCCGGCGCCCGCGGGGGCGGTCCCGCCAACCTGATCCTCCCTCACGGCGCCCATTTCAAGACGGTATCCCGCGGGCGCGTCTTACGTGCCGGGCGGGCCGGACGTTCAGCCCCTGAGCAGGCGGGCCAGCCCGCCCCGCAGCGGGCGGCGGTGCGCCGACGGGCCGTCGGCATCGTGGCCGCGGATGTAGTCGTCGTAGGAGTTCGCGAGCAGCTCCACGTTCGAGTGGCGGGCGTGCCAGCCGAGGTCCTCGGTGGTCTTCGAGGTGTCGAGGTAGAAGTCCGACGCGGCCGAGCCCCAGTGCCACTTGGTGAACGGCGATTTGCCCACCAGGTCCAGCGGCTGGAGCACCGCCCTGATGGCCCACACCGGCACGGGCTGGATGCGGGCCGAGGTGCCGGCATGCGCGATCAGCGCCTCGATGTCCTCCCGCACCGTCCCGTACGCGGAGCTGCCCACGTTGTAGTCGCCGCTGGCGCGGCGCTGTGCGGCGGCCAGCACCGCGCTGCACAGGTCCTCCACATCGCAGAGCTGAGAGCGGTTGGCGCCGCGCCCGAACACCGGCACCCGTTTGCCGGCATGAACGCGGGCGAAGATCACGTCGAACAGCCCCAGGCGCCCAGGCCCGACCAGCGTGCGCGGGCGGATGCTGGCGATCGGCTGCCCCGCGGCGCGGCGCTCGGCCATCCTCTGCTCCGCCTCGGCCTTGCTGCGGCCGTAGGGGTCGAAGGGCTTGATCGGACCCTGGGGGGGCGTGGGCAGCACGGTCGGCTTGCCGTAGATCGCGCTGGAGGAGATGCGCACCACGTGCGCGCCCTCGGCCTCGGCCGCCGCCAGCGTGGTGAGGCATCCGTCCACGTTCACCGAGCGGTACTGCTCGGCGGTCGATCGCGTGACGGGCACGAGCGCGGCGTTCTCCACCACGAGATCGCACCCGCGCACCGCCTCGCGCATCGCGGCGGCGTCACGCGTGTCGCCCTGGGTGAAGTGGTGCGCGCGCGCCTCGTCGGTATCGGGCGGGTTCACGTCGAAGGTGCTCACGGTCCAGCCCGCGTTCGCGAGGTACTCGGCGATGTGCGCACCGGTGAACCCGGTGCCGCCGGTGACGAGCGCGCGGGCCATCAGGCGGCGGCCAGCGTGATCACGGCGGCGCTGACCCCCCAGAGGACGATGCAGAGCTGCAGCGGGAGGTCGCGCCAGACGAGCTCGGTGGGATCGTCGGGCAGCTTCGAGCCGGCGTAGTGGATCAGGAAGAGAACGCGGAAGATCCCGTAGATCACGAACGGGGCGGTGAGGAGCATCAGCTGGGTCTTCGCCCCGAGCACCGCGTAGAGCACATAGGCGGTGAGGATCGAGGGGGCCACCACGCCGATCAGCTCGTCGATCAGGTCCACGGAGTACTCGTCGAGCACCTTGCGGTGGCTGCTCGCTCCCCCCAGCGCCATGGCCTCTCCCCGCCGCTTGGCCAGGCCGAGGAAGAGGGAGACCAGGCCGGTGCACAGGAGCAGCCAGATCGAGAACGGGATGTCGATCGAGATCAGGCCGGCGTACGCCCGCAGCACGAAGAGCGAGGCGATGGCCATGATGTCCACGAAGAGGACGTGCTTGAGGCGGTAGGAGTACGCGCCCTGGAGCACGAGGAAGCCGGCGAGGGTCACCACCGTCTGCCACGTGGTGGTGGCCACGAGCGCGAAGGCCACCAGCCCGGCCAGGACGGCGGCCACCAGCGCGGTGCGCGGCGCGAGGTCGCCCCGGGCGATCGGCCGCGAGGCCGTGCGCGGGGCGTGCCGGTCGCTCTCTGCGTCCACCACGTCGTTCACGAGGTAGGCGGCGCCGCTGGCCAGGCAGAAGGCCACGAACACGAGCGCCACGGTGGCCACCTTGCCCGCGTCGAAGGTCTCCCCGGCGAAGACGAGCCCGCTCAGCACGAACACGTTCTTGACCCACTGGCGTGGGCGCATCGCCTCGAGCACGAGGCCGGCGGTGCTCTTACGAAGCCGCACGGCTGTGCTCAAGGTCAGACGTCCTGGCCGTTTTCGAGGCACCACCGGATCGAGCGCCTCATGCCCTCCCGGAGATCGACGCTCGGGCGGTACCCGAGCTCGTCGCGTGCCTTGTCCACGCTGCAGGCGATCGTCTTGTTCATCTCGCTGAGCACGTGGATCTTCTGCTGGTACATGCCCGTCCGCTGGATCGCGGCGTCCATGACGAGCGCCACCTCGCTGGCCACCGAGGGCAGCCGCATGCGGTCGTGGGCCACCTGGCGGTCGAACTCCGTCTCCAGGAGATTCTCCACCGTGTCCACGATCTCGTTCATCGTGTAGGCCCGTTCGTCCGCGATCCAGTAAGTCTGCCCCGCCGCGCGCTCGTGTGCGGCAGCAAGAAGCAGGCCGAGGGAGGTGTTGTCCACGTACGACATGCTCCGGCGCGACTCGCCGTCGCCCACGATCGGGGCCTTGCCGTCGCGGATCATGCGGAAGAACTCGCTCTGGCGCGGCGGCTGCTCCGGTCCGTAGAACCAGCAGGGGCGCAGGATGGTGGTCTCCACGGAGCCCGACGCGTTGGCGGCGTTCAGGTCATCCTCCATCAGGCGCTTGGAGCGGCCGTAGGCCATGTAGGGCTTGTAGGGCGAGCTCTCGTCGAAGCGGTGCTCGGCGTTGGGATTCACGCCGGCGGGGCTGTTCGACGAGGTGGCCACCACGCGCCGAACGCCGGCCGCCGAGGCGGCGGCCAGGAGGTGGCGCGTGCCCTCGGTGTTGATCTCGAACAGCTCCTTGATCCGCTTCGGGTGGATCAGGCCGGCGAGGTGGAACACCGTGGCGCCCTCGGCGCCCGCACAGAACCGGCCGACCGCCCCCGGATCGCGGATGTCGCCCTCCACGACCTCCAGGCCGGGATAGCGGCCCTGCACCGCCTCGTGCGGGGTGCCGGGCAGCACCAGGCAGCGCACGCGGTCGAAGCGGGGTTGCTCCGTGGCGGCGGGGAAGTCGGGGTGGGGCTCGTGTAGGAAGTGGACGAGGCGGTTTCCGAGCCACCCGGGGAAACCGGTCACCAGTGCAAGAGGATTTGAGGAGCTCACGGCGACAGCACCCTACCGACCGAATCCCCTGCAGAGCGCGGTTCTTCGAGCGGGCGGCGGCTCATCCGGAGGCGCTCCGCGGCTCGTAAAGGTACACCGCGACCGGCGAGTCCCCGGCGAACACGCGATGCTGCACCACGCGCAGGCCGTCCTTGGGCGCGGGGGAGGGGAGGCGGAAGAAGCCGGCCTCGATCCCGGCCACGTACACCCGGCCGCCGGCGGGCGGATCGCGGAACACTCGCTGAGCCGACCTGAGCGACCCCACCACCGTCCGGTGCTTGCCGTCGAAGTTGAGATCGATCGGGCTCACGTACTCGAACTTCTTCTTCCCGGCCTCGGCTGAGAGGAAGGTCTCTACCACCACGTCGCGCGGGCCGGCCTCGCTCTCGATGAACTGCGCGGCGTCCTTGTAGTCCGCGCGGCTGTAGCGGTCCTCGTAGCCCTTGAAGGTGCCCGCGGTGAGCACCGCGAGGAGCAGCGCGGCCACGGCCAGTCCCGGAATGCGGGGCAGCGACGCGACCACCCAGCCCACGAGGAGGACCAGCGCCGGCAGCGCCGGCCCGAGGTAGCGGGCCAGCCACACGTTGTCCCCGCCGATGCTGAACACGAGCAGGCCGAGCGGGGTGGCCGCGGCCAGCGCCGCCAGAAGCAGCACGCCGTCACCGGGGAGGGCGCGTTCGCCGCCGCGTGCCCGGCGCGCCAGCATCACCACGGCCACGGCGATGGCCAGGGCGAGCCCGGCCACCAGCACCAGCGCGGCCGTGCGCCCGGGGATCTCGCGCCAGGGGTAGTAGCCGGTGCCCGGCAGGAAGCCGAGCGCCTCGTCGGCCAGCCAGCGCAGCTTGAGCGGCACCACCGCGGCGTAGTCGCTCGTGCTGTGGGGCTGGTCCAGGAAGCTCGGGAGCCAGGGGAGGAACCCGATGCCCACGGCCACGAAGGCGAGCAGCGGGGCGCGCAATCGGTCGCGGCAGGCCCAGAGCGCCCAGATGCCCTGGGCCACAAGCACGAAGGCGCCGAAGTAGTGGCTGTAGAGCACCGCACACGCGGCGGGGACGTAGAGGACCCAGTCGATCGTCCGCCCGGAGCGCGCAGCCCGGAGCAGCAGCAGTGACGACAGGACCGCGAAGAACATGAGCGTCGAGTAGGGCCGGGCGTCCGTGGAGTAGCGCACCGCGAAGGGGCTCACGGCCAGCAGCGCGGCGCCGATCGCCGCCGCCGGGCGCCCGACCGCGCGGAGGCCCAGCAGGTAGGTGAGCGGCACCGTGGCCACGCCGAGCACGAACGACGGGACCCTGACCCAATCCGCCGGGTCGCCCAGCTGCGACGCGGCCCAGGCCAGCGAGAAGTAGAGCGGGGGATGGATCTCGTATCCCGCGCGCAGCTCGCTGAAGACGTTCCCGAGTGACCCGCGCGCCATCACGTAGGTGTGCGGCTCGTCCAGCGTGAGGCTCTGGGTGAGCGCGGGGATGCGCAGCGCGATGGCCACGATCGTGAGCGCGGCGATCGCCAGGAGGTCCGGCGATGCCCACGTCCTGCGCTCCGGGGCGGGAGAGGTCACGACGATCGCCCCGCTCTAGCGCACGAACCGGAAGCGCAGGAGCAGCGCCACGGCCGTGACCCCGTCGCGCCAGGTGATCTTCTTGCCCTCCTCGTAGGTGCGGCCGTAGTAGGAGACGGGGATCTCGTACAGGCGGACGTCGCCCCGGCGGAGCAGGCGGGCGGTGACCTCGGGCTCGAAGCCGAAGCCCTCGGACACCAGCGGCACGGAGCGGATCAGGTCTCCGCGGAAGGCCTTGTAGCCCACCTCCATGTCGGAGATCGTGGTGTTGTAGAGCACGTTGGTGAGCAGCGTGAGGAAGCGGTTGCCCACGTAGTGCCAGAAGAGGTGGGCGCGCTGGGGCTGGCCGCCGCGCAGCCGCGTGCCGTACACCACGTCCGCGTGGCCCTCCACGATCGGGGCGAGCAGGCGCGGGAGGTCCTGGGGGTCGTATTCGAGGTCGGCGTCCTGGATGGCCACGATCGAGCCGATGGACGCCTGGATGCCGGTGCGCACGGCGGCGCTCTTGCCCTTGTTCACCTCGTGGCGGAGCACCCGCAGGCCGCGAACGCCCTGACGCTCGAGACGCTCCAGCAGGGCGGGGGTGTCGTCGCTCGAGCCGTCGTCCACCACGAGCAGCTCCACCCTCAGCGGCTGCTCCAGCACCCGTTGGAGCACCTGCTCGAGCGTGCCCGCCTCGTTGTAGGCGGGGATGATCACGCTCACGAGCGGCTGGTCGCGGTTGTCCGGCGCCCCGGCTCCGAAGGCGGCCGTCGCGGGTGAGGCCGCGCCAGGAGTCGGTGTCGTCATTGGCCTACTTGTACCTCACCCGGCCCGCGCTCGCGGCGGCGGGCGACCGCCTCCCCGCTTCCCGGGTGTCGTCTAGGATGCCCGGCTCGGTGCTGGATCGCGGACTCGCCTGGGTCGAGAAGAGGAACCCCACGGCGGTCGCCGCCACCGTGTTCGCGGTCCTGTCCCTGCTGTTCGTGTCTCCGGCGCTGATACCGGGCCGGACGCTCTCCTCCACGGACTACCTGTACTCGCAGATCCCGTGGTCGTCGGTGGCGCCGGCCGGTTACACGGCGCCCTCGAACACCGAGCTCTACGACCCGGCCTTCCAGTTCATCCCCTGGCTCGAGCACACCCGCTCGGACCCGGGGGCGGACCTGCTCTGGAACCCGTACATGGCCGCGGGCCGGCCCTTCCTGGCCAACATGCAGTCCGGCGTGTTCTCGCCCTTCAGCGTGCCCACCTACCTGCTGCCGTTCTGGTGGTCGCTCGGGCTCGTGGCTGCGATCAAGCTCTTCCTGGCCGGCTTCGGCACGTACCTGTTCGCCCGCCGCATCGGCCAATCCCTCTCTGGCGGCCTGATGGCCGGCATCACCTTCGGCTTCGGGCTCTACGTGGTGGTGCACCTGATGTACCCGATCGGCAGCGTGTTCGTGCTGATCCCGCTCCTGCTGGTGGCGGTGCACGACCTGGTGACGCGTCCCGGGCCGTGGCCCGGGATCGCGTTTGCGCTGCTCGTGGCGCTGGCCATTCTCGCCGGCCACCCGGAGTCCACCCTCCACGCTGTGGGGCTCGCGGTGGCCTACGCCGTGTTCCGCGTGGCCACGGCGCCGAGGGACGGCCCGCGTGCGCGCACGGCGGCGGGGTGGGTCGTGGGCGCGGGGCTGGCCGGCGGGGCGCTCTCCGGTGTGGTGCTCATTCCCTTCACCGAGCTCCTCACCCACTCGGCCGACTTCGGCAACCGCGAGGGGGTGGACATCAAGCTGCCCTCCAGCTGGCTCCTGGCGATGGCTCTGCCGGAGTACTTCGGCACGCCCACGGACGCCACCGGCGGCTCGGTGCAGCTCGGGGCGGCGGGGCTGTTCATCGCGCGGGCGTGGTACGCCGGGGCGCTGCCCCTGATGCTCGCCCTGGGCGCTGCGCTGCCCGCGCTCCGCCGCCGTCGTGCGGGCGGCGCTGAGGCGCGCACCGGGGACCGACGGTTCCTGTTCGCGGTGGTGGCGGTGTCAGTGGCCCTGGCGTTCGGGCTGCCCGGCCTGTTCGATGCGGTGGGGAAGGTGCCGGTGCTCGGCCAGACCAACAACACCCGCCTGATCGTGGTCTACCTCTTCGCGCTGGCCCTGCTGGCGGGGTACGGGCTGGACGACCTTCGCGGGCCGGCGTCGCGCAGCGCGCGCCGGGTGGCGCTCGCGGTGGCCCTTCTCACCTTCGCCGTGCCGGTGGTCTACGTGCTCGCCACCTGGCCGCCGCCGGGCACGCTGCTCAAAGGGGCGAAGCTGGCCCTCGGGCTGGTGGATCCGAGTGCCGAGATCGACGTGGTGCACTCGCGCGCCCTCTTCTGGTGGGGCCTGTTCGGGGTGCTCAGCTGCGTGCTTCTGGCCGCGCGGGCCCGGGGGCGCGTGGCGAGCGGCACCTTCGTGGTGCTGGCGCTCGTCCTGGCGTGCGCGGACCTCTTCCGGGCCGGGGTGGGCTTCAATCCGGCGATCTCCGCCGACGAGGCGTCACTGCCCACCACGCCGGCGATCCGCTTTCTCCAGTCCCAGCGCCCGGCGCGCTTCGTGGCCTTCGACCGCGGGCTGGCCCCCAACCACGCCATGCGCTACGGGCTGTACGACGCCCGCAACTACGACTTCCCGATCGAGAAGCGCTACGACGTGATCTGGCGCCGATTCGTGTTCCCGTTCCCGTACCAGCCGGGCGCCCCGCAGTGGGTGCTCACCGTCAACCCGCCCGCCCTTCGGGTGCTGGGGCTCCTCGGCGTCCGCGACGTGATGGTGCCGCCCGACGAGGCGGCCTACGCCCGGCGCATCGGCATCTCGCGCGCCGACCTCGGGCTGTCGGACCTGCCGGTGGCCTACGACCGCCCGGACGGCCGCATCTACCGCAACCCCAGGGCGCTGCCGCGCGCGTTCGTGGTCCACTCGCAGCGCACGGTGGACGGCCCCGATGCCGCCCTCGACGCCGTGGGCAACCCGGCCGGCCCCGACCTCGGCCGGGTGGCGGTGACCGAGCATCGCCTCCCGGGCCTCGCCGATGACCCCGCCGCCGCGCCGGCGCGCTCGCCCGCGCGGATCGTCTCCTACGGCCCGCGGAAGGTGGTGATCGACGCCCGCGCCCGGCGCGCCGGGCTCGCGGTGCTGAGCGACGTGGCCTACCCCGGCTGGCAGGCCACCGTGAACGGCCGCGAGGTGCCGATCCACCGCGTGGACTACCTGATCCGCGGCGTCTCTGTCCCGGCCGGGCAGAGCCGCGTGGTGTTCACCTACGAGCCGGAGAGCGCGAGGGCCGGGGTGCTGCTGAGCGGGGGATCGCTGATCGCGCTGGCGGCGGCCGCTGGGTTCCTGCTGCGCGGGAGGCGGCGCCGGACGGGTGACGTGGGTGACTGAGCAGCGGACCGCGGGAGGCCGGGCATCGGCGCGCCTCGACCGCTTCGATTTCGGCGTCCTCCTGGCCCTGGCGGGCCTGTCGCTCGCCTTCCTCTTCTGGGTCTTCGTACGCGGCGGCGTGTTCGGCGGCTGGGAGGGGTACGTCGTGGCCGACCAAGGCCAGTACCTGGTGTGGATCCGCGAGGCGGGCGAGCACGTGCTGATCGCCAACCGCTTCGACATGCGTCCCGACGACCACGTGTTCCTGCATCCCACGCTGCTGCTCTCCGGGGTGCTGTACGCGCTGGGGGTCTCCGCTCCGGTGGCCTACCTCCTCTGGAAGCCGGTGGCCGTGCTGGTCCTGTTCGCCGGTGTGTGGCGCTTCGTGCGCGCGCACCTGGAGGGCAGGTGGGATCGGCGGGCGGCGCTGGTGGTGGCGCTCTTCTTCGTATCACCGGCGGCCGTGCTGTCCCCGCTCTGGGGCGAGAAGGGCCGGGGCACATTCGACTTCATCTCGGGCGAGATCTGGCCCGCCGGGCACCTGTGGGGCTATCCCATGAGCGCGATCGCGGTGGGTCTCACCCCGCTGGTGTTCCTGTGGGCCGCGCGGGCTGTGACGGCGCTCAGGGAGACGGGCGTTCCCTGGCGGGCGCGGTCCGCGGCGCTGGCCGCGGGTGCGGCGATGCTCGTCTCTGCCCTGCACCCCTGGCAGGGGGCGATGATCATCGCCGTGGTCGGGGTGGCGGCGCTCTGGGCCGCCGTGGCCCGCGAGGCCCGCTGGCAGGAGCTGGCCCGGGCGCTGTGGCCGGTGCTCGTGGCGCCGCTCCTCCCAGCGGCCTACTACTTCGTGCTCCGCCACGCCGACGCGTCGTGGGAGGCCGGCACCGACAACTACGCCACGCCCCTCGACTGGACGATGACCGGGCGGCTCGCCCTGGCGCTCGCCCCGCTGGCCCTTCCCGCCCTGCTCGGCTATCGCGGCCGCGTCAACGGGCTAGGCGAGCGCGTCCTGCGCCTGTGGGCCCCACTGGGCTTGGTGCTCTACCTGTTTCCCGGCACGCCGGTGCGCTTCCACGCGTTCAACGGCCTCTCGATTCCGCTGGCCGTGCTGGCGGCCCGCGGGCTGGCGCCCTACGGGGCCCGAGCCCGGGCCGCCGGCGGCTCCCGGCGCGGCCTGGCCGTGGCCGTGGCCGCCGGGTGGTGCGCGCTGCTCGTGCTCCCGGGCACCGTGGACCGGGTGCGTTCGGCTCGCGGGGCGGTGTACCTGAACCAGCAGCCCTTCAACCTGGACGACGGGGAGGCCCGCGCCCTCGACGCGATCGCGGACAACGGGAGAGGGGGCGGAGTGCTCACCTCGGTGGACCTCGCGGCCATCGTGCCCTACTGGACCGGGCACGAGACCTGGGTGGCCACCCCGTCGTGGACGCCGGACTTCGGCCCGCGCGCCGCCCAGGCGTCGAACCTCTTTGCCGGCCGGCTGGACCCGGCGGCGGCGCGCAGCCTGGTGCGCGGCACCGGCGTGCGCTACGTGCTCTCCGACTGCCGCACGGCTGCGGACCTTGGCGCCGCCCTGGCGAGCGAGGCCTCGGTGCGGCGCTACGGCTGCGCCACGCTGTACGAGCTGCGGCCTGGCTCTTAGGCGGGGACGCCCGACATGCGGGCCGCCTGCTCGTCGGGCTTGGCCTCGTGATCGCCCTCGTCCGGCCAGCGCCCGAGCACGGCGTGGGTCAGGGCGGTCAGGTAAAAGAGCAGGCCGACCAGCGTGGTGATCGCAAAGCCGAACTCGATGGCCACGAAGATGGCCAGCACCGAGGCCACCACCGAGGAGATGCCGTTGATGCCCCAGGCCCAGGGCACGCCGCCGGGGTAGAGACCCTCCATCCGGACCAGCCCGATCGGCATGGCCATCCCGAGGGTCACGCCCAGCGGGGCCAGCAGCGCGATCGTGAGGAGCACGCGAAGTGCGAACGGCGCCTCGATGAGCCCGCGCAGCAGGGGCTGCAGCCCGTAGGCGCTGGCCGCGATCAGCACGCAGGCCACGCTCAGGGCGCCGATCACCGTGCGACGCGGATTGCCTTCGATCCGCGATGAGAGGTACGAGCCCAGGCCGGTGAACAGGAGCAGCGCGAAGAGGACCACGGACAGCGCGTAGGTGGGGAAGCCCAGGAAGAGCACGAAGCGCTGGATCAGCGCCACCTCGAGCAGCAGGAAGCCCAGCCCGATGGCCGCGAAGAACACCAGCGAGCTCAGGGTGGGACGGCCCTCGCGGGCCACCACGGCCAGCGGGATCACGAACGCGAGCGCGGCGAGCACGGACAGGATGCCGAGCGTGATCAGGAGCACGAGCACCGGGTCGGGCACGCCCAGGCTGCCCGCGGTGGACGCGCCGCCGATGTCGCCGAGCCGCTTCATGTTGAAGAAGAAGGGCTCGTCATCGGTGGGAGCGCACACGTCGAGCTTGTAGTTCCCACAGAAGTCCTGGGGGCTCGAGGCGTTGTGCAGCTGGGCCCACTCGCGGATCCAGGGACCGTTCGGGGCATAGGCGATCCCCGTGCTCCGCGTCTTGGCCAGACGGGCGATGTGCGCCAGCTCGGTCGGGGTGAAGGGAGTGAGCTTGGCCAGCACCGTGCCGTACTCGAATCCCCGGAAGGGAGTGGTGTAGTTGGCCAGGATCACCACCACGTTGCGCTCGGGGTTCTTGATCCCGTAGTCCTTGAGCGCCTGGAGGGTGAGCACGGTGGCCCGGAGCGCCTCCTCGCCGTTGTGCTTCACCGGCCGCGCAAGGTTCAACACCCCGCCGGGCTTCAGGTGGTCGAAGTAGAGCTTGAAGGCGTCGGTCGTGTAGAGGTTGTTCTCCGTGAGCGCGAAGGCCTGCGCGCCGCTCGGGCTGAACGTGTCCACGTAGCCGATCTGGATCTGGTTGAACTTGCGGTCGCTCTCGGCCACGGCCGAGCGCCCGTCGCCGATGTGGGTGTGCACGTGCGGCAGCGAGTAGGGCCCGCCGGAGAACGAGCGCAGGTCGTGGTCCACCACGTTGCGGATGCCGCGGTTCAGCTCCACCACGTCCACCCGCCGCATTCCCGACGTGAGGGCGGTGAGGATGTCGCGGCCGCCTCCGCCGCCGATCACGAGCGCGTCCCCGCGCGGCGTGAGCGAGTAGCCGATCGTCTGGGGACCCTCCTGCAGCGGCCTCCAGTCGGGCAGTGGCGTGCCCCGCTTGTAGGGGATGATCTCCCCGAAGTTGCGGTCGTAGACCACGTCGCCGTTGCGCAGCTGCGGTGCCGGCAGGTAGCCGAACACCCGGGCCAGCGGGGTCCAGCGCTCCGCGGCGGGGGACTGGCCGAAGGGGTGCAGGTAGAAGGCGGAGGTGGTCCCGGCCAGCACCACCAGCAGCACCGCGCCGGCCAGGGCGCCCCCGGCCAAGCGCTGCTCGGCCGGGTGGCCGAGGGAGAACAGGAGGGCGGCCAGGGCGGCCACCACCCCGAGCGCCACGAGCAGGGTGGGGGCGTCGAAGACCCACATCAGCGGGACCACCACGGCGGCGCCGATAGCGGCCCCGCCCAGGTCGAAGGCGTACACGCGGCCGATTGAGCGGGCGTACCCGCGCACGGCCAGCGAGATCACCACTCCGGCGGCCAGGAAGGGCAGCGCCGCGAGCACGCACGCCGCGGCCAGGTTGAACACGAACTTCGTGTTGATCTGGTCCCCGAGCGTGTAGTTTAGACGCACCAGGAGGGCGACGCCGATCACCAGCAGAACGGCGTAGAGAACGCTCCAGCGAGCGAGCGTGCGCTCGAGTGGATCGGCGTCGAACCACCCGGGCTTGATGTAGATCAGGATCGCGCCCGCGCCGACGCCGAGGAGCGCCAGCGAGATCGCCATGAAGCCGAAGTGGTAGTAGAGGACGGCCGAGAAGACCCGCGTCAGCAGGACCTGCAGGGCAAGGGTCGATCCCGCGACGAGGCCAACCGCCACGAGAGTGCGCACAGGGGGGCGGCGGTCTCCCACCGCGCCCATGCTAGCCCACCTCCGCGCGCGGTCACCCCGCCTCGAAGCCCCCCCTCCGCGCCGTCGTGTACTGCGCCCGCGCTTGGGCTACGCTGCGCTCGAATGTCTAGAACCCCCTTAGTAAACGGGGTAGTTCGGCGCTTCGATCTATTGGTCGTGCTCGGGCTTACGGCCGTCGCCCTGGCGCTGCGGGCCATCCTCCTCGGCGACGGTCTCTACGGCGACGAGCTGATCACCTACAAGGACACGGCCCACGGCGTGGATGGGGTGTTCGACGGCATCAGCCGCTACGAGGCCAACCCCCCTCTCTTCTACCTGCTGGCCTACGGGACGCGCCAGCTTGGGGGGGCGGCATCCCTCATCCGCCTGCCGTCGCTCGTCTTCGGCGTGGCCCTGGTGCCTGTGGTGTTCGCGCTCGGCAGGCGAACCGTGGGCCGCGAGGCAGGCCTTCTCGCCGCGGCGCTGGTCGCGGTCAGTCCGTTCGCGCTCTACTACTCCTCCGAGGCCAGGGGCTACGAGACGATGACGTTCTTCGTCGCGCTCGCCGCGCTGGGTCTCGTCCGCGCGCTGGAGGGCGGCGGCCTGCGCTGGTGGATCGTCTACGTGGGCGCGGCCACATCCGCGCTCTATACGCACTACACCTCCGTGTTCGTCATCGCCTCTCTGGCGGTGTGGGGCGCCTGGGCGCATCGGGCTCGGTTGCGTCACGTGGCGGCGGCACAGGTTGTGATCGCGCTCGCGTACCTCCCGTGGCTTCCATCCGTGCTCGATCAGCGGCAGAAGGACCTGTTCATCGCCGTGATCGGCCAGAGGGTGGAGCTGACGCCCAGGACCTTCTTCGAGTTCGCCGGACGGGTGCTCTGGAGCGAGCCCTCCCGCACGTTCAGGCCGGCGTTCGCGTGGATTGGGCTCGGTCTGCTGGGGGCCTTCGTTCTGCTTGCGCTTGCGCGGGCGGCGCGGCGCGCGGTCGAACGGAGGCGCAGCGGCGGTCCTCTCGCGAGCCCCGGCTTCGTGCTGGTGGCGGTGCTCGCACTGGCCACACCGATCGGCCTCACTCTCTATGCGCTGCTCTCGGCGGACCTCTACACCCCGCGCAACCTCGCCTCCGCCCTGCCCGGCCTCGCCCTGGCGCTGTCCGGCCTCGTGCTCTCACTCGAGCGCTCGCCCAGGATCGTGGCCGCCGCCGTGTTGCTGGGTGTGGTGGGCCTGACCGGCCTCTTCAGCCTCGGCGCATCTCGGCGCAGGCCCGCTACGCCGGCGGTCGTGGCCTATATCGAGCGCACGGCGGCGCCACGCGCCCCGGTGGTGTCCGGATTCGGCGACGTGGGCGCCCTTTCGATCTACCTGAACCACCGGCACCCGCTTATTCAGGGTGAGGGCGTCGACCGGGCGGCCTGGAGGCGCCCGCCCGGGGGAAGCGTCTTCGTCGTGCGTTCCAAGGTCGGGTCGCTGCCGTTGATGCCTCGTTTCGGAGGGCCCGAGAGCCGCTTCCTGCTTCGATCGGTGAAGAAGTTCCCCGGTCTCAGGACGCTCGCGGTCGGGAGATACGCGGGGCTCGTCCACGCCCGCCTGGTGGACAGCGGAGGCCGCGAGGTGATCGCCGTGCGGCCCGGGCGGGACATCGCCGTGCGGCCCGGTGCCGTTCGCGGCTACGTGGAGAAGGTCGCCGTGGCCGGAGGCTCGGCGGCCGTCACGGGCTGGGGCATCGCGTCCGATCACAGCGCCCCGGCCGACGCGGTCTTCGCCTTCTTGGACGGGCGGCTGCTGGGGATGACCGTTCCGGCGATCCCGCGCAAGGATGTGGCGAGTCGCTACGGAGACGCGGTGGCGGCATGCGGATTCGGGTTCCAGGCGGCCCTCACCGGAGACATCTCCCATTCGCCATCGAAGCGGCTCCGGGTGTTCGCCGCAGCGGGCGGCCAAGCGTCCGAGCTGCCTCCCCTCCACAAGGGGGGCGACCTGCTCACAGCCGTGGCCGGTCGCTGACCCGGGTTACCCTCGTCGGGCCAGATGAGCCCGTTCGAGTCCCCAGAAGGCGGAGCGCCCGAGGTGAGCGTGGTGGTGGCCACCCGCGACCGCCCGGCCACGGTCGAGACCCTGCTCGCCGCGCTGGAGCGCCAAACGTTGCCGCGGGCGCGCTTCGAGGTCGTGCTGGTGGACGACGGATCGCGCTCCTCGCCGGTGGTGGAGGACGACCCGCGTGTGGATCGCCTGCTCCGGCACGAGCGCTCACGGGGCCCGGCCACCGCACGGAACGCCGGCTGGCGGGCCGCCTCGGCTCCGCTGATCGCCTTCACGGACGACGACTGCCGGCCCGAGCCGGGCTGGCTCGAGGCGGGGCTGCGGGCGCACCGGGGCGCTCCCAGAGCGATCGTCCAGGGCCGCACGCGCCCGGAGCCGGAGGAGGAGCACCGCCTCGACCATCCCCGGGCCCGCTCGATCCGGGTGGAGCACCTCAGCCCGTTCTTCGAGACCTGCAACATGTTCTACCCGCGGCTGCTCCTGGAGCGGGTGGACGGCTTCGACGAGGCGATACCGACCGCCGGATCGGAGGACACCGACCTCGCGCTCCGGCTGCTGGAGGAGGGCACGGCCGCCGTGTTCGAGCCCGAGGCCCTGGTGAACCACGCCGTTCACCACTTCACGGTTGTGGACGCCGTTCTCTTCACCCGGCGCTGGCGGACGCTGGTGGCCCTGGTCAAGCGCCATCCCGCGCTCCGCAGCGCATTCCCGTGGCGGGGCCGGATCTGGCGCGAGAGCCACGCCCGGCTGATCCTCGCGCTGGCGGGGCTCCTCCTCTCGCGCCGGGACCGCGCCTTCCTGCTCTGGTGCCTTCCCTACGTGACCTACCGCCACGGATGGAGGCCGGGTGGGGTGGCCCGGAGCCTCCGCGAGATGCCGGGCGTGGCCCTCGTGGACGCCGCGGAGCTGGCGGTGCTGGCCACAGCCAGCGCCCGCCAGCGCCGCCTGCTGCTCTAGGGGATGACCTTCAGGTGGTTCGCCGCCTGAATCGCGCAGAAGTAGCTGACCTTGGTCAGCAGCACCCCGGCCGTTCCGCTGTCGTTCTTCACGAGCGCGCCCGGCGGGTCGGCGATCTTGGCCAGCGCGGCCACGTCCTTCTTGGTGGGAGCGATGTCCTTGACCTCGCAGGCGCCGCTCGCGTAACCGTCGCCCGTCTTCTCGTAGGCGAGCGCCTTGGCCACGTTGGCCTTGGTGCGGGCGCCCACCAGCTTGGTGGGCGCCTTGGCGGCCGGCGCCGTCGTCCCGTTCTGCTCCGGCGCCTGCGACGCGGCGGTGCTGTCATTCGAGTCATTTCCGCCGCCACAGCCCACAATGGCCACAGTGAACAGCACGGCGAGGGCCTTCGACCTCATCAAGCGCGTCTCCCTGATCGAGTTTCTCTTGAGTGGGTACTTTGGCGCAGATCGGCCCTCCGCGCCATCGCCACCCGTTCGGGTAGATTCGCCCAACGTGGAGGCCCCGGCTCAGGAGCAGGCGAGCGGAGCGGACACCCCGTTCGATCTCGAGGAGCTCGCCGGGGCGCACCGGCTCGCCGATTGGATGTTCGATCAGTTCCGTTCCGCGGTCGGTGCCAGCGTGGTGGAGGTGGGCCCGGGGGTGGGCACCTTCACGCAGCGCCTGCTGGACGATGGCGTGGAGCGCCTGCTGCTGATCGAGGTGGATCCGCGCCTGTCCGATCTGCTGCGCGACCGCTACGCCGGGGACCCGCGCGTGACCGTGGTGACGGAGATGCTTCCCGAGTCCCCGACGCTGGCCGCGGCCGCCGGCGAGTTCGACTTCGTGCTCTGCCAGAACGTGCTGGAGCACATCGAGGACGATTTCGGCGCGGCGGCGGCGATGGCGGCGGCGCTCCGGCCCGGGGGTCGCCTCGGCATCCTCGTGCCCGCGCATCCCCGCCTTTACGGGCCCATGGACGCGGGCTTCGGGCACCACCGGCGCTACACCCGCGAGCGCCTGAGCTCGGTGGTGGAGGGCACGGGCCTCGAGCTCACGGCCCTCTACTCGTTCAACCTCCTGGGCGTGCTCGGCTGGCTGGCAAAGAAGCGCTCGGGGGCCACGCAGCTCGGCGCCCGCTCGCTCGCCGTCTACGAGCGCATCGTGGTGCTCTGGCGCCCGGTCGAGCGCGGCCTGAAGCCGCGCTGGGGCCTGAGCCTGATCGCGCAGGCGAAGCGCCCCGAGCGCTGAGTAGGGTCGCGCCGCTCAGCGCGGGCCGTCGCGGGTCACGACCCGCGAGGTCACGTAAAGCGGACGGTGGAGCGACTCCTCATGGACCCGGGCCAGGTAGCGGCCGAGGATCCCGATGCTGATCAGCTGGACCCCGCCCAGGAACAGCACGGACACGAGGATCCAGAGCTCCCCGCTGGCGGCCAGGGCCCCGGCGATGGTGAGCGCGAGGATCAACAGCGCCGCCACGGCGCTGAGGCTCGCCGTGGCCAGCCCGAGGTAGGACGCGATCGACAGCGGCACGTCCGAGAAGGAGGCGATCGCCTCCAGCGCCAGGCGGAAGAGCTGCGGATAGGAGGCGCCCCGCCCGCTCGTGCGCCCGGCACGGCGGTACTCGATCGGCACCTGGACGAAGCCGACCCAGGCCACCATCCCCCGCAGGAAGCGGCGCCGCTCGGGCATCTGGCGGATGGCTGCCACCACCGGCTCCGCCATTAGGCGGAAGTCCCCCGCCTGGCCCTGGTAGGGCACGCGTCCCAGGCGCTCCATGAGCGCGTAGAAGCCGGTGGCCAGGGCCCGCTTCACGGCGCTCTCGTCGCTTCCGATCCGCCGGGCGAACACCACTTCCGCCCCGTCGCGGGACACGGCGAGCATCTCGGGGATCAGCTCCGGCGGATCCTGGAGGTCGGCGTGCATCAGCACCACGTAGCGGCCGAGCGCATGGTCGATGCCCGCCGACATCGCCACCTCCATCCCGAAGTTGCGCGACAGCTCCACCAGCACGACGCCCGCGTCATCCTGCATCCAGCCCTCGATCAGGCCGACCGAGCCATCCGTGGAGCCGTCGTTCACGTAGACGATCTCCACCGGGCCGTCAATCTCGGCCAGCGCCTCCACGAGCCGGCGCTGGAGCTCGGGCAGCCCCTCCTCCTCGTTGAGGACGGGAATCACCACCGAGAGGAGCGGTCGCTCGTCCACGCGCCGCGACTCTAGATGCCCCGGCGGACCCGGTAGACCGTGGCACACCCGAAGCGCTGCGGCGGCCCGGCGACTCCCGCCACGGTGGCGCTGATGTCCGGGTGCCCCTGGCAGTCGGAGTAGAGGAACCGCGCTCCCGAGCGCTCGATCAGCCGGGCGGCCGCCGCGCGGTCGAGCTCGCCGGAGAAGAGGCGGGTGGCCGCGTCGCGCCGCGCCTTGAAGTGAGGCGTCCAGGACGTGGCCCCCAGCCAGGTGGCCCGGCCTGCGTAGGCGGGCACCGCCTGTCCGCTGTAGAAGGTGGTGAGCACCCCGCCCTTCTCGTCCACCGCGGCCAGGTGGCGGAGGGCGTCGTGCTCGCCGTCCTCGAGGAAGAAGGGCTGCAGCCCCCCCTTCACGGCGCCCCTCAGCTTGTCCACGCGGTAGATCACCCCGGGCACCACCATCACGCCGATGATCGCCAACGCGAGCGCCGCGGGCATCATCCGGGCGCCGAGCCGGTGCCGGATCGCCAGCGCCGCGAGCACCACGAGCGGGATCGTGATCCCCTGCATCGCGTGGGCGGGAAAGGTCCCGGTGGGCAGGTAGAACACGAGCAGGGCGGCGACCGGCCACAGGCGCAGCGCCAGCGAGCCGAATTCCGGCGCCGGCAGGCGGTACGCCAGGAGCGCGGGCACGGCCAGCGGCGCCAGCCCCACCACCATCACCCACAGGGGCCAGCCGCCCTCGGCGTTGGCGCTGCCCGCCAGCTCCCAGGTGGAGTCCGTGCGGGACAGGATCCAGTAGTAGAGGAGCGGGACGGCGATGGCGAGCACCACCGGCAGCACATCGCGCGCCGCGCGCCCCGGGCTTCGGGACTCTGGGCCTTCGTGCCGGAGCAGGAGCACCTCGGCGCCCACGACGATGAACGCGAGCGCCGCCCCCTGCCAGGGCTGGAGCCACGCGCACAGGAGCCCCGCGGCGGCCGCCGCCGCGAGCATGCCCCGCCCGCCGCCCGCCCGGCCGCGCTCGTAGGCGAGGAGGGTCAGCGGCATCAGCGCCACCGCGATCGCGGTGAACATGTAGCCCCAGAGGTAGTGCCCGGTCCAGATCTCGCCCGCCATGAAGTCGAGCTGGAGGTCCTGCTTGTTGCTCCCCAGGTGGGACCAGCCGGCCGCGGCGGCCACGGGGGAGACGCTGAACAGCGCGACCACGAGCGCCAGGTGCCGGTCCCGGGGGGCCTCGAGGAACCGGCGCACGTACAGGAGGGTGCCGCCGAACAGGAGCGGGATGGCCAGCAGCTTCAGCGCCTGGAAGGACTCCACCAGCCCGAGGCCGAGCCGATGCAGCAGTGCCGCCAGCAGGACCCCGGGGTGCACGAAGGAGCGGGAGCTGTCCGCGAGGTCGTAGAGGTTCTTCACGGCCACGTGGTCGGATGCCTGGCGGATCCAGTTGAGGTACTGGAGCTGATCGACCGTCACGTAGGAGTCGGCGCCGGTGGCCACGCCTCCCTGCAGCCGGACCCGCAGCAGCATTCCCGCGATCACGGCCACTCCGAACGCGGCGAACGCCGCGAACGTGAGCCACTCGGTGGCGTCGAGCCGCCCTCTCCGGGGCGGACGGGCCTCCGCGCTCAACCGGGAACGGGGTCGGGACGAGGCCGCGTGCCCGCGGAGCCGTCGAGCGGCCGCTCGCCGGACAGCTCGGCCCCGCCGGTACGCCCCCTCGAACGTCCGGCGACACGCGCCGCCGGAGACGCCAGCACCCC
This sequence comes from Solirubrobacterales bacterium, assembly GCA_038323835.1. Lineage (GTDB taxonomy): Bacteria > Actinomycetota > Thermoleophilia > Solirubrobacterales > Thermoleophilaceae > JACVRW01. The sequence goes on from JBBQHI010000001.1 coordinate 219,236, forward strand.
CGCCACAAGCAGGAGCGGGATCAGCGTGACCGCGGGGAACTCCCACGTCCAGTCGAGTGCCACGTGTACGAGGAACGCGATCAGGCACGCCGCCGCCGCGGTGCGAAGGGGATCGGCCGCCCCCGCCCCCCGGCCGATCACCGCCGCCAGGGCGGTGATCAGGAAGGACAGCAGGGCGAGGCCGCCCACCAGACCGAGCTCGCCGAGCGTCTCGATGTAGAGGGAGTGCGCGTCCAGCGCAGCCTCGCTCGACTTCCGCTCCCGGCGCCACTCGACCTTGAACGCGGCGGCGCCCGCTCCGTTCACCGGGTGATCGCCCAGCGCATCGAGCGCCACGCGCCAGTAGTCCCCGCGGTTGGTGGCGATTGTGGTCAGGCGGCCCTTCGAGCTCGGCAGGGGCTTCGTGGTCTCGGAGCTGTCCACGATCAGCCACCCGATGCCGATCACCGCGGCCAGGCTGAGCCCGGCGATGGCCACGCGCGCACCCCGGCCGGGATCGAGCGGCGCCGAGAGGGCCTCTGCGCGGCTGAGGCGCCACACTCCGGCGGCCACGGCGACCATGCCCACCGCCACGATCGCGACCAGCGCGGTGCCCTGTGTCGTCTGGTCCGAGGAGCTGTGCCCCAGATCGAGCACTGCGGGGAAGAGCTGGAGGATCGCGGCGAGCACCGCCGCGGCGGCCAGCACGATCAGTCCGTTGGCCAGGGCGGCCCGCGCCGGCCGGGCGAGCAGAAGCGCCACGCCGCCGGCGGCCAGCGCCACCAGCGATCCGCGCGAGAAGGTCAGGAACAGCACCGCCGCGCAGGGCACGGTGGCCGCTCCCGCCGCGGCGCGAAGCCGCCTCGAGCGGTCCGGATCGGAGCAGACGCACACCCCGAGCAGCAGGCCGAAGTCCATCAGGAGGCCGAGCGCGTTCCAGTAGGTGAGCGGCTGCTGGAGCCGGGAGCCCGCGCGGCTGCTCACCTCGGTTGAGATCACGTCAGGGAGGAGGCGCCCGGCCAGCGCGTACACGGCCACCAGGGTGATGCCCGCGAGAAGCGCTGGAGCGGCCCAGCGGCGCACGAGCGGGTCGCGCATCGCCACGAGGGCGGCCGCGAACGCGGCGGCGTACAGGGCGGCCTGCGCGGTCTCGCCGGCGGCGGCGTCGCGGATCGGCGCCCACGAGATCGAAGCGCCGGTCCAGGCCGCGTAGCCCGCCAGCCCGCCCAGCGCCACGAGCCCGCGGCCGCTCACCGGAGGCCAGGGCGAGACCGCGATCGCCGCTCCCAGGACGGTGAACGCCACGAACGCGCCCAGGAGCTGGGGCTCCACGGGGTAGCCGCCGCTGAAGAAGGCGAGAACCGTGGGCCCCGCCAGCAGCACGGCCGCGGCGAGCCTGAGGGTGAGCGGCCGGAGGGACGACGCCGGCGCGGGGTGGCTCAGTGGATCCGCTCCGGGCTCGACCGGGGGCGGATCTCGAGCACCGCCGTTAGGGTGAAGGCCGAGAGAGGCGACCCGAAGCACCGTCCGAGCATTGCGCGAGAGGCTAACGAAAGCCATGGAGGAATCCGCCGTGCGCCGAGCCGGTGGGGGGTTGCGCACGGCGTGGCGAGATCCGCTCGTGAACGCATGGAGGGCATGAGCGCCGCCCCACCGCTCGCGCGCGCTCCCCGGGCCGAGGCCCTGACGCGCCGAGTGGGCCTCGATCCCTTCGAGGCGGCCTGCCTCGTGGTGCTCACGGGGATCTCTCTGGCGGTGTTCATGCCGCTGTCCGTGCAGGGCCGTCCCCTGTCGGGCGTGGAGGGGCTCTTCCCCGTCGACCAGTTCCAGTACTTCGCGTGGATCCGGGAGGCGGCGCACCACGGCCTGATCGGGAACCGCTTTGACCTGGCTCCGGGCTCGCGATCCTTCTTCCACCCCGGCTTCGGCCTGTCGGGCCTGCTCCACGACGTCACGGGCATCTCGATCCCGCTCTCCTACCAGGCCTGGAAGCCGCTGGCCGTACTCCTCACCTTCTTCGGCTGCCTCCTGTACGTGCGCAGGCTCGTGCCCCGCGGCAACCAGCAGCGCGCAGCGCTCGTGATCGCGCTGTTCAGCGTGATGCCGGCGGTGGCGGTGGTGGCCTGGTCGAACTGGGGCGGCAACCCGCGCCAGTACACCTTCGACTTCATCTCGGGAGAGATGTGGAGCGGCCAGTACCTGTGGGGCTACCTGATGACGGCCATCGCCGTGTTCCTGATGCCGCTGGTGCTGCTGGGCGTGGAGTCCTGGCGCGGCGGCGGCCGCACGCGCCTCCTGTGGCTGTGCGCCGCGGGCGCCCTGCTCGTGTTCTGGCTCCAGCCGTGGCAGGGGGCCACCCTGGTGATCATCATCCTCGCCGTCGAGGCGCTGCGATTCGCCCGCTCGCGGGAGCGCCCGCCGCTCGCGATGCTGGTCATTCCCGCCGCCGCCGCCATACCGGCGATCTACTACTTCATCCTCTCCCACAAGGACGCCGCCTGGAAGCTCGCCTCGGAGTCCAACGCCGCCGGAGCCCAGACCGTATGGTCCTGGCCGTGGTGGGCGATCGCCCTCACCGTTCTCCCGCTGGCGCTGCCGGCCGCGTTCGCCTACCGCCTGCCCGCCCCGACGTGGCAGGACCAGGCCGTCCGGGTGTGGCCGCTGGCCGCGGGGGCCGTGTACCTCCTGCCGCTGGGCACGTTCCCGTACCACGCGTTCCAGGGCCTCGCCCTGCCGCTGGGCATCCTCGCGGTGCTGGGCACGATGAGCGTGATCCGAAGCCCGCGGCCGTGGATGGTGGTGGCGGCGCTGTTCCTCCTCACGGTGCCGGGGTTCATCCACAAGCTCGAGCTGCCGCGGAACAACATCAAGGCGAACGTGTACGCCTACTACGTGCTCCCGGACGAGCAGCACGCGCTCAACTGGCTGGCCGACGATCCACGCCCCGGCGGTGTGCTGGCCGCCGAGTACGCCAGCAACCTGGTGCCCTACCAGACCGGTCGAGAGGTGTACCTCGGCGGCCTCTCATGGTCTCCCAACCACAGCCAGCGGCTGGCCGACTCGAACGCGCTCTTCGACGGGAAGCTCGGCGCGCGCTCGCGTCCCTTCGTCCGCAGCACCAATGCCCGCTTCCTGTTCGCGAGCTGCCGGCCCTCGGCCGACCTCACGCCGTTGCTGGGGAACCTGATCTCACGCGTGCACCGCTTCGGTTGCGCGACGATCTACGTGCTGCGCTACCGGCCGGAGATGTCGCGAGCGGCGGGAACGCCGGATGAGTGACGGCGGCTGAATACCTGGCCGGCGTCGTGCTGGCCGTGCTGGTCCTGGCCCCGCTCGCAGCGGGCGCCTTCGCTCTCCGGGAACGGATCGTTCCCGGCTGGTCCGGGGCGCCGGCGCGCCTGGCCGAGGCCGTCCTGTTCCTGGCGCTGCTGTGGGGCCTGGCCTATCTCCTGGGCACCATCGGCATTCTGGAGCGAGCCCCGCTGGTGGCCGGCGCCCTGCTCCTGGGCGGGGTCGCATGGTGGGTCGCACGGCGGGAGGACGGGTGCGAGAGCCCGGCGACGGAAGAGGCGCCTCCGGCTCCGGCTCCGGACCGCCTGGGCGTGGGAGTGGCGGCCGTGGCCGCCGTGCTGGTCTTCGCCCAGTGGGGCGTGAAGGTGGTCACGTCGCTCGAGCACGGCATCTTCTCGAGCGACACGCTCTCTTACCACGGCCCCGTGGCCGCCCGCTTCTTCGAGAGCGGGTCCATCACCGGCCTCGAGTTCGTGTACAGCGACCCGATCGTGCCATTCCTGCCCTACGGCAGCGAGCTGCTGCACACGGTGGGCATGGTCCTGGTCCAGTCCGACGTGCTCACGCCCTTCATCAACCTCGGCTGGCTCGGGCTCGCGCTGCTGGCCGCCTGGTGCGTCGGCCGGCCCTACGGGCTGGCCCCGGCCAGCCTCCTGGTCACGTGCCCGCTGCTCGCCTCGCCCGCGCTCGTCACGTCGCAGAGCGGCACCGGGGGTACCGACATCGTGGCCGGGGCGCTGGTGCTGGCGGCGGCCGCGCTGCTCCTCAACTCGGCCTGGCGCGAGCCCGCGGTGGCGCTGGCCGGGCTGGCAGCCGGCCTCGCGCTCGGCGCCAAGGTCACGGCGATCGCGCCGGTGGCCGCGCTGACCGTGGGGGTGGTGCTGGTGGCGCCGCGCGAGCGGCGAATGCGGATCGCGGCCCGGTGGACCGGCCCGCTGCTCGTGGCCGGGAGCTTCTGGTACCTGCGGAACCTCTTCCGGGTGGGCAACCCGTTCCCGGCCGTGGGCCTTGACCTCGGGCCGGTGTCGGTGCCCTCGCCGCCGCTTCCCCAGACCTACACCGTGTGGCACTACCTCACCGACGGGTCGATCTGGCACGACTTCTACCTCCCGGGCCTGAACACCGCCTTCGGGGAGGCATGGTGGGCACTGCTGGCGATCGTGGCCCTGGGCACGGTGGCGAGCATCGTGGCCGGGCGCCCGCTCGAGCGCGTGCTGGGGGCAGCGGCCGCGGCGAGCGTGGCGGTGTACCTCATCACCCCGCGCGGGGCCGACGGGCCGGAGGGCATCCCGTACTTCTTCCAGTTCACCCTGCGCTACCTCACGCCCGGGCTGCTGATCGCCCTCGCGCTCGTGCCCGTGGTGCGGCCGGGAGCGAGGGTGGCCCGGCGTGCCTTGTTCTACCTGGCGCTCTTGACGCTGCTGATGGTGACCCTGCTGGACTCCGGCATCGGCACGGGCGACACGCGCCGGATGGCACTGGCGCTGGCGTTCGGGGCCCTGGCGGCGGCCGCGATCGCCCGGGTCGACCGGCTCGTTCCCCGCCCGCTCCTCGCGGCCGGCCTGGCCGGCGTCCTGGCAGTGGGCGTCGTGGCGGGCTATGGGGTTCAGCGCCACTACCTGCGCGAGCGCTACGCCTCCGATCCGCTCGCCTTCGCCCGCAACGTGAGTAACGGCCGGATCGCCGTGGTCGGCTCCATCCAGACCTATCCGCTCTATGGCAACAAGCTCTCGAACCGGGTGGAGCAGGTGGCCCACATCGGGCCCCACGGCGCGTTCGAGCGCGTCCGCGGCTGCGGCGCGTGGCGCTCGGCGCTCGCCGCGGGCCACTACGGCTACGTGGTCACCACCCCGCCGCTGATCCCGTACTCGGCAGAGGGGCTCATCTTCGGACCCGCCTACGATCGCAAGGCGAGTCCCGAGGCGAGGTGGACCCGGACCGACCCGGCGGCCCGGGAGCTCTCGCGGAGCGGGAAGATCACGGTGTTTCGTCTGAACGGCACCCCGAACCCGAACGGCTGTCGGCCGTGACCGTGCTGAGGCGCATGCCACCGGCCGTCCTGGCGGTACTGGTGTTCGCGGCTCAGGTGGCCGTGCTCGCCCCGGTCGCGATCTTTCGCGACCTCGACGCCGACGAGGGCTTCTACGTGATCGCCGGAACGCAGGTGGTGCACGGCCACGTGCCCTACCAGGACTTCTTCTTCACGCAGATGCCGGCACTTCCGTACGCCTACGGCGCGTGGACCGCGGTCCTGGGCGACACCTGGAACGTGGCCCGGGCCCTATCGGTCGTGATCACCGCCGCGCTTGGGGTGCTCGTGCTCCGCCACGTGACCCTGCGCCTGAAGTCTCCGGGCCTGGGAGTGGTGGCCGCGCTCCTGTACCTGTCCTCCACGTACGTCCTGTGGTTCATGCCCATCGTCAAGACCTACGCACTGGCGGGCCTGCTCCTCTTCGCCGCCATGGTGGTGGTGGACCGGGCCGACCCGGGAGCGCGCGGGCGCTGGCTCGCGGCGGGTGTCCTGCTCGGGCTCGCGATCGACGTCCGGCTTCTGTTCGCGGCCACGGTGCCGGTCTTCTTCGCCGCGGCGTGGCTGGCCGCGGGCCCGGGGCGCCGCGAGCGCCGCGCGCCGGCGCTCGCCATGCTCGGGGGCATCGCGGCCGGCGTGCTTCCCTCGGTGGTGCTCTTTCTGCTGGAGCCGTCCCGGTTCGTGTTCAACAACTTCACCTTCCACTCGGTCCGCGGTAGCGCCGGCCCCCTAGGGAACTGGGGCCAGAGGCTCGATGTGGTGGTGGAGTTCGTGACGCAGGCGCAGGACGCCCTCCTGATGCTGGCGGCCGTGGGCGCGCTCGCGGCGGTGTGGATGGTGCGGCGAACCGTGCCCCTCTCGCTCGCGATCGCCGGGACCCTCATGGCCGTCAGCCTGGTGCCGGATCCGACGGTCGACCAGTACTTCGTGAGCGCAATACCGTTTCTCGTCGTCGGGGCGATGGAGCTGGTGCCGCTGCTCCCAGGGCTCTCCGACCGCCTCGGAGCTCCGTGGCTGGCGCGTCGCGGCCTTCCTCTGCTGGCCCTCGGCGCGGCGATCTACGTGGCCGTGCCGCTGATCGAGCTGCCCCGCGAGCTGCGACACGGGTATTTCGCCGGCGGGGACCCGGCGGCCGAGACCGTCCGCCTCGACTCGGTCCGCGACGTGACCCGCGCCATCGATGCCGCCTCCGCCCCCGGGGAGCACGTGCTGGCCTTCTGGCCCGGATACCTGTTCGGCTCGCACGCACGGGTGGTGCCGGGGTTCGAGAACGACTTCTCCATGGAGGGAGTGGTGAACGCCAAGCTGTCCGAGGCCGACGCGCGCCGCTACCGGCTCGTCTCTCCGCGGCACATGACGGACTTCATCGCCGGGAGGCGCTCGCGGCTGATCGTGCTCGGCCCGCTCGGGTACTGGACACAGCGGCGAGACTGGCTGACCCTGGTCCTGCGCAGCGGCTACCGGCCCATCGCAGGCATCGGCCTCACGAGGGTCTACGAGCGCGGCGACCCTGCTCCGGTCAACCGCAGGATCGCCTGCCTGCGCTCGGCGGGGCTGGCGCCCCGGCTCAGCGCGATCCCACCGATCGGCGCGGGTGCGATCGAGGTGGCGCTTCCCCACGCGCGGACGGGCTTCCTGTACGTCTACACATCGCCGGCCCGGGCGCGGGCGGCGGCGCCGGCGATCGCGCGGCTCCTGGAGGCGGGCGGCGGGGGCGCCCGCCCGGTGGGTGATGTGGTGGTCGGTTTCGTGGCGGCTCCGACGCGCGACGAGGCCCGTCGCATGCGCCGGTGCGCGGCCTAGCGAGCCGCCGCGCCGGGGCAGGACCGCGGCTAGGGTGACAGCGATGTCGCTTCCCGACGGGGACAGCCCGGCGCTGTCGGTCGTGGTCCCCACAAGGGACCGCGCTGCGAAGCTGCGCCGCTGCCTGGACGCCCTGGTGGCGCAGCGCACCGACTCTCCGATCGAGCTGATCGTGGTGGATGACGGGTCCACCGACGACACGCCCGCGGTGCTCGAGCGCTACCCCGGGGTGCGGGTCGAGCGCCGGCCGCCCGGAGGCCGCGCCGCCGCGCGCAACCCCGGCGTGCGGCGCGCCAACGGCCGGCTCGTGCTGTTCGTGGACGACGACGTGGTGGCCACGGACGGGCTGGTGCAGCGCCACCTCGACCACCACCGGGCCCACCCCGAGGAGCAGGAGGCGCTCGTGGGACTCGTCACCTGGGCGCCGGAGCTCGAGATCACGCCGCACATGCTCTGGCTCGAGGACGGCGGGCCGCTGTTCTCCTTCAACACCATCGAGGATCCGGACCGCGTGGACTGGCACCATTTCTGCACCTCCAACGTGTCGGTCAAGCGGTCCTTCCTGCCTGCGGAGGGCCCGTTCGACGAGGACCTCCAGCGCTGCGTGGATATCGAGCTCGGATACCGGCTGTCGCTCAGGGAGATGCGGCTCCGCTACGACGCCGAGGCCGTGGGCCACCATCTGCGCGTGGACACGCCCGGCACCACCGAGGCCCGGATGCGGAACGTGGGGCGGGCCATGCGGCAGGTGCACGCCAAGCACCCCGAGCTCGTGGAGGCGCCGCCGCGTTTCAGGTCGCTCAGCCATGTGAAGGCCGCCGTCGCGCGGCCCGCCGCGCCGATCCTTCGGGCGCTCGGCTCCTCGGCGCTCGACAAGCGCCTGTACAGCTATCGAGCCGCCCGGGGCTATGCCCACGGATACGCCGAGAACGGCGGGGCACCCACGTGAGCGGCGGGCACGGCGCGGCGTCCGGAGTGCCCCGGACGCCGGCTCGCGGCGCCCGCGGGGCACGGGTCCGCGAGGCGCGGCTCTTGGGGGCGCCGGCCCTCGACCGCTGGGAGCTCGTGCTGCTGGCCGCGTTCGCGGGGATGTCGGTCTGCATCCTGGCCGCGCTGGCCGCGCGCCCGCTCGCGATGACCGGTGCCGAGAGCGGCGTGGTGGCCGACCAGCTCCAGTACTTCTCATGGATCCGGGTGGCCGGGGACCACCTGGTGATCCGGAACGTCTGGGACATCAACCCGAGCGGCACGTCGTACTTCATCCACCCGGGCTTCCTCATCTCCGGGCTGCTCCACCGGGCCGGGCTCTCCATCCCGCTGGCCTATCTCCTGCTCTGGAAGCCGCTGGCCGTGGCCGCGGTGTTCCTCGGCTTCCGCGCCTACGTCCATCGCGTTGTGAGCGGGCGCGGGGCCCGCCTGGCCGCGCTCGCGATCGCGCTGTTCTACGTGTCGCCGCTGGCCGCCGCACTCGACCTCCTCTCCGTGGGCGGGCTCGACTTCCGCAAGGAGATGCGCTTCCTGTCCGGCGAGGTGTTCCCCGGCGTGTACGTGTGGGGCTACCTGATGACCGCCATCGCGGTGGGCCTGGTGCCGCTGGTGCTGCTGGCGGCCGAGCGCGCCCGCGTGCCGGAGCGGCGCGCTCCGGGCCGCTCCGCCCGCTGGTACGCCGGATGGGCCGCCGCGGGCGCCCTGATGGTCTCGTGGCTCCAGCCCTGGCAGGGCACGGCGCTGATCCTCACCGTGGCCGTGGTGGAGCTGATTCAGCTGCGCCGCAGCCAGGGGGATCTCGGCGCCGCGCTGCGCGGGGTGGGGCCGCTGCTGGCCGCGGCCGTGCTGCCGCTCGTTTACTACGCGGTGCTCGAGCGGGTGGACCCGGCATGGGAGATCGCGGGCCACGCCAACCGCAAGTTCGAGCTCGGCTGGCCGCCGTCGGTGTGGGCCATCGGCCTGCTGCCGCTGGCGCTGCCCGCGGCGCTGGCCTACCGCCGCCGGGCCGAGGGCTGGCAGGACGTGGCCGTGCGCGTGCTGCCGCTGGCGATGGTGGGGGAGTACTTCGCCATCACTCTCAGCGGCCTGGGCACCTTCCCGTTCCACTCGCTCCAGGGCATGTCGCTCCCGCTGGCGGCCCTGGCCACCACGGGCGTGGCCGAGCTGCGCCCGGCGCGGTGGTGGACGGTAAGGACGCGCTGGGTCGGCGCACTGATCGTGCTGGCGCTCGCCCTTGGCGTGGTGGACCGCCTCAACCAGGTCCGCATCGAGGTGCACAAGGGAGGCCAGCCCTACCTCGTCCACCCCGGTGAGCAGAGCGCCTTCGACTACCTCGAGGGCCTCGACCGTTCCGGCGGCGTGCTCGCGCCCATCTACTCCGGGCTCATGATCCCGTACCAGACCGGCCGCGAGACCTGGGTCGGGCAGATCTCCTGGACGCCGGACTACCACCGCCGCGTGAAGCGCGCCGAGGCGCTCTTCTCCGGCCGGCTCGACCGCGCGAAGGCCACCCGGCTGGTGGCGGGGTCCGGGGCGCGCTTCCTCTACTCCGACTGCCTGAAGCGGGCCGACCTCAGCCGCCTGCTCAGGCCCTACCTCGCCTCGGTGCGGCACTTCGGCTGCGCCACCGTGTACGAGGTGGACCGGAGCGCGCTGCCGTGATCGCAGCAGCGCCCGCGCGCTTCCCCTCCTCCGCGAGCCGCCGCTCGCGCAACCTAGGGCTCGCGGCCCTGTTCCTGGTCGCCGCGGCCATCTCCGTCTCGATCATGCTCAAGGGGATGCAGCCCAACGACGAGGGGCTGATGCTGCAGGCCGCGGCCCGCATCGCCGGAGGCGAGGTCCCCTACAGGGACTTCTGGTGGTTCTACCCGCCCGGGCAGCCCTACCTCCTCGCCGCGCTGTGGAAGATCTTCGGGCCCTCGCTGCTCACATGGCGGATCGTGCGCGTGCTCACGAACGCCGGCGTGGCGCTCCTCGTGTACCTGCTGGCGAGGCGCGAGGCCCCGCGCGGCCTGGCCATCGCCGCCTGGGCGGTGGCCGCCCTGGTGCTGGCCGCACCCACCGGCCCGCACCCGTACCCGACGGCGCTCCTGCTCTCCATCGGCGCCCTGCTCATGATGGAGCGCTCGCCGGTGGCGACCGGGGTGCTGGTCGGGCTGTGCGCCGTGTTCCGGATCGAGTTCGCGGCCTACCTGGGGCTGGGGGTGGTGCTCGCCTACCTGATCTCCCCCGAGGGAGGCGCCAGGCTGGCCGCGCGCTTCGTCGTCGCGTCCGTGGGCAGCGCCCTGGTCCTGTTCGCCCCCGTGGTGCTCCCGGCCGGGCTCGGGAACTCGTGGGACCTCCTGATCCGGTACCCGATTGAGGACTTCACGGACTACCAGTCGCTGCCCTTCCCGCTGCTCTACCACGGGCCGGTCCACTTCTCCTCGTTCGGCGTCGCGCGTAACACCATCGGCTCGATCCTGTCCTCCGAGGTGCCGCTGCTGATGGTGATCGACCTGGCGGCGGTGCTGGCCGTGCTGGCGCTCGGGTTCAAGCGGGAGCGGTGGCCGCACGTGGCCGTCGGGGTGTTCGGGATCGGCATGACGCACTACCTGGTGACCCGACCCGACGCCTTCCACGTGAGCCCGCTGGCCGTGGTGCTGGCCGCGCCGTCGGCCTGGATCCTCGCCCGGCTCGGCCCGCTGATCAGGGGACCGGGCTCCATCCGGGAGCGCATCGGGAGCCTCTCCGGCCGGGCCCGGCTCGCCCTCGTGCCCCTACCCGTGATCGCCGTGGTGCTCCTCTGGCTTGGGCTGGACGCCGCCCAGCGGGCGGAGCGGCAGTTCGAGTCGGACATGGTCCCGATACACCTCGCCGTGGCCGACGGCGTGCGTGAGCTCCCCGTCTACAACTGCTCGCTACCGGGGGCCAACCCCGTTCAGGTTTGCCGCCTGGCCGACCTGGAGTCCGCGGTGCGTTACGTGCAGCGCCGCGTCCCGCCCGGCCGGCCGATCTACGTGGGCACCCGGCGTGCCGACCTCGTCACCTCGGGTGCGCCGATCCTCTACGTGCTCACCCGCCGCCCGAGTGCCACCCGGTACGACATCGCCGCTCCCGGCGTCGTGACCACGGCGCCGGTGCAGCGGGAGATCGTGGCCGACCTGAAGCGCAAGCACCTGCCGCTCGTCATCCGCTGGACCGCATCGATCACCGCGGCCCCGGAGCCGAACCGGGCGGGGAAGTCCACCGGTGTGCGCATCCTTGACCGGTTCTTCGCCGAGCGCTACCGGAAGGCCGCCAGTTTCGGCCCCTATCTGATTCTCGAGGGCAGGTCGTGACCGGCACCACCAACCAGAAGACCTCGAACGTCGAGAAGTACGAGCGCACGGGCGGGATCGAGCAGCGCCTGCTCGAGCGCTTCCGAGCGACCCTGCTCGCGGAGATCACCGGGCTTGGGGCGCGCCGGATCCTCGACGCGGGGTGCGGCGAGGGGATCGTGGCCGCCTGGCTCGCCCAGGCGCTCCCGGAGGCGGAGCTGGTGGGGGTGGACGCCCGCGCGGACGCCGTGGAGGAGTTCCGGCTGCGCAACCCCGGGGTCCGGGCCGAGGTGGGCGACCTCTACGGGCTGCCGTTCGAGCCGGGAGAGTTCGATCTCGTCATGGCGATCGAGGTGCTGGAGCACTTCGAGCGCCCGCGGGAGGCATTGCGGGAGCTGGCCCGCGTCGCGTCGGGCGCCGTGCTGCTCACCGTGCCGCACGAGCCCTACTTCCGGGGCGGGAACCTCGCCCGCGGCCGCTACGTGAGCAGGCTCGGTTCCACGCCGGGGCACGTGAACACCTGGACCCGCCGCGGGTTCACCCGCATGGCGGCGGGCGAGGTGAACGCGCCGCGCTGGTGGAGCGCCTTTCCCTGGCAGGGGATAACCGCCGGCGTCTAGGAGGCGTTCAATGCCACGGCGGCGCGAATAAGCGCCCTCAGCGCCTTCTCATCGATCTTCTCGCCCTCATGGAAATCGATGGCGCGCCGGGTGTTGCCCTCGAGGCTGGAGTTGAAGAGGCCCGAGGGGTCCTCCAGGGAGGCACCCTTGGCGAAGGTCATCTTCACCACCTTCTTGTAGGTCTCACCGGTGCAGATGATTCCGTCGTGCTCCCACGCCGGAACCCCTCTCCACTTCCACTCCTCGACCACCTCGGGGTCGGCCTCCTTGACGAGAGCTCGGACCTGAGCGAGCGTCTCGCCCCGCCAGTCACCGAGCTCCCCGATTCTCGCGTCTATGAGCTGAGAGGGAGAGGTCACTCGCGCTCGCCGGCCCCGCGGACCACTCGCTCCACCTGCAGCTCCGCGCCGCGCTCGCCGCGTATGTCCTGGCGGACGGCGGCCACCATCTCGCCCAGCAGGCCGAGCGTGAGCAGCTGGATGCCCACCACGATCAGCAGCACGCCGAGGAGGAGCAGTGGCCGCGAGCCGATCGCCGCGCCGCCGAGCTTGATCGCGGCCAGGTAGGTGCACATGATCACGCCGGTGAACCCGAGCACGAGGCCGGCGCCGCCGAACAGGTGGATGGGCCGGTTCTGGTAGCGGCCGATGAAGAGCACGTTCACCAGATCGAGCAGCCCGCGGGCGTAGCGCTCCAGGCCGTAGCGCGAGCGGCCGTGCTGGCGGGCCCGGTGGTTCACCTGAATCTCCGTGATCCGCCAGCCCCGCTGGGCGCCGATCACCGGGATGAAGCGGTGCATCTCGCCGTAGAGGTCGAGCGAGCGGATGCGGTCGCCGCGGTAGGCCTTGAGCCCGCAGTTGAAGTCGTGGAGACGCACTCCGGAGAGCACGGCGGTCACGCGGTTGAAGAATCTGGAGGCGAGCCGGCGGCGACCCGGGTCGTGGCGGTCGCGCTTCCATCCTGAAACGAGGTCGAAGCCCTCGCCGAGCTTCTCCATGAGCGCGGAGATCTCGGCCGGGTCGTCCTGGCCGTCGCCGTCGAGCGTCACCACCACGCGGCCGCGCGTCTCGCGGAAGCCCTCCCGCAGGGCGGCGGCCTTGCCGAAGTTGCGCCGGAGCTGCACCAGCGCCACCGGGTGGTCGTGGGCCATCCGCTCGAGCAGCTCGGCCGTGCCGTCCGTGGAGCCGTCGTCCACGATCACGATCTCGTATCGGATCCCTAGCGGCTCGCAGGCCTGCTCGATCTCCTCGATCAGCCCGGGCAGCGCCTCGCGCTCGTTCAGCACGGGCACCACCACGGAGAGCTCCAGATCGGCGCTCACGGCCAGCGACGGGCGCGGGAGCTCGCTCGGCGAAGCATCCCCGGGGGGCGCGGTGGTCGAGCTCTCCATCATCACACCTTACATTCGGTTTGCCGGAAGTTGTCGCGGCCGGCCGGGAGATCCGCGACCGCCGGCGGGGGGCGTTGCTAGGAGACGCGGGCGTCGATCACGCGTAGGTAGATCGAACCCTGCGGCGCGGACACCGCGTCGGCCGATGCGGTAATCGTGATGGTGTTCCGCCCCGGGGAGAGGCGAATCGCGTGCCGCACCGCCACTGGGCGCGACACCACGCTCAGCGAATCGGTCGTGCCGTCCGGGTACCGGATCGCGAGTACCGTCGCCGGTCCGCCTACATGGTCGAGGCTCATCGTGAGCACCGCCGTCCGCGGGGCCCGATCCCTATTCGTGATCGCGATCCGCCCACGCCGCTCCACGAGCGAGCTCCACTGGTGCGCCAGGTCTTCCTCGTGCGGTCCGAAACCCTCGCCGAACGCCGGTGCAAGTCGGAGGCAGTCGCGCCCGCCGCGGCCGAGGTCGTAGACCGCGACGCCCGGCCGGATGGCGCCGCGGAAGGCGCGCTCGGCGACACGCTCGAAGCAGAGCCCCGGTCCCCACCGCGCGGGCGCGAAGGGGAGGATGTTCAGGTCGGCGGTCAGGATCGCCACGCGGCCGCGCGTCCCCGCGCGTGTCCACACAGCAGAGTCCGCGCGCGGGTCGATGCTGAACGAGCGGTCCGCGCCGAGGTACGCATGAAGCGGCTTCGTGTAGAAGGCCAGTTTGGGGAGGGGGTTCTCGACGACGGTGTCTCCCGGCCGAGTCTCCGCGCGGATGAAAGCCGCCATGTCGTCGAGGGGCGGGCGCTGGAAGCGGTGCTCGAAGGTCTTTGCGGCGCCGATCAGGAGTCCCGCCGAGACGAGCCCGACCGCGATCAGCCGAAGTGCGGGGCGTGGACGGAGGAGAAGCCAGGCAACGAGCAGGAGCAGCGCCGGTAGCGAGGGACTGAAGTAGCGCGAGAGGAAGATGTCGTGCTTGGCGATTGCGTAGGCGAAGACACCACCCGGGCTGGCGAGCGCGAGCATCGCCAGCAACACGACGGTGTTCGAGCGGGCAGAACCCGAAGGGTCAGGGTCAGGGTCAGGGTCAGGATCCGGGTCGGCGTCCGGCCGCGGGCGGGCTGCGATGACCCCGGCCACCGCCACGGCCAGACCTGCTCCGACGAGCACCAGCGCTGTGAGTCCCGGGAACTGTCTCAGCGTGGGTCGCAGGATTTGGCTGAACGGCTGGCCCGGAAAGACGGCCAGCAGCGCCTCGAATGTCCTGAAGGTCGGATGCAGCGGACCGCCCACCACGGTCTCGAACTCGCCTCCTTTGGCTGTAACCGCCCAGGGAAGGAACGCGAGCCCCGCGGCGGCGCTCGCCAGCAGGACCGGCTTCCACTGGGATCGCTGAAACACGAGAGTCCATGCTGCTTGGGCGACGATCACGAATCCGCCGACATAGTGGCTGTAGAGCAGAGCGGTGGCGGACGCGGCGTAGGCGACCCACCACCATCGGCTCCTCGCCCCGAGCGCCCGTAGCAGGGTAAGGGTCGCCAGTGCGGAGAAGAAGGTCGCCGTCGCGTATCCACGCGCCTCCGCCCCGTAGAAGATGGCGAACGGGGAGATCGCTGCGAAGGCGGCCGCGAGCGCGCCCGCCGCGCGTCCCACGGTGCGTTCGCCCACGAGGAAGATCAGGGGAACTGCTGCGGCCCCGAGGATCAGGGACGGCAGCCGGATCGACACCGTATCGTCGCCGATCTGAGCGCCCAGCCAGGCCAGCACGTAGTACAGCGGGGGGTTGTCCTCCCCGTGAGCGCGCATCTGGTTGATGAGGTCGCCCAGGGCGTGTCCGTGGATCTCGTCGAAGGTGAGCGTCTCGTCCAAAGCGAGTCCCTGATGGAATCCGTCGAGACGTAGGAGCAGCGCGGCGAGGGTGAGAACGCCCACCAGCACCCACCACCAGTTGACCCGATCGGCCAGGCGCCGCCCCCGCATGCGGGGATTCAACAGGCCTGCGGATTCACCCGCAAGCGGCGATCCGGTTCGACGGTCCCGCGTGACGCCCCGCGTTGCCTGCCACGAGGTGACGGGAGCCGTTTTCCGGCGGTCGATCCACGATATGTCCCTGGCCGGCGACAGAGTTTCACCTACGCCATCGTCGCGCCGCGCTAACTCCCGGTCGTCGATCTGCGCCTGGCCCTGGAGCGATGGGCGAGCGCTGCGGCCAGGAGTACCCGGGCGTAGCCCAATGCCTGGTGTGAGAACACGAACTTGGACTCCCCGGCGATGCGCTTCCCCTGCTGGCCGCGGAGCTCATGGATGCGACCACCGCTTAGCCAGGCCTTCAGCGTGAGCTCGGGTGAGATCTCGAATCCGCCGGACCGGAGATCGAGCCCACGCGCGAACTCGATGTCGAACCCGCGGAAGGCGTACGTCGGATCGCGAAACGGCAGCCCCACGGCCCACCGGCACAGCTGCCGGTAGATCCACTGGTAGATGCGGTAGCTCCAGGGGATGCTCGCGGAGTCCCCGGCCTCGGCGTAGCGCGACAGCAGCACCAGGTGGTCGCCGTGCTCGATCACCCGGTCGCGGAAATCCGGTATCGCCGCGATCGGGTCCACCGCGTCACCCATGACCACCACGCCCACCCGTCCCTGCGCGTGGTGCATGCCGAATCTGATCGCGTGCCCGATTCCCCTCGGCAGTCCCTTGTGCAAAGCCTTGACGTGCGGGTAGCGGTTGGACAGGAGCATCGCTTCGCGGAACGTGTAGTCGTCGGAGCAGTCGTCGATGATGAGGATCTCCCCCCTCAGCCGCGTCTCCTCCAGCAGCCTGACGAGCTTGTCCACCACCGACGGAACGTTCTGCTCCTCGTTCAGGCAGGGGACAATGAGGCTGACCTCGGGAACCTCGTCGGTCACGCTAGGTGCGGGTGCTCTCGAGCGCGGGGCCGTACACCGATCGCATCCACTCGACGGTGGCGGGTATTCCCTCGTCGAGGGTCACGGTGGGGTTGTGCCCGAACGCCTCGGCCGCTCGGGAGATGTCCGGGCGCTTGTTCTGGACGTTGTGGATGTCCTCGGGGAGGTAGTCCACCAGCGAGTCGTCCCTTCCGAGGGTCTCGAGGATGAGCTGGCTGGCGTCCTCGACACTCGCGAACTCGGTTCCGCCGATGTTGTACACCCCTCCCGGCTCGAAGCGCTCGCACACGTTGGCGAGGGTCGGGATGAAGTCATCGATGTACATGAACACCCGCTTGTAGCCCTTGTAGACCGTGTAGGGCAGCCCGGCCAGCGCGCGATAACAGAAGAGACAGACCACGCTTCGGTAGTGGTGGTAGTGCTCGCCCGGCCCGTAGGCGTTGAAGAAGCGAAGACGCACGACCGGAGAGTCGTAGCGCTTCTCGAAGTTCATGATCTGGACCTCGTTCACCCATTTCGTCGTCGCGTAGTCGTTGTGCTGGATGATCGAATGCTGCAGCGGAATGTCCTCGTGCAGGATCTCCTCGTGCCGATCGCCGTAGATCTCCGAGGAGCTCGCGAAGATCAGCTTGAACCCCAGCTTGCGCTGCAACTCGAGGATGTGTCGCGTGCCGATCACGTTCGTCGACCACAACGTCTCGTAGAACTCCTCGCCGTTGATACGCCCGAACTCGGCCGCGAGGTGGTAGACGAAATCCACCGGCCCGACGCGCTCGAAGAGCTGTTCGAGCTGACGATGCTCACGAATGTCCGCCCGGAACACCTGGCTGTCGGCGTGGTGCTGAAGGTCGCAACCCCACACGTCGTGGCCCCGCCGGCGCAGCTCCTCCACAAGAGGCTGCCCGAGTGTCCCCTGCGAGCCGGTTACAAGAATGTTCGCCATGTGCTCCCCACCCTAGGAATTCGTATCTGAATGCGGTGGGACACTAGCCTCCCCCCGCGTCCTGGCGAGCCACCCGAGGATGGCCTGGGCGATCCGCGCTCCCGCCTCACCGTCCCAGCCCGGCAATGGCGACAGCCGGCGGCGCCCGACCTCGGCCAGAAGCGACGGTATCTCGGCCAGCCTCTCCGGCCGGAGACCAAGCAGCGTATTGGTGCCCTTCTCGATTGTGACCGGTCGTTCCGTGTTGTCGCGAAGCGTGAAACAAGGGACGCCGAGGTAGGTGGACTCCTCCTGAATTCCCCCGGAGTCGGTGACCACCGCCGCCGCGTGTCGCTCCAGATCGAGGAACTCCAGGTATCCGAGAGGCTCGATCACGTGGATGCCGGGTCCTGCGGCGTCCGTCCCGAGGCGCTGCTTCGTGCGAGGGTGAACCGGGAAGACCACCTGGACGTCCCGGGCCAGCACGCGCAGAGCCGTCATCGTCTCCTCGAGGAGGGGGCCGTCCACCAGTTTCGGCCGGTGCAGGGTCACAAGCACGTAGTCACCGTCGACGCCGAGCCGCTCGCGCGTTCGAAGGCCGTCGAGAGCCGGCAGTGCCGCCACGAGCGAGTCGATCATCGTGTTCCCGGCGAAGTGGATTCGCTCGTCCGGGACTCCCTCGCTTCTCAGGGTGGTGGCCGCCTCCTCGCAGTGGACGAAGAGCAGCTCGCTCACGCGGTCAGTGAGCACCCGGTTGTGCTCCTCCGGCATTGTCTGGTCGAAGCTGCGAAGTCCCGACTCCACGTGGGCGACCGGGATCTGCAGCTTCACGGCCGTGATGGCCGCGGCCAGGGTTGAGTTCACGTCGCCGGCCACGACGAGCAGGTCCGGGTCCTCGGCGATGAGCACCGGCTCGAGAGCGAGCATCGCTCGAGCCGTCTGAACCGCGTGTGTGCCCGAGCCCACTCCGAGCGCGTGGTCGGGCTCGGGAATCGCGAGCTGGTCCAGGAATACCTGGGACATCGTCTCGTCGTAGTGCTGCTCGGTGTGGATCACGCAGTGGCGGGTCTCCGGTGCGGCGCGCCGGAGTGCGGCGATCACCGGCGCCATCTTCACGAAGTTCGGCCGCGTTCCCACGACGTAAGAGAGCCGCATCGGGTGGGGCATCTTACGGACGCGTCTAAGCGCTTCCTGCGTCCCACCTCAGCCGTCGCCGGGGGACGGGAGGCGCGGAAGCTCGGAGGCCCTGGCTCCGAGCACCCCGAAGACCCGGATCCGCTCAGGGCTCTGCGCCACGCGGTCGGCGTGGAGCAGCGGCACCGAGACCCGGTAGCCGGCGCGGAGCGACTGGGGGCCGTAGCGCTTCGTGAGGTCGAGCCGCGGGGCCGAGGGGGTGGTGGAGGCCAGCACGCGACCGTCCACCACCACGAGCACTTGGCGAACCCGCGCCCGGCGGCCCGGGTCGGCCGCCCATCCGCTCACCGAGAGGTGGCCGGAATCCGATGCCCGCTGCGTCTCCACGTATCCACTCACAGCGCCGGGGCGGATCCTGATTGGGGATCGTCCGGGAAGCTCCAGCCGTACGCCCCCGTCGGTCCGCAGGCGCCCTCCGACGTTCTCAGGCGCGGCCTGCGAGACGGCCACGAGCGCAGGCCGGTCGCCGCTGCTGACCGCGTAGACCGCGAGCCGATTCGTGCCCCGGCGAAACGCGGCAGGCGGCAGAAGCGCGCTGAACCGGAGCCGGCCGTCCTCCGTGTACGCGGCCGTGACCGCGCGGACCCTCCCGTTCAATGCGAGCGCGAGCGTGGTGCCGGGACGCATCGTGCCGTCAATGCCCCCTGAGGCCAGGGCGGGGAGAAGCGGCGCTGTGGGGTCCACCTGGGCGAGCAGGGGCAGGTCGTCCACCTCCGCCCGTGCGGAGCCCGGTGCGCCTGCCGGCAGATCGTCCGGCCGCCGGCCCAGCAGCGCTGAGTGCGCACCCATGCCGTAGAGCCGGCCGGCACCCGCGCGCGCCCCGAACAGGCGGATCCGGCGTGCCACCTCCCGGTCGCGCATCCGCCGGAAGACCGCAAACGGCTTCCTGTGCTCCGCGCCGCTGAGCACGGCCACGGTGCGGCGCTCGCCCGCACCATGGCGAAGCGAGCGCCCGTCGAAGCGCCAGCCCGCATCGAGGCCGAGCAGCTCCGCGATGGTCGGCAGCACGTCCACGGTCTCCGCCGGGGAGTCGTCCACGCGCCCGCGTCTCTGCCCCGGGGCCTTGATGAAGAGCGGCACAGACGCGATATCCGGGAAGTTTCGATCGGTCGCGTACCGGCGCGGCTGTTCCGGCCGGAAGCTCACCCCGTGATCCGCTGCCACCACCACCAGGGACCGGTCCCAGAGCCCCTCCGCGTCCAGGCGCGCTATGAGACGGCCCACGAGCCGGTCCACGAACCCGAGCTGGAGCAGGTAGCGCTGGTAGGCCTGGCGGACGAGGACAGTGCTGGCGGTCCAGCTCGACCCATCGATGCCCGGAATGCGAGAGGTGTCGGCGGAATACTCCTGGCCTGAGGGCAGGTACTGATAGGGCCAGTGGGGCAGCGCGATGTGCAGGAAGTGGAGGTCCGGGCGCGTCTGGCCGGCGTCAAGCCGCTCTACGAACCGGCTCCAGAGCGCGGGCCTGTCCCGGAACGCCCGCTCAGGAACGCTGGCGGCCCCGTGACCCGCGGACGAGCCCCCGGTGTCGCGAAAACCCTCGAAGGTCGCGTCCACCGCGGGCAGGTCGTCCGCAACCTCGTCCGGCAGCAGAAGGTGGAGCGACACCACGCGCAGGTCGTCGGCCAGCGAGCGCAGGCGATCGTCCTCGCCGGCGCGCTCCCGCTGACCGCAGAGGCGCTCCGGACACAGCTCGGTGGCCGCCTCGTGAACGTCCAGGTCGTAGCGCTCGCCCAGCATCGTGAACAGGTTGCGGGGGTGGTCGGAGGCGATGGGGAGGGAATCCCCCGGCGGCCGTGTGCCTGTCAGGAGCGCCGGCACAGCGCGCTGCGTGGCGTAGTCGACGGTCGTCGCGTTCCGGTACCAGGTCGAGCGCCGTGCGAGCTCGGCGATATGGGGATAGCGGCTCGCGTCGATCCGCAGATCCCGGTCGAGCAGGGAGGCCCCCGACATCTCGTCGAACACGATCATCACGACCGGCGCGCCGTGTCCGCCCTCCAGCCCGGCGGCAGAGATCTCCTTCTGGGGGAGGATCAGCTCGGAGACCGGCGAGATCAGCAGGAAGAGCGCGATGACCACGGCCGGCACCGGCGCGAGTACGGTGAGGAACGAGCGCACACCGGGACTGCGGGCGTAGAGCAGCGCGCCGCCCGCGCCGAGCACGAGCGCGCCGATGAAGGCCGCGGGTGCGCCGATGCCTCCGAAGACCGACTTCAGCGCCTGGAGCGCGATCGCAGCCGTGAGCGTCGCGACGAAGGCCAGGTGCACGGCGGCGCGGGCGCGGGGGACGCGGAGCAACGGTGCCTCGAGCAGCACCAGGGCCGTGGGCGGCACCAGGACGAGCGCGAAGGCCAGCACCAGGATGTCGCCGCGGGTGTTGCCCCGGGCCACGAAGAACTCCGGGCTTTCGCCCACGAGGTCGAGGAGCGGCTGGGCGAAGGCGAACGCCCACAGCACGGCCAGGTGCGCCCAGGCAACCAGGAGGGGGCGGCGCGCGTTGGACACCGCACGATGGTATTTGGCACCCCCGGGGCAGGCGCCGGGTCGGGACTCCGCAAACTAGGGCAACTTTGTGACGATCGCCGCGAAACCGTCCGGCGAGGGGTCTAGGTTGCGAATCGCTCTCCCATCGTCGTTCGGCTCAGGCCGGAGGGAGGCGGGAGCGCCAGTGGTCCTACCAGGAGGAGGGTCATATGCGCGATCGCCCCGAACAACGCTGGGTTCGCCCCCGGGAGCGGTGAGAATGCTTCTCACCGCGGCCATCGTGCTGGCCTGGGTGTCCGCCCTGCTCTTCTTCGTCGCGGTGTGCGCGGCGGCAAAGCGCGGCGAGCAGCCCTAGAAGGCGCCGCGCGCCGTGCGAACGGCGGAAACGGTGCGCAGGAGGATCTTCACGTCCTTGCGCAGCGAGTAGTTCTCGACGTACTCACGCTCCACAGCGAGCCGCTCCTGGAAGGTCAGCTCGCCGCGGCCGTGCACCTGCATCGGGCCGGTGATGCCGGGCCGCATCTCCAGGCGGAAGCGCTCAGTCTCGCTGTAGCGGTCGGTGAGCCAGAGGGCCTCGGGGCGGGGGCCCACCAGGCTCATGTCCCCGCGCACCACGTTGATCAGCTGAGGAAGCTCGTCGAGGCTCGTCTGGCGGAGGAAGCGGCCCAGGCGCGTGATCCGGGGGTCGTCGCGGAGCTTGAACATCGGCTCGTTCAGCTCGTCCACCGACACCACCTCGGAGATCCGGGCCTCGGCGTCCCGCACCATGGTGCGGAACTTGAGGATGGGGAAGGGCACGCCCTTGAGGCCGGCGCGAGGCTGGATGAAGAGGACGGGGCCCTTGGAGTCCATCCGGATCATCAGGGCCACCACCAGCATGATCGGCATCAGGATCACCAGGCCGATCGAGGCCACGGCCACGTCGAGGGCGCGCTTGAGGGCCATGGTGGAGCGCGAGGGATTGCCGGTGCGGTACTCGATCACCGGCAGCTCGGCGATGTGGCTGAGCTCCACGGCCGTTCCCAGCATCGCTCGCATCGGCGGAGTCACGCTCAGCTTCACGCCCAGCGAGCGGCAGCTCTGGACCACACGCGCCAGCGTGGGCTCGTCCAGCTCCGGCGCGGCCAGGATGACGCGCTCCGCGCCAGTGGCCACGATCAGCTCCTCGAGGTCGGCCTGATCGAGCTCCTCGACCCGCGCGGTATCGGAGTCGCCGTTGGTGCTGCCGTTTCCGTTTCCGTTTCCGTTGCCGATTCCGGTGATGTCTAGGCCCGCGCGGCCGCTCGACGGCGTGCCCGTGTAGCCCACCACGGCCATGTGGTGGCCGGGCTCGAGCTTCAGCTTGCGGCGCACGGCGGTGGCCAGCTGGCCGCTCCCGATCACCAAGCCGCGCTCGGGCGGCACGATCCGGCGCCAGAGGTTGCGGGCCGTGCTCCGCAGCGCCACGGAGGCGACGATCGCCACGACCCACATCAGCGCCGCGCTCTTCGCCGACAGCCAGCCGTTGTCCATGACGCCGGCCATGATCAGCGAGGTGGAGGCCACGGAGACCGTGACCCAGTGGACGAGCGCCGGGGCCTCGTCGATGGTCAGGTACCAGATCTTCGGCTGATCCCGGTCGTAGAGCCCCTCGATCTTCGCCAGAAGGAGCCAGACGGGCAGCAGCGCCACGGCCCAGAGGGCGGCGTTGTGGCCCTCGACAGTACCCGCGACTGAGATCGCCAGGAGAAACGTGAGCGCATCTGCGACCGCAAGCATCCGACGTCGGAGAGCGTCCTTCCAAGGTCCGCGGCGACGGAACAGGGAGTACTCCTCCGGCGCCGGCGCCGCCTGCGGGCGTCCGTGCGTGGCCATGCGGGCCGGCATCACGTTCTGTATACCCTGCTCGGCGCCAAAGCGCCAGCCCCGTAACGACCTTCGCACCAACCGGCGGGGTATAAACCCGCGCTATAGCTAGTACTTGAAGGGCAAATCGTCGGCTATCTCGCTCAGACGGGGGGCAGACGCATCGCGGTCCGACGGCACCAATTCCACGTCCGGCCAGACGATCCCGATCTCCGCATCGTCGTACTTGATGCCCCGCTCGATCTCCTCGTCGTAGTAGCCCGAGCACTTGTACATAACGTCCGCGAGGTCGCTCGTCACGCAGAACCCGTGCGCGAAGCCGATCGGGCAGTAGAGCTGGTGGAGGTTCTCGTCGCTCAGCTCGAAACCCTCCCATTCGCCGAAGGTGGGGGAGCCGCGGCGCAGGTCCACCACCACGTCCAGCACCGCGCCGCGCCCGCAGCGCACCAGCTTGGCCATACCCTGGCCAACCTGGAAGTGCATCCCGCGCACGATCCCCTTGGACGAGCGGGAGTGGTTGTCCTGGACGAAATCGTCGTGGATGCCGAGGTCGGCGTACACGTTCTTGCGGTAGGTCTCGGTAAAGAAGCCGCGGTGGTCCCCGTGTACCAGGGGCTCGATGAGGATGGGTCCGTCCAAACGCGTGTCGAGCGGCTTCACCCGATGCTCCCTTCGTGGTCGGTCGCGACGCCGGCCGGCTCGCGCTTGTCGTTCTTGAGTCGGTCCGAGGTGCCCTGCCATGCCGCCCGCCGCGCCAGCGCGGAGCGCAGCCCGGTGGTGGGGGCCAACTCGACCGGAGCGCGCAGCCGGGCGCCCGCGCGGCGGTAGGTGCGCCATTCGCGGAGCCCCTTGACACGGCCCTTCAGGGGCGCCAGTGTCCGGTCGGTCACCGCGGCGTAGGCCACGTACGCGAGGTCGTAGCCGATCATGGCAAGGCCGTGGCGGCGCAGCTGGGCGTCGTCGGCGTTCTTGGCCAGGGTGCGCACGCGGTTGAGCCCGACGTGAAAGTACTTGAGGCTCGAGCCGTGCCCGATGGTCGCGCCGTGATGGTGGTGAACGACCGCCGCGGGCACGTAGAGGCAGCGCCAGCCCTTCATCTGAGCGCGCCAGGCCACGTCGGCGTCGTCGAGCGCGAAGAAGAAGCTCGGGTCGAAGCCGCCGATCTCATCCAGCATCTCCCGGCGGTAGAGCGCGGCCCCGCCGCAGGCTCCGAACACCTCCACCGGGTCGGTCTCGCTCGTCGAGACGGGCTCGCCCAGGCGCCGGTCGAAGGCGATTCCGAGCTGATCGACCCCGATCCCGGCCGAGTTGATCGTGTCGCGCCCGTTGGCGAAGCGCATCTGGGCCGCCACCGAGCCGATCCGCGGAGCGCTGCGGGCGGCCGTGAGCATGTGCTCCACCGCGTCGGGCTCCACCTCCACGTCGTTGTTGATCAGGAGCACCCACTCGCCGGTGGACGCCTCCATGCCCTTGCACACGGCGGTGGGGAACCCGAGGTTCGAGCTCATCTCCAGGCGCTTGGCGTTGGGCGACACCTCGGCCACCAGCTCCAGCGAGTGGTCCCCGGAGGCGTTGTCCACCACCACCAGCTCCGTGGGCTCCCCGGTCTGGTCGAGCGAGACCTGGAGCGAGGTGAGGCATGCGGCGAGGATGTCGGGCCGCCGGTAATTCACGACGATCGCGCTGATCGTGGGCGGGGCCATCTAGAGGACTTTGCGTCGTGCGATGGTGCTGCGCGCCGCGGCGACGAGGAACTTCCCCATGATCGCGGCGTAGATCACGCTGTCCACGACGGGGCGCTCTCCCGCGTAGAACTTGCGGTAGAAGCGGCCCATGCTGCGGTGGAAGGCCAGGTTGTGCTTGAGCCCGCGGTGCCGGCCGCTGCGCCGCGCCTCCACCGTGGTCCCGCCCTTCACGTGGATGCAGGTGACCGAGCCGTCGTACCAGACCTTCCAGCCCTCCTGCTTGAAGCGGTAGCACCAGTCGAGGTCGTCCATGTACAGCCAGTAGCCCTCGTCGAGCGGGCCCACCTGCTGAAGCGCGGTGTCGCGCACGAGCATGAACGCCCCGTTCACGGCGTCCACCTCTCCGCTGCCCAGCTCGTCCAGCTCCGGCGCGCGGTACTGAGCCAGGCGGGAGTCCGCGGCGGTGCGCCGCCCGATCCCGGTGAAGTGGGCCAGCGCGCCCAGCGGAGTGGGGAACGAGCGCTTCGCTGCGTGGTCGAAGGTCCCGTCCGGCTGCACGAGCCGGCAGCTGGCCATGCCGATGTCCGCCCGCTCGTCCATCAGCTTGACCATGAAGTCGAGCGCCCCGGGGGTCACCTCGGTGTCCGGGTTGAGCACGAGCACGTAGCGCGCGGTGGACCGACGGAGCACCACGTTGTTGGCGATGCAGAAGCCGGCGTTCCAGGGCAGCGTGTGGAGCCGGACCTCGGGGAACTCCTGCGCGATCATCGGTGCGGTGCCGTCGCTGCTGGCGTTGTCCACCACGTGCACCACCGTCGGGCCGGCGGCCAGCGGGTGGCGGCGCAGGGACTCGAGGCAGGCCCGCACGTGCTCCCGCGCGCCGTCGGACACCACGATCACGATCTCGAGGAGCGGCTCCGCGAGCGTGGCGGGCGGGGGACCCGGATCGGTTTGGGTGGTGGGTTCGGCAGCCATGGGGAGATCCTTGCGCGGGGTGCGCATAATTGTTGCGGCGCATCACGCTACAACGATCCCCGCCAGGGCGCGAAGCACGAGGTGCCGCGACTTCGCGTTCCCTGTTGTAGCGTAGGACCGGTGACGAACGCGGCGAATGGACCTCAGCCCGCTGCCCGAAGCAATGGCCTCGCCGCCAAGCCGCCAAGGGCAGGACACATCCTCGTAACCGGTGGAGCCGGGTACATAGGGGCGATCCTCACGGAGCGTCTCCTGGAGCGGGGCTACAAGGTCCGCGTGCTCGACAGGCTCTACTGGGGGGAAAAGCCGCTGGCGCGGGTGAGGGACGGGATCGACCTCGTGGTCGCCGACGTCCGGGACATTCCGCCGAGCGCCTTCGAGGGCATCGACGGGGTGATCCACCTCGCCGGCCTCTCGAACGATCCCACCGCCGAGTACGACCCCGAGGCCAACTGGCAGATGAACGCCGTGGCCACCGAGGCGCTTGGCAACGCATGCGTCCAGCACGGAGTGGAGCGCGTGGTCTTCTCGTCCTCCTGCTCCCTGTACGACGGCCTTCCGCCCGGAATGCACGACGAGACGGCCCCGGTGCAGCCCCGTGGGGCCTACTCCACCTCCAAGCACTTCGGCGAGAAGGCGCTGCTCGAGCTTCAGGACCGCGGCCTCTGCCCGGTGATCCTCCGCAACGGCACCGTGTACGGACACAGCCCGCGCATGCGTTACGACCTGGTGGTCAACACCTTCGTCAAGGACGCCTTGGTGGAGGGGCGCCTGCTCCTGCACGGAGGCGGCTGGATGTGGCGGCCGCTCGTGGACGTGCGCGACGTGTGCGACGCGATGATCGCCGCCTACGAGGCCCCCGAGCACCTGGTCAAGGGCGAGATCTTCAACGTCCTCCACTCGAACTACCAGATCCGCGAGCTCGCGATGCTGGTGGCGGGTTCCACGCAGCTGGTGGGCGCGCAGGTGCGGCTGGAGGAGGCCCCGGCCCCCAAGCTCACGCGTGACTACGAATGCTCGAACGCGAAGCTCTCGGGCCGGATCGGCTTCATCCCGAGGCGCTCGGTGGTGGAGGCGGTGTCCGATCTCCTCGGCGCGATCGACATCAGCGACCGTTCCTCGCTCACGGATCCTCGCTACTACAACATCCGCTGGTTGCAGCTCCTGGACGAGGTGCAGCCTCGCATTGAGGAGTTCGGCTCGGTCCTGTGACGCTCGACCGCGTGCTGATAACCGGCGGTGGCGGTCAGCTCGGGTCGGACCTCGAGGAGCTTCTGTCGGGTGGGTCGCGGGTGCTGGCCGCCGGGCGGGACGAGCTGGACATCACCGATGACGATGCGGTGATCGCCGCCTTCGAGCGGGCCGAGCCCACGGTGGTGTTCAACTGCGCCGCCTTCCACAACGTGGAGGTGTGCGAGCGCGAGGAAGACCGCTCCTTCGAGGTGAACGCCCGGGCCGTAAAGCGGCTGGCCGAGCGCTGCACCGAGACCGGCGCCAAGTTCGTCCACCTGAGCACCAACTACGTGTTCGACGGCACCGCGCCCGACCCGTACGGCGAGGACGACCGGCCCAACCCGCGCAGCATCTATGCCCTGTCCAAGCTGGCCGGCGAGTACGCGGCGCTGGCATACGCGCCCAACGCCTTCGTGGCCCGCGGCGCCGGGCTCTACGGCCTCCATGGGAGCGCATCCAAGGGCGGCAACTTCGTGACCCGGATGCTCGGGCGCGCCCGGGAGCAGGGGGCGCTGAAGATGGTCTCCGACCAGCGGCTCAGCCCCACGTTCACCGCGGACCTGGCCCGGGCCCTGGTCGCGGGGGTGGAGAGCGACGCGTCGGGAGTCGTCCACGTCACCGCATCGGAAGAGTGCTCCTGGTTCGAGTTCACGCAGGCGATCCTGGAGCTGGCCGGCGTCGAGGCCGAGGTCGAGCCCGTGACCACCACCCGGCCCCCCGGCGGCGCCGACCGTCCGCTCAATGGCGTGCTCGTGTCGCGCCGCGCCGAGCCGCTCGGCCTGGCTCCCCTTCGCCACTGGCGGGAGGCGCTGTCCGACTACATGGATCGCGCGGGCCTGGCCTCGGGCGCCGTGGGCGCCGCCTCCGCGGAGGACTGACCGATGGCCAGGCGGTGTGCCCTGCCCCCTGGGGCGCCGCGTCTTGCCGCAATCCTGGCGCTCGTCCTCGCCGTCGCCCTCTCCACGGTCGGGTGCGGGTACCTGGGCGGCGACACCCGGCCGAGGAAGCGCGCCCCGGTGGTCACCCAGAGGATGCTGGACAGGTATCCCGAGAGCTCCCCCGCGCACGCGTTCCTGGAGTGGTTCCAGGCGCTCCAGAAGCACGAGGTCAGGCGCATGGCCAGGTACTACGTGCCCTCACTCGGGCTCACGGTGGCCGAGCTACGGCAAAAGCGGAAGGCGGGGGCGTACGCGGTGGATCCGCTGGCGCCGCCGTTCATAAGGGGCGTGGCGAAGCGAGGGTCGAGGGCCGCGGTGATCGTCCGCTTCCGCACCGGGTGGCTCGCCCCCAACGGCCGCGTGGACTACGTGAACAAGAACGTGAGCAGGTTCGACCTGCGGCGCGAGCACGGGCGCTGGCTCCTGGCCAGCGACAGCTTCCTGGATCTCGTGGCGCGAGAGCCCTCGGCGGCGACCACGCCCCATGCTCCGCTGGTGAGCCGGCGCCAGATCGCCCGCTATCCCGCCAACGGTCCCGAGCGGGCGTTCCTGGAGTGGTTCCAGGCCCTGCAGAAGAGCCGGACGGCCGTGGCCTCGCGGTACTACGCGCCCGCACTGCGGCTCACCCCGGCGAAGCTGAGGACGCAGCGCAGGGACGCGGCCTATGCCTTCCAGGGCCTCGGCCCCCCGCGCATCGTGGGCTCCTCCCGGAACGGGCCGGTCGTCACGATCAGTGTGGCCATGCGCAACTACTCCGTCGGCAACGGCGCGTTCAAGGAGCGGGATCCGATTCCCTTCGAGCTCCGGCGCGAGGGAGGCCGCTGGCTCCTCACCAGCAATGGGCTGCTCGAGCTGCTTGCGTCGAGGGGATCGGGGGGCTGATGGCCGCCCGGCTCGGCCGGATCGACCCCTTCGACCGCCTGATGGTGGCGCTGGCCGCCGCCTCACTGCCGGTGGCGGCGATCATCTGCCTGATCGGCGGCGCTCCGGTCGCGTGGGTCATGCTCACCGCGTCCGCCGCGATCTGCGTCGCGGTGCTCGCCATCCAAATGCGCCGCGGCGCGTTCTTCGAGCCGCTCACGGTGATCGCGGCGGTCGGCCTGACCTCGTTCGTGGCCCGCCCGATCCAGCTCTTCGTGAGCTCACGGGACCTGCTCAGCTTCTACTACGAGCCCTCCTCGGTGAACCGGCTCCTGCGCACCGAGACCCAGGAGATCGCGCTCTTCGTGACCCGCGACCTCAGGGAGGGCCTCGAGCCCGCGCTGACCCGGGCCATGGGAGCGGTCACGATCTTCCTCGCGCTCGTGGTGGTGGGCTACCTGCTCCCGCCCGGGCGCAGGCTGGCCGGCCGACTGGCACGCGTCGCACGGGGCGACCCCGGGCACGGGGACATCCAGGTTGTCGTCGCCATCTGCCTGCTGATCGCCTTCGTGGGCCAGGTGGCGGTGTTCGTGAAGGTGGGCGGCCCGTCGGGCGCGGCGAACAACATGCTGCACCAGAAGGTGCTGAACAGCGGCCTGTACTACCAGGTGCTGCTCGGGTTCGGCACCATCGCCCTGCTGGTGTGGGCCGCCTGGGCGCAGCCCGCCACCAGAAGGGCGAAGTGGGCCTTCGGGCTCGTGACCTTCGAGGTCTGCGCCTACTACGCGATCGCCGGGACCCGCACTCGGGTGTTCCTCTCGCTGCTGATGGTCGCCGTGGTGAGCCACTACCTGTGGCGGCCCTGGCGGCTCAGGGCCGTGCTCGTGGGCGCGCTGCTGGTTGTGGTGTTCGCCGCCGGCCTTCTCGGCATCCGCCAGGCCACGTCGAGGGAGTCGATCGGCGAGGCGCTCAGCTCCGCGCCGGCGTACATCGTCGATCCCCGCGGGATCCTGAACGACACGACCGAGTTCGACGGCGTGTTCCTCGCCACCACCGTTGTCGGCTCGCCGCACCACTACCGCCACAAGGCGCCGTTCAAGCACGGGGAGGGACTGCTCGACGCGTTCCACTCCTACGTGCCCGGGGGGATCGACCCGAACAAGCCCGAGAGCGGCGATGTGGCCTTCCGCAAGCTGGTGTGGGGGAAGGAGCTGGCCGCCGGCCGGCCGATCACCGTGATCGGCGACCTCTGGTACGACTTCGGCTTCCCCGGGGTGGTGGTGGGATCGCTGCTGTTCGGCCTCATCGCGCGGGCCCTGCTCGGGCTGGTGGCGGGCCGCAGGGAAGATCCGGGCTACCAGTACCGCGTGGTGCTGTACTCCACCGGCCTGGTGGTTCTCTACATGGAGCTGATCACCACCTACTCGGTGGCCATCGGGTTCGTCATCACCTTCGTGCTCCCGTTCCTGGTGGCCATGCACGTCATCCGGCCGTTCAGCGAGCGGATCGGCCGGCAGGTCACGGGAAGCCGGCTTCGCTCGAGGGCGGGGGCGGCGTAGCCGCTTCCGGGGCCGCGGAGCGGGCGCCGGAGGGCGACCGCACGGTGGCCGTCGCGTTCCACGAACCCGTGGTGGGCGGCGCGGCCATCGCCGTGCTCCGCGTTCTGCCCCTGCTCGAGGCCCGGGGGTGGCGGTTCGTGTTCTGGGCTCCGCGCCCCGGCCCGCTCGAGGACGAGCTCCGCAGCCGCGGGTACGAGGTGGCCGGCGAGCCTCGGCTGCTCCGCTACAGCCGCGAGGCTCTCAGCGTGCCGCCCGGAGCATTCGCCCGGCTGGCCGGCGTGCCCGGGTACCTGAGGCGCTTCCGCCGCTGGGTGGCCGCCGAGAACCCGGCGCTGGTCCACGCGAACACGCTCATCACCATCCCCGAGGCGATCGCCGCACGCACCACGGGCGTGCCGGTGCTCCTCTACGTCCACGAGATCCTTCCCGGTGGACTGCGGGGCGCGGTGGCGGGCCGGCTGATCAGGGCATCCGCGCGCGCGGTGGTCACCAACTCGAGCGCCAGCGTGAACGCGCTGGAGCGCCGCGGGATTCGCGCGCACAAGGTGCACTACGGCATCGATGTCCCGCCGGATCCGCCGGCCGCGGTGGCGGCCGGCTCCCCGCTGGTCGTGGGAACGCTGGGCACGGTCTCCGAGCGCAAGGGCAGCGACGTCTTCCTGGCCGCCGCCCGGCTCGTGCGCGAGCAGCTTCCCGACACCGAGTTC
>JBBQHI010000002.1:0-198353 GCA_038323835.1 Solirubrobacterales bacterium
CGTCGGTCGTAAGGAAGGTTTGGTCCGGTGCTCGCCCGACCACCGATCGGGCTCCGCTCCTCCCTAGGCATGGTCCGGTGCTCGCCCGACCACCGATCGGGCTCCGCTCCTCCCTAGGCATGGTCCGGTGCTCGCCCGACCACCGATCGGGCTCCGCTCCTCCCTAGGGTCCCCTCCCATGTCGCGCCCCGCCGAGGTCATCCGCGCCCCTCGGGCCTCTCGCATCGTGCTGATCCTGGGCGCGCTGTCGGCGTTCGGGCCGGTGTCGCTGGACACCTACCTCCCGGGTCTCCCCGCCCTGCGCACCGACCTGGGCGCCTCCGCCTGGCAGACCCAGCTGACCCTCACCTCCTGCCTGTTCGGCCTGGCCGCGGGGCAGCTATTGGCGGGACCGGCGAGCGACGCGCTCGGCCGGCGGCGGCCGCTGCTGGCTGGTCTGGCCGCCTTCACCGCCGCGTCCCTCCTGTGCGCGGCGGCCCCCGAGATCTGGACCCTCGTGGCCGCCCGCTTCGTCCAGGGCATGGCCGGCGCCGTGGGGATCGTTCTCGGCCGGGCGATCGCCCGCGACCTGCACTCCGGGACGGCCCTGGCCCGCTTCCTGGCGATGCTGATGCTGGTGAACGCGCTCGCGCCGATACTGGCGCCGATCGTCGGCGCACAGCTCCTGCACGTCACCGACTGGCGCGGCGTGTTCGTGGTGCTGGCCGGTCTGGGTGCCGCGCTGTTCGCGCTCTCGGCGCTGCGCGTGCCCGAGACCCTGCCACCCGAGCGGCGCCACGGCGGCGGTCTCGCGCACACCGGCCGTGCCTTCCGCGAGCTGCTCTCCGACCGGCGCTTCGCGGGCTACGTGCTGTCCTGCGGCCTCTCCTTCGCGGCGATGTTCGCCTACATCTCCGGCTCGCCCTTCGTCCTCCAAGACATCCACGGCCTGTCGGCCCAGACCTTCAGCCTCGTGTTCGGGGCGAATGCGGCGGGGATCATGGCGATGAACGCCGTGAGCGGCCGCACCGTGGAGCGCCTCGGCCCGTCGCGGCTGCTGGGTGCCGGGCTCGCGGTCCAGGTTGCGGGCGCCACAGTGCTGCTGGTGAGCGTGCTCGCGGGCGTGGGCCTCGCGGGCATCCTCCCGGGCCTGTTCCTGGTGGTGGCGAGCGTCGGCCTCGTGTTCCCCAACGCCACCGCCCTCGCGATGGCCGACCACCCCGACCGTGCGGGGAGCGCATCGGCGCTTCTCGGTGTCTGCCAGTTCCTCTTCGGCGCCGCTGCCGCACCCTTCGTGGGCGTCGCCGGCACGGGCACCGCTGTACCCATGGGGCTCGTGATCGCTGTCTGCGCGGTGGCCGCGGCGGTGGCCTACCGCGTGCTTGCCCTGGGACCCGCGCCGGTTCCCTCGTGAAATTGCTGTGAAGGTGACTTAGAGTGCCCCCGTGCTCTCCGCCCGCTCACTCACCGTAGCCCTGTCCTTCGTCGTGGTCGTGCTCGCCACGGGCCTCACCGGGCTATCGAGCGCGAAGGAGCCGCCGGCACCCGCCACGCCGGCGCAGATCGTGGCGTACCACGACTCGGGCGAATGGCGCGCGACCACGGTTCGCAGGGTCGCCAGGGCCAAGAGCTTCGTCCGCCGCTGGCTGGCGCGTCACCACGGTGCCAACCGGCCCAAGCCGGCGATCGTGCTCGACATCGACGACACCTCTCTGTCGCTGTATGACTGCGCGAAGGCACGCAACTTCGTGGCCCCCGTGGCCTGCTCGGTGCAGCCCACCCTCCCGGC
Source organism: Solirubrobacterales bacterium (assembly GCA_038323835.1). Taxonomy (GTDB): domain Bacteria; phylum Actinomycetota; class Thermoleophilia; order Solirubrobacterales; family Thermoleophilaceae; genus JACVRW01. Next base: position 1,769 of record JBBQHI010000002.1, read on the forward strand.
GATCCCCCAGACCCGGAACCTCTACTGGTACGCGATTCGCCACAACGTGGCCGTCTTCTTCATCACCGGGCGCCCCGAGAGCCTGCGCGCGTTCACGGTCACCCAGCTTCGGGCGTCCTTCTACCGGGGCCCCAACACGCTCTACGTGAGGCCGAACGGCGACCCCAACACCTCGCTCGTGCCCTACAAGTCGGGCACCCGCAAGACGATCACGCAGGCCGGCTACCGGATCCTCGTGAACATCGGCGACCAGCAGAGCGACCTGACCGGCGGCTACGCCAAGCGCTCCTACAAGCTGCCGAACCCGATGTATTTCACGCCTTAGCGCGCGGCAGCGTCCAGGGCTTCATTCACCAGTTCATCCGCGCGCTCGTTGTGCTCGCGGCGCACCGAGCGCACGGCCCAGGCGTCGAACTCGCGCAGGGTGCGCATGGCCTCGAGGAAGAGCGGCTTGAGGCCGGCGTTCTTGACCTTGTACTCGCCGCCGACCTGACGGGCCACGAGCTCGGAGTCGTTCACCACCTCGACCTCGCGGGCGCCGAGTTCGCGCGCCAGCTCCAGCCCCAGCAGCAGCGCGCGGTATTCCGCGACGTTGTTGGTGGCCTCGCCGATGTAGGCGCTGCGCTCGGCCAGCTCGCCGCCATCGGGCGCGGTGGCCACGGCGGCTGCGGCGGCCGGCCCGGGATTGCCGCGGGCGCCGCCGTCGACGTGCACGACGACCTTGTCCATTACGGGTGAGCCGGGCCTAGTCGGCGGCCGGAGCCTCGATCACGGGGAAGCTGCCCTTCGGGCGCTTCCTGCGGCGGTCGGAGTGCGACGGGTGGTCGCCCAGCGTGCCGCCCTGCGCGCGGCGGTCGATGATGACCTCCACGTGCGGGTCGTCGCGGTAGTAGTCGGCGAGCTTGTCGTACAGCTCATCCGCCAGGGCTTGGGGCACGACGCAGTAGATCAACCTTCGGAACCTCCATCGCTGACGCTGTTTCCCGCCAGCACCCGACCGCTCGGGTCCAGCGCCGCGTTCCACTCTCGTAGGTATTCGTCAATCTGGTCGATCTCCTCCCCCTTTTCCAGCATGAGCACGGGATCGGATTCGTCTCCCAGGTCCACCCGGTAGCGGTACCAGGACAGCTCCCAGGCCACGACGACCGACACGGCGCTCGGTCCGCCGTCGTCCGGACGGGCGCTGACCCAAGGGTCGCCGAGGGTACGGCGCAGGCCGGCGATCGTGCGCTGGTGGTCGGAGTCGTTGAAGAGCTCGAGGGCGCGCTCGACCTTCGCACCGGCGGTGGTGGGCACGGCACGGACGTGGCGGGGGTCCTTCGGCCGCGAGCGCGCCGGGGGCGGCGGCGTGAAGGATTCCTCGGCCGGGAACTCACCGTCGGCGCCGGCGGGCTCGGGCTCGCTCCAGGACTGTGCCGGCGCGGCGGCGGCGGCGGGCTCGGAGCGGCGGCGGCGCAGGCGTGAGATCAGCGAGGGGCCCTTCTCCTCCCGCGGGAAGCGGGCGGGGACGGATCCGTCGGCCGATTCCCGGATCCAGCCGTGGTGCGCGGCGCGCGTGAAGCAGAGCTGGCACACGCGGTTGCGATGGCCGCCGGGGGCGAGATAGCTCTCCGTCCGCTCGCCCTTCAGGATGGTGCGGCCGCAGACATCGCAGTTCAGCGCGTCATGGACCGGTCTCAGCTCCTTCTTCACGACTTACCGATGATAGGGGCCCAGGGAGGAGCGGAGCCCGATCGCTGATCGGGCGAGCACCGGACCATGTCTATGCCTTGACCGCCTCACCAGCCTCCTGGGCGCGCGCGACCACGCGCTGGGCCACGTGGCTCGGAACCTCCTCGTAGCGGGCCAGGTCCATCGAGTAGTCGCCGCGACCACCAGTGATAGCGCGCAGGTCGGGCGCGTACTCGAGCATCTCCTCCATCGGCACCTCGGCCCGGATCTCGGTGACCGCCCCCTTGGGCTCCATGCCGAGCGGCCGGCCGCGACGTGAGTTCAGGTCCCCGATCACGTCCCCGACGCAGTCCTCCGGCACCAGCACGCTCACGTGCATGATCGGCTCCATCAGGAGCGGGCCGGCCTTCTCCATGGCGTCCTTGAAGGCCATCGAGCCGGCGATCTTGAACGCCATCTCCGACGAGTCCACGGCGTGGTGCTGGCCGTCGTACAGGCGCACGCGCACGTCGCCCACCGGGTAGCCGGCCACCACGCCGTTTCGCATGGCCTCCTGCACGCCCTTCTCGACCGCGGGAATGAACCCGCCGGGGATGACGCCGCCCTTGATGGCGTTCACGAAGTCGAAGCCCTCGCCCGAGTGGAGCGGCTCGATCTCGATGTGGCAGTCGGCGAACTGGCCGCGGCCTCCGGTCTGCTTCTTGTAGCGGGCGTGGGCGCTGGCCTTGCCCTTGATGGTCTCCCGGTAGGGCACGCGCGGCGGGTGCAACTCCACCTCGGCGCCGAAGCGCTCCTTCATCCGCTCCACGATCACCTCGACGTGGATCTGGGTGAGGCCGGCCACGATCTGCTCACCGGTCTGGAGGTCGCGGTGGAAGTCGATCGTGGGGTCCTCCTCCTGCAGGCGCCGCAGCGCCGCGCCCATCTTCTCCTCGTCGCCCTTCGCCTTGGCCTCGATGGCGAAGGCCATCACGGGCTTCGGCATCTCCGGCATCCTCAGGGGAATCTCCGCGTCGGCCGCGGCGAGCACGTCGCCGGCGCGCGTCTCCTTCAGCTTGGCCACCGCGCCGATGTCCCCGGGGCCGAACTCGTCGGCGTGCTCGGAGTCCTTGCCCTGGGGCATGAGCAGCTGTCCGACGCGCTCCTTCACGTGGGCGCGGCAGTTGTGCACGTGCGAGTCCTGGCTGACCACGCCCTGGTAGACGCGGAAGAGGTTCAGCCGCCCGGCGAAGGGATCGGCCAGCGTCTTGAACACGAACGCGACCAGGTCCTTCTCCTCGTCAGGCTCGAGGGTGACGCCGTCCAGCTCCACCGGGCCCTTCTTGGCCGGCGAGGGCAGGTCCTCCACAAACGCGTCGAGAAGGCGGTTGATGCCCAGGTTGCGGGTGGCCGCCCCGCAGGTGACCGGGAAGATGCGTCCACCGGTGACGCCGGTCTTCAGCGCGCTCACGGTCTCCTCGTGCGAGATCTCCTCGCCCTCGAGGTAGCGCTCCATCAGAACGTCGGATACCTCGGCCACCTCGTCCATCAGCTTCTCGCGGTACTCCTGGGCCTGCGCCTGGAGCTCCTTGGGGATGGGGATCTCCTCGGCCCCACCGCGGTCGGCGCCGTCGTAGCGGTAGGCCTGCATGTCCACGAGGTCGATCAGGCCCTGAAGCTCGTGCTCGGAGCCGATCGGGATCTCGGTGGCCACCACGTGCGGGCCGAACGCCTGCTTGAGCGAGTCGAGCGCCCGGAAGAAATCGGCCCGCTCGCGGTCGAGCATGTTCACGAACATGAGCCGCGCCAGTCCGAGCTCCTCGGCCCGCTGCCAGAGGCGGTCGGTGGTGACCTCGACGCCCATCACGCCGTTCACCACGAAGACCGCGCCCTCGCACACCGCCAGGGCGGCGATCGCGTCGGCCAGGAAGCTGGGCTCGCCCGGAGTGTCCAGCAGGTTGATCTTACGGTCGTCCCACCGGAACGAGGACAGGCTCGCGGAGATCGACATCTCGCGCGCCTTCTCGTCGGAGGCCGAGTCGGAGACGGTGGTGCCGTCCGCCGTGGAGCCGAGGCGGTTGATCGCTCCCGCCTCGAACAGAAGAGCCTCGTTCACCGACGTTTTCCCGCTGCCCCGGTGGCCCACCAAGGCCACGTTGCGGATCCTCTTGGGCGATTCGTGCGCCATCCGTCTCCTCTCCTCGACGTTGGACGCAGACTATCTCGCCGGCGGGGGCCGGGCCCGGCTTAGTCCGGGTCGGTGAGCGGGTCGCCCTGGAGCCGGGACTTCAGGCGCAGGACGGCCTTCGTGTGGAGCTGGGAGACGCGCGACTCGGTGACGCCGAGCACCTCGCCGATCTCCCGGAGCGTGAGGTTCTCGTAGTAGTAGAGGGCCACCACGAGCTTCTCCCGCTCGGGCAGGCGCGCGATTGCGTCCGCCAGGCGGTCCTTCATCTCGGTGGTGTCCATCTCCTGCGCAGGATCGGCGGCATGGGGGTCCTGGATCGTGTCCAGGAGGGACACCTGGTCCCCGGAGGCATCGGACACGGTCCAGAGCTCGTCGAGGGCCACCACCGACGAGTTGGAGATCCGCACCAGGGAGTCGTTGAAGTCGTCGACCGTGGTGTCGAGCTCCTGGGCCATCTCCTGGTCGGTGGGAGCGCGGTGCAGCTCGTGCTCGAGCTTGGCGTTGGCGCGCTCGATCTCGCGTGCCTTGGTGCGCACGGAGCGCGGCACCCAGTCGAGTGAGCGCAACTCGTCGATGATCGACCCCTTGATGCGGGTGACCGCGAAGGTCTCGAACTTGATCTCGCGCTCGGGCTCGAAGCGCTCGATAGCGGAGATCAGGCCCAGCAGCCCGTACGAGATCAGGTCGGACTCCTCCACATGGGAGGGCAGCCCGCTCGACATGCGGCCGGCCACGTACTTGACGAGGGGGGAATAGGCGATGACCAGGCGCTCGCGCGCCTTGGGGTCGCGCTCATCCTTGTAGCGGCGCCACAGGTCCCGTAACTCGATCGCCTTGAGGTTCGTCTCCAGCGGGTCTCTCCGGTCAGGCTCGTGGGTGGGCGCGCGAGTACACCAGCTTGAGCCGCTTCGACTCTACCCGAGTGTACGTTTGGGTCGTGCTGACTGAGGCGTGCCCCAGAAGCTCCTGGATGGTACGCAGATCAGCGCCCCCCTCCAGCATGTGTGTGGCGAAGGAGTGTCGCAGCGTGTGCGGAGAGATCCCGCCCTGAAGCGCCGTGCGGCGGGCCTGAAGGCCCAGCCGGCGGCGGACATCGGAGGTCGAGAGGCGTCGTCCGCTCTTCGAGATGAACAGGGCGCGATCCCGTTCCGACGCCTCGGAGAGGGCCGGGCGGCCGCGCGCCAGATAGCGCTCCAGGGCCTTCCATGCGTGCTCGCCGACGGGCACCACGCGGGTCTTTCCGCCCTTGCCCTCGACCCGAACCTCCTCGGCGTCGGGGTCGATCGACTCGGTGTCCAGGTCCACGAGCTCCTGGGCGCGGAGGCCGGCGGAGTATGCAAGCTCGAACAGGGCACGGTCGCGGAAGTCAAGGGGGCCGGTGGCGGGCACGCGCTCCAGCAGGTCGGCCACCTCGCCCGGGCGCAGCACGCGCGGAAGGTAGGAGTCGCGCCGGGGTGAGGCCACCAGGTCGCCCGGGTTGGCCTCGAGGGTGCCGCGCTCCACGAGATGCCGGTAGAAGGCCCGGAAGGCGGCCAGCTTGCGGCCCACGGTTGATTTCGCCGCTCCGCGCTCGGACAGGACGCCCGCGAAGCGCCTGAGGTCCCGGTGGCCCAGGTCCGCGGGCGCCAGGCGCTGGGCCGCGGCCCACTCCGCGAGCTGGGCGAGGTCCACTCCGTAGGCACGGCGGGTCTTCTCCCCCATGCCCCGAGCACGCTGCCAGTCGTCGAACCCGCTCAGGGCCTCGGCCCAACTAGCCTCCGAGGCCGTGGGACAGTTCTTCGTCAACACCCGGGACGGACGCGTGGCCACGCGCACTCAGCTCGCCAAGGCCGGGCTGACGGACGAGGACAGCAAGCCGGAGCCACCCTGGCACCGGATCCAGGGACCCAGTGACGCGTCCACCATGTGGTACGCGGTCCTGCGCAAGCACCTTCGGGGGGTCTTCATCGGCACGCTCTGCATTCGACACACCGGGCGTCAGACCCTTTTGGAAGAGCAGGGATGGGAGGAGATCCCCGTGGAGAGGATCGGAGTGGGCGCTCAGGCGATGTAGATCGGCGTGCCGACGGCGACCTGCGGATACAGGGCGATCACGTCGGAGATCGCCATGCGGATGCAGCCGTGAGAGGCGGCGTGGCCGAGGGAGTAGGTCTCGTCCGTGCCGTGGATGCCGGCACCGTCGAAGATCCCCAGCCAGCGCGCCTTGAGCGGGTTGTCGGCGGTGCCGCCGGGGATGACCTTGCCCGCGAGGCTCCCGGCCCAGGCGCTGTGAGGCACGGTCCAGGCGGGGTCCACCGCCTTGTTCTGGATGTGGTACAGCCCGGCCGGGGTGTCGAAGCCCACCGCGCCCACGGCGACCGTGTAGGTGTGGACCAGGCGCAGGTTCTTGTAGAGCTTGAGCTGGAAGTCCGGGCGGTCGGCCACCAGGATCACCGGGTACTTCTTGGCCAGGTCCTCGCGCGTGACCTTCGGCCGGGTGCGGCTTACGGGGGCCTTCACGCTGCGGCTCACGCCCGGAACGGTCAGCGCCTGCTCGACCCGGGCCACGAGCGCAGGGCGGTCCACCTCGTACCCCACCTTTGCGTCCACCTTCTCGAGTGACGGGAACTCCACCTCGGCATCCTGCGCGGGGCGATCCACCTGCGACGCGACCCTCTTGGCGAGCTTTCGCACCGCCACCCGCGAGTACTTGATGCGGGCGGGTATCTGGGCGTCCTCCTCGCCTCCGGTGAGGTCACGGGCCACCCGGCTCACGATGTTGCCCTGCCGGCTGGCGTCCAGCGCCTCGTCCACCATGCCCTTCACGTCGGCGCGCACCCCGGCGTCCGCCGCCGAAAGGTTGAAGCGGCGCCCGGCGTGCACCACGGCCACCGGCTGGCGCAGCGGCTCCTGCAGCGCCTGCGCCACCGCGCCCCGCGCCTCGGTGGCGGTCATGCCGCTCACGTCCACGCCCGAGACGGTCACGCCCTTGGCGATCTTGTCGCCCCGGGAGCTGTCGTATGCGACCGCGCCGACCGCGCCCACGAGGAGGGCCGCGACAAGAACAGCTACGAAGATGAACGACCTCTGCTTCATGCGCATCGCGGCGGCGCCGATGCCGCGGAGTGTGAGTGTAGGCCCAAGGTAGGCGGCCGAACACCGCTGCAGGCTCCGTTGCGGGGGTTTTACGCGCCAATCCGCCGGGAAGCCTGCCGCCGCGCGCGGGCCACGGGCGCCCGGCCGGGCCTATCCAGAGCGGGCCAGAACCGAGTCGATAGCGGCGAGCACCCGCTCGCGACCAGCATGGTCGCGCTCGTGGGCGCGGAGCAGCGCAAGGTCGTCCGACTCGAGCGAGCCGAGGAGCGCGATCACCTCTTCGGCGGCCAGGTCGTCGTAGTGCTCGACCGGCGGTGGGGAGGGCGCCGCGCCCCGGTCTCCAGCCTCGACGTGCGCCCACCTCTGCTCCTCGGCCAGGCGCTCCTCGTCGAGACGGAGCATCTCGGCCGCCTCGGCGGGAGCAATGAGGGCCCCGGCCGCCTCGCCGCTCTCCACCGTGCCCTCCAGGCCGTCGACCAGGCGGCGCAGCTCCGCCATCTGCTCGCGATCGAGGTGCGGCCTCCCGGCCGCGGCGCGCGCGTTCTTCACGTGCGGGCTCCAGCGCAGGAACTCCTCCACCTCGCGCTCGTAGCGGTAGGGCTCTTGCACGCCGCGCACCACCGGCTGAAGGCGCAGGTGCTCGCCGAGCTTCAGCACCGACTCCCGGCTCGTGTGCTGGTAGCGGAACCCGACCGCCTTGTAGCGGCGGTTGTCCACGCCCCGCCCGAAGCGCAGCAGGCCCACGGTCTCCGGCGGGATCCTGATCCCCACACGCCGCAGCGCCGATACCGCCAGGCCGGTCCCCCAGGGCGGGATCACCGGGGCGTAGGGCTTGCCCAGCAGGCCCGCCACCTCGCTCAGCGCCAGCACACCGTCGCCCGCCACGTTGAAGACCCCGGGGATCTCGTTCACCACGGCGTGCTCCAGCGCGTGCACCACGTCGTTCTCGTGGACGAACTGGTAGCGCGGGTCGAAGCCCAGGATCATCGGAATCGCCGGGAGCGAGAAGAGGTCGATGTGCGAGGTCTTGACGTCGGGGCCCAGCACGTTCGCGAAGCGCAGGACGGTCACGTCCACATCCGGGTTCTTGTCGGCGAAGTCGCCCACCGAGGCCTCGGCCTCCACCACGTCGCGCTCGATTCCGGTGCGCGGCCGGCGCGAGCGGCCCATCGACTCATCGAAGAAGGCGGGATCGTCCTGCTCGCAGCCGTAGAAGTGCGTGGACGACTTGAACACCACCTTGCGGACCGGCGATCCGCTTCCCGAGCAGGCGGCCAGGATGTTCATCGTCCCGATCACGTTGTTCTCGTGGGCCCGGGCCGTGGTGGTGGTCGGGGAGTCCACCACCAGGCGGGTATCCACCACGGTGTCGATCTCGGCCGCCTCCACCACCCGGCGCAGAAGCGCGTGCTGGGCCCCGACCTTCACGTACTCGGTGCGCTCGAGCTCCACGTGGGGCTCCTCGTTGTCAACCCCGATCACGGCCTCCACCGAGTCGAAGGCCTCGAGCGCCTGGGCCAGCCGGCCGCCCCAGTAGGTGGACAGGCCGGTGACCAGTATGCGGCGCGAGCCTCCGGTCATCCGAACCACACCGACTTACGCTCGGCCAGCATCTCCCAGAGACCGTCCTGGATGCGGGCGCGGACCTCGTGCGCCGTGGTCTGCACCAGCGCTTTGTCCTCGTGCAGGCCCTCCTCGTCGAAGCGAATGGGCTCGAGGAAGCGGATCTTGAACTTGGCGGGAAGGTAGCCCAGCATCCCGGCCAGGCCGAGGTGGGGAAAGGTGGGCGTGATCGGGAAGTACAGGAGCCCGGTCACCCGCTTCAGCAGTCCCATCTGGGCGAACACCGGGGCCGCCTCCTCGGCGCCCACCACGCACACCGGCACGATCGGCACCCGCGCGCGCATGGCCGCCTCCACGAAGCCGCCGCGCCCGAAGCGCCGCAGCCGGTAGCGGTCCTTGTAGAGCTTCTCCGTGCCCTTGCGCCCCTCCGGGAAGACGAGCACGAGCTGCTCCTCGTCGAAGAGCAGGCGATGCACGTTGGACGGATGTGCGGGCACGCACCCGATCTTCGGCATCAGCATCGAGAACCCGGGATAGCCCTTGAAGAAGTGCTCCACGGTGATGTTCAGCGAGCGCGGCTGAGGGTGCTCCTCACGGATCGCCTTGGTGATCATCGCCGCGTCCGGGGGCAGCGCGCCCGAGTGGTTCGACACCAGCAGGGCGCCGCCGGCGGCGGGCACGTTCTCGATCCCCTCCACCTCGGCCCTGAACCAGTAGCGGTAGAAGAACTCGTACAGCGTGCGGTCCATCAGGCCCTCCACGCGCTCGGAGCGGCCCCAGTCCGTGATCCGGCGCTCGGGCTCCACGCCGGGCAGGTGGCGCCGGAGCTCCTCCTTGCGGACGGCGGGGAGCCCGGCCTCGGCGCCGCGCTCGGGCTCGTGCTCGCGACTGGAGAGCGTGGTTCGGGTGGACTCCGTCATCGCGCGATTGTGTCAGGGGCCGCCCGAGCGGTCAGTGCAGGGTCACGGCCACGCGCTCCGCGGCCACGATCGTCTCGCGCTCGGCCAGCACCCGCCAGCCGCGCGGATCTCCCGCTCCGAACAGCTCGGTGACCACGGACGTCGGGCCCGGATCGCCCCCGCGCGCGCCGTGGAACACCACCACGCCCCCGATGCGCACCTGCGGACTCCAGAGGTCCCAGTCCCCGCGGCACGCCTCCCGCGAATGGTCGCCGTCGATCACCACGAGGTCCACGGGGGTGGCCCAGCCCGTCGCGGCCTCGTCGCTGGAGGCCACGTGCCAGGTGAGGCGGGGGCCGCCGCGGCGCTTGGCCGCCCGGCCCACGAGAGCCTTCACCGCGTGCTCGTCCCAGTGTTCGCGCCAGCCGGCCGTCTGCTTGAACTCCTCCACCAGGTGGAGGTCCGCTCCCTGGGGCAGGCCGGCCACGAGCCGGAGCGCGCACGAGCCCTCGTGCACGCCGATCAGCACCGCCCGGCGCCGGCCCGCGGCCAGGCGCTGGAGCAGCTCGGTCTCAGCGGGGGTGCGGGCGTCCCGCGGTTCGACCAGCCCGGTGCGCAGCGCGAACTGACGGAGCGTCTTGTTCCGGCGAAGCCGGTCGGGCGCCCGGTTGCGCATCCCCTCCGGGAGCGGCACGGCCTCAGCCCATCCGCTCGAGGACAGGGTCAAGCTCGCTCCTCAGCGAGACCCAGTCGGGGGCTCCGATGACTCCGTCCTCGGTCACCAGGTCGATGTTCCAGGGGTGGGTGATGGTGGCGGCCAGCATGCCCGCCCTGCGCGCCTTCACGATGTTCACCGGGCTGTCGTCCACCAGCACGTCGATCCCAAGCTCGACGCACCGCGAGATCTTGTCGAAGGAGCAGTGCAGGTCGTCGTACGGCATGCCGATGTTCTCGAGCCAGCGCTCGGTGGTCGGAGCGGTCACGGGCCGCCGGTGGCTGGTCACGTGGATCCAGTGCCCCTGCTCGTGCCATGCCCGCACGGTCTCCACGGCATCAGGGTAGGGCTCGGCGCCGATGATGTTCTCGTCCGAATGGGTCTCCTCCACGCAGTGCACGAGGGCGTCCCGCTCCAGGGCCGTAATCCCCCAATCGTGCTGGTCCTCGTACGGGAGATCCACCCCGTAGCGCTCGTGGGCGATGCGCCGGAGGAGGTCCCAGTAGTGGTGCAGCGTGGAATCGATGTCGAGGCCTATGCGCGCCATCCCGCAGGTACAGTAAGCACAATGCCGAGGGTCTTCGCCTCCCACGCGCGTCCCGCATCGCCCAAGCGCGCCAGGACCGCCGGAGAGGAGTACGGAGGCACCGCGGAGCCGAGCTGGCGCGAGGTGGACTGGGCCTCGCTTCTGCGGCGCGGCCGCTTCGCCGGCGCCGACGTGAACTACCTGGATATCGCTCCCGCCGACCCGGCCGGAGCCGATCGAGCGCCGGTGATGTTCGTCCATGGCCTCGGCGGCCAGTGGCAGAACTGGATCCAGAACATTCCGCGCGTGGCCCTCGAACGCCGGGTGGTGGCACTCGACCTTCCCGGCTTCGGGCTCTCCCCCATGCCGTCCGAGCCGATCTCGATCCCGTTCTACGCACGGGTGGTGGAGGAGCTGGCCGACGCCCTCGGGCTGGCGAGCATGGCCGTCGTCGGAAACTCGATGGGCGGATTCGTGGGCGCCGACGTGGTGATCCAGGCTCCCGCGCGCGTCGAGCGCCTGGTGCTCGTGTCCGCTGCCGGGATCACCACCAGCAACCTCTACCGCGCACCGGCCGTGACCGTGGGGCGTGCCTACGCCGCGTTCATGGCCTACACCGTGGCCCGCCACCGCCAGACGGCGCGCCGGCCCCTCAGCCGGCACTTGGCCCTGGCCCTCGTGGCCCGGCACCCGGGTCGCCTGGACGCCGACCTGGCCTGGGAGGCGATGATCAAGGGAGCCGCCAAGCCCGGCTTCCAGGACGCGCTGCGCGCGAACCTGGAGTTCGACTTCCGCGAGCGGCTTCCCGAGATCGCCTGTCCAACGCTGATCGTGTGGGGTGAGGACGATGCCGTGCTGCCGGTGCAGGACGCCCACGAATACGAGCGCCTGCTGCCCGACGCCCGCAAGGTGCTGATGCGCGACACCGGCCACGTGGCGATGCTGGAGCGCCCCGACACCTTCAACGACCTCCTGATGGAGTTCCTGGACGAGACCGGCCGGGCGGAGGAGAAGGAGTCGGCGCCCGGGGTCAGCCAGGTGGCATAGTCGCCCGATGAGCTTCTCGAGAAAGAACCTCCACGACGTGGAGGACATGGCCGTGAAGTACGGCTTCAGCGATCTCCAGGAGGCGCGCTTTCCGCGCCAGGACCTGGACGCATCCGAGACCGGCCTCGCCTATCTCGTGCTGCGCCCGGGCAAGCGCCAGCCGTTCGCCCACCGCCACCAGGAGGCGGAGGAGATCTACGTGGTGCTCTCCGGCAGCGGACGGGCCAAGCTCGACGACGAGATCGTGGACCTGGCCACGATGGACGCCATCCGGGTGGGACCGTCGGTGGTGAGGGCCTTCGAGGCGGGCGACGAGGGGCTCGAGCTGCTCGCCTTCGGGCCGCGCCACGCGGGCGACGCGGAGCAGGTCCAGGACTTCTGGGACTGAGCCCAGGCGCTAGCTCGTGAGCGCTCCCTGCGCGGCCGATCCCACGTGCCGCGCGTACTTGCCGAGCACGCCCTTCACATAGCGAGCCGGAGGCTGCTCGTAGGCGGCCACGCGCGCGGCGATCTCGTCGGGCGGCAGGTCCACATTGAGCTCGCGGGCGGTGACGTCGAAGATCACCGTGTCGCCGTCACGGACGGCGACGATCGGGCCGCCGTGGCGCGCCTCGGGGGCCACGTGGCCGGCCATGAACCCGTGCGTGGCGCCGGAGAAGCGGCCGTCGGTGAGCAGCGCGACGGAGTCGCCGAGCCCCTCGCCCACCAGCGCGGCGGTCACATGGAGCATCTCGCGCATGCCGGGACCGCCCGCGGGGCCCTCGTTGCGGATGACCACCACATCCCCGGGGTTGATCTCGCTCGCCGTGACGGCCGCGAACGCGTCCTCCTCGCGCTCGAACACGCGCGCCGGGCCGCGGTGCTCCACGCGGTCGTGCCCTGAGAGCTTCACCACGCAGCCGTCCGGGGCCAGGTTGCCGCGGAGGATGGCGAAGCCCCCGTTGGGCTTGATCGCCTTCTCGGGCGGAAGCACCACCTGCTGGCCCTCGGTCTCCTCCGCCTGGTCGGCGAGCTCTCCCAGGGTCTGGCCGGTCACCGACATGGCGTCCTCGTGGAGCAGCCCGGTCTCCTTCAGCCGCTTGATCACGAGCGGCACGCCACCGGCGCGGTAGAGGTCGGTGGCCACGAATCGGCCGCTCGGCTTCAGGTCGGCCAGGAGGGGCGTGTTCCAGGCAATGCGGTCAAAGTCGTCCAGGTCGAGCTGCACGCCGGCCTCGTTGGCCACGGCGAGCAGATGCAGCACGAGGTTGGTGGACCCACCCGACATAGCACCGGCGGCGATCGCGTTCTCGAGGCCCTCGCGGGTGATCAGGCTGCTCGGGCGCAGGTCCCGCTCGAGCACGTCCAGCACGAGGCGCCCGCACTCGGCGGCCACCTGTCCCTTCTTCCCGTCTTCGGCCGGCACCATCGAGCTGCCCACAGGCGAGATGCCGAGCACCTCGAAGGCCATGGCCATGGTGTTGGCCGTGAACTGGCCCCCGCACGCGCCCGCCCCGGGCGAGGCATGGGACTCGAGGTCGCGAAGCTCGTCGTCGTTCAGGTCACCGGCCGCGTGCGCGCCGATGCCCTCGAACACGTCCTGGATCGTCACGTCCTTGCCGCGCCAGCGCCCGGGGGCGATCGAGCCGCCGTAGAGCATGAGGCTGGGGATATCGAGGCGGGCCAGGGCCATCACGCACCCGGGAATGGTCTTGTCGCAGCCGGAGAGGGCGATCACCGCGTCGAACATGTGCCCGCGGACGACGAGCTCGATCGAGTCGGCGATCAGCTCGCGACTCACGAGCGACGCGCGCATGCCCTCGGTGCCCATCGTGATGCCATCGGAGATGGCGATGGTGTTGAACTCCATCGGCGTGCCGCCGGCCTCGCGCACCCCCTCCTTCACCTTCTCCGCGAGGCGGCGGAGGTGGAAGTTGCACGGCATCGTCTCGGTCCACGTGTTGGCGATCGCGACCATCGGCCGGCTGAGGGCGTCGTCGTCGTACCCAATGCCCCTCAGGTAGGCGCGCGCCTGGGCCCGGTCGGGCCCGTCCAGGATGACCCGGCTTCGACTGCGCAGGTCTCGATTGCTCACTGAGTGCCCGAGGAGAGCTCGCCGCGGCGGGGACGCCGCCGCTCCCATTCCGCGAGCCGCCACAGGTCACGGCGGACCCGGGCGGGGTCGAGCTGGCGCCCGACGAGGTGCATGTTGGCCCGGCTGATGACGCGGTCCTCGTCCGACGTCAGGGCCATCCACTTCGCGAGGACGTCATCGGAGGCGGGCAGGCGCGAGCCGGTGGCCCCGCTCATGTCCGGGAACTCGACGCAGTACTCGCTGAGCAGGCGGCCCGTGCCGGGAAGGTAGGCCACGATCGGCTTGTGGGGGTACACGAGGTAGGCGTAGACGGCGGCCTGACCGCGGTCGGCGTCGCGGCGCGCATGCCGCCCGGCGACCCGGATGAATCCCAGGTCGCGGTACATCCCCCACTCCTCGTCGTTCACGCAGGAGCGCAGCAGCTCTCGCGCGCGCAGCTCCGCGCGGCGTTCGCGGCCGGGGTCGTAGAAGGCCAGCTCGGGGAGATCCCCCGACCCGCGCTTCGCAGCCCGCTCGGCGCGCTTGCGGGAGATCACGGGCGCCAGCAGGGGGCCGGCGAGCGCGAGCCCGACCAGGGCGAGAACCAGAAGGGCGAGGATCACGACGCCGGGTCAGCCGCCCGACGCGCGTGGGAAGAAGATCACCCTCTCGGCGCCGGGGGGGATCTCGCCGTATTGCTTCACCATCTGGGCCTCACGACGGCCGCTGCCGGGCTCGGTGGTGGGCACCGCGGCCCACATGCCCTCGTCGAGCTGGCGGCGGAACTCCTCGACCAGCCGCTCCTCGTCCTCACGCATGAGGGGATCCCCCTCGGCGAGGAGCACCTCGCCATGACCCGGCTTCATGCGCAGGAACTTGATTGCTTCTCCAGTCGGAGCGGAAATGCGGTCGGCCACCTTGGCGGCTGATGGATTATGCCACGGCGCTCTCCTCGGCCCGCCGGCGCGCGGTGCGGCCGGGGCCGAACGGAGTTCAGGCGGGGCGCCGGCTGCGGATGTCGAGCACATCCACCGGCCCCGGGCCCGCGCCCAGCTCCCGCAGGCCGCGGGCCACGGCGGCCGAGGCGACGAGCTTCGCGCGCCGGGCGGCGTCCAGCGGCTCGCAGCCGTGCGCGAGATGCGCGGCCAGGGCCGACGAGTGGGTGCAGCCGGAGCCGTGCGCCGCGCCGCCGGGATGCCGCTCGCCCTGGATCTCGACCAGCCGGTGGCCGTCGTAGAAGACGTCACTCGCCTCCTCGCGGTGTCCGCCGGTGACCACCACGGCGCCGGGACCGAGGCCGTGAACGGCGCGCGCGAGGTCGGCCGGCGGAGTGCCGGGTTCGAGCCCGGACAGGACGACGGCCTCCATCAGGTTCGGCGTGGCCACGGCCACGCACGGAAGGAGGCGCTCGCGGAGCGCGCGCTCGGAGTCCTCCTCGAGGAGCCGCCCGCCGCTCTCGGCCACCATCACCGGATCGAGGACCACGGGGACGCCCTCCGGCACGAGATCCAGGGCCTCCATCACCGCGTCGATCGTCTCGGCGGTGCCGAGCATGCCGATCTTGACCGCATCCACCCCGATGTCCTCAACCACCGCCCTCACCTGGGCCACCACGGCCTCGGGCGGGAGCGGGAAGACGGCCGTCACGGCGGTGGTGTTCTGAGCGGTGATCGCGGTGATGGCGGTCATGCCGTGGACGCCGCAGGCCGCGAAGGCCTTCAGGTCAGCCTGGATCCCCGCCCCGCCGCCGGAATCCGAGCCGGCGATGGAGAGGACGCGCGGAAGCGCTGATGTGGAAGGTGCCACTACGCGGTGAGGATAGGCAGACACCGCCCTCCGGAAGCCGCGCGCCCGAGTCACACGGCTCGGCGCTCCCAACCCCCGAGCCCGCCCCGGATGATGTGGCCCGCGGCCTCGAGCCGGGCGAGCGCGACCCTGACGTCAGAGGCCGCGAGCCCGGCCCGCGTGCCGATCTCGTCCACCCCGCATCCAGCCTCCACGGCTTCCAGGACCGAGCGCAGGTCGGGGCCGACCGGCGCCGCCACGGCCGTGGGAGCCGGCCGCACGCCCACGCCGAAGAGCTCGTCCAGAACGTCGGAGACTCCGGTGACCGGCACGGCGCCATCGCGCAGCAGGCCATTGGTCCCCTGGGCCATGCTGGCCGTGATGCGCCCGGGGACGGCGGCCACCGCTCGCCCCAGGTCCCGGGCGAACTCCGCCGTGATCAGGCTGCCGCTCGGATCGGCGGCCTCGACCACAACCGTCATGCGTGCGAGGCCGGCCATTATCCGGTTGCGCGCCGGGAAGCTCCAGCGATGCGCCCCCGTTCCCGGCGGAAGCTCCGAGAGCACGAGTCCGGATGCGGCCACCCGGCCGTGAAGGGTGCGGTGGCGCAACGGGTACGCCCGCTCGGGGCCGCAGGCGAGCACGGCGACCGGCACTCCACCGCCGTCGAGACACCCGCGGTGCGAGGTGGCGTCGATCCCGAGCGCGAGGCCACTCACCACCGTGACCCCCGAGGCTCCCAGGCCCCGCCCCAGGCCGTACGCAACCTCGTTGCCGTAGGGCGAGGGACGCCGGGTGCCCACCACGGCCACGGCGGGCTCATCCCGTAACGAAGCCAGCGTGTCCATACGCCCCACGCAGAAGAGCGTGGTGGGCGCGTCCGGCAACTCCATGAGAGACACCGGATACAGGGCGGAGTGGCCGCACACCGCGACGACGCCCGCTTCGTCGAGCGACCGGCGCTCCGCCGCGGCGGTGAAGGCCCCAATGCGCTCCTGCAGCTGCTCGTACTGCTCCCCCGCAGCGGCGGCCAGCAGGTCGTGATCGCTGAGCGCCAAGAGACCGGGGGCGCGCACCCGCCGCCCGAGCATGCCGGTGATCCGCGGCGCCAGGTGGGCCAACAGCCTGGAGCGGCGCAGGCAGGTATCGCAGGCCTCCGCCGAGCGGGTCATGCCGCCAGCTGCTCCCAGCCGTCGAGCCGATAGGTGAGCGCCTCCTCGACATCGCGCGCGTGGACTCTCGCCCGCCCGCCCAGGTCGGCGATGGTGCGCGCCACTCGCAGCACGCGATCGTGACCTCGCCCGCTCAGATTTGCGCTCTCGCGAGCCGCGATCAGCCGCGCCACGGCGTCACCGTCCACAGACACCCGCCGGCGGGTGAGCCGGCCATCCATGTCCCCGTTACACAATGCGGTGGTGCCCTCAAGGCGCTTGGTCTGACGCCTTCGGGCCGCCATGACCCGTTTCCGGACCGCAGCGCTCGACGGTCCCTGGGGGCCGGCGCCGGCAAGCTCGAGCGGCGGCACGGCCCGGACCTCGCAGACCAGATCGAGGCGGTCGAGCAGTGGCAGGCTGAGCCGCCGCAGATAGCGGTCCCTGTCGGCCTGCGAGCAGCGGCAACGCTCCGAACCACGTCCGCAAGGGCACCGATTGCAGGCCGCGACGAGCACCGGGTTGGCGGGGAACTCGAGGGCGCGCTGACCGCGCATGATGTGAACGCGCCCCTCCTCGAGCGGCTGCCGGAGAGCGTCGAGGGCCATGCGCGAGAACTCGGCGAGCTCGTCCAGGAAGAGGACTCCGCGATGAGCGAGCGTGACCTCGCCGGGGCGCGGCAGACCGCCACCGCCGACCAGCCCCTGCGCGGAGATGGTGTGGTGCGGCGCCCGGAAAGGACGCTCACGCATGAGCGCTCCGGATCCGAGACCGGCGGCGCTGTGCATCTGCGTGATCTCGAGCGCCTCATCGAGACCGGGTGCCGGCAGGATTCCCGGGAGCCGCCGGGCGAGCATCGTCTTGCCCACCCCGGGCGGGCCGACCATGAGGAGGTTGTGGCCACCGGCCGCAGCGATCTCGAGCGCCCGCTTCGCGTCGTCCTGGCCGCGAACGTCGCGCAGGTCGAGCTCTCCCGCGCGGTCCTCGGCCGGAGCGCCGGCGTCGGATGCCTGCTCGGGCTCGCCCTCGCCCCTCAGGAGGACGGCGATCTCATGGAGGTCTCCCGCTCCGATCACCCTCAGCCCTTCGACCAGAGCCGCCTCGGATGCGTTCTCGTGCGCGACCAGCATCCGTTCGCATCCCGCCTCTCTCGCGCCCATTGCGGCCGCGAGCGTGCCGCGCACGCCCCGGAGCTCGCCGCTGAGCGACAGCTCGCCGCTCACGGCGGTGCTCACCAGCGACTCACAGGGCACCTGCCCGCTCGCTGCGAGCAGCCCCACCGCGATGGCGAGGTCGAATCCCGGTCCCGCCTTCCTCACGTGCGCCGGCGCTAGATTGACCGTCAGGCGCTTCATCGGGAAGTCGAGCCGGGAGTTCTGCACGGCCGCGCGCACGCGCTCCCGGGACTCTCTGACCGCGCGATCGGGCAGTCCCACGAGGGTGAAGGCCGGTAGGCCGCGGCGGACGTCGACCTCCACCGTCACCCGGTGGCTGCGGACACCCTCGAGGGCGAAGGTCGAGACGCTTGCGAGCACAGACGGCACGCTAGGCAGCGGCGTGTGACCCGTGGGGACGCCGGCGTGACAACTCCGTTCCAACTCGGCCGGAGGTCTTCGCGAGGTTGTAACCCACGGCGCACACGCGTCTGACGACCGTCCGTAGCGTCGTCGACATGAGCACGGGTGACACGAGAAGGGCGGTTGGAGCGGCCGGCGAGCGGCTCGCCGCGGCCCACCTGCGGGCGCTCGGGTTCACGCTGATCGAGGCCAACTTCCGCACCCGGCACGGAGAGCTCGACCTCGTGGCGACCGACGAGCGGCACCTCGTCTTCTGCGAGGTGAAGTCGCGCGTGGCCCGCGGCCGCGGTGACGGCATCGACCCGCTCGAGGCCGTGGACGCCCGGAAGCGGCGGCGGCTACGGCTGATGGCGCGCGAATGGCTGTTGCGCCGCCCGGACGGGCGTGCCCACCCGCCCGAAATCCGGTTCGACGCCATCGGGGTGACGCTGGACCCGGCGGGCGGACTGGTGGCCCTCGAGCACGTCGAGGGGGCGTTCTAAGGGGTGGTGGCGGGGATGCCGGCTATCCGAGCGCCAGCTGCTGGTAGGCGATCGACTGGAAGGACATCCGGTGGAGCGGCGAAACGCCGTGCGTCGCGATCGCGGCGCGGTGCTCCGGGGTGGAATAGCCCACATTGGTGCGGAAGTCCCAGTCTGGATGCTGCTCGGCGGCCCTGTGCATGAAGCGGTCCCGGCTCACCTTCGCGAGCACCGAGGCAGCGGCGATGGCCGCGCTCCGGCAGTCCCCGTCCACCACGGCGCGCTGCTCAAATCCGAATTCCGGGACGCCGAACCCGTCGATCAGACAGATGCCGCCGGGACGGGCCACGCCGAGCAGGGCGGTCCGCAGGGCGTCCAGGTTCGTCACGTGCAGGCCGCGGGAGTCGATCCCGCGGACACAGCGCGACACGATCACGGAACGTGTTGCGGCCCGCAGCACGAGCGGGTACAGGTCTTCCCGGGCCTCGATCGTGTGTTGTTTCGAGTCGTTCAGGCGACTCAATGCCCGGCGATCGGTGAGCGTCAGCCGCTCGAGGTCGAAGAGGACGGCCGCCGCCACGAGCGGCCCTGCGAGCGACCCGCGCCCGGCCTCGTCGGCCCCGGCCACGTACCGGTACCCGAGGTCGCGGTCGAAGGCGAACAACCGGCGGCCGGTGGCGTTCCGCCTAGCCCGTGCCTTCCGGGCGGCCCGGGAACTGGGTCCACGGGCCGGCTTCGTCTCGACGCTCACCTCTCTCGCCACGCTGCGCGCGATGATAGGCAGGCTCGCGGCGGAAGTTGCCCTAGAGAGTGCCGATCCGGCGCGGCGGCCAGTACGTCAGGAAGGCCTTGCCGATGATCCACTTCTTGGGGATCGGGCCCCATACGCGGCTGTCCGCGCTCTCGCCGCGGTTGTCCCCCATCATGAAGTAGGAGCCCTTGGGCACGGTGATCTCCTGGGGCAGGTTGCAGGTCCCGCAGGTCGCGTCCAGGTGCGCGAAGCTGTCCTTCTGCCGGTGGCCGTTCACGTAGACCGATCCATCGATGACCTTGATGCGGTCCCCGCCGACGCCCACTATCCGCTTGATGAAGTTGGTGTCCGAGCGCGCCCTGGTCGGCCGGGGGCAGGCGGAGTCCTGGGAATGCTCGACCCCGCACGCGTTCTCGTCCGCGCCCGCGGGCGGCTTGAAGACGATGATGTTGCCTCGCTTGGGATCCGTGAAGTGGAAGCTCACGCGGTCCACGAGCACGCGCTGGCCGATCTCGAGCGTCGGAACCATCGACTCGCTCGGGATCCGGAAAGGCTTGACGAGGAAGGCCTGGATACCGAGCGCGAGGCCGAGAGCGACCGCCACGATCATGACGAGCTCTAGGAGGGAGCCGCCGGCGCTCTTCTGCTTGGTACCCGCCACGGCGATTGCGCTACCAGGCCTAGCCGGTGGTCTCGCTGGTGTTTTCCTCTTCGCTGTCGGCTGACCCGGCGTCTTCGCCGGCGTCGGCGTCGGGCGCCGGCTCATCGGCAACCTCTGCCGCGGGCTCGCTGGTGGGCTCGCCCTCGGTCGCCGGCCGCTCGTCCACCGGCTGCACATCCAGATCCGCCTCGGCGGCAGCCTCCGCCTCCTCGGCAAGCGCCTCCTCGCCGGGGCGAGGCGCGTCGTCGGCCGGCATCACGCCGGGCTCGTAGGCCTCCTCGGCCCCGGTCCAGCGGCGCTCGCGTACGCGTGCGCCACGTCCGACCCGATCGCGGAGGTAGTACAGCTTCGCCCGGCGGACGTCGCCGCGGGCGGCCACCTCGATGCGCTCGATCTTGGGTGAGTGGACCGGGAACGTCCGCTCCACCCCCACGCCGAACGACTGCTTGCGAACGGTGAAGGTCTCGCGCGCGCCGCTGCCCTGGCGCTTGATGACGATGCCCTCGAAGACCTGGGTCCGGCGGCGGGTGCCCTCAACGACCTGGAAGTGCACGCGCACGCGATCCCCCGCCTGGAAGATGGGAATGCGGCGCAGTTGAGCGCGCTCGAGGCTGTCGATGACGCCGGACAATTGAGAAGGCGAGGGCTTGGAGCCCGCTCGGGGGGACAGGACGAATGCGCGGGCTCCCCCGGGGCCTACGCGCAGAGGCGGATGGTAGCGAAGGCGCCGACCGTGAACGCGTACGGCCTAGTCGGTCTGGGCCGCCGGCCCTCCGGCCTGCTCGCCCCGCTGCCGGCTCTGCTCGAGCCGCCACTCCCGGATTCGGCCGTGATCCCCCGAGACCAGGACCTCCGGCACCTCGTGACCGTGCCAGTCGAAGGGCCGCGTGTAGTGCGGGTACTCCGGGGCACCCCCGAGCGCCGGGCTGAACGACTCCTCCACGGCGCTCTCCTCGTGGCCCAGGGCCCCGGGGAGCCTGCGCAACGCCGCGTCACAAACGACCATCGCCGCGAGCTCCCCACCGGAGAGCACATAGGGGCCGATCGACACCACGTCGCCGGCCAGGTGCTCGTTCACTCGCTCGTCGAAGCCCTCGTAGCGCCCGCAGAGCAGGGTCAGCTCGGGTTCGGCCGCCAGCTCGGCCGCAAGGGCGTCGTCGAACTGCCGCCCGCCCGCGGCCAGGGCCACCACGCGCCGCTGCGAGCGCACATCCTCCGGCTCCGCCTGGTAGCGGGCCCGTAGCGCGGCCTCCACCACGTCCACCCGGATCACCATCCCCGCCCCGCCGCCGTAGGGGGTGTCGTCCACCTGCCCCGACTTGAGCGGAGTGGTGGCCCGCAGGTCCACGGCCTCCAGCCGGTGGCCGAGCGCAAGCGCGTTGCGCACGTGGCGCTGCTCCGCGAACCACCCGAACCACGACGGGAACAGCGTGAGCACGTCGATGTTCACGGCTCGCCCAGGAAGTTGCCGTCGACCTCGATCCGCCGCGTAGTCGCATCGAACGAGAGCACCGCGTCCGAGATGAAGGGCACGAGCCTTCCGTCCTCGAGCTCCAGCACCGCGCAGGACGGCAGGTCGACCACCCGGGCCACCCGGCCCATACCCACCACCTCGCAACCCTCCAGATCGGCGGCCAGCCACTCCCCCTCGCCCAGCACCTCTTCCACCAGCAGCGGCCGTCCGTGCAGGCCGTCGAGCGCGGTGACGCCGGCCAGCCTGATCAGCGGGCGCTGCGGGGTGCCCGCCCGACGCTCGACCGTGGTCTGGTGGCCCTCCACGGTGACCGCGATGCCCTCGGGGAGCTCGTGGGTCGCCCCCTCCACGTAGAAGCTGCCGTCCCACCCGTGCGCGCGTCCCACGCGCCCGGCGGTGACGAGGGTCAATCCACCACGTCGACGAGCACGCGGCAGTCGTGGCGCACGGCCACGGCCTTCATGACCGTCCGCAGCGCCGCCACCGTGCGCCCGCCGCGGCCGATCACCTTGCCGGCGTCGTCCTCGGCCACACGCAGCTCGAGCACCAAGGTGCCGTCGTCCTCCTCGATCGCCTCGACGGAAACCTCATCCGGCTCGTCGACGAGCGTCCGGACCAGGTACTCGAGCAGCGCCTCCACTACGAGCTGCTGTCGTCTTCGCCCGCGTCGGGAGCATCCCCGGCGGACTCGGACGCGGCGGCCTCGCCGTCGCCTGAGTCCTCGGGCGTAGCGTCGGCCTCGGGGGCCTCGGCGCCGGCCCCCACCTCAACGTCCGTGGCAGCCTCGGCCTCGGGAGCAGCCTCCTCCTCGGTGGCCACCGCCGCCGCCGGCTGGGCGGACCGGCCGCCCTCGGCGGTGGGCCCGCCGCTCTTGCGCTGGGCCTTGACCAGCTGCTTGACCGTGCCGCTCGGCTGGGCGCCGCGATCCAGCCAGTGCTGGAGGCGCTCCTCGTCGATACGGATGATCGAGGGATCGGTCTGCGGGTTGTACTGCCCGATGGCCTCGATGTAGCGGCCGTCGCGCGGAGAGCGCTGGTCGGCCACCACGACTCGCCAGATCGGATTCTTCTTGCTGCCCACTCGGGTCAGTCGGACTCTTACCGCCATGAGTCGGGAGAGGTTAGCGGCCGCCGACCAGCGACTGCAGTGAGGGCATCTTGCCCCTCGAGATCTGGCGCATGACCTTCTTCATCTGCGAGAACTGCTTGACGAGCTGGGAAACGCCCTGGACGGTGGTGCCGGAGCCATGCGCGATCCGCCGCCGCCGGGACCCGTCGATCATCTGCGGGTTGGCCCGCTCGGCCCGGGTCATGGACAGGATGATGGCCTCGAGGCGGTCGAGCTCCTTCTCGCTCACCTGCAGGTTCCCGAGCTGCTGGCTCATGCCGGGCATCATCTTCAGGATGTTCTGGAGCGGGCCCATGTTCCGCACCTGCTTCATCTGATCCAGGAAATCGTCCAGCGTGAACTCCTCCTTGCGGATCTTGCGCTCGAGCTCCTGGGCCTGGCGCTCGTCCATCTGGCGCTCGGCGCGCTCCACGAGGGTCATCACGTCGCCCATGCCGAGGATGCGCTGCGCCATTCGGTCGGGGTGGAAGCGCTCGAAGTCGCCGAGCTTCTCGCCGGTGGAGGCGTAGATCACCGGCTTCCCGGTGATGGCCCTGACCGACAGGGCGGCACCTCCGCGCGAGTCGCCGTCGAGCTTCGTGAGCACCACGCCGTCGAAGTCGACCGTGGCCGAGAACTGCTCGGCCACGTTTACCGCATCCTGGCCGGTCATGGCGTCCACCACGAGCAGCACATTGTGCGGCTTCAGCTGCTTCTTCATGCGGGCGAGCTCCTTCATGAGCTCCTCGTCCACATGGAGGCGGCCGCTCGTGTCCACGATCAGCGCGTCGCGCCGGTCCTGGCGGGCCTGGTCGAGCGCCCACTCGGCGATGTCCACGGGGTCGCGGGTTGTGCCTTGCTCGTACACGGTCGCCCCGGCCTGGGCGCCCACCTTCACGAGCTGGTCCACCGCGGCCGGCCGGTACACGTCGCAGGCGGCCACGCCGACGTCCATGTCGTGCTCCTCCTTCAGATGGCGAGCGAGCTTCCCGGTGGCCGTGGTCTTGCCCGAGCCCTGGAGACCGGCCATGAGGATCACCGTGGGTCCCGGCTTGGCGAAGGCCAGCTCGCGCCCCGACCCGCCCATGAGGTCGGTGAGCTCGTCGGCCACGACCTTCACCACCTGCTGGCCCGGGTTGAGGGAGTCGAGCACGTCCTGGCCCAGGGCGCGCTCCTTCACGCCGGCGGTGAACTCCTTCACCACCTTGAAGTTCACGTCGGCCTCGAGCAGGGCCAGGCGCACCTGGCGCATGGCCTTCGCCACGTCGTCCTCGGTGAGCTTGCCCCGGGAACGGACGTCGCCGAGGGCCTCCTGAAGCCTGTCGGAGAGCGTGTCGAACATGCCCGGCTGAGGCTACACGCTGCGCCGCGCCTCGCCCCCGGCTACGCGGGCGGCGGCCCCGCGGGCGGTGGCGGAGCGTCGGGCTCGGCTGGCGCCGGCTTCGTGATGGCCGGCAGCACCCCGCCCAGCTGCCCCAGGGCCTGAGTGATCTCGCTCGGGATGATCCACACCTTGTTGGACTCGCCCGCCGCGATCTGGGGCAGGGTCTGGAGGTACTGGTAGGCGAGCAGCTTCGGATCGGCATCGCCCTCGTGAACCGCGGCGAACACCGTCTCGATCGCCTTCGACTGACCCTGGGCCTCGAGGATCTGCGCCTCGCGGCGGCCCTCGGCCCGCAGGATCTGGCTCTGCTTCTCCCCCTCGGCGGTGAGGATGTGCGCCTGCTTGACCCCCTCCGCGGTGAGGATCGCGGCACGGCGGTCGCGCTCGGCGCGCATCTGCTTCTCCATCGCCTCCTGGATCGTGGCGGGCGGGTCCACCGACTTCAGCTCCACCCGGTTCACGCGGATGCCCCACTTGCCCGTGGCCTCGTCCAGCACGATTCGCAGGGCTGCGCTGACCTTGTCCCGGGAGGTGAGCGTGTCCTCCAGCGTCATCCCGCCGCACACGTTGCGGAGCGTGGTGACCGTGAGTTGCTCGATCGCCGCGATGTAGTTCGCGATCTCATACGTGGCCGACTTGGGATCGGTGACCTGGAAGTAGATGACCGTGTCGATCTGGATCACCAGGTTGTCCTCGGTGATCACCGGCTGCGGCGGGAATGACACCACCTGCTCGCGCAGGTCGATCAGGGGCTTGACCCGGTCCACGTAGGGGACCACGAGCGTGAGCCCCGCGTCAAGGGTGCGCTGGTAGCGGCCAAGCCGCTCGACCACTCCGGCCCGGGCCTGGGGAATGATGCGGACCCCTCGCGACAGCGTGAACAGGACGACGAACGCCACCACCACCAATGCGATCAGTGCTGCCATGGGCGGGAACCTCCTATTCCGAGACGAGCGCCGTGGCGCCGTCGATCTTGAGCACTTCCACCCGTGTGCCGGGCTCCATCACGTGATCCTCTTCGTAGGCGCGGGCCGACCAGATCTCGCCGCCCAGCTTCACCGACCCTCCGTGCGCATCCACCCGCTCGAGCACCACGGCGGGCTTCCCCACCAGGGCGGCCACGCCGGTACGGAGCTTCGCAGGGGTGTGCAGGTGGCGCCGGGCCACCGGCCGCAGCACGACCACCGACGAGGCGGCCACCAGGATGAACACCACCCACTGGAGCGCGAGTGCACCGCCGGCGAGGGCCACGCCCCCGGCCACGAGGGCGGCCGCCGCCACCAGCCCGAGGAAGAATCCGAGCGTGGCGATCTCTCCCACGGCCAGCACACCGGCGGCAATCAGCCAAAGGACCCAATCCTCCATACCCCCATTGTGGCCACCTCGGCGGTCGGGCGACGCCGGGATTCAGCCCGAGCCGACTCCGAGGCCGTCGCGGACCCCGCGCAGTGGGGTGCGCAACAGGCCGCGGGCGCGCCCGCTGTCGAGCGCGCAGTTGCGTGGGCGCTCGAGCCCAGCCTCGGCGATCGAGGTCCGCCGGATCGTGTCCGTGCCGAGCCCGGCTGCCGCCGCGACCAGGCAGGCGAACTCGTAACGGGTGACCACCTCGCCGCCCGCCACGTTCAGCACACCACGCTCCGGGCGGTCCACCAGCTCGAGCAGCGCGGCGGCCAGGTCCGCCACCAGCACCGGGCAGCGCAGCTCGTCGTCGAAGAACCCGATCTGCCCGTTGCAGCGGGCTGCCTCCTGCGCCAGCTTCTCGTGCCGGCTCCCCCCGTCGCCTCCGTAGATGAGCGACGTGCGGACCACCACGGCATCCGGGTGAGCCGCGGCCACGAGGCCCTCGGCGTCGGCCTTCGCCCGGCCGTAGTCCGTGATCGGGGAAGGGGGGTCGTCCTCCGTGTAGGGCCCGGGGTTCGTGCCGTCGAAGATCACGTCGCTCGACAGGTGCACGAGCCGGGCTCCCACCGCGCGCGCTGCCGCCGCCACGGCCTCCGCCCCGCCCACCGTGGTCTCCCTCGCGCCCTCGCCAGCCTGGCGGTAGGCGGTGTGCACGACCGCTGCCGGACGCACCTGTTCCATCGTCTCGCGCACGGCCTCGGCGTCCCTCACGTCGAGGCGCAGCCAGCTCACGCCGGCGTCGCCGGGCGCGGCGCTGAGGTGGGTGGCCACCAGGGGGCGGTCCGCGGCTTGGCGGACCACCTCGGTGCCGAGGTAACCCGTTCCGCCGGTCACGAGCAGCGGCCCGCCGGTCATCGGCTCACGGCTCGAGGATGGCCCGGGCGAAGTCGTCGGCGTCGAAGGGGCGCAGGTCCTCGAGGGTCTCGCCCACGCCGATCATCTTCACCGGGACACCGAGTTCCTGCGCGATTGCGAGGGCGATGCCGCCCTTCGCCGTACCGTCGAGCTTCGTGAGGACGATGCCGTCCACGTGCACCGCCTCGCGGAAGAGGAGCGCCTGACGGAGCCCGTTCTGCCCGGTGGTGGCGTCGATGGTGAGCAGCGTCTCGTGCGGTGCGTCGGCAATCCGGCCGGCGATGACCTTCCGGATCTTCCGCAGCTCGTCCATGAGGTGCTGCTGGGTGTGGAGGCGTCCCGCGGTGTCGATGATCACCACGTCGTGGCCCCGAGCCTCGGCCGCCTCGATGGCGTCGTACACCACCGCGCCGGGATCGGACCCGGCCTCTCCGCCCACGATCTCGCAGCCGGCCCGCTCCGCCCAGGCCGTGAGCTGCTCGGACGCGGCGGCGCGGAAGGTGTCGCCCGCGGCCAGCAGCACCGACCTGCCCAGCTCCCGCTGGAGGTGCCAGGCCATCTTGCCGATCGTG
This sequence comes from Solirubrobacterales bacterium, assembly GCA_038323835.1. Classification (GTDB taxonomy): domain Bacteria; phylum Actinomycetota; class Thermoleophilia; order Solirubrobacterales; family Thermoleophilaceae; genus JACVRW01. The sequence continues at coordinate 28,664 of JBBQHI010000002.1, forward strand.
GTGGTCTTGCCGGTGCCGTTCACCCCGACCACCAGGATCACCGTCGGGCTTTCGGTGAGCGGGATCGTGTCCCCCTCCACCCGCGCGGTCTCGGCCAGCAGCTCGCGCAGGCGGCGGGTGAGGTCCTCGCCGCCGGTGAGCTCTCCGCTCACCACCTCGCCCTCCAGGCGCTCCACGATGCTCGCCGTGGTGGGAGCACCCACGTCGGCGTAGATCAGGGTCTCCTCCAGGTGCTCGAAGGCCTCGTCGTCGAGCGACTGGAACATCGTGGCCTGGAGCTCCGCGCCGAGCGCCTGGCGCGTCTTCGACATGTTCTCGCGCAGGCGGCGGAAGAAGCCCCCGCGCTCGGAGCCCTCATCCTCGCTCGTGTCCTCCGCCGGGGCGTCCCCGGTGGCGAACAGCTCCTGCCAGCTTCGCGCCATGGGGACCGCTACGTCAGGCGGCGGCTTCCTCGACCGTCCTGCCGCCGAGCTTCCGCGACACCACCTGTGAAACGCCGTCTCCCCCCATGCTCACGCCGTAGAGCGTGTCGGCCGCGTCCATCGTGCGCTTCTGGTGGGTCACCACGATGAACTGAGCCCGGTCCGAGTAGCGCGCGACGAGCTGGAGGAAACGGTCGATGTTGATGTCGTCCAGCGCCGCCTCCACCTCGTCGAGGATGTAGAAGGGGCACGGCCGGGCCAGGAAGACCGCGAACATAAAGGCCAGCGCCACGAGCGACTTCTCGCCGCCCGAGAGCAGGGACAGGCGCTTGGCGGACTTGCCGGGCGGGGTGACCTCGATCTCCACGCCCATCTCCGGGCTCTCGCCGTCGGGCGAGTCCTCGTCCGTCGCGGCCTCGGGGTCACCGGGGGGCGACTCCCCGCCCACCACCGACCGCGGCGTCTGGTCGGCCCGCACGAGGCGCAGGCGTCCCCGGCCGCCGGGGAAGAGGTGCTGGACCACTTCCTCGAAGTTGCGGGCGGCCGCCTCGAAGGTCTCCTCGAAGCTCTGCCTGATGCGGCGGTCGGTCTCCTTGATCAGCCCCTCGAGCTCGGCCAGCGCGTCCTCGAGGTCGCTTCGCTGGGCCTCGAGCTCGTCGACGTGGGCCACCGCCTCCTCGTATTCCTGAGCGGCCAGCGGGTTCACCGGTCCGAGCTGCTCCCGGCGGCGCTGGAGACGCTCGACACGCGCCTCCAGGGCGGTGCGCTCCTCCTCGGGCAGCGGCTCGGGCGCGGGCGCCGGCTCCAGGCCGAGGCGCGTGGCCAGCTCGCCGAGATCGCGCTCCACGTCGGCGGCCGAGTCACGCGCACGCTGGGCCGTGACCTCCGCGGTGGTCACCCCGTCGCTTCCCCGCTTGAGCCGGCCGCGCAGCTCGGCCTCCTCCTGGGCGCAGGCCCGGAGGGCGGTCGCGGTCTCCTCGCCGGTGGCGGCGCCGGCGTCAAGCTCGGCGGCCAGCGCGTCGCGCTGGGACTCCACGGCGCCGAGCGCAGCCTCGAGTGCCGCGGAGGCGCGCGCGGCTGCGCGCACGAGTTCACCATCGGCCTCGATGCCCGCCCGCAGCATGGCCAGCGAGCGCACACGGTCGAAGCGCTCCCGCTCAGCCCGCTCGGCCATGTGACGCTCGGCGCGCAGGTCGGCGGACAGCTCGGCCCGGCGCACGGTGTCGGGTCCCTCGCCCGGGGCCTCGCGCCGGCGCTCGAGCAGCCAGCCCAGACGCTCGGCCGTCTCGGCGGCCTCGGCCAGCTCGCGACCGGCCGCACGCACCGCGGCCTCGGCCTCCTCGCGGGCGCCATCCGCCTTCGCGATCACCTCGGCGGCACGCTCCACGCTCGCCCGCGCCTCACGCTCGGAGGCCACGGCACGCTCCGATGCGGCCACGATCCCCTCGCGCCGCCCGAGCTCCTCGAGCAGGCGCTCTCCGCCTCCGGGCGGAGCCTGCGACAGCTCGCCGGTGGCGCCGTCGAGCAGCCGGCCACCGCGCGTGACGGCTACGCCGCGGAAAGAGCCGGACACCGACCTCAGGGAGCCCACGACCCACACGTCGCCCAGCAGGCGATCGGCGAGCTTCGCCACCCGCTGCTCGGGGCGGACGTGGGTGAGCAGCCGAGTGGCCCCCGGCGCGGGCGCCTGCCCGACCGCGCGGCCGTGGGCACGCGAGCTGACCAGCGCTGTGCCCCCGCGCCCCTCGCTGCGGTCCAGCAGTTGCTCTCCCTCGGCGAGGTCCTCGACCACCGCCGCCGTGAGCCGCGATCCGAGTGCGGCGGCCAGGGCCGGCTCGTACCCGGCCTCGGCGGTAATGCCCTCCACGAGCCCCGGGCCTCCGCCCTCCGCGGTTCCGGCGGCGCCCCGCACCAGCCGGTTGAGGGCAGCGAGCTGCGACCCCGCCTCCGCCGCCTCGGCGCGCGCGGCCTCCACCGCCCGCTCGGCGTCCCGCCGCGCGGCCCTGGCCTCGTCGGCGCTGCGCTCGGCTGCCTGCAGCGCCTCGCGGCGCTCGGCGACCGCCTGGTCGAGGGCCTCGAGCATGCCGCGTGTCTTCTCCAGCTCGGACTCGAGCCCGGCGAGCTCCTCCGCCCGGCGCTCGTCCGCCGCGGCGTCGAGGCGCGACAGCTCTCGCTCCAGAGCGCGCACCCGCTCCGCGGGTATGAGGACGTCCCAGGCTTCGCCTCCGTGACCCTGACGCGGAGGCTGGGGAAGCCGCTCGTCGGGCATCTCCTCGCGCTCCTCGGCCAGGTGGGCAGCCTCGGCCTCCATCAGCTCGAGCTGGCTCTCGCGGCGGCGGCCGCGATCCCCGGCCGCGGACCCCTGGTCGCGCACACGCTCGAGGCGCATCTGGATGCGATCGGCCGCGGAGCCGGCATCGAAGCGCCGCGACTGGATCTGCTCGCGCCGGCTGTTGTGAGCGGCGAAGGCCGCCTCGGCCGCCTCGCGCCTGTGGGCCACCTCCCCGAGGAGCCGCTCCGCCTCGTCGCGCTCGGCCGCCGCGTCGCGCGCCCGGACCTCGGCTTCGGCCAGGTCGGCCCGCGTGCGGCGTGCCGCGTCCGCGATGAGCATCATGCGGGCCTCGAGCGACTGGCGCTCGATCCGCTCGTGCAGCTCCGCGGCCTCGGCCTGGCGCTTCAACGGCCGCAGCCGCGAGCGGGCCTCGCGCTCCACGTCGAGCGAACGTGAGAGGTTCTCCTCGGTGCGCTCGAGCTTCAGCTGCGCCCGGCGGCGGCGCTTGCGGTGCTTGCCGAGCCCGGCCGCCTCCTCGATCATCAGCCTCCGCTCGCGGGGACGCGAGAGCACGATCGCCTCGACCTTGCCCTGGGAGACGACCGAGTGCATCTCCTTGCCGAGGCCCGAGTCGGAGAGCACCTCGAGCACGTCCACCAGCCGGCAGCGCGCGCCGTTCAGCCGGTACTCGCCCTCACCGTCGCGGTCGAGCCGGCGAAGGATCGAGATCTCGGAGAAGTCGGTGGGCAGCGCGCCGTCCGAGTTGTCGATCACCACCTCCACCTCGGCCGAGCTGGACCCGCCGACCCCGTGACCGCCGGCGAAGATCACGTCCTTCATGGACTGGCCGCGAACCGCGAGCGGGCTCTGCTCGCCGAGCGCCCACAGCACGCCGTCGGTGATGTTGGACTTGCCCGAGCCGTTCGGGCCGACGATCACGGATACGCCGGGACCGAACTCCAGCTTGGTCCGGGAGGGGAAGGACTTGAAGCCCTTCATCGCGATCGACCTGAGGTGCATCAGCCGGTGGGCCCTTGCTCGAGGGCGTCGAGCGCGTGGAGGGCGGCCTCCTGCTCGGCGCCCTTCTTCGTCTTTCCCTCTCCGCGGCCGACCTCCTCCCCGTCCACCTCGGCCACGACCAGGAAGCTGCGCTCGTGCGCAGGGCCCTGCTCGGCCACGGTGCGGTACTCGACCACCTCGGCCCGGCGGGCGAGCCGTTCCTGCAGCACCGACTTGTAGTCGATGGGGTGCTCGAGGGATTCGTCGATCTCATCGGCGAACGCATCCACCACCGCCGGGGCGGTGCGCTCGAACCCAAACGCGAGGTACGCCGCGCCGATCACCGCCTCGCAAACCGAGGCGAGCACGCGCTCCGACTCCACGAGCGTGCGGGCACCACGCCCGGCGCCGCCGCCGGGCGCCCGGTCGCGCAGCGCATCGGGCACGCCCAGCTCCTGTGCCACGCGGGCGCACGAGGCGCCACTCACCGCCTGGGCGCGGACCTTGGTGAGGCGGCCCGCGCCGTAACGCTCGAAGCGCGGGAAGAGGTGGGTGGACACGGCGAGGCTCAGGACGACGTCCCCCAGGAAGGCGAGGCGCTCGTAGGAGTCGGAGCGGTGGTCCACCCACGAGGCGTGGGTGAACACCTGCTGCCGTAGCGGGGCGGGCAGCTCGTCGAGGAGATCGCGGAGGGTCTCACGCTTCTGCGGCATGCGCGGCCACGAAATCCGCCGCCTGGCCGACGGTCAGGATCCCGGCGGCCTCCTCGTCGGGGATCCGGATCCCGTAGCTGTCCTCCAGTTCCACCACGAGCTCCACCAGGTCCAGCGAGTCGGCCTCGAGGTCCTCCTTGAAGCGGGTGTCCTCGGCGATCCGGGCCGGGTCCACCTCCAGCTCGGTGGACAGGTGATCGCGGATTCGCTGGAGCACCTCAGCGCGTTCCATCGCCGGCTCCCCCAGAGCCACTCGCGGTGCTCTCCTGCGTCACCACGGCGACGCTACCAGCGCCCGCGGACCGCAGGGCCCCGGCGCCCTTGAGTGCCGCGGCGGTGCGGTCGACCATGTCCTCGTCCACGGCGCGGCGTGCCAGCCCGATCGCGCTGGCGATGCCCTTGGGGCCGAAGCTGCCGTGGGCCACCACCACGGGCTTGCGGAGGCCGAGCAGGATCGCGCCCCCCACGCCCTCCGGATCGAGCCGGTCGCGCAGGCGATTCACCTGGCCGCGGATCAGCAGGCCACCGAGCGCCGACACGGGGCTCTTCGTGACCGCGTCCCTGATCGACTCCCGGACTAGCCGCGAGGTGCCCTCGAGCACCTTCAGCGCGACATTGCCCGTGAAGCCGTCGGTGACCACCACGTCCGCCCGGGCACCGGGGAGGTCGAAGCCCTCGACGTTCCCGATGAACTCAAGGCCGCCGGACTCGGCGATCCGCTCGTGGGCCGCCTGCACGTCGGGCGTGCCCTTGCCCGACTCGTCGCCCACGGACAGCAGACCCACTCGCGGGCGCTCGAGCCCGTAGACGGCCTGCATGAAGCAGGAGCCCATGTAGGCGAACTGGACGAGGTGCTCGGGCCGCACCTCCACACTCGCGCCTGCGTCCAGCAGCAGCACCGGCCCGCCGGGGATCGGGAGCAGGACGGCCAGCGCCGGGCGGTACACCCCCCGGATGCGCTTGACCTGCAGCGTGGCCGCGGCGAGCGTGGGCCCGGTGCTCCCGGCGGATACGAGCGCCTCGGCACGGCCCTCGGCCACGGCGCGCGCGGCCTGGACGATGGAGGCGTCGGGTCTCGAGCGGACCGCCTGGGCGGGGTCCTCGCCCGAGCCGATTGTGGACGGGGCGTCCACTATCTCCATCCTGTCGGTCGCGGGGCCCAGCTCGCCGGCGGGGCCGAACAGCAGCACCTCGACATCGGAGCGGCGCGCTCCCTCGGCGACCGCGCCCGGCCCCTGATCGGCGCCGTTCGCGTCGACCGCGATCACGGTCTACGAGTCGTCGTCGCCGGAGCCGGCACGCTGGACGATGACCTCACGCCCGGCGTAGGTACCGCAGTTCGGGCATACCCGATGGGGAAGGCGCGGCTCGTGGCAGCGCGGGCAGTGGCGGAGGCCGGGGGCCTCGATCCTGTGCTGCGACCGGCGCTTGTTCGTGCGCGAGTGCGACTGTCTCTGCTTGGGGACGGCCATGAGAAAAGCGCAGTCTACCGAGGCAGTGGTGCGGTGCTCGGCCCGACCACCGGTCGGGCCTCCGCTGCTCCCTGGCGGCGGATCAATCGAGCCGGAGCTCGCGCAGCGCGGCCCAGCGTTCGTCGGGCGCGCTCTCGTGCTGGTGAGCGGGGCCCGCCATGTTCAGATTCTCTCCGCACACCGGGCAGAGTCCCAGGCAGTCGTCGCGGCAGACGATCCGCACCGGAAGGGAGAGCGCGAGTGCGTCGCGGGCCCAGGACTCCACGTCGAGCTCGTCGCCCTCGAGGTAGGGCGAGCGGAGATCCTCGATCGCGCCGGGCTGATCCACCTCTCGCGCATCGACGGCCACCCGGTCGGTGGCCGGATCGAGGCAGCGCATGCACAGGCCGCGCAGATCGGCATCGAAGCGCAGGCGCAGCGACCAGCCGGTGGTGGTGTGCGCGATGTCGAGCGTGGCGTCCAGGCTGTCCCCGCGGACGCCGTAGTGCTGCCCGCCGAACTCGAAGCCCTCCACGGGTACCCGGAGGGGCAGCCGGCGTCCCTCGCCTGAGGACAGTGAGAGCCGCCCGAGATCGAGGGTCTCCGTCTGCGGGCCCATGGCCCGAGATTACCGGGGCGCTACTGCTTGATCTCGATGAGCTCGACCCGGTATCCGTCCGGATCGCGCACGAAGCAGATGAGCGGGCCCTCGGCCCGGCCACCGGGCCGGTACGGGGGCTTCTCCGGCTCGATGTCCTGATCGCCGAGCCGCTCGAGAGTGCCCTCGAGGTCGTCCACGGCGATGGCGATGTGGTTGTAGCCCGTGCCGAGCTCATACGAGTCCACACCGTGGTTGTAGGTGAGCTCGAGGCGCGGATCCTCGCCCGGCATGCCCATGAACACGTTGATCGCCTCGTCGCCGATGGGCATGCGGCCCACCTCCTGGAAGCCGAGCTTCTCGTATAAGGAGACCGAGCGGTCGATGTCGCCGATGCGGTAACAGGTGTGCAGGTAGGAGGCCACGGTTCGGACCCTACCTCCCCGAGAAAGGCGAAAGCCACGCCCCTCGCGAGAGGAGCGTGGCTTCGCGGTACCGCGATTGCTCTTCTTGGTGAACTACCGGCGGACCGTCTCAGCGGCCGCCCTGCGCAACCCGAATCCGGCACACAGGAGACCCGCGGCCGATAGGAGAAGCAACGGCACGTGCCCACCGGTGAACGGCAGGCTCGACGTGGCGGTGGCCTCGGTGACCGTGCCGGCTACGCCGCTGGTGGGAGCATTGCTGCCCCCTGCGCCGCCGCCGGCCTCGGACTTCCCGAGAACCTCGCCCTGCTCGCCTCCTTGCTCGCCGCCTGTACCGGGGGACTCGCCGCCGGGCGTGTTACCGCCGGGCGTCTCGCCACCAGGGGTCTCCCCGCCGGGCGTGTTGCCGCCGGGGGTCTCGCCACCGGGGGTCTCGCCGCCAGGCGTCTGTCCGCCGGGCGTCTCACCACCGGGGGTCTCGCCGCCAGGCGTTTCACCGCCGGGCGTCTCCCCGCCAGGGGTTTCCCCGCCGGGGGTCTCGCCACCGGGTGTCTCCCCACCGGGCGTTTCGCCGCCCGGGGTTTCGCCGCCCGGGGTTTCCCCACCGGGGGTCTCCCCACCAGGCGTGTGGCCACCGGGGGTCTCGCCGCCAGGCGTGTTACCGCCAGGCGTCTCACCACCGGGGGTCTCCCCACCGGGCGTATGGCCACCGGGCGTCTCGCCACCAGGCGTATGACCGCCAGGCGTCTCGCCACCGGGTGTTTCCCCACCGGGCGTATGACCACCAGGGGTCTCGCCACCCGGCGTATGACCGCCAGGCGTGTGACCGCCAGGCGTCTCGCCACCGGGTGTTTCCCCACCGGGCGTATGACCACCAGGGGTCTCGCCACCCGGCGTGTGACCGCCAGGTGTCTCCCCGCCGGGCGTGTGACCGCCCGGCGTCTCGGGCGTGGGCATCCCACCGCCGGAGGGCGGATAACCGCCACCGGGGTGTTCTTCCTTACAGGGGTTGTCTCCGCCGGATCCTTCCGACGGGGGCTGTCCCTGATCCGAGTGGTGCGATCCCGAGTCCGATCCTCCGGACCCGTGGTCCCACCCGGAACCTCCGCTCCCGCCAGAGTCTCCGTGCCATCCGGAGCCTCCCTGACCTGGACCGGAGCCATATCCCTGAGACGAATGGTCTCCACCGGCAAACGCGTTGCCGGCGCTCACCAAGGAGAGCCAGAGCGCGACGATGAATGCCGAGATCCATACGAATCTCCGCATGCCCGAGGCACTCGGCTCGGAAAGCTGCATAGGTTCTCCCTTCGGGGGTTGCTAACGGCGGCATAGCAAGACCATCTGAACCCACCAGAGGCCCCGCGAAGTAGACGAGTAGAACAGCAAGATCGGATGTTTTACCCGTCGATCCTGCAAGAAACTTCCCAAAATCCGCGCGATTTCGCGTTGCGGTTGGTCCCTTCGGGGGATCCGCGACGGATTGAGACGCCCCATCGGGGGCGATGAGGCTAGGAGACTTCGGCCTCTTCGCGACCCTGCAGGCGGTCGCGGCCGCGCTGAACCGCGGCGATGAACTTCGTCAGGTTGACCTCGAGCGTGTTGAGGATGTCGTCGGCGTAGTCCTCGGCGCCGAGACGGATCTCACGCTCGCGAGCGCGGGCGTCCTCGATGATCTCCTCCGCCTGGCGCTCGGCCTGCTTGACGATCTCCTCCTCGGAGATCAGGCGGATCTGCTCCTCACGAGCCTCGCGCACGACGCGCTCGGCCTCGCGCTTGGCCTCGGCGAGCATCTCCTGACGCTCCTTGACGATCCAGCGGGCCTGCTTGATCTCCTCGGGGATCGTGGCCCGCATCTGGTCGAGGATGTCGTAGACCTCCTCCTTGTCCACGCGCACCGTGTCGGTGAGCGGGACGACCTTCGCGTTGTGAATCGTGTCGTCGAGCTTGTCGATCAGGACGAGGACGTCCATGCGCTCTACCTCCGCGAGGCCATGAGCCCCGCGCTCCCGTTGATCGAATGTGACGTCACGTTCTCAGATCCCCTGTTCTTCAGCGCTTGAGCTCTTCCTGCAGCCGTGCGGCCACCCGGTCGGGCACGAGCCCGCTGATGTCGCCACCGAACATGGCCAGCTCCTTGATCCCACTCGAGGACAGGAAACTGTATTGCGGCGCGGCCATAAGGTAGATGCTCTCGATGTCGGGCGCCATCTTCCGGTTGAGCTGGTTCATCTCGAACTCGTATTCGAAGTCCGAGATCGCCCGCAATCCTTTGACGATGGCCTTGGCCCCGTGCTCGCGGGCGAAATCGACGAGGAGCGTATCAAAGGGTTTTACCTGCACATTGCCCAAATCTGTCGTGGCCTCGGCGATGAACGAAACGCGCTCCTCGGCGGAGAAGAGAGGCTTGCTCTTGCGGACCGGGCTGTTGACCACGCCCACGATGAGCTCGTCGAACACCCCGGCGGCCCTCCGGATGATGTCGAGGTGCCCCATCGTCACCGGGTCGTAGGAGCCCGGGCAGACCGCCCGGCCGCCGTTGCGCTCAGCCATGGATCGCGATGCGCGTGTCGCCGTAGGTGCGCTCGCGCAGGAGGGGGAGCGTCAGCTCCAGAGGCGTGCGTTTGTCGGATTCGGTCACGGTGCGGGCGTTTTCGTCGAGAACCGCCGGCAGGGCCACGGACAGCGGACCGGCCAAGCGGGAGGCGGAATCATACGGGGGGTCACAGAACACGAGGTCGAACGACGGCTCGAGACCGGACAGAAAGGCGAGCGCGTCCCGCCGCACCACCTCCGCACCGGCCACGCCGAGGTCGTCGAGGTTGCGCCTGATCGCGGCCACCGCGGAGGCGTCGCGATCCACGAAGACCGCGGACGCCGCGCCCCGCGAGAGCGCCTCGATCCCGAGCGCGCCCGAGCCTGCGTAAAGGTCGAGCACGCGCGCCTCCGTAACGTCACCGAGCATCGAGAAGAGCGCCTCGCGGACGCGATCGGCCGTGGGCCGCGTGCGGGTTCCGCGCGGCGCGCGCAGGCGCCGGCCCCCGTAGGTGCCGGCCACGACCCTCACGCCGGAATCGGATCGAGCTCCGGGCCGAAGCGGGCCACCGCCGCGTCCCGCAGCAGCGCGTTCTGAGGCTCGGTGAGCTCCGGGTCGGAGCGCAGCAGCTCGTCCGCCAGGTCCCGCGCCCGCACCAGCAGGGCGGTGTCCTCGGGAAGCTGGGCCACCCGCAGCTCCGGCAGCCCGTGCTGGCGCGTGCCGAGCACGTCCCCGGCGCCGCGGAGCTCGAGGTCCACCTCGGCCAGCCGGAAGCCGTCGCTCTCGCCGGCGATCGCCTCGAGCCGCGGAAGCTTCGCGTCCCCGAACAGGATGCACAGCGAGCCGTGCTCGCCCCGGCCCACCCGGCCCCGGAGCTGGTGGAGCTGCGACAGCCCGTAGCGCTCCGCGGCCTCGATCAGCATCACCGTGGCGTTGGGCACATCGATCCCCACCTCCACCACGCTGGTGGCCACGAGCACGTCTGCCTCGCCGCGCGCGAAGGACTCCATGGCCGCCTGCTTGGCCTTCGAGGGAAGCTGCCCATGGATCAGCGCCACGCGCTGGTCGCGGAACTCCGTCGTACGCAGACGCTCGAACTCCACCGTGGCGGCGGTGGCCTGGAGCGCCTCGGACTCCTCCACGAGCGGGCAGACGACGAAGCACTGACGGCCCGCGGCGATCTCCTCACGGATCCGCTCGTACGCGCGCTGACGGGCTCGCACTCCGTCTACCACGAAGGTCTCCACCGGCCGGCGCCCGTGAGGAAGCTCGCGCAGGGCGGTGGCGTCGAGATCGCCGTACGCGGTCAGGGAGAGCGTGCGCGGGATCGGCGTGGCCGTCATGTGGAGGGCGTGGGGAGTGAGTCCCTCCGGGGCCTTCGCGTCGAGCGCGGCCCGCTGGCGCACGCCGAAGCGATGCTGCTCGTCCACCACGCAGAGGGCCAGGTCCCGGAACTCCACCGGGTCCTCGATCAGCGCGTGCGTGCCCACCAGCAGCTGAAGCTGACCCGAGCCCAGGGCGCCCAGCAGGTCGCGCCGCCGGGCGGCCGGCGTGGAGCCGGTGAGCAGCTCCAGCGGCAGCGCCCCGCCGAGCAGACGGTCGAGCGTGCGGTGGTGCTGCTCGGCCAAGGTCTCCGTGGGAGCCATCAGCGCAGCCTGGGCGCCGTTCTCCACCGCACGCAGCATCGCGTGGAGGGCCACCACGGTCTTGCCCGCGCCCACCTCTCCCATCAGCAGGCGCTGCATCGGGCGCTCGCGGGCGATGTCCTCGTCGATGTCGCTCATGGCGCTCTTCTGGTCGCCCGTGAGCTCGAAGGGGAGCGACCAGCGCCAGCGGTCCACCACGACCCCGCGCGCCGCGAGCGGCCGCGCCGGGCGGCCGTGGCGACGCGACCGGCGCCTTCCGGCCACCGCGAGCTGGAGGAGCAGCAGCTCCTCGAAGGCCAGGCGCCGGCGCGCCCCGCGCTCGTCGTCCTCGGTGTCCGGGAAGTGCGCCCCGGCCAGCGCCGCCGCGCGCTCCGGCAGCCGCTCCGCCACCCGGATTCCCGCGGGCAGCGGCTCGGGGGTGAGCAGGAAGCATCCGCGCGCGTCCCAGACGAGCGAGCGCAGGCGGGCGGCGCTCAGGCCCTCTGTTGCCGGATGGACGGGCACCAGCCCGACGGTGTGCACGGGAGCGTCCCCCCCGAGCGGCTCGTGCTCTGACACCCAGAACTCGCCCGCCCGGCGCAGGCGCCCGTGAAGGAGCACGTTCGTCCCGGCCGGGAGCTGGCGCGCCAGCCAGGGCTGGTTGAACCAGACGGCCACGAGCGGACCCGTTGCGTCGGCCACCCGCGCCTCGACCCGCTTGCGGCGGCGATCGCGCATGGGCCGCACGGCCACCGACCGGACGGTGACGGCCACAGTGGCCTCCTCCCCCACCATCAGGTCCCCGACGGCGCGGACGTCGCGGCGGTCGCGGTGCGAGTGCGGCAGGTGCTCGATCAGGTCGCCGCGCGTGGCGATCCCCAGCGTCTCCAGCGCCCTCCCTCCGGCTCCGTCCAGCTCCACCGGCTCCTCCAGGGCGCTCGGGCGGGGGTACGACCTGACCGGCGCGGTGGCCAGCTCCTCCGGCGTCAGCTCCTCGAGGGAGGCGAAGCCGGTTACTCCGCGCAGAGCAGCCACCACCAGGCGGGTTGGCCGCCCTCGTGGTACTCGATCTCGACCCCGTCGGGCACATTGGCCTCGACGTGCTCGCGATCGAGCGGCGCCCCGGCTCCGGCGAGGCAGGTGAGCAGCTCGGTGCCGGTGGCGATGCGCTCGAGCGTGGTGGTGAGCGTGAGCTCCGGGTCTCCCCAGGCCACCAGCTCGCCTCCGGCGTATCCCACGGCGTCGCCGGCGGTGAAGCGGCCCTGCACGTCGTCGCGGGCCGCGGGGGCCACCCCGCCCACCCGCAGCGACTCCGCCGCCCGCCCCACCGCGTGCGCGTTTCGCTCGGCGCCCACGTTGGGGTCGAAGGCCAGAAGCGCGGCCAGCCCCTCCTGCGGCGCCGTGGTGGGCACCACCCGGGCCGGCTTCTCCGACAGCTCGGCCGCGCGCTCGGCCGCCAGGATCACGTTCGGGCTGTTGGGTAGCACGAGCACCTCCTGGCCGTTCGCGGCGTGCACGCCGGCGAGCAGCTCGTAGGTGGAGGGGTTCATCGTGGCGCCGCCGTCCACCACCAGCACCCCGAGCCCCTCGAAGAGCCTGCGCACCCCGGACCCGCTGGCCACGGCCACGACCGCGCAGGTGGTCTCCGCGCCGGGCGTGTGCTCGGCGAGCCGGGCCGTGCGGTCGGCCACCTGCTCAAGCATGTCCGCCACGTCGAAGCGGGACACCTCGCCCGCGTCGGCGAATACGGCCACCGCGCGCTCCGGATCGTCGGTGTGCACGTGCACCCGGATCGTGCGCTCGTCCCCGACCACGAGCACCGAGTCGCCGAGCGCCTCGAGGCTCGGCAGGAACGAACCGGCGGCGAGATTCTCCCCGGTGACCGCGAAGTTCGTGCAGTAGCGGAAGCTCGAGGACTCGTGCTCGGGACGGTGCAGCGCCGCGGGAGCGAGCTGGTGCTCGAGCTCCGGCGCGGCGTCGCCGCGCAGGGCGGCGAGGCAGCCGGCCAGGATCACGGTGAGCCCGTAGGCGCCCGCGTCCACCACTCCGGCGTCGCGCAGCACGGCGAGCTGGTCGGGCCCTCGCTCCACCGCCTCCTTGCCCGCCTCGAGGGCGTTCTCCAGGACCTGCGCCAGCAGCTCGTCCTGCTGCTCGGCGCGCGACTCGGGCCCAAGCCGCTGAGTGTCCATGTGCGCGAGATCGTGTGCCACCCGGCTGGACATCGCGCGTATGGCCGAGAGCATCGTGCCCTCCGCCGGGTTGCGCACCGACGCGTACGCGGCGTCGGCGGCGCGTGCGAGGGCGGCCGACACCAGCACCGGATCCACGAGCTCACCGGGCCGGCCGGCCAGCTCCTCGGCGGCGCCGCGGACGATCTGGGAGAGGATCACCCCGCTGTTCCCGCGTGCGCCCAGCAGAGCGGCGCGGGCGACCGCCGCCACGATCTCCGTGCGCCCATGGACGTCCAGGGGCTGCCCGTTCATGCGGTTCAGCTCATCGAGCACCGCGCGCATCGTGAGCGCCATGTTGTCGCCCGTGTCGCCGTCAGCGACCGGGAACACATTGAGGTCGTTCACCTCCTGGCGGCGGTTTTCCAGCTCGGTGAGAGCTGCAGCCACGACGCGCCGGAAGCGGACGAGGGACTCGTCAGCCACGTGGGGGTTCTACACCGCCGGGCGGCGGGGTTACTGCGTGGGCACGTCGCACACGGAGGCCGTGCCTCTCAGAGCGCCTTCGTGACCTTGGAGGCCTTGAGGCAGCGCGTGCACACGTATTCGCGCCGGGGCGTGCCGTTCACGGAGATGCGGACCTTCTGGAGGTTCGGCTCCCAACGCCGCCTCGTGGCGACCATCGAGTGGCTTCGGTTGTTGCCGAACCCCGGGCCCTTCCCGCATGAATAACAGACCTTGGACACGGCGGATGAGGCTACCAGCCAAGCTGGCATGGTCCGGTGCTCGCCCGATCACCGATCGGACTCCGCTCCTCCCCGGCATGGTCCGGTGCTCGCCCGATCACCGATCGGACTCCGCTCCTCCCTGTCTCCTCCCCCGGGCGCTTTTGCGAAACAGCGGTGTTTATGGTAAACACCGGCGTTCCCAGGTCCCGCCGCGGATCGGAACGAGGAGGAGAGGTCTCTATGAAGGCTCGCTCGGCCGCCGTCAAGGCTCTGATGACGCTCGCTGTTTCCGTCGCCGTTCTGACGGGACCCCTCGCCCCCAAGGCGAGCGCCACCGACCGCTATGCGTTCGCCAACGGGTGCTTCGCCCTGCGCACCATCGTGAGCCACAAGTTCGTGGTCAAGAACGCCGACGGCTCCTACCGTGCCACGGCGGCCGACAAGACCGGTGCCACCCCCTTCCGGATGCAGGCCACCGCGCTCGGCCGCTACCTCCTCTACGGGCCCGACGGCTCGATGCCGGCGGCGGGGCTGCTCAACAAGATCTCGGCCACGAAGACGCCCGGTCCCGCCGCCGACTGGGTGGTGGACACGGTCGGCCGGGCGTTCGTGCTCAAGGCCTTCCAGACCGGTCAGGGCGTGCGCTCGGGCACGGGCGGGGTGCTCGGCCTCGTGGCCTCCGACCCGGAGGGCATGGCCTTCGAGTCCACCACGGGCTGCTCGAACTTCCCCGAGGTCCAGGTGAACGTGACCGGCACGCCGCTCAAGGGCGCGACCCCGACCTCCCCGGTCCGCGGCTTTATCGACGACCACATCCACCTGGGCGCGTTCGACTTCCTCGGCGGGCGCTTCCATTGCGGCCGTCCCTGGAGCCCGTACGGCGTGACCGTCGCGCTCACGGACTGCCCCGACCACTTCCCCAACGGCGCCGGTGCGGTATTTGAGAACTTCCTCGCCAGCGGCAGCCCGGTGGGCACCCATTCGACCGACGGGTGGCCCAGCTTCGCCGGCTGGCCCCGCGACGAGTCTCAGACGCACGAGGGCACGTACTGGAAGTGGATCGAGCGCGCCTGGCGCTCCGGGCTCCGCCTGATGGTGAACGACCTGGTGGAGAACCGCGCGCTCTGCGACCTCTATCCGCTGAAGAAGAACAACTGCAACGAGATGACGAGCGCGTACAAGCAGGCCGACGACATCCAGGCGCTGCAGGACTACATCGACGCTCAGTTCGGGGGGCCGGGCAAGGGCTTCTTCCGGATCGTGAAGAGCTCGGCCGAGGCCCGCCAGGTGATCAACTCGGGCAAGCTCGCCGTGGTGCTCGGAGTCGAGGAGTCGGAGGTGCTCAACTGCGGGCAGACCAACGGGACGCCGAAGTGCACGGCGGCACAGATCGACAGCGAGCTCAACGGGCTCTACACCCGCGGCATCCGGTCGCTCTTCCCGGTCCACAAGTTCGACAATGCGCTCGGCGGCACCAAGTTCGACGGTGGCACCTCCGGGGTCGTGGTGAACGCCGGGAACAAGTACGCGACGGGGCAGTTCTGGGCGGCCAACCACTGCGACGCGGCCGACCACGACAACGAGCCCACCAATCCCGCGGGCCAGAACGCGCTGCTCGCCACCCTGTTCGGCCCGGTGGCGGCCAACCAGCTGCTCTCCGGGCAGCTGCCGGTGTATCCGCCCGGGCCGCTGTGCAACCCCAAGGGCCTCACCACCCTGGGCGATCACCTCATCCGATCGATGATGAAGAAGGGCATGATCGTCGAGACCGACCACATGAGCGTGAAGACGCGTCAGCAGACGCTCTCGATCCTCGAGGCCGCGCACTATCCGGGCGTGATCTCGAGCCACTCGTGGGGCGACCTCGGCACGCAGAAGCGGCTCCAGAAGCTCGGTGGGCCCGTGGGCCCGATCTCGAGCGTGGCCAACCAGTTCGCCGACGAGTGGCGGGTCGCCCGTGCGAATCGCGACACCCGCTTCACCTTCGGCACGCCGTTCGGCTCGGACATCAACGGCCTGCACGCCCAGCCCGTGCCGCGCGCGGGTGCCGCGCAGAATCCGGTGGTCTACCCCTTCCGCTCGTTCGACGGCGGCAGCGTCATCGACCGCCAGCACTCGGGCACGAAGGTGTACGACATCAACACGGACGGCGTCGATCACTACGGCCTCTACCCGGACTGGATCGAGGATCTCCGCAAGGTCGCGGGGCCGCAGATCGTGTCCGACATGGCCAACGGAGCGGAGGCCTACCTGCAGATGTGGGCACGGGCGGAGGCCGCCGCGCAGTGAGCGGCTGAAAGGCCGTACCGTTTCCGGCGATGGCCGGCGAGCGCGAGAAGCTGGTGCGGAGGTTCTTCGAGCACCTGAACGCCGGGCGGCTCGACGACTCGCTCGCGCTGATGCATCCGGACATCGTGATCGTGGTCCCGCCGTCGCTGTCGGCGGAGCCCGACACGTACGAGGGACTCGAGGGCGCACAGCGCTACATGGACGGCTTCCAGGGGCTCGTGGAACAGGTGTACTTCGCCCCCGGCACGATCGTTGAGGAGGAGGGCAGGCTGCTGGTGGAGTTCACGCTCGGCGGTCGCGGCGCGCAGAGCGGCATCGACCTCACCCAGCTCGCCACGGGGGTGATCTGGATGGAGGACGACCTGATCCTCCGCATCGAGACCCACCCGGACCTGGACACCGCCCGCGCCGCCGCCCGCGGCCGGTAGGAGCGGGGCGGGCCGGGTGCGCGCGGGCTATGGTCGGTTCATGCGCAGACTGACGATTGCCGCCCTCGCCCTTGGTGCCCTTCTGGGGATGTCCGTGCCCGCCGAGGCCGGAAACCGCTGGATCCAGAAGAAGGCGCCGCTCAACATCGCCCATCAGGGCGGCGAGGACGAGTTCCCGTCGAACACCCTCTACGCGTTCCACAAGGCGCTTCGGGTGGGCGCCGACATGCTGGAGCTGGACGTGGGCGTGACGAAGGACAACAAGGTGATCGTGATGCACGACACCACGGTCGACGGCAAGACGAACGGCACCGGCAACGTCTCGTCGCTCACGCTCAGGCAGATCAAGCGGCTGGATGCGGCTTACTGGTTCGCGCCCGCGGGCGACTCGCACTACAGCCACAGCCTGCCCGCGTCCGCGTACCGGTTCCGCGGCATCGCCACCGGCCAGCGCAGGCCGCCCGGCCACTTCAGGCGCTCCGACTTCCGGGTGCCCACGCTTCGGCAGGTGCTGCGGACCTTCCCGCACACGCCGATCAACATCGAGATCAAGGGACGCACTCCCACCGAGGACGTGTCCGAGTACCTCCAGAACGCCGACGTGCTGGCCAATCTCCTCAAGCGGACCAAGCGCAAGGACCTGATCGTCGTCTCCTTCCAGCAGGCCGCGGTGGACCGCTTCCACTCGCTGGATCCGAACATCGACGTCGCCCCCGGCATCGCCGGCGCCGCGGCGTGGATCTTCGGAGGCGCCTCGCCCGGCCCGGGTGTGGCCGCGTTCCAGGTGCCGATCACGTTCGGTCCCACGCCGATCACCACGGCCGCTCGGGTGGCCCTCGCGCACAGCCAGGGGTACGCCTGGCAGAACTGGTTCGGAGGCACCGATCCGGACTCGCCCGAGAGCTGGCGGAGCCTGATCGACATGTGCGTGGACGGCACGATGACGGCCCGCCCGCGGGCGTATGAGGCCGTGCTGCGGTCGCATCCGCGCCCGGCGAGCTGCAAGCTCTAGGGCGCCAGGATCTTCTCGAAGGCGGCCAGGGCGTCGTCCACGCCCTGGCGGTCCACGTCCAGGTGCGTCACGCAGCGGATCCGCCCTCGGCCGCCTGAGCTGATCCGGATGCCCTCGTCCGCCATCGCGGCGATCAACCCGGCGGGATCGTCCACGGAGGCGATCACGATGTTGGTCTCCTGAGGGAGAACGTCGAGGCCGAGACCGCGCAGGCCGTCGGCCAGCACCCGGGCGTTCTCGTGGTCGTCGGCCAGGCGCTCCACGTGGTGATCGAGCGCGTGGAGGCATCCCGCGGCGAGCACGCCCGCCTGGCGCATGGCCCCGCCGAGCATCTGCTTCCAGCGCCAGGCCTCGCCGATCAGCTCGCGAGACCCGCACAGCACGGCGCCCACCGGAGCGCCCAGGCCCTTCGAGAAGTCGAGCCAGGCGGTGTCGAAGCCCGAGGCGTAGTCCGCCGCCGGCACCCCGGAGGCCACCGACGCGTTCAGCAGGCGGGCGCCGTCCAGGTGGGCCCGCAGCTCGTGGCGGCGGGCCACCTCGACCACCTCGCGGATCTGCTCCAGCGGCCACACCCGCCCGCCGCCCATGTTCGTGGTCTGCTCCACCGACACCAGCCGCGTGCGCGGCAGGTAGCGGTCGGCGGGGAGGATGGCCTCCTCCACCTGCTCCGGGGTGAACATCCCCGCCTCGCCGTCCAGGCGGTTGGTCATGGCGCCGGCCAGCTCGGCCGGGCCCCCGGCCTCGGCGATGATCGGGTGCGAGGTGCGATGGAGGATCACCTCGTCGCCCCCGGCCCGGATATGGAGCCGAAAACCGATCCCGTTGCACATCGTGCCGCTGGGCAGGAAGAGGCCCGCCTCGTGCCCGAGGAGCTCGGCCACGCGCTCCTGGAGGCGGAGGACGGTGGGGTCGTCCAGGCGCTGCTCGTCCCCCACCTCGGCCTCGGCGATCGCGCGTCGCATGGCCGCGGTGGGCCGCGACTGCGTGTCGCTGTAGAGATTGACGCGGAGGCTCACGAGGCGAGCGACCGTCGCAGCTCGGCCATGCGCAGCACGGCCCGGGCCGCTTCCTCGCCCTGATGGCGCTTGCCTCCGCCCACGCGGGCCAGCGCCTGCTCCATCGACTCCACCGTGAGCACCCCGAAGGAGCACGGGACCCCGGTGTCGAGCGAGACCCGGGCGATGCCCGCCGCCGCCTCGCCGCAGACATAATCGTAGTGGGAGGTCTCCCCCCGGATCACCGCGCCGAGGCACGCCACGCCGGCGTAGCGGCCCGAGTCGGCGCAGTACTTGGCCGCCAGCGGAAGCTCGAACGCCCCGGGCACGTCGTGGATCTCCAGGCCCACGCCCTCGGCCTCGAACACCCGCCGCGCGCCCTCCACGAGGCGAGCCGCCAGATCCGCGTAGAAGCGGCCCACGCAGGCCGCGTAGAGGTCACTCATCCCGTCGGCGCGGGGCCGGGCCCTGGCCGTAAAGGTCGGGCATCTCCTCGTCCTCCGCGCGCTCGCGGTCGAGGATGCGCTCCTCCAGGATCATCTCCTCGTCGAGCGCCAGGCCCTGGTGGTGGAGGAGGTGGCCCATGCGCTCCTTCTTGGCCCTCAGGTATTCCCGGTTGTGCTCGCCCGGGGCGTGCTCGATCGGGATCTGGTCGGTCACGGTGAGCCCGTAGCCCTCGAGTCCCACGATCTTCTTGGGGTTGTTGGTGAGCAGGCGGATCGAGCCCAGCCCGAGGTCCACGAGGATCTGGGCCCCGATGCCGTAGTCGCGCAGGTCCGCGGGCAGGCCGAGGCGCACGTTCGCGTCCACGGTGTCGAGGCCCTCCTCCTGGAGGCGGTAGGCCCGCAGCTTGTTGAGCAGCCCGATGCCGCGGCCCTCCTGGGCCAGGTACAGGAGCACGCCCCTCCCCTCGTTCTGGATCCGCACGAGCGCGTCCTCGAGCTGCTCGCCGCAGTCGCAGCGAAGGGAGTGGAACACGTCGCCGGTGAGGCACTCGGAGTGCACCCGCACCAGAACGTCGTCCTGCCCCGCCACCTCACCGGCGACCATGGCCACGTGGTGCTTGTCGTCCACGAGCGAGCGGTACCCGACCACGTTGAAGTCGCCGAACCTCGTGGGCAGCTGGGTCTCCACCACGCGCTCCACCAGCTTGTCGTGGCGCCTGCGGTGGGCGATCAGGTCGGAGACCGTGATCATCTTCAGGCCGTGCTCGGCGCAGTAGCGCTCGAGGTCGGGCACCCGGGCCATCGTGCCGTCGTCGTTCATCACCTCGCAGATCACGCCCGAGGGGTTGAGCCCGGCCAGGCGGGCCAGGTCGATCGCCGCCTCGGTCTGGCCGGTGCGCTCGAGCACCCCTCCCTCCTTCGCCTTCAGCGGGAAGATGTGGCCGGGCTGCACCACGTCGCGGGGGCGCGACTTGGGGTCGATGGCCACCTGGATCGTGTGAGCCCGGTCGTGGGCCGAGATGCCGGTGGTGATGCCCTCCCGCGCCTCGATCGACACCGTGAACGCGGTCTGGAACGGGGACTCGTTCTTCGCCGCCATCAGATCCAGGCCCAGCTCGTCGCAGCGCGCCGGGGTCAGGGCCAGGCAGATGAGCCCGCGCCCGTGCGTGGCCATGAAGTTGATGGCCTCCGGGGTAGCGAACTGGGCGGCGAGCGTGAGGTCGCCCTCGTTCTCGCGGTCCTCCGCGTCGCAGACCACCACCATCCGTCCCGCCCGGACGTCCTCGATCGCCTCCTCGACGCTGCTGAAGGGCGCGCTCATGCCGCGCCCCCGCCCACCGCCGCCCGCGCGGCCTTCTCGGCGTACTTCGCCAGCACGTCCACCTCCAGGTTCACGGTGCGGCCCGGCTCGGCCGCGCCAAGCGTCGTCCGCTCGAGTGTCTCCGGGATGAGCGACACGGAGAACCCGGAGTCGTCCACCTCGAAGGCCGTGAGCGACACGCCGTCCACGGCGATCGAGCCCTTGTCCACGACGTAGCGGAGGATCTCCGGCGGAGCCTCCACGGTCACGATGCGGGCGAAGCCGTCCTCGGTCACCCGCACAACCGTTCCCGTCCCGTCCACGTGTCCCTGGACCACGTGTCCGCCGAGCCGGTCGCCGGCCCGCAGCGGCAGCTCCAGGTTCACCTCGTCGCCCGGGACGAGCGGCCCGAGCGAGGTGCGAGCAAGGGTCTCGCCCATCAGGTCGGCGGCGAACCCGTCCGCGTCGGGGTCGCGCGCGGTCAGGCACACGCCGTTCACCGCGATCGAGTCGCCGCCGGCGAGCTCCGCCGCCAGCGCGGTGTGCACGCGCAGGCGCGCCCCGGCGCCATCGCGGTCGATCGTCTCGACGGTGCCCATTCCTGCCACCAGCCCGGTGAACATCAGTCGCTCACCACTCGTTCAGCCTCGCGATGATCAGCACGTCGTCGTCGATGCGCTCGGTCTCCATGGCCAGCGCCCGGGCGGCGCCGGCGATGTCCTCGGCCCCGATCCCCTCCACCACGGTGCGGGCCTCGCGGCCCCCCGCCAGCACGGGTGCGATGAACACGCGGGCCTCGTCGATCTCACCGGCCTCCAGGAAGGCCCCGGCCAGGTGCGGCCCGCCCTCGAGGAGCAGCGACTGGATCCCGCGCCCGCCCAGCTCGTCGAGGGCATCGCCCACGCGTGCCCCCTCGTTGGCGCCCGTGGCCACGATCACGTCCACGTCGGCGGCCCGGAGAGCTTCCAGGGAGGTCCGCGCGGCCGCGCGTGACGCCACCACGGTGACGGGCACCTGGGCCACGCCGGCCACCAGCCTGCTGGACACCGGCAGGCGGGCCTCGGAGTCGAAGACCACGCGGCGCGGCTGGCGGGACACGCCCTCGATGCGGGCGGTGAGCTGGGGGTCGTCCGAGAGCGCGGTGCCGATGCCCACGGCCACCGCGTCGGACTCGGCCCGCCAGCGGTGCGCGCGGGCGCGGCTCGACTCGCCCGAGATCCACTGGGAGTCGCCGGTGCGGGTGGCCACCTTGCCGTCGAGAGTCATCGCCGACTTGAAGACCACCAGTGGGCGGCCCGTGCGGATGTGCTTGCGGAACGGCTGGTTCAGCATCCGGGCCGCCGCGGCCACCTCCCCGTCCAGCACCGCCACCTCCACGCCGCCGTCGCGCAGGATGCCGGGGCCGCGGCCCGAGGCGTGCGGAGATGGGTCGTCGGAGGCGATCACCACGCGGGCGATCCCCGCCTCGAGGATGGCGTCGGTGCACGCCGGCGTGCGTCCCTGGTGGGCGCACGGCTCGAGCGTTACGTAGAGCGTGGCCCCCGCGGGGTCCTCCTCGCAGGCGGCGATCGCCGCACGCTCGGCATGGTCCTGGCCGGGGCCGGAGTGGAAGCCCTCTCCGATCACGCGTCCGTCCTTCACCAGGACCGCCCCCACCATCGGGTTCGGGCTGGTGTGCCCACGCGCGGCGGAGGCGAGCTCGATGCTCCGAAGGAGATGGCGCTCATCGCGCTCTGTGGCCGTCGTCTCGGGCATTCCCGGGGTCCGCGCGAGCCCCATTGACTCGCGAGTCAACAGTACCAGCGGGCATGCCGGCCCAGCGGGGGCGGCCACTACGCTGCGCCCGTGCCCCGGGTGCTGCTCGGCCTGACCCTGATCGGCGGCTTCGCGCTGCGGATCTGGAACAACGACTACGGCCTCCCCTACGTCTGGAGCCTCGACGAGGGCTCCCATTTCGCGAGCCGCTCGGTGGAGATGTTCTGGCAGGGCTACGACCCCGGCTACTACCAGAACCCCGCCGCCTACACCTACCTCGTGTACGGCCTCCTGCGAGCGATGTACGGGCCGTTCGGGTTCCTCTTCAACCTGCCCTTCGGGAACATCACCGAGCAATTCAGCAAGGACCCCACCGAGATCTGGGTGGCCGCGCGCACCCTGGCCGCCGTGCTCTGCATGCTGGGCGTGGTGGCCACCTACTGGGCCGCGCGGCGCGTGTGGGGAGCGCGCGAGGGCGTGGTGGCCGCGGCGATCCTCTCGTTCGCCTTCCTGCCGGTGGCCTACTCGCGTGTGGCCGTGACGGACGTGGGATCCATGATCGGCGTGGCGCTGGCCCTCTACGGATCGGTGCGCGCCCACGAGGAGGGGCGCCTGCGCCACTACGCGCTGGCCGGCGCCGCCGCGGGACTGGCCATGGCCTTCAAGTACACCGCCGGGCTGGCGCTCGCGCCCCTGGCCATCGCCGCGCTGTCCCGGCTGCGCGCCGACCGGGCCCGCGCCGTGGCCGGCCTGGCCGCGGGGAGCGCGCTGGCCCTCGTGGTGTTCCTGGCCCTCAATCCGTACGTGATCGGCTCCTTCGACGCCTGGTGGACCGACCTGCGCGACCAGGCGCAGGTGGCCGCGGACCAGTCAAAGCCGGGCCAGGACCACGGCGGCGCGGGCTACTACCTCGGGAGCCTGGGCTGGGGCCTCGGGTGGGCCGCCGCGCTGGCCGCGCTGGCCGGCGCCGTGATCGAGCTGAGGCGCGACCTCGTGCGCGGGCTGATGCTGGCCGTGGTGCCGGTGGCGCTGTTCATGTACCTGAGCTTCCAGGCCCGCTACTTCGGCCGCTGGCTGCTGCCCGCCTACCCGGCGCTGGCCATGCTGGCCGCCGTGGCGCTGGTGCGCGCTGCGGACGCGCTGCCGACCCGGCGTGGTGCGCTGCCGCTCCGCGCCGCGGGCCTGGCCGCGCTGGTGGTGGTGGCCCTGGCCCAGCCCGTGGCCGCCGACGTGCGCTCGGCCCTCGTGCTCGGCCGTGAGGACACACGGCTGCAGGCACGCGGCTGGCTGGAGCAGCGCTACCCCCCGGAGCTGCGGGTGGCGATCGAGCCGGCGGTACCGGGGCGCTTCTACCGCTCGAACCCCGACGGCCGGCTGCCCGCCTGGCTCTCGCGCTGCCCCGCGCGGGACGGCTGGACCTCCGACGGCTTCGCCTACACCGGTCCCGGCGGCCGCCGGGTATGCGAGCAGTTCAAGCCCGGCCAGTTCGCGCGCCCGGACGGCGGCGTGCGGGCCTCGGCCTACCACCTGCTGCTCTCCCCCGAGGTGGTGGACGACTACCGGCGCTACGGGTACTGCCTGGTGATGACCGTCGGCGTGGTGCGCGAGCGCGCGCTGGCCACCGGCGAGCCCCGCGTGCGGGCCTACTACCGGCGCCTCGAGCGGGAGTCCCGCCTGGTCCGCTCGTTCAGCCCCTACGACCCGGGCGCGGACCCGGTGTCCTTCAACTTCGACCTCTCCTACAACTACTACCCCACCGCCTACCAGCGGCCGGGGCCCGCGGTGCGGATCTACCGGCTGCGCGACTGCACGCAGGGCTACGGTCCGCCGCTGATACGGATCCCCAAGGTGAAGGAGCTGCCCCCCTTCCGCCCGCGCGACGACAACGCGCCGGACGAGGAGACGTAGGGATGGCGAGTACGCGTCGCGCCAACAGGGCCCTCGACGCAGCGGGGCGGGCGGGTTAGGGCCCGCCGAGCGTCCGCAGCGAGAGTCGGTTGTGGAAGCCGTACCGGGTGCCGCCGGGCGGCGACTGCCAGCTGGTCGCGTACTTCGCGTACATCAGCGCTCGGGCCGCCCACCAGGTGCCCACCGGAGTCGGGCCGCCGTTGCACGCGCCGGCCGAGTAGCCGGGACGGTTCAGGTAGAGGTAGGCATCCACCTTCGTGTTGGCGGTGGCCGTGGTGGGCGCCGGGCCGAGGCCGCGGAACGCCGGGTGGCACCAGATGTTGATGGTGCGCCAGATGTGGCGGCTGTGGCTGATCCAGTGGCGGTAGTGCACCGGGCCGCGGCCGTTGTAAGAGGTGTTGATCACGAAGGGCTTGCCGCCCACGCGGCGGGAGATGTCCAGCCCGTGGAGGATGTTCGACCGCGTCCAGTCGTGGTGGGTCACGTTCAGCATGAACCCGCGCACCCTGTCCACGCCGATGAAGCGCAGCTGCTTGGCCGTGCGCTTGGCCGGCTCCCAGTCGGAGGCCCCCGCCTCGAGGTAGATGGTGGCGTTCGGCAGCTGCGACAGCTTGCTCACCCCGTAGCGCAGCGTGCGCAGGCGGGCGCCGCGGCGGCTGGCGGCCAGGCAGTCGAGGGTGCCGAGCGAGTCGGGCTCGAAGCCGATCACCACGCGGGCGTTGCCCACCGCCCGGACGAAGTCGTCGTACCAGTCGCGGGTCCGCGCATCCTCCTTGGCACCGCCACCGAGGTAGCCGTGGCCGCAGCCCACTCCCTGGTGGCGCATGACCATCATCTGGGGCACGGACCCGGGCTGGTCACACTGCACCCGGTCGAGGAAGCCGCGCACCTTCTTCACCATGTGGGGCCGGGTGAAGCGGCCGAACCAGCGGGCCCGGGGCTGGCGCGCCAGGCGCCAGATCAGCGCCGCCCGGCCGTCCTGGCCGCGGCGCTTGTACTTGACCCAGTCCCCGTAGGCGGGCTCCATGCGGTCCACGAAGTAGGTGAGTCCCAGGAGGGGGTCGGGAGCGGCCGGGTCCACGCCGCGAGGATCGATGCCGGGAGGCACGACCGACTGCGAGAGGTGCGCCTTGACGCAGGCGGCCCAGTCCTCGGGGTATTCGCCCACCGGCCCGTGGGGCACGGTGGCGGAGGCCACGGCGAAGCGCTGCGGCAGCAGCGGTCCACGGGCCGGGAGCTGGGCGCTTGCCGCGGCGGGGCAGAGCAGAGCGGCGGCGAGAGCCGCACCGGCGATTCGGCGAAGGGGCATCACTCTGTCCATCGGCAGCGTGGGGTCAGGGTTGAAGCGGGCGGCGCGGGGGCGGACGCTTCTGGCGCGTTCGCTACGCTCCGGCCGCGACCGTCCCCCACCGGCGGCGCATGTCCCAGAGCCGTAGAGGGCCGCCCTTTGCGGCGCGCCCACCGGGCCCCCCTCCGACCTTGATCGAGAAGCGCCATATCGCCCTGCGTGGCCCCGGGTGCACATGCGCCTGAACCGCCGTGGATTCGTGAAGGCCGGGGCCGCGGGCGCGGCCGGCGCCGCCCTTCTCCCGGCCGCGGCGTGCGACCTCCCCGCCACCGGGTCGAAGGGGCGCAAGAACGTGCTCGTCCTGATCATCGACAGCCTGCGTCCCGACCACGTGGGCGCGTACGGGTCGCCCCAGATCCAGACACCGGCCGTGAACTCGCTGGCCGGCCGCGGGCTGCGGTTCAACCGCGCCTTTCCCGAGGCGATGGTGACGCTCCCCGCCCGGCGCTCCATCTTCACCAGCCGCCGCATCTTCCCCTTCCGCAACTTCGTGCCGGATCCGAGGCTGGGGTCCAGCCCGGGCTGGGAGGAGATCAAGGACCCCGAGCACCGGACCTTCACCGCGGAGCTCAAGCACGCGGGCTACTGGACGGCGCAGGTCAGCGACAACCCGTTCCTGGCCTTCACCGCGCCCTACATGCCCTTCCGGAAGACGTTCAACCGCTGGGACACCATCGTCGGCCAGGTGGGCTTTCTCCATCCGCCCCAGAGCGTGAGCCTGGAGACGGTCAACCACTGGCTCCCGCCCGTGCTGCGCGACGACCGCTACACGCCCGGGATGCGCAAGTACCTGGCCAACTCGGGCGCGGGCGTGAACGAGGAGGAGACCTGCGCCGCCCGGGTCTACTCCAAGGCCATGGACGTGCTGGACGAGCTGAGCGTGCGCGAGCCCTGGTGCTTCGTGGTGGACTGCTTTGACCCCCACGAGCCCTGGAGCCCGGCCAAGAAGTACATCGACATGTACGGGGACCCGAAGTACCGGGGGCCGGAGATCGGGGCCACGCGCTACGGCAACTCGGACTACCTGACCGAGGACCAGCTCCGGCGCCTGCACGCGGTCTACGCCGCCGAGGTGACCCAGACCGATCACTGGCTCGGGCGCTTCCTCGACAAGTTCTACGAGCGCGGGCTGGACGAGAACACCGTGATCGTGATGCTCAGCGACCACGGCTACCTGCTGGGCGAGCGCGGGCTCACCGGCAAGGTGCCGTCGCAGCTCCACCCCGAGCTGGCCCAGGTGCCGTTCATCGTGATCCACCCCGACGACAAGGCCGCGGGGGAGGTCAGCTCGCACTTCGCCTCGACCCACGACGTCGGGCCCACCATCCTCTCGATGGTGGGGGTGAACCAGCCCGGCTGGATGGAGGGGCTCGACCTGTCCTCCCTGCTGGACGGCGAGCAGCCCACCGATCCCCGCCCCTTCCACTACGGCGGGATGTACAACCGCTTCTTCATCCGCACCGACGAGTGGCTCCTGATCGGGGACAACCGCGGCCAGGAGCGCTCGCTCTACGACCTGACCCAGGACCCGCACGAGTTCACCGACGTGGTGAAGGACCACCCGAAGCTCTCCGAGGAGCTCTACCAGCAGGTGCTCAAGTCGGCCGGCGGGCCGCTGCCCTACTACGAGTAGCCCCGCCCGCCCCGTGCGGCTACGCTGCGCCGGAGCAGCGACAGGAGGGCACGTAGATGGAGGACTCGCAGACGAGCGGCGCCACCGGGGTGCCGCTGCTGGAGGAGACGATCGGCGCGAACCTGGAGCGCACGGCGGCGGCCCACGGGGATCGGGACGCGCTGGTCAGCCGCCATCAGGGCCTGCGCTACACCTACGCCGAGCTGGACGCGGCGGTGGACGAGGTGGCACGCGGGCTCATGGCCCTCGGCCTCGCGCGCGGTGACCGCCTGGGCATCTGGAGCCCGAACTGCGCGGAGTGGGTGCTGGTCCAGTACGCCACGGCGAAGCTCGGCGTGATCCTGGTGAACGTGAACCCCGCGTACCGCACGTCGGAGCTCGAGTACGCGCTGCGCCAGTCGGGCTGCCGGGTGCTGGTGTCTTCCGAGTCCTTCAAGAGCTCGGACTACCGGGCCATGGTGGAGGAGGTGCGGCCCCGGCTGCCGGCACTCGAGCGGGTGATCTTCCTCGGCACCCCCGGATGGGACGAGCTTCTGACCGCCGGCGCGGGCGTGGACCCGGCCGGCCTGCGGGCCAGCTCCGGGGGGCTGGACCCGGGCGACGCCGTGAACATCCAGTACACGAGCGGCACCACCGGCTCGCCCAAGGGTGCCGCGCTGTCCCACCGGAACATCCTCAACAACGGGTACTTCGTGGGTGAGGGATGCGCCTTCACCGAGAAGGATCGTGTCTGCGTCCCGGTGCCCTTCTACCACTGCTTCGGCATGGTGATGGGCAACCTCGGCTGCACCACCCACGGCGCGTGCATCGTCATACCCTCCGCCGCCTTCGAGCCCGGAGCGGTACTGGAGGCGGCCGAGGAGGAACGCTGCACGTGCCTGTACGGGGTGCCGACGATGTTCATCGCCGAGCTCGGGCACCCGGAGTTCGAGCGCTTCGACCTGTCCTCCCTGCGCACCGGCATCATGGCCGGCTCGCCCTGTCCGGAGGAGGTCATGCGCCAGGTGATCGACCGCATGCACATGAGCGAGGTCACCATTTGCTACGGCATGACCGAGACCTCGCCGGTGTCGACGCAGACCGGCGCCGACGACTCGCTGGAGCACCGCGTGGGCACCGTCGGCCGCGTGCATCCGCACGTGGAGATCAAGGTGATCGACCCCGCGAGCGGCCGGACCGTGCCGCGCGGGAAGACCGGGGAGTTCTGCACGCGCGGATACTCGGTGATGACCGGCTACTGGCAGGACCCGGAGCGCACCGCGGAGGCGCTCGACGGGGACGGGTGGATGCACACGGGCGACCTGGCCACGATCGACGACGACGGCTACGCCAGGATCGTGGGCCGCACGAAGGACATGGTGATCAGGGGCGGCGAGAACGTGTATCCCCGCGAGGTGGAGGAGTACCTCTACGGCCACCCCGCGATCGCCGACGTCCAGGTGATCGGCATTCCCGACGAGCGCTACGGCGAGGAGCTGATGGCCTGGGTGGTGCTGAAGCCCGGCGCCGAGCTGGACCTCGGAGGCCTGCGCGAGTTCTGCGACGGCCGGATCGCCCACTACAAGGTGCCGCGCCGCCTGAAGCTCGTTGACGAGTTCCCGATGACGATCACCGGCAAGGTCCAGAAGTTCAAGATGCGGGAGGCGGCGATCGAGGAGCTCGGGCTGGCGAAGACGCCGGTGTGAGGGCCGCGGCCGCCATCGCGGCCGCGGCGGGCGACTCGTCCTTCGGCGTGACGCTCAGGCACGTGAAGCGCACGAGGGGCTGACGCTGCGCCGGACCGGCGTCAGCAGCTCTTCTTCTTGTCGTTCCCCGCGCAGGCGTCCTTGCCGGAGCCGCCGTTCAGGCTGTCCCTGCTGCCGTTGCCGTTGAGCCGGTCCTTGCCGGATCCGCCCGCGAGCTTGTCCTTGCCCGAGCCGCCTGCCAGGCGGTCGTTGCCCGAGTCGCCGGCTTCGCTGTCGTTGCCCGACCCGCCGGCGAGGCTGTCGTTGCCGGTTCCGCCGTGAAGCTGGTCGTTGCCCGAGTCGCCCGACACCTTGTCCTTGCCGGAGTCGCCGCTCAGGCGGTCGTTCCCCTTCCCGCCGGAGATGCTGTCGTTCCCCGACCCGCCGCAGACCCGGTCGTTGCCGCCCAGGCCACTGATCTTGTCGTTGCCGCCCAGGCCGACGATCACGTCGGCTCGGCGAGTTCCCCGGAGCTTGTCCTTGTGGCTCGTGCCGATGATCGTGGCCCGCTTGCCCCCGCACTTGGGCACCTTGGTCGTGCCGCCGGATCCGCCGGGCCCGCCCGGCCCGCCGGGGCCGCCCCCGGAAGCGGCCGAGTCGCCCTGCAGGCGAACGATGGCACCGGTGGGCGTACCGGTACCGGCCGTGCCCGCGAGGACGATCCGGCCATCACTCTGAAGCGCCATGCCGTAGGCCACGGCATCCCCCGCCGGGAAGCTCACCGTTCGCTTCCCGCCGGGGCCGAAGGCCGCGTCGGGCGTACCTCCGGGCTGGAGGCGCGCGATGGCAAGGCCTGCGTCGGCGGAGCCGGCAAGCAGAATCTTGCCGCTCGACTGAAGCGCAATCGCCTCTGCTGCATCGTTCCCCCCGAAGTCGACGTCGACCGTGTTCTTGCCGTTCAGCGTGCGGTCGCCCAGCCCGCCGTTCGCGGTGAGCCGCGTGAGGATGAAGTTGTCTGCCGTGCTCCCGTAGCCGGCCACATCGATCCTTCCGTCCGGCTCGATCACCAGATCCTCGGCGGATCCCGACGCGCCGAAGGAGAACCTGCGGAGGCCGGCCATGCCGAACGTCGTATCGAGGGCCATGCCCGACGTGCGGGCCACGAGGTCGTCGTTGCCCCCGGCGCCGGCCGAGTAGCCCGCGGTGAGAACCCGCCCGTCGGGCTGAACGGCGAGCCGGACCACCCCGTCGCCGCCGTCGGGCTGGAACACGACGTCGCCCGTCTCGTCGGGCGAGCCGTCGCTGTTCAGCCGCTCGACGAACGAGTCCGTCTCCGTCTTGCCGATCGGCGTCCAGGTGCCCGCCATCACGATCTTGCCGCTGGCGTCCACGGCCACGTCGTTGCCCGAGCCGATCCGGGGGCGCGCGATGCCGTCGCCGTCGACGCCACCGGCCCCGAATGAGGCGTCCAGGAGCCCGCTGGGCAGGAGGCGCACCACCGTGGCCAGGTCCAGGCTGCCGCTCGGGCTCGTACCGGACACCACGATCTTGCCGTCGGGCTGGATCGCCACGGCGTTGGCCACGTCCTGCCCGCGCTGGGGCAGGGACACGACGTTCACGAGCACCGTCCCCCCCACTCCGAATCCGTTGTCCGGGGAGCCGTCGGCGTTCAGGCGCGTAATGGCCATGTCGGTCTCGCCCGGATTGGCGAAGGCGTAGCCGACCAGCACGATCTTGCCGTCCCGCTGGATCGCGACGTCGGAATAACCGCCCTCCTTGCCCGCGGGATTCAGGCTCACCTTCCCACCGTCGCCGAAGCTCGTGTCGAGCTCCCCGGGCGCGGCCGGCGCGGCGGTGGCGAGGGCGGCCGAGAGGGCCAGGGCGAGGACGCTCGTGAGCACGAGCCGAGGGAGGGATCGGGTCATGGTCAGGCGATCGTAGGTCGCCTTTGCGGGCGCCGCGCCGTACCTACCGGTCGAGGTCCACGCGAACCGTGAGTGGGTCCGTGGCCATTAGCCCCACGGTCGCCAGGTTCATGATTGACCGCCGCCTCACGCGGGCGAGCGCCCTGAGGCGGCGGCGCGGGTCGTCATCCGGGAGCGCCCGCGCGCTGCCCGTACGCCAGCCGCGGCCGACCCTGACCCGCACGCGCGGGTTCACCTTGAGGTTGCGCACGTAGGCCGTGCTGTTCCCGTGCTCGGCCACGATCCAAAAGGTCTCGCCGTCCAGGCCGTCGCTGACCGGAGTGCGCCGCGGCTGCCCCGACCTGCGCCCGGTGGTCTCGAGGATGGCCGTGCCGGGAACCGGAACTCCGATCCGAAAGAGCGTCCGGACCACCGGATTGAAGGCGTACTTGGCGAGCCCCATGGCAAACCGCCGCTTCACAACAACAGCATCCCACTACCCGCTCAGCTGTGGAATGTGGGCCGCGGCACTCCTCGGAGGGGCGGCGACGGTTCGCGTCACCGGACGAGACCGTCAGTTCCGGTCTCGAACGGGGATGCGAACCGGAGCGAAAGCCCCTACGCCAGAACCGTCAGGAGTGAAGCGGCTCCTTCATGGACTCCGTCTCCGGAGCCTCGATGTAGGGCTGCTGCTCGTCCTGCCCCTCCTCCTCGTGGTACGCCGACTCGGCGTTCACGGCCCAGATGTCGTGCTCCGTGCCCTTCACGAGGTTGTCCACCGCCCTCATGGCGGTGAGCATGGAGTGGTCCGAGTTGTTGTAACGGTGCAGGCCATTGCGGCCGACCTGGATGAAGTTGTCGAGGCCGTCGAGCCAGGAGCGGATCCCGTGTACGCGCTCGGAGTAGTCGGCGTCGTACATCGGGTAGGCCTTGGGCACCCGCTGGACGAACCCGAATTCGAGCTGCTCGCGCTTGGCTAGCCCGAGCTGCTCGAGCTCGCGCATCCCGAGCTGGACGAGGGCGTCGTCGTCCATCTCCCACATCTTGTCCCCGGCGAAGCAGAAGAACTCGAGTCCCACGCAGGCCTTGGTGGGATCGGGGACCATCCACGGGCTCCAGGACCGGAAGTTCTGGATGCGACCGACGTTCACGTTCGGGTCGTGGATGTAGATCCAGTTGTCGGGGAACAGGTCCTCGCCGTTCAGCACCAGGGCCACGGTGAGGAAGTCCCGGTAGCGGAGCCCGCGCGCGGCGGCCATGACCTCCGGCTTCGGGTGCGGCTCGGCCATGCCGACGGTGTTCCGCAGCGGCAGCGACGAGATTACGGCCGAGGGCTCGAACACCAGGTCGTCTCCCACGTGCACACGACTGCAGCGGTCACCGGAGAACTCGAGCTTCGTAACACGGTGGTTTAGGAGCACCTTGCCGCCGAGCTGCTCGATGTCCGTGGTCATCTGCTCCCACATCTGCCCGGGGCCGTAGCGGGGGTAGTTGAACTCGGAGATCAGGCTGGTGACCTTGTCGCCCCGGTTCCCGAAGAACGCGCTCCAGGCCGCCCGGAAGAACGACAGGTTCTTGATCCGCTGGGCGGCCCAATCGGCGCGGATCTCGGACGTGGGCACGCCCCAGACCTTCTCGGTGTAGGACTTGAAGAACTGGTTGAAGAGATAGCGCCCGAAGCGGTTCGAAACCCACTCCTCGTAGGTCTCCTCCTTGCCCTTCGGCTTGACCGCCGCCCAGATGTACGACGTGAGCGCCCGGACCAGGTCCACGGGACCGAGCTTCTTGATCACGTCCATGCCACGCAGCGGGTAGTCGAGGAACTTCGCCTCACCATGGCGGTCGCGCCAGTAGATCCGCGACATGCGCGGGCGCCGGAGGAACTCCTCCTTCATGATCTCGTGCCAGAGGTCGTCCACCTCCTTCACCTTGGTGAAGAAACGGTGGCCGCCGAGGTCGAAGCGGTACTCGCCGCCCGGCCCCTCGCGCACGGCGGTCTTGGCGATGCCGCCGACCTGATCCTCGGCCTCGAGCACGATCACCGGGATCCCCTGCTTCGAGAGCAGGTAACCGGCGGTGAGGCCGGCAGGGCCTCCGCCGAGGATCACGACGGGCTTCTCGCGCAGCTCGGGGCGGGCAATCTGGTTCTGAGAGTTCACGTTGGTCATCCGGTCTTCTCGTAGATAACGCCGCGCACCCCGATGCGGGTGGCGCGACGATAGAACTTGGGCCCGACGGCAACGCGTTTGAAGCTCTTGTCGGTGGCCAGTGCGCCCCCCCACTGAGCCGACCGCCGCCTCACGAGCTGGGTCCAGGGCGCGTCCCAGTCATCGTTCCGGGACGTGACCGGATGCACGATCAGCACTCGTCCGCCCACGCGGAGCCTAGCAAGCAGGGGGTCGAGGTTCTTGGCCGGGGTGGCGGCCTTCATGCGGTCGTAGCCGTCGGTCCAGTCCATGACGCGGTCGTTCTTGACCGCCCCCATCACGTTCGCGAAACGGAGCTTGGGTGCTCCGCCGAGATCCTCGAGGTGGTACGCCAGCAACGGTCCCTGCTCGGGCTGGGTGGACACTACGAGATCGTTCGCGTGTAGCTCCGGCTCGGCGAAGATGCGCAGGTCGGCGGCGTTCGACTTGTTCGTGAGCCCGAACGTCCTCGGGATCGACCAGACCCCGAGGATGATCACGAGCGCCACCAGGCCGAGCTTGCCCGAGCGCGAGAGGCCGACCGCGCCCACCAGCAGCAGCGGGCCGAGGATGACCCCCAGGTAGCGCGTGGTCCAGGCGGGCGACACCTGCGACACGAGCCAGGCCACCGCCAGCGTGGCCGCGGCCACCGTGAGACCCGCGATCACCGCGGCGCGCTCCCGGTCCTGCACCTGGCGCTGGAGGATCACCGCGATGCCGGAACCACCCGCGAGCACGAGCGCCACCGTGGGAGTGCCGCCCCCGAGGAGTGCCTTGGATATCTGAATCGGGGCGCCGAACCGGGGCGAGTTGAGCCAGGGCGCGCCCGTGTGCTGCAGCTGATGGAACAGCGTGGGCAGCCAGGGCAGGTAGAGCACGGCCACGCCGCCGAAGCCGAGCAGCGCGTCCCGCACGAAGCGGCGCCGGTCCTCCGACACGTACCAGCAGGGGATGAGCGCGGTGAACGCCCCCACGCCGAAGAACAGCCCCCAGTTGTGGGTGTACACGAGCAGCGCGAAGAAGATCACGAACGCGGGCAGGTATGAGCGGCGGCGGAACGCGAACACGTGCAGGAAGGCCGCGGTGGTGAGCAGCGACAGGACCAGCATCAGCGAGTACATGCGGGTCTCTTGCGCGTAGTTGGTCAGAAAGGGGTTGACCGCGCAGAGCGCCGCGCAGGTCAGCCCGGCGCGCCGGCCGAAGAGGCTCCAGCCCGCCCACAGGCCGCTCGGAATTCCGAGCAGGGCGATGAACATGGAGAGGCTCTGGGTGTCCGCCGGCCCGTTGCCGAACACGTCCATCCAGACGGAGAGGAGCATGTAGTAGAGCGGCGGTGAGCCGTCCACCCGAAGGATGTGCGGGATGTCGAACAGCGGCTGGGACGCGATACCGATCGAGAGACCCTCGTCCATCCACAGGGACTCGCCGAGCGACTTCGTGCGCAGGTAGATCGAGACCGCGAAGCAGACGGCTACGACGGCCGCCGGCAGCAGGAAACCTGCTGCGCGCGGGCCGACACTCGGAAGGGCGCGAGGGCGCGATGCGACGCTTGCCACCGGGCGATCCTAGTGATCAGGACGGCGGCGGAGGAGCCGTGGGAGCGTTGGGATCGGCGCGCGGACAGTCGGGCGCGCCGTGGTCCGGCGGCACCGTGAGGAGGCGCCACTTGCCGCCGGTGGCCACGAGCCGGTAGCGGCCGTCGGTTGGCTTGGTCACGAGCGGGCCGTCGGGCACGGTCCGGGTGCGGAACACGGCGCCCGGCGGGGGCGTCTCCGCCCAGCCCACCTGGATGCCGTGGAGGTGCAGCTCGTAGGCCACCATCTGCGTCTGGAAGGGCCCGCTGAACACCCCTCCACAGGACACCAGGGCCTTGCGCCCGCCGGCGTCGTGGATCAGCCCCTTCAGGTCGTGCCAGAGCTGCGCCTCGTGGCGCAGCCCGCCGGACACCCGGCCGGTGTTGTCGGCCTTCTCCGTGATGTACGGGGAGAACACGGCGAGGCAGAAGAAGAGCGTGGCGGCCGCGGTGATGGGCCCCGCCCGCGGATCCCGGAATGCCTTCGCCCCCAGCCAGCCCACGCCCTGAACCACGCGCGCGGCCCCGAGGCCGCCGAGGACGCAGCACGCTGCCGTGGCCACGATCAGGTAGCGCTCGTTGCCCGCGAACCCGGCCTCGGTCATCGCGGCCACGAGCACGAACCACGCCGCCCCGCCGGCCGCGAGGGCCACCGTGGCGCCCTCGCGCCGGTGCCGGATCCACTCCACCAGCGCGTAGCCGATGCCGATGATCACCCCGATCTTCACCGGCGCGATCACCACCTTGCGGAAACGGCTGGCGATCTCGAGCGCGGGGTGCTCCGCGTACGCGGCGCTGCCGGGGTTCGGGTTGTTGGCCCGCGCCCCGGCGCGGAAGGGGTCGCCCGACCCCCACCACTCGGGCAGGAACCAGAGGGCGGGAACGAGCGCGCCCAGCAACACCATGCGGAGCCGCAGGCGCGGCTCGGCGAACCAGAGCCAGAGGCAGTAGAGGGCGAGGAACGGCCACACCTCGGGGCGCAGCAGCGCGCCCGCCACGCCGAGATAGAGCGTGTGGTCGCGGCGCCCGTCGAGATGCCGCTCGAAGGCCCAGAGCATGAGCGCGGCCAGCAGCGCCTCGGAGTTGCCGAGGGCGGCGTCGCGTACGAACTTGAAGCTCGAGAAGAGCGCCAGCGCCGAGAACACCCCGGCGAGCACGCCGTACCAGCCGCCGCCGATCAGGCGCCGGGCCACCCGGTAGGCCATGACGCAGGCCAGCAGCCCGCCGGCGCGAGCCACCACCAGCCAGAGGTAGGCAGCCGCGTGGTCCCCGAAGACCGAGAACACCGTGGTGAAGATGATCGGGAGCGGCTTCCACGAGGGCCCGCCGGTGGTGACCAGGTCGAGGTGCGCGATCTCCCGGCCCCACAGGATCCAGGCCCACGGGTCGTAGGTCGGCGTGGAGGGCAGAACGAGCGTCACGGCGGCGATCACGAGACACGCCGCGATCAGCCCCGGCATCGAGGTGGCCCGGCGCCAGAGCACCGGCCCGAGCGTGTCCGCGCCCCGCTCGCCGCCCGAGAGGGGACTCGCCAGGCCGGTCTCGCGCCGGCGGAGCGGACGGAGCTGTGCGGCGGGCGCCCGCATGTGGGGGCTAGACGGTCGGTTCCGGGGCGGTGCGCGTCGCGCGGATCGCGTCGCGCACGCGGGCAAACCCGCCGTAGCGGACGACCAGGAACACGAACCCGACGAGCGTGATGGGCACGAAGAGGATGAAGCGGAGCAGCAGCAGATAGGCGAAGGCGGCCGCCTTGCTTCCCCCGATTGCATGAACGCCGTAGGCCACCGCCGCGTCGAATGTGCCGACGTAGCCGGGGGCCGCGGGAATCATCGCGAAGAGATTGGTGAGCGCCACCAGGTAGAGAGCCCCGGGGGCCGATATGTCCAGCTGGGTGGCATGAGCGAGAGCGAGGTACACGCTGGCCTCGGCCGTCCAGATCAGGAACGACCCGGCCAGCAGGAACCCGCCGTCGCGGCTGATCAGCGCCCGCGGCGCCTCGGCCAGCGGGCGAATCCAATCTCGCAAGCGGGTGAGCATTCCCCGGCGTCGCATCAGTTGGAGGATGACGGCGCCGACGGCGAGAACCGCGATCGCGATCCCGCCGAAGATCAGCGGCTGCTGGCTCGGGATCGTGGTGTCGCGCAGAACGGCGAACACCACCACCACGAGCATCACGCCCAGGGCGATCGCGTCCAGCACGCGCTCGCTCACCACCGTGCCCAGCACCTCGCGCTTGCCGGCGCCGGTGCGGCCCGAGAGGAGCATCACGCGCATCATCTCCCCGGCCCGGGCCGGCAGCACGTTGTTGCCCATGTAGCCCACCGTGGTGAGCGCGTACGAGTCCGTGCGCGTGGCCTTGATGCCTGTGAGGTGCAGGATCCGGTGCCAGCGCTCGCCGCGAAGCATTGTGGCCACGGCGTAGAGCCCGAGCGCCGCGACCATCCAGGTGTACGACGCCGTGGTGTTCGGCAGCTTGGGCGCGTCCTGCTTTGAGGCCCACCAGATCACAGCCGCAAGCGCGACCAGCGACACGATGGCTTGAATCATTGCGAAGCGTCGGTTCATGGGACGTTCTCGGTGCCCGGACACTTCTCGATCGGGCGTGGAGCTGCGCAGCCGCCACCGGCCGCGGGGAGCCGATCGGCGGGCTTCACGGTAGCAGTCGCCACCGCGCCCAGGGAACCATGCTTCCCTTCTTTCCCGCGATTCCGGTGGACCACGCTTGTACCCTCCTCGCCGCCCTCCGCTGTGCGCCGCCTCCGACTCATCCCCCTGGCTTTCCTCGCCGCCCTCGCGGTGCTGCCGGCATCCGCCGCCGCGCAGGCTCCCGTGCCCGCGCCACCGGCCACCCCGGTCCCACCACCTCCCGCGCTCGAAGTTCAGATGCCGAGCAAGAAGCTGCTCGTCCGGGAAGGCCAGGACGGGCGGCTCCTTCTGGGCGGGCGCTGGTACTTCCGGCAGGACGACCCGCTGGCCGGCGAGACCTCGGGCTGGTACGCCCAGCGCGACCTCACGGGCTGGAGCGCCATCCGAGTCCCGCACAGCTGGAACGCCACCGACCTCACGCAGAACCGCCCCACCTGGGGCTGGTACCGCAAGGAGTTCCGGCTGCCCAAGGACTCGAAGGGGCTGAAGCGGGCCTGGAAGATCCGCTTCGAGGGCTCGAACTACCGCACCACCGTCTGGCTGAACGGCAGGAAGATCGGCGGCTTCGCCGGCTACTTCCCGTTCGAGCTCGACCTCGAGGGCCTCCGTGCGGGACGCAACAGCCTCGTGGTGCGGGTGTCCACGCTACGCAGCCGCACCGACCTGACCCACTGGCGGCCCGCGGCCTTCAACGGCTACGGCACGGGCGGATGGTGGAACTCAGGCGGACTGCTGCGCGAGGTCTACGTGCGCCCGGTGGACACCGTGGACGTGGAGCGGGTCCAGGCCCTCCCCCGTCTTCGGAGGCTCGGCGGGCCGGCTCGCGTGGAGGTGCGCACGACGCTTCGCAACCTGACCGCGAAGGACCGCAACGTCGCGCTCGCGCTCCACCTGACCGGCCAGGGCGAGGACCGGCGTATCGAGACGCGGCCCGAGACGGTGCCCGCCGGCGGCCATCGCCTGCTCGTGACCCGCGTGACGATCCCGGAGCCCAAGCTGTGGCAGCCCGGGCGCCCCGCGCTCTACGGGCTCAGCGTGTCCGGGGATCTGGAGATGAAGGCCAAGCACCGCAGGGACCCGGACCCGCCCCCCCGGCGCGTGGGCACCTACCGCCTGAGCTTCGGTGTCAAGAAGCTCGAGTCGCGACAGGGCGTGCTCTACCTGAACGGCCGGCGCCTCAACCTGCGCGGCGCCAGCGTGCACGAGGACGACATCAACGAGGGGGCGGCCCTGTCACCGGCCACGCGCTCGTATCTGCTGCGCCGCCTGCGGGACCTCGGCGCCACCGTCACGCGATCCCACTACCCCCTCCATCCCGCGTTCATCGAGGCGCTCGACCGGATGGGAATCCTCTACTGGGTGGACGCTCCGGTGTACCAGCTGCCCAACAGCTTCTTCGACACCCCGGGCGTCCACGACTCGGCCATCCGGGCCGTCCGGGCGACGGTGAACTCGAACGTGAACCACGCCTCGATCTTCACCTGGTCGCTGGCCAACGAGCCGGCCGGCAACCGCCCCGAGCTGGGCGTGGTGGGAGTGGGCCTCGACGCCTACATCCGCGACGCCGCCGCGGCAGCCCGGGAGATCGACGACACGCGGCTTATCGCCATCGATCGCCAGTCGCGAGTGGGCGAGCCGGTCGACGTTCCGGCGTACCAATACCTCGACGTGCTCGGCGTGAACGAGTACTTCGGCTGGTACGCCTCCTACCGCGCCGACCTCGTGCGCCCACCCACCACCACGGCTGAGCTCGGGCCCTACCTGGATCAGCTCCACGCGGCGAACCCTGACCTCCCGCTGGCGATCACGGAGTTCGGAGCCGAGGCGTCGCGCGACGGGCTCGAGCAGCAGCCCGGCACCTACCAGTTCCAGACCCGCTACGTGCTCGACCACCAGGCCATTCAGGCCTCCAAGCGCTACGTCGCCGGCTCAATCGTGTGGGCCCTCCGGGACTTCCGCGTGGAGCCGACCTGGACGGGAGGCGCGCCCGCTGCGTACGCCACCCCGCCGTGGCACAACAAGAGCCTCATAGACGAGACCAACAGGCGCAAGCCGGTGTACTTCGCGCTCAAGAAGCGCTGGCGGCACACCCACCCCCTCCGCTGATGACATGGCTCCGCCCACTAGCCTGCCCGGCCGTGAAGCAAGGTCTCGTCCTCGTCGCACTCGGCCTCGCCGTGCTCCCTGGATGCGCGATCGGGTCCAGTGACGGATCGGGGAACGCCGACGACTCCGACAAGCAGGCGGTGGCGCTCGAGTGCCTGACGAAGGACAAGAGCCTGGACGCGCGCGTCGACGGCGACCAAGCGATCTTCGTCGGCAATGAGAAGACCGGGCCCCGCATCGTCTTCTACCTCACGAGCGGAGAGGCGGAGGCGCGCCAGTTCGAGGGCGACGCCGAGGGCTCCGAGCAGATCGGCAGCGCGCTCCTGTTCGTACGGGAGGGCTCCGACGACGTCCTGAACGACGTGGAGTCCTGCCTCGGCGACCTCTGACGGGTCCCCCGAGGGACCATGCCCAGGGAGGAGCGGAGCCCGATCGTCGATCGGGCGAGCACCGGACCATGTCTCTCAGATGCCGCCGAGGCGCGTGAGCGATCCGCTCGGCGACACCTCGAAGAGGTCGAGCCGGTTGCGCCCGCGGCGCAGGGACGACTCCGGGATCATCACCGAGAAGAACTCGCCGTCCTCGCCCTGGGCGAGCGTGAACGTGTTCCCCACGGCAGCGATCCGGCCGTTCACCGCCAGCGCGATGTCGCGTCCCGGGGTGCCGCCGCTCAGCCTGCCGACGGGGTGCGTGGGCCCGTAGTCCGAGCGCGGGTTCACGTTCGCGTACTCGGACGCGCCCTCGATCTCCACCGAGCCCTTACCTCCGCCCACGGGCACACCCCGCCCGAGCAGCTCCTGGTGCGGGCCGATCCGGTAGAGACGCCCGGGGCCGTCCGCGCCGGTGCCGAACAGGCGGAGGTTGCGCTCGCGAACGCGCCGCTTGGCCGCCTCGAAGCCGGCCACCGGAAAATGCATCGTTTTGAACGTTTTGCGCTGGAGGATCCGCAGGGTTCGCCGGTTCTGCACCACCGGGCTTAGGGCCGAGTGCCCGTCCATCTTCACCTTCGGCTTCAGGTGCAGGAGGTCGAAGATCGTGGGCAGGATGTCGATCGTCTCCACGTAGGCGTCGTTCACCCGGCCCTTCTCCTGGTTGGGGGCCTTGATGAAGAGCGGGATGGGCGCGATCTCGCCGTAGTTCTTGGCGTCAAGCGTGCGGCGGTCGCGGCGGCCCTTCAAGAAGGCCACGCCGTGGTCCGCGGCCACCACGATCAGGGACTGGTCCCACAGCCCCTCGCGCTTGAGGTGGCGCCACAGCTCCTGGAGGAGCAGGTCGGCGAAGCCTGTCTGGAGGAAGTGGCGCTGAAGCAGCACGTCGAGCTGCCCCTGGTCGTTGTAGGACTGGTTCGACATCCCCGGTATAGCGTCGTTGGGCGGCTTGCGGTACCGGCGCCCGTCAGGCAGGAACTGCCAGGGCACGTGCGGCATGAGCGTGTGCTTGAAGTTCAGGCTGGGACGGCGGCCCTTCTTGATGTCCGCGATCCAGTCCTCGAAGCGGGCGCGCCGGCCGCCGGCGAGGTTGGTCCGGGTGTGACTCTTGTTGCCGGCGCTGCTGCTCGATCCGCCCCCGCTGCCCCCGCTACCGCCGAAGTCGCCCCAGTTGTCGGATACCGAGTTGAGGTCGGCCTCGATGCCGGGCGGCGACACCACGTGCAGCCATACGAGCCCGAGGTCCGCGCCCATGGAGGACAGGCGGTCGCCGTAGGGCTCGTCGGGGCGAGAGTTCTTGCAGAGGTCGCGTGAGCAGACCGAGGTGGCCTCCTCGGACACGTTCAGCCGGTGCGTCTTGGCGAACAGCGAGAAGATGCTGTTCGGGTGGTCGGCCGAGATCGGCAGTCGGTCCTTCCGCGGGAGGTCTCCGTCCATGATCGCCGGCTGGGCGCGCTCGGTGGAGTCGTAGACCGTGTAGGCGTTCTTGAACCACGTGGCGTTGCGCGCCAGCTCGGCAAAGCCCGGGTAGCGCTTGGTGTCCAGGCGGTCCTGCCCGTCCACCAGCGTGTTCGACGGCAGCTCGTCCAGAAGCACCACCACGATCGGGGCCTGCGTGACGCCGCCGATGGTGCGGGCGCCCGCCTCGTCGGGGAAGGCCAGCTTGGACACCGGGGAACCCACGAGGAACAGGAGCAGGAACACCAGCGGCGCCGGCGAGAGGATGTTCAGGAAGGAGCGCAGCGGCTCCGCCCTGGCGTACAGCGCGGCGAGCGCGAGCCCCACGGCCACCGCCAGGCCGATCAGCAGGCCGTCCGAGACATCGATCGACTTCTTCAGCGCCTGTCCGGCGATCAGCGTGACCAGCGTGGCGAGGAACAACAGGTGCACGCCCTGGAACACCCGGCGCCCGGCCAGGCTGAACAGCAGCTCGATCCCCAGCAGAACCAGCGGCGGGAGCACCACCAGGAGGACCGAGAAGGAGATGATGTCGAAGCCCGACGACCCGCGGGCGGCGAAGAACTCCGGGTTGTCACCCAGGAGGTCGAACAGCGGCTGGGCGACGGCGAAGGTCCAGAGAACGCCGAGGTTGAGCAGGTGCCACATGGCCTCCTTCGCCGGCGCCCGCTCCGGGCGCGGTGAGACCCCTCCCTCGCCGGCCATCAGCCCTTCGGGCGGGCGTAATAGAGAACGCGGGTCCCCGACTCGAGACGCTCGGAGCGCTCGATCTCGAACCACGCGCCGAGACAGCGCTCGAAGAAGCCGAGCTCGTAGTCGGGATGGAGGCCGTCGCGCTTGGGCGCGAGCAGCTTCTTGACCATCGGATCCTCGCGGGTGGGGAACTCGATGACCAGCGCCGAGCCGAGACCCGCCAGCCAGTCCACGAACTCCTTGACCGGCACGTTGGCGGCAATGGCCACGTGGTGGATCAGGGCCAGCGCGAGGATCAGGTCCGGCTTGCCGCGATCGGGCAGCGACCTGCGCTCGAGGCCCCGCCAGCCCAGCCCGGGCGAGGGGTCGGCGAGGTTCATGGTGAGCGTGAGGATCTTCTCGTTGCCCTCGTCGCGAAGGTCGCGGTAGAGGAGCTCCACGGGCCCCTGATCGGCGTCCACGGCCACGACCGTGGACGCGCCCTCGGCGGCGATCCGGGAGTAGCGGCCGTTGTTCGCGCCGATGTCCCAGACGAGGTTCCAGGGGCGCGACAGTGCGACCGTGCGCACGAATTCGTCCTTGCGGTCCGCGTCGTCGTCCGTGTAGCTGTTGCGATCGCCGTAGGCCGTCCAGACGCCCTCCGGCGGGCTCCAGTCGAGGCGCGAGACGAGCTTGTGCATCTTGCGCACGTTCGCCACCACGATCTCCTTCTTGAGCCCCGCGCGCTTCACCTCCTGCTTGGCCTCGTTCGGCCGGTCCGCGTAGCGGGCCTCGAGCCGGGCGTGGAGGAAGACGTTGGTGAACAGCCCGCGATGGAAGCGGTCCCGGAACGAGAGCAGGGATCGCATCTGCGCCGGCGTGATGCCGTCGATCGACCCGCGCAGCCAGGGATGGAAGGGCACTCCCTTGAGGGACTGGAGCAGCAGGGGGTAGAGGTAGAGCA
Organism: Solirubrobacterales bacterium; assembly: GCA_038323835.1. Taxonomy (GTDB): domain Bacteria; phylum Actinomycetota; class Thermoleophilia; order Solirubrobacterales; family Thermoleophilaceae; genus JACVRW01. The sequence goes on from JBBQHI010000002.1 coordinate 71,313, forward strand.
TGCAGAACTGGCGGTAGCCCACCCAGGGCTCGCCGTCACGCAGGCGCTCGAAGGATCCGATGTCCACGAACACCGGCCGGGCCCCGCGGAACTGCACGTTGTAGGGCGTGGAATCCTTCAATACGAGGTCCTTGTCGAGCGACGCCAGCAGCAGGTCCAGCTGGAGCAGCGCGGCGTCCTTCAGCATCGAGAAGGTCCACTCGTAGGGATACGAGATGAACGGGATGCGCTCGTGCTTCAGCACGCCCGCGGGCTCGTGCACGAGCAGGCCGCGCAGGGCCTCGATGTTCTGCTCCCGCTGCGTGCGCACGAGGCGCTCGTCCTCCAGCAAGCCGGAGCCGGAGAGCGCCTCGAAGTCGCTCAGGCCATCGGCCGAGAGTGCCCTGTAGACCTGGCCGTCGGAGTAGAAGACGCGGCTCTCGGGGTCCCGGAAGCTACCGGGCTCGAGGCCCGCGGTAAGACTGGTTTCTATGGGCGGCCGCACGAGCGGCGCCAATGGTAGACGGAGTCCGGTGCTCTGCTAGGCCGAGTCGGAACTGCGTGCTGCGGGCGACTCCGGCGTGTCCGGCTCGTCCTTCTTGATGTGAAGGAAGCGGAGCAGCCGGTTCCAGTAGAGCTTGGCGGTCACGGCAACCGCGGCCATACCGCCGGCGATGATCTGGAGGATCATGCTTCCGCTGCCGGGATCCAGGTATGCGAGGACGGTGGTCATGGGTGTTCGGAAAGCTCCGTTGCCGGGTTAGGAAGAGGCCGCAGGCTAGCAGAGTGTTGCCGAATGGTGAACCGGTCGTTGCCGACTGGTGAACCATTGCCCGCCCGTCCGCGAGCTCTGTAAAACCGCTGCAAAGACGCCGTAAACGCCGGAGGCGGCCGACAGCTTCCGTCGCGGTTCCGGCCGCCGCCGTCGGCCCTGGCCGCCCTTGGGGTCTTTACGCTACCGGAGAGCTCATGAAGTTGATCATCCAGATCCCCTGCTTCAACGAGGAGGCCACCCTTCCCGGCACGCTCGCCGATCTTCCGCGCGAGGTGCCCGGCGTGGACTCCGTGGAATGGCTCGTAATCGACGACGGCTCCACCGACGACACGGTGGCCGCGGCGCGCGAGCACGGTGTGGACCACATCGTGCGGCTCACCAACAACCGCGGGCTGGCCGCGGGGTTCCAGGCCGGCCTCGATGCGTGCCTGAAGCTCGGCGCCGACGTGATCGTCAACACCGACGCCGACAACCAGTACTACGGCGGCCACATCCTCCGGCTCGTGGAGCCGATCATCGCCGGCAAGGCCGACATGGTGATCGGCGACCGGGAGACGGACAGCATCGAGCACTTCTCACCGCTGAAGAAGTGGCTCCAGCGCTTCGGCAGTGCGGTCGTGCGGCGGGCTTCGGGCACCGGCGTGCCCGACGCCACGTCGGGCTTCCGCGCCTACAACCGCGAGGCCGCGCTCCAGCTTCAGGTCGTCTCGAAGTTCACCTACACCCTGGAGTCCCTGATCCAGGCGGGCAAGATGCTCGTGGCCGTCGAGCACGTGCCGGTGAAGACGAACGAGCAGACCCGCCCGTCGCGGCTGTTCCCGTCCACCTGGTCCTACGTACGCCGCAACGGGCTCTCGATCTTCCGCATCTACGCGCTCTACGAGCCGCTGCGCGTGTTCATGGTCGCCGCCGCCCTGGTGGCCCTGGTCGGGGTATCGATCTGGGTGCGCTTCGCCTACTTCTTCGTGTCCGGCGAGGGCGCCGGCCACATCCAGTCGCTGATCCTCGGCGCCACGCTGTTCATCGTGGCCGTGCAGCTCGCCGCGCTCGGGGTGGTGGGCGACATCCTCGCCGGCAGCCGCGTGCTTCAGCAGCGGATCCTCGAGCGTGTGCGCCGGGTGGAGCTCCAGCTGGGGGTGAGCCCCTCCCACTACGAGCCGGGCGCGGAACCCGGCGAGCAGGGCCCCACCACGGGCGCCAACGCCGGCGAGGCCACGGGCAAGCGCAAGCCGCCGAGCCCGCCGGAGCGCGCGCCCGAGGAGCTCCGCCTGTGAGCAACAGCGCCGCGGCCAGCGTCCCCACCGGCAACACCTTCGACAAGTACGGATCAACGAACCCGGTGGTCAGGCGGCTGATGGCCGGCTTCCACTCCACGCTCGACGAGCTCTGGACCGAGGCCGCGCCCGAGACCGCGCTCGATGTGGGCTGCGGCGAGGGGGTGCTGACCCACGAGTGGGCCGAGCGGCTGGACCAGGGCCGCATCGTGGGCATCGACCTGGACGATCCGAAGCTGCGCGCCGAGTGGGAGACCCGGCGTCGCCCGAACCTCGAGTTCCGGGCCGAGGAGGCCACCGCGCTGTCGTTCGGCGACGGCGAGTTCGATCTGGCCACCGCCATCGAGGTGCTGGAGCACGTACCGGAGCCGGAGGCCACCGTGGCCGAGATGGCTCGCGTGGCCCGGCGAAGGCTCCTGGTGTCGGTCCCCCGCGAGCCTCTATGGCGCGGGCTGAACGTGGCCCGCGGCGCCTACCTGCGCGAGCTCGGCAACACGCCCGGGCATGTGAACCACTGGTCGAAGCGCGGGTTCGTATCGCTGCTCTCGCGCTACGGCAGGGTCGAGCACGTGCGCTCGCCCTTCCCGTGGACGATGCTGCTCGTGCGCGTGGACTAGACCGTGTCGGCGGAGACGGAGGGCTTGACCAAGCCGGAGGCTACGTCCACGCCCCGGAGCTACGGCCGCGGGGCGGCGATCCTGTCGGCGGGGATCGGCATCACGGGCGTGATCACCTTCGCCTACTTCTCCCTCGCCAGCCACGCGCTGGCGGAGGACCAGTATGGCGGGGTGGCGCTGCTCTGGTCGGCGATCTTCATCACGGTCTCGGTGCTGTACCGCCCGGTGGAGCAGCTGCTCTCGCGGACCATCGCGGACCACGACGCCCGCGGCATCGCCGGCAACGAGCCCCTGCGGGTGGCGGCCACGATCCAGCTGAGCCTCGGCCTGCTGTTCGTGGTGGTGGCGCTCGCCTTCCGCGGACGGCTGCAGGACGACCTCTTCGACGGCTCGGCCACGCTCTACTGGATCCTGATCGCGGCGGTGCTGTTCTACGCCGCGAGCTATTTCGCCCGCGGATATCTGGCCGGCCACCGCCGCTACGAGCTCTACGGCGGGCTGGTGCTGATGGAGTCCTTGTCGCGCTTCATGTTCGCCCTCGCGGTGACCGTGGGGATCACAAGCGGCCAGGCTGCGGTGGCGCTCGGGATGGCGGCCGCCCCGCTCCTCTCGCTGGTGGTGGTGCCCGCCGCGCTCGCCAGCCGGCGAGTGCCGGCGCCCGTCGCGCCCGACGTGGTCGAGGACTCCGAGTCCGCTGCGCGGGAGCCCGAGTTCAGCCTCTCGCACGGCGCCGGCTTCGCGCTGGCCGTGCTGGCGATCATGCTCGCCGAGCAGACCTTCCTGAACGCCGGCCCGCTCCTCGTGCGCGCCACCGAGGGCGACCGCGGCGCCGCGCTGGCCGGGTTCGTGTTCAACGTTCTGCTGCTGGCCCGAGCGCCGCTGGTGCTCTTCCAGGCGATCCAGACCTCGATCCTCCCGCACCTCACGCGCCTGTGGGTCACCGGTGAGGGGGCCGACCCCTTCCGCCGCAGCGTGAACATCACGCTCATGGCCGTCGCCGGCTTTGCGGGCGGCGTATCGCTCGTGATGCTGGCCGCCGGCCCGGCGCTGATGGGAGTCGTGTTCGGCGGCGACTACGAGTACGAGCGCGGCGGCCTGGTGCTGGTGTCCGTGGCGATGGGCCTCTATCTGTCCGCGGCCACCCTGAACCAGGCGCTGCTGGCCCAGGGCCGGGCACGGCAGGCGTGCGCCGTCTGGGTCGGGTCGGCCACCGGTTTCGTGGGCTTCCTCCTGGTGTCCCCGATCGACGATCCGGTGTTGTCCGTGGAGGTGGCGCTCATCGGCGCGGCCGCGTGCCTCTGCGCGCTGCTGTACAGCCTGTACCGTCGCGCCTGAGTCCAGTGGCCGAGTTCGTGGTCATCCCCCCGCGCTTCAACGGGCCGCCTGCCAGCGCCAACGGTGGCTACACGTGCGGAGTGGTGGCCCGGCTGGTGGGCGCCGAGGTGTGCCAGGTCTCGCTGCGCTCACCTCCCCCACTCGGCCACCGCTTGTCCGCCACCCACCACGCCGGCGGCCGTGTGGACCTCCACGACGGCGGGGAGATCGTGGCGGAGGGGGAGCCCTCGGAGCTGCTGCTGGACGTGGCCGAACCGATCGCGGCCGAGGAGGCGCAGGCCGCGTCGGAGGCGGGCGAGGCAGCATGGGCCGCGGCCCACCCCTTCCCCACCTGCGTGGTGTGCGGCCCGGAGCGCGGCTACGGCGACGGCTTTCGCATCTTCCCCGGACCGGTGGCGGGCGGCCATGGCCTGCACGCGGCCACCTGGACTCCGGGGGCGGCACTCGCGGGGGACGACGGGTACGTGGCGCCGGAGTGCGTGTGGGCCGCCCTGGACTGTCCCACGAGCGCGCCCGTGGCCAACTTCGGCCAGGGTCCGCCGGTGGTGCTGGCGCGCCTCACCGCCCGGCTCGGCTGCGGGGTACGAGCGGGCGAGCGCCACTCGGTGCTGTCCTGGCCGCTGCGCCTCGAGGGCCGCAAGCGTCACTCGGCCTGTGCGCTGTTCGACGAGGCGGGCCGGTTGATCTGCGCGTCGCAGGCGCTCTGGATCGAGCTACGCGACACTCCGGCGAGCGCATAGCGGAGCATGGTCACATACAGTCTGTATGCGGGTGTACGATGTCGCCCGTGAGCGCCACCGAGACGGTCCACCATCGCACCTGTCCCTTCTGCGAGGCCACGTGTGGGCTCGAGGTGACCATGGAGGGGGATCGCGTCACGTCCGTGCGCGGGGACCGCGAGGACGTCTTCAGCCTGGGCTTCATCTGCCCCAAGGCCAAGGGCCTCAAGGAGCTGCACGAGGACCCCGACCGCCTCACCACGCCGCTGGTGCGCCGTGACGGCGAGCTCGTGGAGGCCACATGGGACGAGGCCTTCGAGGAGATCGACCGGCGCCTCGCCCCCATCCTCGAGACGTACGGGCGCAACGCGGTGGCCTCCTACGCGGGCAACCCGAACGCGCACAACCTCTCCTATCTGACCTTCGGCTCCGTGCTGCTGCGAGCGCTCGGCAGCCGCAACTTCTTCTCCGCCAGCACCGTGGACCAGATGCCGAAGCAGGTGTCCTCCGGGCTCATGTTCGGGGCGATGCTCAGCGTCCCCGTGCCCGACGTGGACCGCTGCGACCACCTCCTGATCCTCGGCGCCAACCCGCTGGTGTCGAACGGAAGCCTCATGACCGCGCCCAACATGCGCGGCCGGCTGCGGGGCATCCGCGAGCGGGGTGGCAAGGTCGTGGTGGTGGACCCGCGCCGCACGCGCACGGCGGAGGAGGCCGACGAGCACCACTTCATCCGCCCCGGCACCGACGCTCTGCTGCTCGCGGGTATGGTCGCCACCCTGATCGACGAGTCGCTGGTGGACCCGGGTCCCCTGGCCGAGCACGTCGAGGGGCTCGAGCGGGCCTGCGAGCTTCTGGGCGACCTGACCGCCGAGCGCGTCGCGCCGGCCACCGGCGTCCCTGCCGAGGAGATCCGGCGCATGGCATGCGAGCTCGCCGGCGCGGAGCGGGCCGCCGTGTACGCCCGCATCGGCAGCACCACGCAGGAGTTCGGCACCCTGGCGAGCTGGCTGGTGGACGTGTTGAACCTGCTCACCGGCAACCTCGACCGCGAGGGCGGGGCGATGTTCCCGCTGGCCGCCGCGGGACAGCGCAACTCGAGCGGGGCACCCGGTGAGGGCCGGGGCGTGACGCTGGGACGCTGGGCCAGCCGCGTCCGAGGCCTACCCGAGTCGTTCGGCGAGCTCCCGGTGGCCGCGCTCGCAGAAGAGATCGACACGCCCGGCGAGGACCGCGTGCGCGCTCTGATCACGGTGGCCGGCAACCCGGTGGTGTCCACCCCCAACAGCCGGCGGCTCGAACAAGCGCTCGGGCAGCTCGACTTCATGCTCGCGGTGGACATCTACGTGAACGAGACGACACGCCACGCGGACGTGATCCTCCCGGCGCCCGAGCCGCTCGCGAAGGCCCACTACGACCTGGCCCTCTATCAGCTTGCGGTCCGCAGCATCGCCAACTACTCGCCCGCGATCCTGGAGCATCACGGGCCGGCCGAATGGGAGGTGCTCCTGCGCCTGGCCGGGGTCGTCTCGGGCCAGGGGCCCCGCGCGGACACCGACGCTCTGGACCGCATGGTCATCGAAACGCTGGTGGCGCGCGAGGTTGCCGACCCCAACTCGCGCGTGACCGGCCGTGATCCCGCCGAGCTGATCGCCGAGATGGAGCCGCGCCGGGGTCCGGAGCGCATCCTCGACCTCCTGCTGCGCACCGGCCCGTTCGGGGACGGCTTCGGGAGCCGGCCCGGCGGCCTGACCCTCGACCTCCTTGAGCGCAATCCGCACGGCATCGACCTCGGGCCGCACCGGCCGCGCATCCCCGAGGTGCTGCGGACCGCCTCGGGGCGGATCGAGCTGGCCCCCGAGCCGATCGTGGCCGACCTGCCCCGGCTCGAGGCCGCGGCCGACCGCCGCGTGAACGGCGGGATGGTGCTCATCGGGCGTCGCCAGCTTCGCTCCAACAACTCGTGGATGCATAACCTGCCCAACCTGGTGAAGGGCAAGGACAGCTGCACGATGCTCGTGAACCCCGGCGACGCCTCCCGGCTCGGCCTCGTAGACGGCGAGAAGGCGCTCGTGACCTCGGACGCGGGCGCGCTCGAGGTGCCCGTCCATGTGAGCGACGAGATGATGGCCGGAGTGGTGTCGATCCCCCACGGGTGGGGGCACGACGCGCCCGGTACGCGCACCGGGGTGGCGGGCGAGCACGCGGGCGTCAACAGCAACCTGCTGGCCGACGAGAGCATGGTGGAGCCGCTGAGCGGGAACGCCGTGCTCAACGGGATCCCCGTCGAGGTGGCCCCAATACGCGCGCCGATCCCGGCTGCCGCGCGCTAGCGAGGAACGCAGCCCGATCGTTGATCGGGCGACTACCGCAGCCTTATGTCATCGGGCGAGCACCGGAGCATGTCTTCAGATCGCCTGGAGCATCGACGCGCCGCAGTTGCGGCACTCCACGTCGGCCGTGTCCGACATGCGGGCGATGGTGGAGTGAGCGCCGCAGTTCGGGCACTCCGAGCGCAGCTCGAAGCGATGCAGGCAGGACACGCAGCGGTAGCGGCCCGCGAGGTTGGTTCCGCGCAGCGCAGGCTCCCCGCAGGAGGGACACTGCGGGCCCGTGCGCGTGCTCTGATCAGCGGCCGGCGGCATGCCTTGACAACCGTATTACAGGGCTGTGGTGCTCGCCCGACCGACGATCGGGCTGCGCTCTGAAGACATGCTCCGGTGCTCGCCCGATCAGCGATCGGCCTGCGCTCTGAAGACATGCTCCGGTGCTCGCCCGATCAGCGATCGGCCTGCGCTCTGAGGACATGCTCCGGTGCTCGCCCGATCAGCGATCGGCCTGCGCTCCTCGCTGGACAGGCTGCGGTGCTCAGCCGAGGCCCGCGGGGTTGCCGCGGAGGAAGTCCGCCACCGCCATCGGCCGCCCGCCGGCGGGCTGCACCTCGAGCAGCTCCAGCACGCCGGAGGAGGTACCGAGCAGCAGCCGCCCATCGTCGCCCTCGAGCGAGCCCGCTGCCACGTCGCTGCCGTTATGGCTGAGCCCAGCCCGGCGCACGCCGAGGCGCTCGCCGTCCCTCAGCTCGATGAAGGTGCCCACGTGCGGCGTGAGCGCCCGCACGCGGCGCTCCAGCTCCTCGGCCGGGCGCTGCGGATCGAGCAGGCGGTCGTCGCGCTCGATCTTCTCCGCGTAGGTGGCGCCGGCCTCGGGCTGCTCGCGGAACGGGGGCAGCGTGTCGAGCGCCTCCACCAGCAGCTCGCCGCCGAGCAACGCCAGCCGTCCGGAGAGCGTGCCGAAGTCGTCGTCGGCGTGTATCGGCTCGCCCCTCTGCAGGCACATGGGGCCGGCATCGAGCTCCGCGATGGGCCGCATGATGGTCACGCCCGTCTCCTCGTCACCCGTCTCGATGGCCCGCTCGATCGGGGCCGCTCCGCGCCAGCGGGGAAGCAGCGACGGGTGCACGTTGTACATCTCGTGATCCGAGAGCAGCGGCTCCTTGATCAGCGCCCCGTAGGCGCAGATGCACACCGCGGCCGGCTCCGCGGCGGCGATCCGCTCGCGCGCCTCCTCGCCGTTCACGCTGTCCGGCTGGATCGTCTCGATGCCGAGCCGCGCCGCCGCCTCGGCCACCGGCGGCGGGGACAGCTTGCGGCCCCGGCCCCGGGGACGGTCGGGGCGGGTCACCACGAGCTGCGGCCGGTGAGGCCCGGCCGCGAGCCGGTCGAGGATCTCAGCGGCGAAGTCCGAGGTCCCGAGATAGACGGTCCGCATCGGCGCGAGCCTAGAGCCTGAGCCCGTCGGCCGGGTTTCCATTCTCCCCGCCCCGGGAACTTGTCCGGCGAGCAACTGAGGGAGGAGCTCGACATGTACACCCAGGATTTCGATCCGGTTTCCAGCTCACTCGGGCTGTCGGCGATATTTGGCGTCCTGCCCATCGTCACGCTGTTCGCGCTGCTGGGCGGGCTGAAAATGAAGGCCCAGTGGGCTGCGCTGATCGCTCTCGGCGTGGCGATGCTCGTGGCGCTGATCGTCTACGGCATGCCCGTGGACCAGACTCTGCTGTCCGCCAGTGAGGGCGCGACCTTCGGGATCTTCCCGATCATGTGGATCGTGATCGCGGCGATCTGGGTCTACAACATGACCGTCGCCACCGGTCACTTCGCCGTGCTGCGCCGCTCCTTCGGAGCCATCTCCGACGACCAGCGCGTGCAGGCCGTGATCATCGCGTTCTGCTTCGGCGCGCTGCTCGAGGCGCTCGCCGGGTTCGGCACCCCCGTGGCCATCACCTCGGTGATGCTGATAGCGCTCGGCTTCCAGCCGGTCAAGGCCGCGTCCGTGGCGCTGGTGGCGAACACCGCGCCCGTGGCCTTCGGCGCGATCGCCATCCCCATCACCACCCTGGGCGAGACCACCGGCATCCCGGCGGACGACCTCGGGGCCATGGTGGGCCGCCAGACCCCCTTCCTCGCCCTGATCGTGCCCCTGATCCTGGTGTTCATGGTGGACGGCCGGCGCGGTGTCCGCCAGACCTGGCCCGTGGCCCTGATCGGCGGGCTCACCTTCGCCTTCGCCCAGTTCGCGTGCTCCAACTACATCTCCATCGAGCTCACCGACATCGTGGCCTCGCTGCTCGCCACCGGCACGATCGTGGGCTTCCTGCAGGTGTGGCAGCCGGGCGAGCCGCTTCGGGCCGAGGCCTCCGGGCGCTTCGGGACCCCCGCGGTGGCAGGCGGCTCGGTGCCCGACCCGGCCATGGAGCGGGAGATCGAGCGGCGCGAGGACCACACGCCGGACTCCCGCGCCGACGTGGCCAAGGCCTACGCGCCCTACCTGATCATCATCGCCGTGTTCTCCATCGCCCAGATCGCCACGGTGAAGGACGCCCTGGCCAAGGCGCCGTGGACCACCACGTTCGACTGGCCCGGCCTGAACGTCGTGAACCCCGACGGCGACGCCATCTCCAGCGTCACGTTCAACCTCAACTGGCTGCCCGCCACCGGAACGCTGATGCTGATCTCCGGGCTGATCACGATGGTGGTGCTCGGCCTCGGGCCGGCCCGGGCGATCCGCACCTTCGTGGAGAGCCTCGACCAGCTCAAGTGGGCGATCCTCACGGTGGCCGCCGTGCTCGGCCTGGCGTACGTGATGAACCAGTCGGGACAGACGGTGACGCTCGGGCTCTGGGCCGCGGGCGCGGGTGGCGCCTTCGCCTTCCTGTCGGGGCTGATCGGCTGGATGGGTGTGGCCGTGACCGGATCGGACACGTCGTCCAACGCCCTCTTCGGCGCGCTTCAGGTGAGTGCGGCCAAGGATGCGGGGCTCTCGCCGACGCTCATGGCCGCGGCCAACAGCTCCGGCGGCGTGCTCGGGAAGATGATCTCGCCCCAGAACCTGGCCATCGGCGCCGCTGCCGTGGGCATGGCGGGCCAGGAGGGCGACCTCTTCCGTAAGGTGCTCAAGTGGAGCGTCCTGCTCATCCTGATCATGTGCTGCATCGTCTATCTCCAGTCCACGGCGATCCTCGATTGGATGGTCGTATAACGACGGCCGCCGGCGCGGGCGCCGGGCCCGCCTGGGGCGACGGCCCGCCCCCGAAGGAGGACGCCGAGCGCAGCCCCGTGGACCTCGGCTCGCTGGTGGCCGAGTGGCGCCGTGCGCTCGGCGAGAAGCACGTGGTCACTCACGAGCACCAGCTGCGCACCTACGAGTCCGACGGCCTACTCCAGTACGCGGTGGTGCCGGGCGCGGTGCTGCTGCCGGGCTCGGCCGAGGAGGTGGCGGCCGTGGTGGGCTCCTGTCACCGCGAGGGCGTGCCCTGGGTCGCGCGCGGCGCGGGCTCGGGCCTCTCCGGAGGAGCGCTGCCCGTGGCGGACGGCGTGCTCATCTCGCTCACCCGCATGCGCAGCGTGCTGGAGGTAGACCTGCCCAACCAGCGCGTGGTGGTGGAGCCCGGGGTGACGAACGTGGCCGTGTCCGAGGCGGTGGCCCCCACCCACTTCTACCCGCCCGATCCCTCCAGCCAGATCGTGTGCACGATCGGAGGAAACGTGGCCGAGAATTCCGGCGGCGCGCACTGCTTCAAGTACGGGTTCACCACCAACTACGTGACCGGCCTCGAGCTGGTTCTGGCCGACGGCACGACGCTCACCGTGGGCGGCAAGGAGCTCGACCCGCCCGGGCTCGACCTGCTGGGTGCCTTCGTGGGCTCGGAGGGCACGCTCGGGGTGGCCACCAAGGTCTGGCTCCGAGTGATTCCGCGCCCCGAGGCGGTGCGCACGCTCGTCGCCTTCTTCGGGTCCACCACCCAGGCGGGCGAGGTGGTGTCGGCGATCGTGTCCGGCGGGATCGTGCCCGCCGCGGTGGAGATGATGGACAACCTCTCCATCCGTGCCGCCGAGGGGTACACCGGCGCGGGCTACCCGACCGACGCCGGCGCGGCGCTGGTGGTGGAGCTGGACGGCTCGGAGGCCGAGTGCAGCGCGCGCTTCGACGAGGTGGTGTCGATGTGCGAGGAGGCTGGCGCGGACTCGATCCGCGTGGCCAAGGACGAGGCCGAGCGGACCTTGATCTGGACGGCGCGCAAGGCCGCTTTCGCGGCCATGGGCCGGATCGCCCCCAACTACTACGTGCAGGACAGCGTGATCCCTCGCACCCGGCTGGCCGAGGTGCTGGGCCAGATCGAGGGGATGGCGGAGGAGTACGGGCTCCAGGTGGCCAATGTCTTCCACGCCGGCGACGGGAACCTGCACCCGCTCGTGTGTTACGACGGCCGGCAGGAGGGCGAGGCGGAGCGCGCGGAGGAGCTTGCCGGGCTGATCGTGAAGGCGTGCGTTGACGCGGGCGGGTCGATCACGGGCGAGCACGGCGTGGGCGTGGACAAGAAGCGCTATATGCCGCAGATGTTCAACGACGCCGACCTGGGCGCGTTCCAGCGCCTGCGCTGCGCGTTCGACCCCGACGGGCTGGCCAACCCGGGCAAGGTGATGCCCACACCGCGGCTCTGCGGCGAGGTGCCCGGCCCCTACCGGCGCCACCCGGTGGAGCAGGCCGGGCTGGGCGAGCGCTTCTGATGGCCACCGAGGCCGCCGGGCTCGTCACTCCCCGCTCGGCGGAGGACCTGGCCGCCGAGATGCGCGCCGCGGCGGACTCCGGGCATGCCCTGCGGGTCCGCGGCGCGGGCACGAAGCTCGGGTGGGCGGCGGTGGCCGCGGCGAGGCCGGAGGTCGAGCTCTCCACCGCCGGTCTCGACCGGATCCTCGAGCACAACCCCGGAGACCTGACCGCCGTGCTCGAGGCCGGCGTGCCGCTGGCCGTGGCCCAGGAGCGCTTCGCGGGCGAGGGCCAGATGCTGGCGCTCGACCCTCCGGACGGCGGGGCCACCGTGGGCGGGGTGGTGGCCGCGGGAGACTCCGGGCCGCTGCGCTCCCGCTACGGCGGCGTGCGCGACCTGGTGGTGGGAGTGAGCGTCGCCCTCTCCGACGGCACCGTGGCCAAGGCGGGCAGCAAGGTGATCAAGAACGTGGCCGGGTACGACCTGGCGAAGCTCTTCGCCGGCTCGCTCGGGTCGCTCGGGGCGATCCTCCAGCTGTCGGTGCGCCTCCACCCCCTTCCCCCGGCCACCGTGACCGCCGCCGGTGGCACCACGGACCGCGACGTGCTCGCCCGCGCCGCCGCGGCGCTCACGCACGCGCCGCTCGAGCACATGGGCCTCGATGTCCGCTGGGAGCGGGGCGAAGGGTGGGCCGTGGCCCGCTTCGGCGGAGCGGCGTGCGTGCCCCAGGCGGAGGGCGCGGCGAGGGTCATGCGCGAAGCCGGGCTCGACGTGGAGCTGGTCGAGGACGACGACCGGATCTGGGCCGCGCAGCGCGAGGTGCAGCGCGCCCGGGTGGGAGAGCCGGACACGGTGGTGCGCGTGTCGGCGCTCCAGACGGACCTGCGCGCCCTGCTCGAGGAGGCCGAGCGCCATTCCGCCGAGCTGGTGACCCGGGCCCCACTCGGGGTCTCCTGGCTGCGCTTCTCCGACCCCGCCGGCGCCCCGGGCGCCGTGGAGGCGCTCCGGAGCCGCTTTGCCACCGCCATGCTGGACGCCCCGGCCGAGGTGCGCGAGCGTGTGGACCCGTGGGGGGACCGCGACGAGGCCGGCCTCGAGCTCATGCGCCGGGTGAAGGAGCGCTTCGACCCCGCCGGGGTGTGCGCTCCGGGGGTGCTGATGTGAGCGGGTTCGACGACATCCGCGCACCCGAGATGGACCTGATCGACGACTGCGTGCACTGCGGATTCTGTCTGCCCACCTGTCCCACCTACCGGCTGTGGGGCGAGGAGATGGACTCGCCGCGCGGGCGGATCGTGCTGATGAAGCAGGGCCACGCCGAGCTGTCGGCGCCGCTGATCGACCACATCGACAACTGCCTCGGCTGCATGGCGTGCGTCACCGCCTGCCCGTCGGGAGTGCAGTACGACAAGCTGATCGAGGACACGCGGGCGCAGATCGAGCGCAACGTGGAGCGCCCGCGCTCCGAGCGCGCGTTTCGCCGGCTCGTGTTCGAGCTGTTCCCGCATCCGGGCCGCATGCGCGTGCTGGCCCCGGGACTGGCGCTGGCCCAGCGCCTCGGGCTCCCCGCGCTGGCCCGGCGCCCGCGCATCAGCCGGCTCGCCCCGCGCCTGGCCGGAATGGCCGCCCTCTCACCGCACGCCTCGGCGGGTGATGCGGTGCGGCGCCTGCCCGAGCGCTACCAGGCCCGCGGCGAGCAGCGGGGTACGGTCGCGCTGCTCCAGGGCTGCGTGCAGCGGGTCTTCTTCTCGGACGTGAACGACGCCACCGCTCGCGTGCTGGCGGCCGAGGGTCTCGAGGTGCACGTGCCCCGCCTGCCCCGCTGTTGCGGGGCGCTCCAGCTGCACGCCGGTGAGGACACGGGCGCCCGTGAGCTGGCCAAGGCCACGATCGAGGCGCTGGAGGGCTACGACACCGTGGTGGTGAACGCGGCCGGCTGCGGCTCGGCCATGAAGGACTACGGGCACGTGCTTCGGGACGAGCCCGCCTGGGCCGACCGCGCGCAGCGCTTCTCCGAGCGCGTCCGCGACGCGACCGAGCTGCTCGCCGGTCTCGAGCCGCGCGCCGAGCGGCGCCCGGTGGAGCTGCGGCTGGCCTACCACGACGCGTGCCACCTGGCCCACGCCCAGGGCGTGCGCGCCCAGCCGCGGGAGCTGCTGCGGGCGATCCCGGGCGTGGAGCTGCTGGAGCCTGACGACTGGCAGATCTGCTGCGGCTCGGCCGGGATCTACAACCTGGTGAAGCCCGAGCCCGCGGCCGAGCTCGGCGAGATGAAGGCCCGCAACCTCCTGGCCACCGGCGCCGAGGCGGTGGTGGCCGGGAACCCCGGCTGTGCTCTGCAGATCACCTCCCACGCCGCCCGGCTGGGACGCTCGCTGCCGGTGCTGCACCCGCTCGAGGTGCTGGCCCGCTCGATCGCGCCGGCCGAGTAGGCGCGGGCGCTCCCGGGAAGACTCGAACCATGATTGGAGCCAGAGGGATGGAGATCGGCGGACCCGTGGAGAACCGCTACGACGAGGTGCTCACCGAGGGCGCCCTGGACCTGCTGGGGGCGCTGCACCGCGAGCTGGACGGTCGCCGCCGTGAGCTCCTGGCCGCACGCGTGGAGCGCCAGGCCGAGCTGGATGCCGGCGCCGGGCTGGAGTTCGTGAACGCCCCGGAGGACTTCACCATCGCCCCCGTCCCCGAGGCGCTCCAGGACCGCCGGGTGGAGATCACCGGGCCCACCACCCGCAAGATGGTGATCAACGCGCTGAACTCGGGCGCGCGCGGCTTCATGGCCGACTTCGAGGACTCCAATTCGCCCACCTGGTCGAACATGGTGGGCGGCCAGGTGAACCTGGCGGACGCGATCCGCCGTGAGATCGAGCACGATGAGAAGGGCAAGCACTACGAGCTGGGCGACGACCCGGCGGTGCTGCTCGTCCGCCCGCGCGGCCTCCACCTCCCCGAGCGCCACCTGGCGGTGGACGGCGAGAGCGTGGCGGGCGCGTTCATGGACTTCGCGCTCTACGTGCACCGCAACGCCCGGGAGCTCCTGGACCGCGGCGCCGGGCCGTACCTCTACCTCCCGAAGCTGGAGTCGCACCTCGAGGCGCGCGTCTGGCGCGACGCCTTCGTGATCGCCGAGGAGGCACTCGGCCTCGACCGGGGGACGATCAGGGCCACCGTCCTGATCGAGACCATCCCTGCAGCCTTCGAGATGGACGCGATCCTGTACGAGCTGCGCGACCACGCCGCCGGGCTGAACGCCGGCCGCTGGGACTACATCTTCTCGGCCATCAAGCGCTTCCGGACGCGGCCGGACTTCGTGCTCCCCGACCGCTCGGCGGTCACGATGACGGTCCCGTTCATGCGCGCCTACACCGAGCTGCTCGTGAAGACCTGCCACCGGCGCGGCGCGCACGCCATGGGCGGGATGTCGGCCGTCATTCCGAGCCGCACCGACGAGGAGGCCAACCGCCGGGCGCTCGAGGCCGTGCGCTCGGACAAGGAGCGCGAGGCGGGCGACGGCTTCGACGGCACCTGGGTGGCGCACCCGGACTCGGTGGCCGTGGCCATGAAGGCGTTCGACACAGTGCTCGGCGACCGCCCGAACCAGGTGGACCGGCTGCGCGAGGAGGTGGAGGTCTCCCACGCCGAGCTCCTGGCCATGTCCCAGACCCCCGGGGAGGTGACCGAGGAAGGCCTGCGCTCGAACGTGAACGTGGGCATCCAGTACATCTCGTCCTGGCTGCGCGGGAACGGCGCCGCCGGGATCTACGGGCTGATGGAGGACGCGGCCACGGCCGAGATCTCACGCGGCCAGGTGTGGCAGTGGGTGCACCACGGCGTGAAGCTCGCCGACGGCCGCACAATCACCTCCGAGCTCGTGCGCGAGCTGGAGGGCGAGGAGCTCGAGCGGATCCGCACCGAAATCGGCGACGACGACTGGTTCCGCACCGAGGGACGCCCCGACCTGTCGCGCGAGCTGTTCGAGCAGGTGGCGCTCTCCGACGAGTTCGTGGAGTTTTTGACGCTGCCGGCGTACGAGCGGCTGGAGGACTGAGGGGGCCAGCTGCGGCTGGGTGAATCGGCGGCCCCCTCAGGGGGTGGGCCGACTTTATCCCCATATAGCACGCAAAACTCGGCCCACACTCGAGCCCCCGGACGCGGCCGTCTAGGCCGCTTCGGCGCTGCGCTGCTGCTCACGCAGCTCGCGGAGGGCGCGCTTGCGCTCGTCGCGCGGGGCGCGGTCCAGGATCAGCACGCCGTCGAGGTGGTCGATCTCGTGCTGGATCACCCGGGCCTCGAGCCCCGATGCCTCCACGAGACGCTCCTCGCCGCCCTCGTCCCGGGCGCGGACCCGGACGTGCACGGGGCGCTCCACGTCCATCGTGATCCCGGGAATGGAGAGGCAGCCCTCCTGGAGGTACTCGAGGTCGTCGCTGGCCCACTCGATCTCCGGGTTGACCAGGGCGATCACCGGCGCGTCGTGGCCCACGGTGTACACCAGCAGCCGCTGAGATATGCCGAGCTGAGGGGCGGCCAGGCCCATCCCGACAGCGTCCCGCATCAGGCCCGCCATGCGCGCGACCTGGCTCGTCAGTGAGTCGTCGAAGCGGTCCACCTCGGTGGCGCGCGACTTCAGGACCGGGTCGCCGAGGCGCCTGATGAACGACATCGCGGCGGCCCGGCGCGCGGCCTGCTCGGGATCGAGCGGAGTCTCCTCCTCCTCGTCCTCGCTCACGACCTCGGGCTGCGTGGTCTCATCCGCCATGGCGTTCGAGTTTATCGTCGCGGCGGGGCCGTCGCGAGCCTCTTTCGAGGGCCTACTGAGGATCGACGTCGACCGCGAACGAGGCCGCCGCGTGGGCGCGGTCGGCGGCCACGGTGTCCACCGCCGCGCGCACCGCGTCGATCGCCGGGGCCCGCTCCGGGGCGCGCACCACGAGCTGTGCGCGATGGCGCCCGCGGCGCCGGAAGAGCCGGGCGGGGCCGAGCACGGGAACGCCGGCGGCGGCGATCAGGTCGCGCACCGCGTCGGCTGCCGCGGTCTCCGGCCCCAGCGCCTCCGAGGAGCACACCACCCTCACGAGCTGGCCGTAGGGCGGATAGCCGAAGGCTTCCCTACGGCCGAGCTCACCTCTCCGGAAGCCCTCGGAGTCGTGCTCCGCGGCGTGGAGGAGCACGCGCGCCGCGGGGTCCAGCGCCTGCACGATCACCCGCCCGCCGCGCTCGCCACGGCCGCTGCGGCCGGCGAGCTGGGCCACCAGGGCGAAGGTGCGCTCCTCGGCGCGGAAGTCGGGGAAGCGAAGGGTGGAGTCGGCGTCCAGCACGACCGCCAGGGTGACCGCGGGGAAGTCGTGGCCCTTGGCCACCATCTGCGTGCCCACGAGAACGCCGGCGGGCGCGGCGTCGAACTCGCGCAGCACGGTGCCGCTGCCGCCGGCGGCGGTCACGTCGGCGTCCAGGCGGAAGACGGGCAGCGGGCGCATCAGCTCCTCGATCTCCTGCTCGAGCTGCTCGGTGCCGGCCCCGTGGCGGGCCACGGACACCGATCCGCAGTCCGGGCAGTCCGGCGGCACCCGCTCGCGGTGGCCACAGTGGTGGCAGGCGATCTCGCCCGCCGACCGGTGGAGCACGAGCGTGACGTCGCAGTCCGGGCACTCCCAGACCCGCCCGCAGCTGCGGCAGGAGAGGAAGTTGGACCAGCCGCGGCGGTTCAGGAGGACGATCCCCTTCTCCTCCCGGCGACGCACCTCCTCGAGAGCGCTCCGGGTGCGCTCGTGGAGCGCGCCCTGCACGCCCAGCATGCCCACCAGCTCCACCGGGGGCATGGGACGGTGGTCCACGCGCCGGGGCAGCGTGAGGCGGTGGCAGGCCACGAGGCTCTCGGGCCGCGGCGTGGCGCTGCCCGCCAGCAGCACGGCTCCCTCCTCGCGCGCCCGGCGCTCGGCCACCAGCCGCGCGTCGTAGCGGGGATCGCCCTCCTGCTTGTACGAGGCATCGTGTTCCTCGTCGATCACGATCAGCCCGAGGTCGGCAAAGGGGGCGAAGATGGCCGAGCGCGGCCCCACGCAGACGCGCGCCTCGCCCGTCCGCATGCGCCACCACTCGTCGTAGCGCTCGCGCGGAGCGAGCTGGGAGTGCATCACGGCCACGGAGTCCCCGAACCGCTCGACGAAGCGGCCGGCCGTCTGCGGGGTGAGCGCTATCTCGGGCACGAGCACGATGGCCGAGCGCCCGCGCTCGAGCGCCATCGCCACGGAGCGCAGGTATACCTCGGTCTTGCCGCTTCCGGTGACCCCGTCCAGCAGCAGGGGCGTGCCCGGGTCCGCGGCCTCGAGCCGTGCGGCCACCGCCTCCAGAGCCGCGCTCTGGTCGGGGGTCGGCTCCGGTGCCTCGCCCGCGGAGGCGCCCACCGCGTCGATCCGCGGCCGCCGCCCGGGCTCGAGGGCCTGGCGCAGGTCCACGAGCCCGCGGCGCTCCAGGCCGCGCAGGGAGCCGTGGTCGCACCCGGCCGCCCGGCCCAGGGCCGCCGCGCCCACGGGGCCCGCGGCCAGCGCCCGGAGCGCGGCCTGCTGGCGGGCGCCGAGGCGCCCCGCCTCCTCCGGCGAGAGGGCTCGGCCGGCAGCGGTGAGCTCGACCCGCAGGGAGCTCCGGGGGCGAAGCGGGGGCCCGCTGCCGGTGCCCGTGCCCGGCGGGAGCACGAGGGCGAGCCCGCGTGCCGGGGCCGAGCAGTACTCCCGGGCGAGCCAGAGACCGAGGCGCACCAGCGCGGCCGGGACCTGGGCCTCGAGCGCCCGCAGGGGCTCGGCCAGGCGCTCGGGCGGCAGCTCGCTCTCCTCCGCCATGCCCACCACCACGCCCAGGAGGCGGCGGCGGCCGAAGGGCACCACGAGCATGCTCCCCACCTCCACCCCGGGCAGATCGACGCCCAGGCGGTAGTCGAACGGCCCGCGCAGGGAGCGCGCGGGCGTGAGTGGCTCCACCTTGGCGATCACGTCTCGAACCTACGGGGGGACCCGGACGCCCCGTGGCGGGGCCTGGACGTGTGAACATGTGCCCCGTGGCCGACGACTCCGACGCGGGCGACCTCCTCGACGGAGTGACCAGCGAGCAGGAGCGCGAGGCGCGCGAGGCGTTGCTGGCGGAGTTGCGCGCGGCCGGGGTTCCGGAGGACGAGCTCCGGCGCGCGGTGGCCCAGAACCAGCTCGTGCTGCTCCCCGTGGAGCGGGCCCTCTCCTACGGCGACGAGCGCTTCACCGCGGAGGAGGTGGCCGAGAAATCGGGACTCGACCTCGACTTCCTGGAGCGGGTGAACCGCGCGCTCGGCCGCCCGCGCCCGGCGCCGGGCGAGCGCTCCTACGACGCCGCCGACGTGCAGGCGGCCGCGAACATCGAGCAGATCCGGCGCTCGGGCATCCCCGACAAGAGCGTCCTCGAGGTCACCCGGGTGCTGGGCCAGGGCATGGCCAACCTCGCGGCCACGCTGGCCGGGGCGTTCGGGGCGGCCTTCCTGCGGGCGGGGGACACCGAGTACGACCTCTCGTCGCGCTACGGCGAGGAGACGACCCTGCTGATGCCGCTCCTGGAGCCGGGCCTCGGCCACGCGCTGCGCACCCACCTGAGGGCGGTGATGCGCCAGGTGGCTGTGGGCGCCAGCGAGCGCGAGAGCGGCAGCCTCCCGGGCACCATCGAGACGACCGTGGCGTTCGCGGACCTGACCGGGTTCACCCGGCTGGGCGAGAGCGTGCCCGCCGACGAGCTCGGCGCCCTGGCCGAGCGCTACACGGAGCTGGTCACCGACCTCGCGGAGCCGCCGGTGCGCCTGGTGAAGACGATCGGCGACGCGGCAATGCTCGTGTCCCCCGACACCGACGCCCTGCTCGCCATGCTCCTGGTCCTTGCCGACGCCGCCGAGGCGGAGGGCAGCGGCCTGCCGGCGATCCACGCCGGGGTGGCCCGCGGCCCGGCCCTGAACCGGGGGGGCGACGTGTACGGCTCCGCGGTGAACCAGGCCAGCCGGATCGCCGAGTTCGCCCGCTCGGGCAGCGTGGTGTCCTCCGAGAACGTGCGCGACGACACGCGGGGCGAGTACGCGTGGTCGTTCGCGGGCCGCCGCCACCTCAAGGGCCTGGCCGAGCAGGTGAACCTGTACCGGGTGCGCCACCCGCGGCCCGCGCGCGACGCCTAGCAGCGCCCCAGCGAGGAGTGGAGGCCGATCGGTGATCGGCCGAGTACCGCAGCCTGGTTACACGGGAGTGGAGGCCGATCGGTGATCGGCCGAGCACCGCAGCCTGGTTACACGGGAGTGGAGGCGCGCTCGCCGAGGCCCGCGACCTGGCGCAGCGTGTCAGCCTTATCCGTCTTCTCCCAGGTGAAGTCGTGGTCCTCGCGGCCGAAGTGGCCGTAGGCCGCCGTCTTCTGGAAGATCGGACGATGAAGGTCCAGGTACTGGCGGAAGGCGCCGGGACGCAGGTCGAAGTGCTCGTTCACGAGCCGGTTGATCTCCCGGCGCGCGATCTTCTCGGTGCCGAAGGTCTCCACCATCACCGAGACCGGGTGGGCGACGCCGATGGCGTAGGCCACCTGAACCTCACAGCGGTCGGCCAGGCCGGCCGCCACCACGTTCTTGGCCACGTAGCGCGCCGCGTAGGCCGCCGAGCGGTCCACCTTCGACGGGTCCTTGCCCGAGAAGGCGCCGCCGCCGTGACGGGCCATGCCGCCGTAGGTGTCCACGATGATCTTGCGGCCGGTGAGCCCGCAGTCGCCCACGGGTCCGCCGATCACGAACCGGCCGGTGGGGTTCACCATGAAGTTCTTGGTGGTGTTCAGCTTGCGCTCGTCGTAGAGCTCGGCCGGGAGGATCGGGTGAACCACCTGCTCCCAGAGGTCGGGCCGGATCAGCGTGTCCGGGTCCACCCCGTCCTTGTGCTGGGTCGAGATCAGCAGCTTCTCGATCTCGATCGGGCGCCCGTGCTCGTAGCGCACGGTGACCTGGGTCTTGCCGTCGGGCCGCAGGTAGGGGATCACTCCCGCCTTGCGCACCTCGGCCATCCGGTGCGCGAGCTTGTGGGCGAGCGAGATCGGCAGCGGCATGAGCTCCGGCGTCTCGTTCGTGGCGTACCCGAACATCATTCCCTGGTCGCCCGCGCCGGCCATGTCCAGCTGGTCGTCGTCCGCGGGGTCGGTGCGCGCCTCCAGAGCGGTGTTCACGCCCTGTGCGATGTCCGGGGACTGCTTGTCGATGGCGTTGATCACGGCCGCGCTGTCCGCGGAAAAGCCGAGGTCGGCGTCGGTGTAGCCGATATTGCGGATCGTCTCCCGCGCGACGTGCTGAATATCCACGTAGGTGTCGGTGGAGATCTCGCCCGAAACCACCACGAGCCCGGTGTTCACGAGCGTCTCGCAGGCCACGCGCCCCATCGGATCGTCCCGCATGACGGCGTCGAGGACGCCGTCCGAGATCTGGTCCGCGATCTTGTCCGGGTGGCCCTCGGTGACCGACTCGGAGGTGAACAGGTACTCGTCGTCTGAAAGCTCTGGTGCGCTCATGAGTCGCGAAAGGGTACATGGCATGGCTGCGGTGCTCACCCGATCGATGACATGCTCCGGTGCTCGCCCGACCGCCGGTCGGGCGGCGCTCCTCGCTATCGGGCTCCGCTCCTCGCCGGCGCCCCGTCTATCCCGCGACCAGTGCGGGTGTGAGCTCGTCGAGCGCGTGGATCACGACGTCCGCGAGGCCGAGTGCCTCGTCACCCGGCGGGTAGGCCGGGTTCGGGAGCGCCACCACCCGCATCCCCGCCACCCGCGCGGCCCGGATGCCGTTGTTCGAGTCCTCCACCGCCGTGGACGCCTCCGGGGCCGCCTCCAGCCGCCTCAGCGCCTCCAGGTACACGTCCGGCGCAGGCTTGCCCCGCTCCACCGCCTCGCGCGCACCCTCGAGGAAGGGCAGCTCGCGGCGGTAGGTGGCCTCCACCCGGGCCACCACCTCGCCCGAGATGCGATCCAGGTCAATGTCCACTCCCAGCTCGTCGCGCAGGTAGCGCGACCACTCGGGCGAGCTCATGCCCATCATGTTCCGCGGCGCCGAGTCCCTCCAATGCCCGTCGTGCTCCTCGACCAGCTCGCGCTTGGCCTCGTTCCAAACCTGCTCCGACTCCAGCAGCACGCCGTCGAGGTCGAACACCACCGCGTCCGTCACTCCTTGTCGCGTCCCTTGAAGTCGATGATCAGCGGCACGCCGTCGAGCTTCCACTGGTCGCGGAGACGGTTCTCCAGGAAGTAGGCGTAGTCGCGCGTCACCAGGCTGCGGTCGTTGACCTGCACGGCGAACCGCGGAGGCCCCGTCTCGAACTGAGACATGTAGTAGAGCCGCAGCATGCGTCCGCGCTTGGCCGGCGGCGAGCGCACGGTCTGGAGGTCGCTCAGGAAGCGGTTGAGCGGCGAGGTCTGGATGAACTCGTCCGAGCGGTCGGCCCGCTCGAGCGCCGCGGCCACCAGGCGCTTCAGGCCGCGTCCGCTGTCCGCGGACACGGCCAGCACGGGCGGGCGCTGGCGGAGCTTGCGGGTGATGCGGGCCTTCGCGTCCTCGAGGTCGGTGCGCGTCACGTCCCACTTGTTGAGCGCGATCACCGTGGCGCAGTGCTTCTGCATCGCCATGTCCGCCACCCGCAGGTCCTCGGAGGTCACGCCCTCGGCCGCGTCACACACCACAATCGCCACCTGGGCACGGTCGGCCGCCATCTCGGATCGCAGCTGGGCGTAGTAGTCGATCGAGCCCGCCACCTTCGAGCGCCGCCGCAGCCCCGCGGTGTCCACGAGCGTGACCGGGCGGCCGTCCACCACGATGCGCGTGTCGATCGAGTCGCGGGTGGTGCCGGCCACCGGGGTCACGATCACCCGCTCCTCGCCCAGGAGGCGGTTCACCAGGGACGACTTGCCGACGTTCGGCCGCCCGATCAGAGCCAGGCGCACGGCGTCGTCCTCCTCGGCGCCCCCCTCGGGCAGGCGGGCCGTGATCAGGTCGAGCAGGTCGCCCGTGCCGAGGCCCTGCGTGGCCGAGAGCGGGAGCGGATCGCCGAGCCCGAGCCCGTAGAACTCCGCCGCCAGCCCCATCTGCCCGGCGCTGTCCACCTTGTTGGCCACCACCAGCACCGGCAGCGGCTTGCCGCGCAGCTCCTCGGCCAGCTCGGCGTCGCCGGGCCGCAGGCCGGCCTTGGCGTCCACCACGAGCACGGCGAGATCGGCCTCGGCCAGGGCGGCGCGGGCCTGGGCGCGGATGGCCTCGCCCATCTCGTCCTCGTCGGCCAGGTCGATTCCGCCGGTGTCCACGAGCGTGAACGTCCGCCCGTTCCAGTCGGCCTCCACCTCCTTGCGGTCGCGCGTCACGCCGGACTGCTCGTGCACCACGGTCTCCCGGGTCCCGGAGAGGCGGTTCACGAGCGTGGACTTGCCCACGTTGGGGTAGCCCACCACGGCCACCTTCGGCCGGCTCACGGCGCCGCGGCCCGCACCATGCCCGCGATCCGCTCCACCACCTCGTCCACGCTCAGCCCGGTGGTATCGAGCTCCAAGGCGCCCGGGGCCACGGCCAGCGGCGAGTGCTCGCGCGACCTGTCCTGGGCGTCCCGGAGCGCCTGGTCCCGGGCCACGGAATCCACGTCTATCCCGAGCTCCTCGGCGCGCCGCCGCGCCCGCTCGGCCGGATCGGCGTTCAGGAAGACCTTCACCGTCGCGTCCGGGGCCACGACGGTGCCGATGTCCCGGCCCTCTGCCACCCAGTCACCGCCGTCCAGGAGCTCGCGCTGCTTGCGCACCAGCGCGGCGCGCACGCGGTCGTTCGTGGCCACCCGGGAGGCCGCCTCACTCACCTCGGGTGCGCGGATGGCCTCGGTTACGTCCTCGCCGTTCGCGATCACCCGGTCGCCGAGCGACAGCTCGAGCCGCTCGGCCTGATCCGATGCCGCGCCCCCGTTGCGCAGGGTCATCAGGCCCACGGCGCGGTACATGGCCCCCGAATCGAGGTAGGTGAAGCCGAGCGCCCGCGCCAGGGCGCGCGCCACCGTGCTCTTGCCCGCTCCCGCGGGTCCGTCGATCGCCACCACCATCGGGTCGAGAGGCTACTTCCGTTCGCGCGCGGCGCTCAGGAAATAAGCGCGGCGAGGTCCTGCTCGAAGCCCGGGTAGGACACCGCCGAGGCGTCCATCCCCCTGACCTCCACGCCGTTCGTGCAGGCCAGCCCGGCCACCGCGCCGAGCATGGCGAGCCGGTGGTCGCCGTGCGAGTCGATGGTGCCGCCGGGGAGCGGCGAGCCGTCGCCCCGGACCACGAACCCGTCCGGCGTCTCCTCGATGTCCGCGCCCAGGCCGCGCAGCCCCCCCACGGTGGCGCTGATGCGGTCGGACTCCTTCAGCCGCAGCTCCTCCGCCCCGCGGACCACGGTCTCGCCGTCGGCGAACGCCCCGAGCAGCGCCACAAGCGTCAGCTCGTCGATCGCCAGCGGCACCTCGTCCGGGCCGACCTCGGTGGCCTCCAGGGCGGACGAGGCCACGTCCAGCTCACCCACCGGTTCGTGGTCGGAGACGGTCCCGAGGTCCTCCAGGTCGCCCACGATCACGCCGCCCATCCGTTCGGCGATCCGGAAGAAGGCGGTGCGGGTCCAGTTGAGCCCCATGCCCGACACCACCACCCGCGATCCGGGCACCAGCATGGCCGCGGCCACGATGAACGCCGCCGAGGAGGGGTCGCCCGGCACCTCCATCTCGTCGAGCTCGAGCTCGTCCACCTGGGTGACCGTCAACCGGCCGTTCTCGTTCTCGAAGGGCACGCGCGCCCGGCGCAGCATGCGCTCCGTGTGGTCCCGGCTAGGAGCGGGCTCCACCACGGTGGTGGAGCCGTCGGCCAGCATTCCGGCGATCAGAACGCAGGACTTGACCTGGGCGCTGGCCACCGGCAGCGCGTACTCGATGCCTGTGAGCTGGGCCCCCTGGATCGTGAACGGCGGGAAGCGCCCGTCGCGGGCCTCCACCCGTGCGCCCATGTCCGCGAGCGGCGCGGCCACCCGGTCCACCGGGCGGCGGCGGATGGACTCGTCCCCGTCGAGGGTCCAGACCCGGCCGGGCTGTCCCGCGAGCCATCCCGGCAGCAGCCTCATGAGCGTGCCCGAGTTCTGCACGTTCAGCAGCCCGCCGGTGCTCTCCACCGGCGCGCGCAGGCCCACGCCCCGGATCAGCACCGAGGCGTCTCCGCTCTCGTCCACCCCCGCGCCGAGGCTGCGCAGGGCGTCCAGGGTGGCCACCGTGTCGGCGGACTCGAGGTAGTTGCGGACCACCACGGGCTCGTCCGACATCGCGGCGAAGAGAGCGGCGCGGTGCGAGATCGACTTGTCGGCGGGGGGCGCGTAGGAGCCCTGGAGCGGGCCCGAGGGCGCGAACCGCGCGGTGCGGCTCACAGCTCGGCTACGGGAAAGCCGAGCTCGCCGATCAGCTCCGCCGCGCGGGACGCCTCACCGTCCCCCGCGATCCACAGCGTGATGTAACCGGTGCGCATGTCCGCGGCCGGCGCGAGCGCCATGTCCACGATGTTCACCCCTGCTCTGCCCAGTGCCAGCGCCACCCGGGCGACGATACCGGGGCGGTTCGGCACTGTGAGGCGCAGCTCGTGAACGGCCCCCTCCCCCAGGTCTGGCTCCAGCAGCCGCCGCCGATCGGCACGTGCGGAGTCGTTCCACCCGGCCACGCCCTCGCCGGACTCGAGGATGTCCGCGGCCGCATCCAGGGAGCGGGCGAAGCGCCGCACCTCCTCCACCACCGCCTCCCGGTTGGCCGCGTACACGTCGGTCCACATCGCCGTGTTGGCGCCGGCCACGCGCGTGCCGTCGCGGAAGCTCGGACCGACGTGGCGCAGCGCCTCGCCCTGGTCCAGCAGCCGCTGGGCGCCCTGCTGGGCGAGCACGTTGGCCAGCACGTGCGGCAGGTGGCTGAACACGGCAACCAGGCGATCGTGCGTGTCGGGGTCCACGGCCACCGGCCGGGCGCCCATCTGCTTGACCAGGCGGTGGAGGCGCTCGTAGAGGAGCCCGGAGGAGCTCTCCAGCGGCGTGAGGTACCAGGCGGCGCCCTGGAAGAGGTCGGCCCGGGCGTTCTCCACCCCGCTCGTCTCCGCCCCGGCGATCGGGTGCCCGCCCACGAAGCGGGGATCGTCGATCCGGGCCAGCAGCCCGGCCTTGGTGGAGCCCACGTCGCTCACGACGCAGTCCTCCGGCGCCGCCGCCAGCGCCTGTCCCACCTGCTCGGCCAGGGCGCCCACCGGCGCGCAGGCAAAGCATGCGCCCGCGCCGTCGAGGGCCTCCTCGAGCGAGCCCGCGGCCACGTCGATCGCGCCCAGCTCGAGGGCCTGTGCGAGACGCTCGGTGCTGCGCCCGAAGCCCACCACCTCGGCGCCGGCCACGTGCCGGCGGGCCGCCAGGCCGATCGATCCTCCGATCAGCCCGACGCCGAGGATCGCGATCCTCATCCCGAGCGCCGCGCCCGCACCGCCGCGGCCAGCCCCTCCAGCACTCCCGAGGTCATGTCCCAGTCCATGCACGCGTCCGTGATCGACTGGCCGTACGTGAGCGGAGCGTCGCGGTCAACCTCCTGGCGGCCGGCCACCAGGAACGACTCGAGCATCAGGCCCACTATCGCCCGGTTGCCCGCGCTGAGCTGGGCCCCCACGTCCTCGGCCGCCAGCGGCTGGCGCTGGTGGTCCTTGGCGCTGTTGTCGTGCGACGCGTCTATCACCAGGCGCTCCGGCAGGTGTGCCCCGCGCAGCATCGCCAGCGCGCTCTCCACGGCGTCGGCCCCGTAGTTGGGAGCACCCTTCCCGCCGCGCAGGATCACGTGGCAGTCGAGGTTGCCCTTCGTGTAGAGGATCGCCGGGTGCCCGCTCTCGTCCACACCGGCGAACGCGTGTGGCACCGAGGCCGCCCGCACGGCGTCCACGGCCACCTGCACGTTGCCGTCGGTCCGGTTCTTGAAGCCCACCGGCATCGAGAGGCCGGAACCGAGCTGGCGGTGGATCTGGCTCTCCGTGGTCCGTGCCCCGATGGCCCCCCAGGCCACCGCGTCCGAGATGTACTGCGGGGTGATCGGGTCGAGGAACTCGCAGCCCACGGGCATGCCGAGGTCCAGGATCTCGAGCAGCAGCCGGCGCGCCATCCGGAGGCCGGTGTTCACGTCCCCGGAATCGTCCAGGTGCGGGTCGTTGATCAGCCCCTTCCAGCCGGTCGTGGTGCGCGGCTTCTCGAAGTACACGCGCATCGCGATGAAGAGGTCGTCGCGCAGGTCCGCGGCCCGGGCGGCCAGCCGCTCGGCGTAGTCGCGCGCGGCCGTCATGTCGTGGACGCTGCAGGGCCCCACCACCACCAGCAGGCGGTCGTCCTCGCGGTTGAGGACGGCCTCCACCTGGTCCCGCCCGCGCACCACCACCCCGGTCCGCTCTTCCTCCAGGGGCATCTCCTCCAGCATCCGCTCCGGGCTGGCCAGGGGCACGATCTGGTGAATCCGCTGGTCGCGGACCCTGTCGAGATGTCGGGGTACGTCCACCTGCGCCTCAGCCCTCATCGGCCATGGGAGAGCCGGCCGAGTGGCGGGCGCTCTCTCTCGTCACCGTCGTCATCACAAACAAGCCTTTCAGACGTCCTTCTGGGTGAGTCCGTGCGGGTACTGCTTCTATCGGCGTCCGGTGGGTCGAGCTTTTGCGCTGGCGGGCAGAGAGTCCTGCGGCCGCGGCCGGACGCCTAGCTAAATCGCCAGTAGGCATACGCGCGCCGACGGCCGCCACCAGGGGCGGTATCGATCGAGGCCGGCGTCGCGTGCGAGGACATCCGCAGGTGTTTGTAGCAGCGCGCGCGGCCGGGGGCAAGCTCCGGGCGGGCTACAGCACCTCGTCGAGGGCGGCCAGGAAGCGGTCGTTCTCCCGCCGCGTGCCGTAGGTGACCCGCATCCAGCCCGCCTGCCCGAGCGCCGTTCCCGCACGCACGATCACGCCCCGCTTCTCCAGGCCGCGAACCACGTCGCCGTCGTCGCGGTCCCCCAGCGAGACCCAGGAGAAGTTGGCCTGGCTGTCCGTGGAGGCCAGCCCGCGCGCGTCAAGCTCGGTCTCCACGTGCATGCGCTCCACCGCGGTGCGCTCCACGCGGCGCTCCACCTCGTCCTGGTGGCGCATGGCCTCAGCCGCGGCGGCCTGGGCGAGCGCGTTCACCGAGAAGGGCTGCCGCACGCGGTCCACCGCGAGCCGGAACTCCTCCGAGCCCAGCGCGTATCCGGCGCGCAGGCCGCAGAGGCCGTAGACCTTGGAGAAGGTGCGCAGCACCACGAGGTTGGGATGCCGCGCCAGCAGGTCCAGAGAGTCGTCCGGATCCTGGAGCGTGGAGAACTCGACGTAGGCCTCGTCCAGGATCACCGCCACGTGCCGCGGCACGGCACCCACGAACGCGTCGATGGCGGCGGGCTCCACGGCGGTGGCCGTGGGGTTGTTCGGATTGCAGACGATCACGATCCGGGTGGCGGCCGTGACCTCGCGCGCCATCGCGTCCAGGTCGTGCACCCCGCGCTCGTCCGGCGGCACGGTGATCGCGGTGGCGCCGCTCATCGCGGCCAGGTGCGGATACATCGAGAAGGAGGGCCAGGAGTAGACGATCTCCGCTCCGGGCTCCAGCATCGCCTCGCCCGCGGCCAGCAGGATCTCGCAGGAGCCGTTGCCCACGGCCACGCGCTCGGTGGGCACTCCCGTCCGCTCCGAGATCCGCCTCCGCAGCAGCGAGTTGGACGGGTCGGGATAGCGGTTGAGCCCGGTCAGCGCGGCCTCCACGGCCTCCAGCACGTCGGGGTGTGGCGGCCAGGGCGTCTCGTTGGACGCCAGCTTCACCAGCTCGCCGTCGAAGGCGTAGGTGGACGCGGCCGGATACACCGGGATCGCCCCCACCCTGCTGTTGAACTCAAGCGCCACCGGGTTTGAGCCTATTGAGCCCCCTCGAGATCGCGCCTGAGTGCGGCGGCCTCCCGGAGATAGACATGGCGGGCCGGCGACTCGGGCTCGGCGTAGCAGTGCACCAGCAGGCGGATCACGCGCGGCAGCGCGCCGGGCACGTCGATCTCGCGCGCACAGAGCAGCGGCACCTGGTCGAGGCCGAGCCGGCGTGCCGCCAGGGCGGGGAACTCCGCGTCGAGGTCGTTGGTGCAGGTGAAGATGCAGCTCACGAGGTCCTCGGCCCGGAGGTCGTTGCGCTCCATCACCTCGCGCACCAGCTCCTCGGTCGCGCGCACGATGGCGTCGGCGTCGTTCTCCATCACGGTGGTCGCGCCCCGAAGCGCTCTGAGCCTCACGGGCGCGGATTCTTCCATCCGGATGCGGCGCGCCGCCCGGAGCGCTTCCGGCGGGCCTCCGGGCGGGGGCCCGCGCCCTCCTCGGTGGAGCGCCGCAGCCGCTCCACGTCCGCACGCGAGAGGAGGCGGCTCTCTCCCGGTCCGAGGTCGCGAAGCCGGAGCGGCCCGAAGGCCACCCGCTCGAGGTCGGTCACGCGGTGGCCCACCGCGTCGAACATGCGCCGGACCTGGCGCTTGCGCCCCTCGCGCAGCACGATCTCGGCCACCCCCCGGCCGGGCTGGCGGACGCGCGCGGGCGCCGTCATGCCGTCGTCGAGCTCCACCCCCTGCTTCAGCGCCGCCAGCGCGCGGGGCGACAGCCGGCCCGGGGTGATGCGGGCCCGGTAGACCTTGTCCACGCCGTAGCGCGGGTGCGTGAGCCGGTCGGCCAGATCGCCGTCGTTGGTGAGGAGGATCAGCCCGGTGCTGTCCGCGTCCAGGCGCCCGACCGGGTACAGCCGGCGGTTGGAGCGCACCAGCTCCACCACGGTCGGCCGCCCGTGGGTGTCCTGGGCGGTGGACACCACGCCCTTGGGCTTGTTGAGGACGAACACCTCGTGCGGCTCCGGCGCCACCGCCCGCCCGTCCACGGTGACGGGCGTGTCCTCCTCCACGCCGTGGGCGGGATTGCGCACCACCTCGCCGTCCACCTTCACGCGCCCCTCGGCCACCAGTTGCTCGGAGGCGCGGCGCGAGGCCACGCCCGCGTGAGCCAGGAACTTGCCGAGTCGCATGGCGCAGAGGCTGCCAGACTCGACCGTCGTGGACCTGAAGCTGCTCGACGAGCGCCTGGCCGCCCGCGGCGAGCCCGGCTTCCGTGCCCGCCAGGTGTGGGAGTGGACGGCCCGAGGCGCGGAGTCCTACGAGCGCATGTCCAACCTGCCGCAGGAGCTGCGCACGGCGCTGGCCGGCGAGGTCCCGTTCTCGTCGCTGGCCCTGGAGCGCGAGGCCGTGGCCACGGACGGCACGCGAAAGGCGCTGCTCACCACCGCCGACGGGCGTCCGGTGGAGGCAGTGCTGATGAGCTACCGCGACGGCCGCCGCTCGCTCTGCCTCTCGAGCCAGTCGGGTTGCCCGCTCACCTGCACCTTCTGCGCCACCGGCCGCATGAAGTTCGGGCGCAACCTCACCGAGTCGGAGATCCTCGACCAGGCGCTCCACTTCCGCCGCTCCACCGAGGTGACCAACGCGGTGTTCATGGGAATGGGCGAGCCGCTCATGAACCTCGACTCGGTGCTGGCTGCGTGCGAGCGCCTGCCCGAGGTGGGGGTGCGGTGGTCGAACACCGCGATCTCCACCGTGGGCTGGCTGCCGGGCATCGAGCGCCTTGCGGTGGAGGGGCCGCCGGTGCGCCTCGCGCTCTCTCTCCACGCACCCGAGGACGCGCTCCGCTCCGAGCTGATGCCGGTGAACGACCGCTATCCGCTGCGGGACGTGCT
This sequence comes from Solirubrobacterales bacterium, assembly GCA_038323835.1. Lineage (GTDB taxonomy): Bacteria > Actinomycetota > Thermoleophilia > Solirubrobacterales > Thermoleophilaceae > JACVRW01. The sequence goes on from JBBQHI010000002.1 coordinate 101,892, forward strand.
GGACGCCTGCCTGCGCTGGCACGAGCACCGGCGCCGCGACGTGTTCGTGGAGTACCTGATGCTGGGCGGCGTGAACGACCGGCTCGAGCAGGCGCTGGCCCTCGCCGATCTGCTCCAGCCGCGGCGGGCGTTCAAGGTCAACCTCATTCCCTACAACCCCACGGAGACCGGCTTCCAGGGCTCCACTCGGCCGGCGGTGGCGGCGTTCAAGACGGCACTGGAGTCGAAGGGCGTGCGTGCGACGGTGCGCCTTACGCGGGGCCGGGACATCGACGCCGCCTGCGGGCAGCTTGCTGCGCAAGCTTGATCGTCGATCAAGCGAGCACCGCAGCCAGGTTCTCCCCGGCTCCGCTCCTCCCCGTCAGCGAGCGGCTTCGGCCGCCGGCGCCGCGACGGTCGTGGCCTTCGCCTCCTGCCGCCTCCTCCACGGGGGCCGCCCCTCGGCTGCGAGCCAGGAGCCGCCGACGATCAGGATCAGGCCGGCCGCCGTGGCCAGGCCGAACGACTCGTCCAGCAGCGTGACCCCGTAGATCACCGAGAAGCCGGGCGCCACGTAGGCGACGAGTGAGGCCTTGGCCGGGCCCACACTCCCGATCAGCGAGTAGTAGAGGACGAAGGACACGCCCGTACCCAGTACGCCCAGCGCGGCCAGGGCGCCCACGGTGTCCAGCTCCGGCCCGTGCGGCGGCAGGTCGATCGCCGCTAGCGGGGCCACCATCAGCGCGCTGGCCGCCATCGTGGCCGCCACCACGCCCACCGGCTCGACGCCCCGGATGCGGCGCTTCAGGAACCAGGCCCCGAGCCCGTAGCCGAGGCTGGCCAGCACCACCATCAGCCCGCCCAGAAGCGCGGCCGTGCCGCCGCCGGCGTCCACCCCGAGCAGCAGCGCCACTCCGGCCACGCCCACGGCCACGCCCGCGAGGCTCAGCGCGCCGGCGCGCTCCTCGCCGCTGAGGGCGAAGGCCAGCAGGAAGGTGAAGATCGGAGCGGTGGCCACCAGGATGCCCGTGAGCGACGAGGGCAGGTGCTGCTCGCCCGCGGTGATGAGGAGGAAGGGCGCCGCCACCTGGACCCCGGCCAGCACGAAGATGGGACCGATTTGGCTGCGGCCACTCAGGCCCGACAGGGCGCCGGTCCGGGCGGCGAGCGGAAGCAGCACCAGGGCGGCGAGGGCGGTGCGGATGAAGACGATCGGCGCCGCGCCGAAGTCATCCTCCAGGGCAATCTTGATGAACAGGTAGGAGGCCCCCCAGAAGGCGGCCAGGAAACCGAACTGGATCCAGGCTCGTCGCGTCACCCCGGCACCGAGGATCGCACAGCGGCCCATCAGCCGCGACGAAGACATCTACGCCGGGCGATAAGCTCTGCTAATGCTCGACGTGCGTCGCATGAAGGTGCTTCGGGAGGTGGCGGCACGCGGCTCCTTCTCGGCGGCGGCCGAGGCCCTCAGCTTCACCCAGTCGGCCATCAGCCAGCACGTGGCCGCGCTCGAGCGGGAGACCGGAGCACGACTGGTGGAGCGCAGCTCCCGCGGGGTACGCCTGACCGATGCCGGCCGCTCGCTCGTGGCCCACACCGACGCCATCCTCGCCCGCATCGACGCGGCCGAGGACGAGCTGGCCGCCATCGCCGGCCTGCGCGGCGGCCGCCTGCGGCTCGCCTGCTTCCAGAGCGCCGGCGCCACGCTGGTGCCCCGCGCCGTGGCCGCCTTCCACAGCCGCCACCCCCACGTGGACCTGGGAATGGTCGAGGCCGAGCCCGAGGAGGCCTGCGCCCTGCTCCGCTGCGGCGACATCGACGTGGCCCTGGTCTACGACCACACCTCGGTGCCCGGAGCCCTTCCCACGGACCTCGAGCTGACCCCGCTCGTCGAGGACAGCTACGACGCGATCCTCCCCGTCGGCCACCGCCTGGCCGACCGCCGCAAGCTGAAGCTGGCCGACCTGGCCGACGAGCCCTGGGTGTGCTCCACCCGGGCCTCGGGCTGCCGCAACATCATCGAGGTCCTCTGCCGCGAGGCCGGCTTCGAGACGCGGGTGGCCTTCGAGGCGGACGAGACCACCGCCGCCCAGGCGCTTGTGGCCGCGGGCGTCGGCGTCACGCTGCTGCCGCGCCTGGCCCTGACCGCGGTCCACCCGGGTGTGGTGGTCCGGGAGGTGGCGGATCGCCCGCTGCGGCGGGTGTGGGCCGCCACCCAGGAGGGCGCCTACACCTCCCCGGCCACCGAGGCCATGCTCCAGATCCTGCGCGACGTGGCCGAGGAGTTCTCGGAGTCGCGGCTCGAGCTGGCCGCCTCCTAGCGGGGAGCGGGCCTTCAGTCCAGGGGGGCGGGGCGCCCGAGGTGGTAGCCCTGGGCGTAGTCCGCGCCCAGCTCGCGCAGAAGATCCAGCGCCTCCTCGTTCTCCACACCCTCGGCCACCGTCTGGATACCGAACTTCCGGGCCACGTCGATGATGGCGCTCACCACCTGGAGGTCCGGCGAGTCGGGCTTCAGGTGGCGCACGAACTCGATGTCGATCTTGATGTAGTCCACCGGCAGGTGCTTCAGGTAGGTGAAGCTGCCGTAGCCGGTGCCGAAGTCGTCGAGGGCGAATCCGCACCCGAGCGCGGACAGGCGCTCGGCCAGGCGGGTGGCCTGCTCGATGTCCCGCGCGGCCGCGGTCTCGGTGATCTCGAAGACGACGTTGTGCGGGTCGGCGCCGGCGTCGCGTAGCTGGCTCTCCACGTACTCCACGAGCGAGTCGTCGCCCATGCTCTGGGCCGACAGGTTCACCTCGACGCGGCGGTCGCTGGCCAGCCAGGCGGCCTGGGCGATCACCCAACGGTCGATGAGGGGCGCGAGGTGGAAGCGCTCGGCCGGCGGCAGGAAGACGCCCGGCATCACGAGCCCGCCGTCCTCGTCGCGCATCCGCACGAGCAGCTCCTGCTGGACCTGCTCGCCGGTGGCGATGTCCACGATCGGCTGGGCGTGCAGCACGAGGCGGTCCTCGTCGATGGCCTGGCGGATGCGCAGGGACCATTCGAGCTTCGCCCGTAGGTCGTCCTCGCGCTCGCGCCGCTCGGTCACGTCGGTGCCCACTCCGCACACGGCGTAGACCTTGCCGTCGGACTCGCGCAGTGGGAAGCGGTGGACCAGGTAGGCGCGCTCCCGGCCGTCGATCGCCAGCAGCTCCTCCGACTCGTCCGCGCGGGCCGAGTCGAGCACGCCCTGGTCGGCCACACGGCGGCGTTCGGCCTCCGTTTCCGGCAGCAGCTCGAAGTCGGTGTGGCCCACGGCGCCCCCGGGGGGCAGGCCGAGCTGCACCTCGAGCTCGCGGTTGGCGAGCAGGTAGCGGTGGGAGGTGTCCTTGGCGTAGATCACGAGCGGGGAGTTGTCGATGATCGACTGCAGCTGGCGGTGCTTCGCCGCCACCGCGTCCTTCACCCGCTTCTGCTCGGTCACGTCGCGAGCGGTGCCCGTGCTGCCGATCACGGCCCCGTTCGGACCGCGCAGCGTCACGGCGTTGAAGCTCAGGGTCAGCGGGATGCCGTCCTTGCGCAGGTGCTCGGTCTCGTACTGCTGGAACTCGGCACCGTCGAGAATCTCGGCCGCCACCAGCCGGTCGCGATCGCCCATCAGCGGCGTCTGGAAGTCGGTGAAGGGGCGCCCGATCATCTCCTCCGGGTCGTAGCCGTGCGTGTGGCGCACCGCGTCGTTCACGAAGGTGAAGCAGTTCTCCAGGTCGATCGCCCAGATGATGTCCTGGGAGGTCTCCACGAGCTTGCGGTACTTGTGCTCGCTGTCCAGCACCGCCACCTCGGCCCGCTTCAGGTCGGTCACGTCGAGCATCAGCCCGTGGAGCAGCAGCTCGCCGTTCTCCCCCACGATCACGCTGGCGTCGTCGCGCACCCAGAGCACCTGCCCGTCGCGGGTGAGCATGCGGTATTCCGACCTGAGGCGGTCGCCGGGGCCGAGCAGCTGCTCCTCGTCCTCCAGCACGCGCTCGCGGTCCTCGGGGTGAATCTGCTCGATCCAGAGCCGCGGGTCGGCCAGCCACTCGTCGGTGGTCCAGCCGAGCGTCCGCTCCACCTGAGCGCTCACGAACGACCACTCGCCCGCCGCCCCGAGCGACGCGGTGTAGACCATCGCCGGCACCTGCTCGATCAGGGCCCGCAGGCGCTGGTCGCCCGAGGCGAGGGCACCCTCGGCGCGCTTCCGGTCGCTCACATCCTGGGCGGCGGCGCAGAAGTGGCCGTTCTCGTACGACGCGGTCCAGGAGAGCCAGCGCCAGCCGCCGGCACGGGTGGAGGTGCGGGCCTCGAACACCACCTCGGCCCGGTGCGACTCCCGTGCCCGGTCGAGAGCGCGCCCGGCGTCGGCCAGATCCTCGGCGTGGATCAGCTCCAGCCAGTTACGCCCGCTCAGCTCGGCCGCATCGGAGCCCACCGCGCGCTGAAAGGCCGCGCTCGTGAAGCTGATGCGCACCCGTGAATCGGCCACCAGGAGCAGTGCGGGACTGAGCTCGCCGAGCCGCTGAACCTGCTCGGGCGCAAGACCGTTGATGGAACCCAGCGTCGGTGAAAGCTGGCTCGAAATCGAAGGGGGATACGCCATATCGAGGGGAAACGAAGCTCCGTTCCCCTATCGGCACCTCTTTAGGCCCCCGTTAGGCGGGCTCAGCCCTGCGCGCGCTGCTCGCCGGCGCGCACGAGGCGCTCCCGCAGCTCGCCCTGCTCCTCCGGAGTGGGGTCGAAACGGGCCGGATCGGGCAGGGCGTCGAGCCCGGAGAGCCCGAACAGGCGCTCGAAGAGCTCGGCGGTGCGGTACATCGTGGCTCCGAAGCGGGAGCGGCCGGACTCCTCCACCAGGCCGCGCTCGAGGAGCGTGCCCACCGCGGACTCCGAGGCCACCCCGCGGATCCGGGCCACCTCGGGCCGGGACACGGGCTGGAGGTAGGCCACGATGGCCAGGCACTCGGCCTGGGCCTGGGTGAGCGGCGGGGTGCGGGGCCGGGCCAGGAGCCGGCGGGCGGCCCGCTCGGCCACCGGGTCGGTGGCCAGGGTGAAGCCCCCGGCCACCTCGCGCAGGACCACTCCGCGGTAGCCGTCGGCGTAGTGCTCGCGCAGCCGCGCCAGGGCCTCCACCACCTCGCCCTCCGACACCTCGCAGGCGTCGGCCATGCGGTCCACGGGCAGCGGCTCGGGTGAGAGGAAGAGCAGCGCCTCGGCGATCCGCGCGAGCTCGCCCATGCCGCCGGTGTCGCTCACGTGGACTTCACCTGCACCGTGATCGGCCCGAAGGGAACCTCCTGCTCCCACGCCGCCTCGCCCGCCTTGTAGAGCTCGAGCAGGGCGAAGAGCGTCACGGCCTCGGTGAGGCGGTCGGCGCCCTCCACGGCCTCGTCGAAGCTGAAGCTGCGCCTGGTGGCGAGCAGGTCGCGCAGGTGGCGCAGGCGCTGCTCGACGGACACCCCGGGCCGGCGCAAATGGCGCAGGTCGAGGGGCGGGGGAATGCGCAGCAGATCGCCGAGCGCCTCGCCCAGGCGATCCGGGTCGTACGCCGGCTCGGCCGTCTCCACCGCCACCCGGCGCAGCTCGGGCGGGAGCGGAGCGGAGCGGTAGCGGAAGCCGTGCTCGGCGTCGAGACGCTCGCGCAGGTCGGCGGCGGCTCCCCGGTAGCGGTGGTACTCGAGCATCCGGGCCAAGAGCTCGTCGGCCGCCTCGCCCGGGACCAGGTCGAGCCCCTCCTCATCCTCGTCCACGGGCAGCATCAGACGCGACTTCAGCTCCAGCAGCGCCGCGATCAGCACGAGAAACTCCGTGGCCGACTCGAGGTCGAGCTCCCCCGCACGCTCCAGGTGGGCCACGTAGGCCAGCACCACGTCGGCCAGGTCCACCTCGAGGAGGTCCACCTCCTCGTTGAGCACCAGCGTCATCAGCAGGTCGAACGGCCCCTGGAAGACCTCGAGGTCGAGGTCGAGATCGACTACGGACACCGGACCAGCCTAAAGCTGCGGCCCGACGCCCATGGCTTCGCGGACGTCTTCCATCACTCCGGCGGCGATCTCGCGCGCCCGCCCGGTCCCCTCGTGGAGGACGGCCTCGAGCGCGGCCTCGTCGGCGCGAAGCTCGAGGTAGCGCTCCCGCACCGGGGTGAGCAGGTCCACCACGGCCTCCCCGACGGCCCCCTTGAAGGCGCCGTAGCCCTGACCGGCGAACTCGCTCTCCACCGCCTGGGGCGTGATGCCTCGGATCACGGCGAGCACCTCGATCAGGTTGCCTATCCCGGCCTTGTCCGGGCCGCGCACCACCTCGCTGCCGGAGTCCGTCTGGGCCCGCTTCAGCTTCCGGACGATGGCGTCGGGTTCCTCGTCGATGTAGATGAGCCCGGCCTCGGTGCTGGAGGTGGTGGACATCTTCGACGTCGGGTCCTGAAGGTCCATGATGCGCGCCCCCACCTCGGGGATGCGGTGCTCGGGCTCAACCAGCACATCGGCGTAGGTGTGGTTGAAGCGGCGGGCGATCTCGCGGGCCAGCTCGATGTGCTGGCGCTGGTCGTCCCCGACCGGCACCTCGTCGGCGCGGTAGATCAGGATGTCCGCCGCCTGCAGCACCGGATAGAGGAAGAGGCTGGTGCGCACCAGCTCCTGCTCGCGCGCGGACTTGTCCTTGAATTGGGTCATCCGCAGGAGGTCCCCGTAGGGAGCCACCGAGCTCAGGAGCCAGCACAGCTCGGAGTGCTCGCGCACGTCGGACTGGCGGAAGAGGATGCAGCGCGCCGGATCGAGCCCGGAGGCCAGCAGCATGGCGGTGGTGTCGTACACGTAGCCCGGGAGCGCCTCCGGGTCGTAGGTCACACACGTGGCGTGCAGGTCCACGATGCAGTAGATGGCCGGGGCACCCCGGTCCTGCCCCTCCACGTACTGGCGGACCGCGCCCAGGTAATTGCCGAGGTGCTTGCGCCCGGTGGGCTGGATGCCGCTGAAGATCCGCACGGGCGGTGAGTCTATGCCGCGGCCTGCGCCGGCTCACGCGGGGAACGTTTGTTCCCCTATGCGCACCAAAATTGCCACCCTCGGCGGGCGGGCCGAGGCTAGAGCGCGCCCGAGGACTCGCCGTCGCTGCGCCCGGCCCGCTCCGGATCGCCGGGGTTCTCCCCCATGCCCTGGCGCACCACCGGCCGCTTGGCCGCGCCCGCCTCGTCCAGCCGGCGGACCGGCGTGGTGTAGGGGGCGTTGCGGGCGATCTCCGGGTCCTCGCGCGCCTCTTCGAGGATCGAGCGCACGGCGTCGGCGAAGTGGTCCAGGCGCTCCTTGGTCTCGGTCTCGGTGGGCTCGATCATCAGCGCCTCCTCCACCAGCAGCGGGAAGTACACGGTGGGCGGGTGCACGCCGTGGTCCAGCAGCCGCTTCGCCAGGTCCAGGGTCTTCACCCCCAGCTCGTCGCGCGCGCCGCGGCCCGAGAGCACGAACTCGTGCATGCAGGTGCGGTCGAAGGCCACGGGCAGGTACTCCGCCACCCCGGGCTCGGCCAGCCGCGCCTTCAGGTAGTTGGCGTTCAGGACCGCGACCTCGGAGGCCTCGCGAAGGCCGTCGCCGCCCAGCGAGAGGATGTAGGCGTAGGAGCGCACGAACACGCCGAAGTTGCCCTGGAACCCGCGGAGCTTCCCGATCGACTTCGGGCGGTCGGAATCGAGGTCGAAGCGCGGCCCGCACCCGTTGTCGCCCTCGACCCGCACCACCTGGGGCACGGGCAGGAAGGGCTCGATCCGATCGGACACGGCGATCGGGCCGGCGCCGGGGCCTCCGCCGCCGTGCGGCTGCGTGAACGTCTTGTGCAGGTTGAAGTGCACGATGTCGAAGCCCATGTCGCCCGGCCGCGCGATGCCCATCACGGCGTTCAGGTTGGCGCCGTCGTAGTAGAGCGTGGCTCCGGCGTCGTGCACGATCGAGGCAATCTCCTCGATGTTGCGGTCGAAGAGCCCGAGCGTGTTCGGGTTGGTGAGCATCAGGCAGGCCACGTCGTCCGTGGCCTTCTCGCGCAGGTCGTCCAGGTCCACCCCGCCGTCCTCCGCCGTGGCGACCTTCACCACCTCGTACCCCGCCATCGTGACCGTGGCCGGGTTGGTGCCGTGGGAGGTGTCCGGGGTGAGCACCTTCGTCCGCCGCTCGCCCCGGTCCTCGTGGTAGGCGCGGGTGAGCAGCAGGCCGGCCAGCTCGCCGTGCGAGCCCGCGGAGGGCTGGAGCGACACGTGCGGCAGCCCGGCGATCTCCGACAGCGCCCGCTGAAGCCGCCACATCAGGTCGAGCGCGCCCTGGGCGTGCTCGGGGTCCTGGAGCGGGTGCAGCCGCGCATGCCCGGGCAGCGCGGCCACGCGCTCGTGCAGCTTCGGGTTGTGCTTCATCGTGCACGAGCCGAGCGGGTAGAAGCCCTCGTCGAGGTGGAAGTTCTTCGAGGAGAGCGTGGTGTAGTGGCGCACGATCTCGGGCTCGGACACCTCGGGAAGCTGCGCCGGGCTCTCGCGCACGAGGGCGGCCGGCAGAACGTCCTCCACCGCCACCTCGGGCACGTCGGTCTCGGGGGCCGCGAAGGCGCGCCGCCCGGCACGGGTGCGCTCGAAGATCGTGATGGTGTCCTCGTTGCGGCGCGGGTCGACCACGAACTCGCTCATCCCACCGCCTCCTTCTGGCGGGCACCCTGCGGGGCGCCCACCACCTCGGCCAGGTGGTCGATGTCCGCGCGCGTCCGGCGCTCGGTGATGGCCACGAGCAGGCCGTCCTCGTACTCGGGGTAGTCGCGACCGAGGCGGTACCCGGGGTTGATGCCCGCCGCCCGCGCCCGCAGGAACAGAGCGTCCAGGTCGGGCACCCGCACGGCGAACTCGCGCACCACGGGGCCGGGGTTGATCAGCTCGAGGCCGAGCGCCTGGCGGGCGTAGTGGGTGCGGCGTAGCATCAGCGTGGAGAGCTCCACCAGGCCGCGCCGTCCCAGCCAGGACAGGTAGACCACGCCGGCGAGGGCGTTCAGGGCCTGGGCGGTGCAGATGTTGTGGGTGGCCTTCTCCCGGCGGATGTGCTGCTCGCGGGTCTGAAGCGTGAGCACGAAGCCGCGTCGCCCGTCCACGTCCCTCGTCTCGCCCGCGATTCGGCCGGGCATGCGCCGGATGAAGCGCTCGGCGGCCGCGAAGAACCCGAAGCTCGGGCCGCCGTAGTCGAGCCGGTTGCCGAGCGACTGGCCCTCGCCCACGCAGATGTCCGCGCCCACCTCGCCCGGCGGCTTCAGGATGCCGAGTGGAAGCGGGTCCGCCGCGCACACCAGGAGGGCTCCGGTGCGCTTTCCGGCCTCGGCCAGCTCGCCCACGTCCTCCACGGTGCCGAGGAAGTTCGGCTGCTGGACGAACACCGCCGCGGTGTCGTCGTCCACCGCCTCGGCCAGCGCGGCCACGTCGGTGGCGCCGTCGGCGTTCAGGGGCACCTCCACCACCTCCATGCCGTAGCCCGCGGCGTGGGTGCGCAGCGCGGCGCGGGAGTGCGGGTGGAGGCCCCTGCTGGCCACCAGACGGGTCCGGCGGGTCTCGAGCTTTGCCAGGTAGCCCGCCGCGGCCACGGCGCTGGGGCCCTCGTACACGGACGCGTTGGCCACCGGCAGGCCGGTGAGCTCCGAGATCGCCGTCTGGAACTCGAACATCACCTGGAGACCGCCCTGGGAGATCTCGGGCTGGTAGGGCGTGTACGGGGTCAGGAACTCGGAGCGGCTGGTGAGCGCGTCCACGAGCGAAGGGACGTAGTGGTCGTACATGCCCGCCCCCAGGAAGCTGGTCTCGGCGTCGGCGTGCCGGTTGCGCGCGGCCAGCGCAGACATCTCCTCGTGCACCTCCTGCTCCGAGCGGCCCGGGGGCAGGTCGATGTCCCGGCCGAGCCTGACACTGGCCGGGATGTCGGCGAAGAGGTCCTCGAGCGAGCCGGCGCCGATGGCGCCGAGCATGGCCTTCAGGTCCTCGTCGGTGATGGAGGTGTAGCGGGACATCAGCTCCCTGATTGCAGCAGATCGCGATACGCGCTCACGTCGAGCAGCGAATCGAGCTCCGCCGGATCGGAGAGCCTCACCCGCACCATCCACCCCTCCCCGTAGGGATCGTCGTTGATGCGCTCCGGCGTGTTGCCCAGTGCCTCGTTCACCGCGACGATCTCCCCGGACAGGGGCGCGAACACGTCGGACACCGCCTTCACCGACTCCACCTCGGCGTAGACCTGGTCCTTGACCAGCTGTCCGCCCACCTCGGGCGGGTCGAAGAACACGACCTCTCCCAGGGCGTCCTGGGCGTACCAGGTGATGCCGAAGGTGGCCTCGTCGCCGTCGACGCGGGCCCAGTCGTGCTCGGGGTGGTACCTGAGCTCATCGGGGTAGGACGCTTCCAACGGACCTCCTCGTGGGTTCTTACGAATTCTTCCGGTACAGCGGCTTCTCGCTCACCTCGGCGGCGCGCGCCTTCCCGCGCACGTCCACCTCGATGGCCGTGCCGGGCTTGGCCGCGGCAACCGGCACGTAGGCCATGCCTATCCCCTTCTCCAGGCAGGGGGAGCGCGAACCACTGGTCACGATCCCCTCCCCGGAGCGGGTGCTCACGGGATTCCCCTGGCGCGGGATGCCGGGGCCGGTGAACACGAAGGGCGAGAGCGACTGCTCAGGCTCCAGGCCGCGCAGGGCGTCCGAGCCGATGAAGCCGGTGTCCAGCTTGCAGCACCAGCCGAGTCCGGCCTCGAGCGGGTTGCGGCTTTCGGAGAGATCGTTGCCGTAGAGGTGGAAGCAGACCTCGAGGCGCAGCGTGTCGCGCGCGCCCAGGCCGGCGGGCTCGACCCCGGCCTCGGCCAACGCGTCCCAGACCGCCCCGGCGCCCGCAGCGGGCACCAGCAGCTCGGCCCCGTCCTCGCCGGTGTAGCCCGTGCCGCACACGAGGCAGTCCACGCCGGCCACCCTCAGGTCGGCCGTGCGCATGCGCGCCGGCAGCTCGCCCTCGGCCAGGCGCTCCAGCACCCCGCGTGCCAGCGGCCCCTGGACCGCGATCATGGCCCAGTCCTGGAGCGTGTCCGCGATCTCCACGTCGAACCCGGCCGCCTGCTCGCGGTACCAGGCCAGGTCCTTCTCGTGGTTCGATGCGTTGGTCACGGTCAGGAAGCGGCCGCCGTCCAGGCGGTAGGTGAAGAGGTCGTCCAGGACCCCGCCGTCCGCCCTGCACAGCACCGAGTACTGCGCCCCGCGCTCGGCGATCTTCGTCACGTCGTTGGAGAGGACATGCTGGAGAAAGGCCTCGGCCCCGGGCCCGCGGGTCTCGATCTCGCCCATGTGCGAGACGTCGAACATGCCCGCCCGCGTGCGCACCGCGATGTGCTCGGCGCGGATGCCCCCGTATTGGACCGGCATCTCCCAGCCGGCGAAGGGCACGAGCCGCGCGCCGGCCTGCTCGTGGCGCTCGTAGAGGGGTGTGCGGCGGAGGGTGTGGGCGGCCGAGGACAGGGCCGAGAGGCTACAGCGGGCGGGCGAAGTGGTACGAGGAGATCCGGAGCCGCTTGCGGAAGTAGAGGCGGTGCGCGTCCTGGCGCTCGGGGCCCACGCCCGAGTCCAGGTGGAGGGCGTCCGCGCCCAGGCGGCGGCCCTCATCCGCACACCAGTCCACGAGCGCTCCCGCGTGCCCGCGCCCGCGGGCCGCGGCCATCGTGGAGAGGTCGTCCACGTAGAGCACGTCACCGCCGTACAGGGTGTGCAGCAGGCGAAAGCCGGCCACAGCCGTCACGCGCCCGTCATCCTCGAACGCGCCGACGAGGCGGTACCCCTCCGGCCGCTGCTCCTCGTCCACGCGGCGGACGAACTCGTCCTCGCCGGTGAGCTGTGTACGCAGCTCGCGCATCGCCTCGTAGGCGAGCGCAGTGTCCGGCGGCAGGATCTCGCGGAAGGAATGCATCGCTGCGGTGCTCGCCGATCACAGGGCTGCGGTGCTCGCCCGATCACCGATCGGGCTCCGCTCCTCGCTGCCGATCGGGCTCCGCTCCTCGCGAGGTCAGTCCTTAAGGAAGGACGGAACGTCGATCTCGTCGTCCGAGATCTCGAGCGACTTGCGCTGGCGGTCGTCCAGGGACACGTCCCGGCGCCGCGGCTCGCGCCGCCGGCCCGTGGAGTCCTCCTGGAAGAGCGGAAGGCGTCCCGGCCGCTCGAAGCCCGTGGCGATCACGGTGACGCGCACGCCGTCACCCATCGCGTCGTCCACAACGGCCCCGAAGATGATGTTCGAGTTCGAGTCGGCGGCGCTCTGGATGATCTCCGCGGCCTCGTTCACCTCGAACAGGCCGAGGTCGCTGCCGCCGGTGATGTTCAGGAGGATGCCCGTGGCTCCCTCCACCGACTGCTCGAGCAGCGGGCTCGAGATAGCGTTCTTGGCCGCCTCGGCCGCGCGCTGCTCGCCCGCCGCCTCGCCGATGCCCATGAGCGCCGAGCCGGCGTCCTGCATGATCGTGCGGACGTCGGCGAAGTCCAGGTTGATGAGACCGGGCGTGGTGATCAGGTCGGTGATGCCCTGCACTCCCTGGCGCAGGACGTTGTCCGCCTCGCGGAACGCGTCCAGGATGCTGGTGCGGCGCTCCACCACGGCGAGCAGCTTCTCGTTGGGGATCACGATCAGCGTGTCCACCTGCTCGCGGAGGCGCTCGATGCCGTCCACCGCCTGGCGCATGCGCTGCGTGCCCTCGAAGTCGAACGGCTTGGTGACCGTGCCCACTGTGAGCGCGCCCACCTCCTGCTTGGCCACCTCGGCGATGACCGGCGCGGCGCCGGTGCCGGTGCCGCCACCCTCGCCGGCCGTGACGAAGACCATGTCCGCGCCCTTCAGCGCCTCCTTGATCTCATCGCGGCTCTCGTTGGCCGCGCCGTAGCCCACGTCGGGGCTCGCGCCCGCGCCGAGGCCGCGCGTCAGCTGGTCGCCGATCTGAAGCTTGATGTCGGCGTCGCACATCTGCAGCGCCTGGGAGTCGGTGTTGACGGCGATGAACTCCACGCCCTTGAGGCCGGCGTCGACCATGCGGTTTACGGCATTGGTGCCGCCGCCGCCGATGCCGACGACCTTGATGACAGCCAAGTAGCTACCGGTGTCCATAGGGGCTCAGGATCCTCTCTCTGCTGGTGAAGCTCAGGCGGTCATCGAGGGTCAGCGACGGTCGCCAAGTCGGCACTGTAGGTGGATATCGGCCGAAGTGTCAATGCCGCCCGCAACAATCTATGCATGTCAACTTAGACTCTGACTTGAGGGTTTGACGTCGACCTCAACCCGAGGTCGATACTTTCGGAGAGGGCGTCGGACGGAGCCGGGACGTCAGGGAGCGGGCGCTTCGGCCGCCCCTCCGGCCGCGCCCGGAACCGGCACGGAGGGCGCCGCGGGCGCCGTCGTGGCCGGGGTCTGGGCGGCAGGCGGCGTGCTCGTGGCCGGCGGGGTCGCCGTGGCCGGAGCCTCGCCGGTGAGAGGGGCCGTGGCCGGGTCCACCGGGGCTCCGGTTGCGGGGCCGCTCTCGGGGGTGGCCGTCGTCGCACCGTCCCCCGGCAGGACCGGAGCCTGCTCGGTCTCGGGCGGAGCCACGCTCTGGAAGGCCAGGCCGCCGACGGCCGGTCGCCCGGGCACGCGGAGGTCCACGTAGGTCGCGCCCTGGGCGTCCTGGTCCGCGAGGACCCGGGCCGCGGCGATCCACTTCTCGCGCAGCCTGCTCGCTCCGCCGAACACGAGGTCGGGGCCGTCGTGCATCGTGGCCACCAGGCCGCGCTCACCGTCGCGGTGCACCTCGTCGAGACGGCGGCGCAGGGCGGGAGGCGCGGTGCCGGCCACGCGGGCACCCGCGAGTGCCAGAGGATCCGACAGCCGCTGGCCCTTCAGTCCCCCGCGCGCTCGGACCGTGGGCAGCGGGCCGGGCGTGGGCAGGCCCTGGAGCACCGTGCCGTCGGCGGCCACGGGCACCCGGCCGGAGTCGGTCACGGCCATGGCCGCGGGCACGCGCTCGATCACCTGGATCTTCATCCCGTGCGGGAAGTCGGTGGTCACCTGGAGCGCGCGGACCACCGGAAAGCCCGCCACCGCCTGATCGAGGCGGTCCCGGCGCACGTGGAGGGTGGTCATGGTCCTCGCGGTGGCCGCCAGGGCCGCACGGACGCGGTTGGCGTCCTTGGTGGTCACGCCGGTGACGGTCACGTGCTCGACGCTCACCAGCGAGGAGTCACGCAGCCAGAAGCGGTAGACCCCGCCGGTCACCAGGAGCAGGACGAGCAGCGCCAGCGCGATCCGGCGCATGCGGGCCGACGGCCGCGGCAGACGGGCGTCGTGCGGCCGCACGGACCGCAGGGCGGACCGCGGAACCCCCCCGAGCCGGGCCACGACCTCCGCAAGGCGCCCGGGGCGCCGGGCCGCGGGCGATCCGGCCCTCACGACTCCGCTCCCCCGAGTGGCGACAGGTCCACGTCGCCAAGTATCTGCACCTCGGGCTCGAGCTCCACCCCGAAGGTCTCCCGGACCCGGCGGCGCCCCTCGCCCATGAGGGCGATCACGTCCGCCGTGGTGGCGTGGCCCATGTTCTCCACGAAGTTGGCGTGCTTCTCCGAGAACCGCGCGCCTCCGACCGTGAGGCCGCGGCAGCCCGCCTGGTCCAGCAGCACACCCGCGCTGCGGCCGCCCGCGGCCTCGCCGGCGGGGTTCTTGAAGGTGGAGCCGAAGGTCTTGATCCCGGACGGCTGGGCCTGGCGGCGGGCTTCCCGCATGCCGGCCAATGTGGCCTTCACCTCCGCGGGCGGAGCGGGGCTGAGGGCGAACGACGCCCGTGAGACCACCTCTCCCGTCTCGAGGTTGGAGCGCCGGTACTCGAAGCCGAGTTGCGCGGGCTCACGGCGGTCGGTGCCGTCGCGGCTCACCACATCGGCCCACTCGAGCACGCGCGCGAGGTCGCCGCCGTACGCGTTCGCGTTCATTCGCACCGCGCCGCCCACGGTCCCCGGGATGTTCACCCCGAACTCCAGGCCGCTCAAACCGGCACGCGCAGCCAGCGCGGCCGCCTGGGGCAGCCGCGCCCCACCCCCGCAGACGAGCCGGTGGCCCTCCTGCTCCATGGCGGCTAGCGCTCCGTCGAGCTTTATGACGAGTCCCCGGAATCCCGCATCCGACACCAGGAGGTTCGAGCCCGAGCCCACCACTCCTACCGCGACCTGCTCATCGCCCGCCCAGCGCAGCAGCTCCGCCAGGCGCTCGTCCTCGCCGGGACGAGCGAACCAGTCCCCCTGTCCGCCCGTCCGGATGGTGGTCAGCCGGGTGAGCGGGTAGTCCCGTTCCAGGCCCTCGGGAACGCTCACGCCACCAGCCTCCGGGCCAGATCGTCCACGTCGCCCGCACCCATGGTCAGCAGCAGATCGCCCTCGCGAAGCTCCTCGCGCAGCAGTCGCTCGGCGTCCTCCCGGGCGGGCAGCCACCACACCGGCCGGCCCGCGGCGGCGTCCGACGCGGCCCCGGCCACCATCAGGCCGCTCACCCCGGGGAAGTCCTCGGCGCGCTCACGCGCGGGGTAGACGTCGAGCACCACCACCAGGTCCGCGAGCGCGAGGGCGCGACCGAAATCGCGCGCCAGCCGGCGGGTGCGCGAGTAGAGGTGCGGTTGGAAGAGGGCCACCAGCCGCACCGGAGCGAGCGTGCGGGCCGCCTCGAGCGTGGCGCGGACCTCCGTCGGGTGGTGGGCGTAGTCGTCGAATACCCGCGCCCCCGACGCGGTCCGGCCGTGATCCTCGAAGCGCCGCCCCGCTCCCGTGAAGCGGGCAAGCGCCGGGGCGGCCTTCTCCGGCTCCACCCCCGCGTGGCGGCAGGCCGCGATCGCGGCCAGGGCGTTCAGCACGTTGTGCCGCCCGGGCACCGCGAGCTCGAAGCGCACCCCGGCCGCGGTGAAGCGCGAGCCGAGCGGGAGCAGCTCCACCGCCTCGGCCCGGAGCTCGCCCTCGTCTATCCCGTACGTGAGCACGGTGCCCGCCCCGGCCAGCCGCACACCGGGGCCCAGCACCAGCAGGTCCGCGGGGGCGGCGAACTCGGCGAAGGCGCTCTCCACCTCGGACAGCGACCGGTAGGTGGCGTGGTGATCGAGCTCGATCCCGGTGACCACGGCCACCTCACGCGCGAGCTTCAGGAAGGAGCGATCCGATTCGTCCGCCTCCACCACCGCCCAGTCCCCCCCACCCCAGCGCGCGTTGGTGCCCGCCGCGCGCAGCTCGCCCCCGATCAGGAACGAGGGATCGCTGCCGGTCTCGAGGAGCACCAGCGCAGCCATCGACGCGGTGGTGGTCTTCCCGTGCGTGCCCGCCACTGCGATCGTGCGCCTCAGCGCGGTGACCTCGCCCAGCAGGTCCCCGCGGTGCAGGACCGGCGTTCCGGCCTCGCGCGCGTGGACGAGCTCCGGGTTGTCCGGGGCGATCGCGGTGGACACCACCAGCTCCGCCCCGGCGGGCGGGGGCTGGTCGTGGCCGGCGCGCGGCTCGATGCCGGCGTCGCGCAGGAGCGTGGAATACGGCGACTCCGCGCGGTCCGACCCGGACACCTCCGCCCCGAGCTCGCGCGCCACCAGGGCGAGGCCGCTCATCCCGGCGCCGCCGATGCCCACGAAGTGCAGCCTGCGTCCCGCGAAGGGGCCCGCCTCCATGCCGGGGCACCATAGCCCCGGGATTGGTCGTTCCTGGACCTTCGGGTGGACGTTGGCGAGACCGGAAATTCCGGGTTACGCTGGCTTCACGCCCCGAATCGACTGACTCTGGTGCCGACCGCTCGGTGACGGAACACCGACCCGCTCGCCCGGAGCCGGACCCCTCTTAATAGACCCCTCCAACGTGAAGAGCCTCTCGGCCATGTCCTCGCGCCTCCCGGCGCGACTCCCCCTCGCGACCGTGAAGGCGCTCGTGCCCGTCGCCGTGGCCGCGTCGCTGCTCATGGCGAGCGGGCTGGTCCAGGCCGCCGCGCCCACCGCCGGCTTCGACTGGTCCCCCACGGTGCCGGCGATCGGGCAGACGGTGACCTTCAACTCCAGCACCGCCGACGACGACGGCGACGCCATCGACTCCATCGTGTGGGACTTCGGCGGCGGTGCCACCGACTCCGGCGCCAACGTACAGCACGCCTTCGCCAGCCCGGGCCAGAAGTCCGTGACGATGACGGTCACCGACTCGGCCAACGAGTCGACCGTGGTGACTCACCCCCTGCGGGTGAACGCCCCGCCCTCGGCGTCATTCACCGTCAGCCCCTCGCCGGTGTCCGCGAACCAGAGCGTGTCGCTGGATGCCTCGGGCACCACCGACGACGCGGCCATCGCCAACAGCTCCTACGAGTGGGACCTGGACAACGACGGCCAGTACGACGACGCCACCGGCCAGCAGCTCACCCAGTCCTTCTCCACGCCCGGCCTGAAGGTCATCGGCCTGCGCGTCACGGACTCCGAGAACGAGTCCGACACAGCTTCGCGGAGCGTCACCGTGGTGGCGCTGAACTCACCGCCCCAGGCGGCGTTCGGCTTCAGCCCCACCCGTCCGAACGTGGGTCAGACAGTGTCCTTCGACGCCACGACCTCGACCGACGACCAGCCGATCCCCGCCACCGGATACGACTGGGACCTCGACAACGACGGCCAGTACGACGACGCCACCGGCCCGACGCCCACCACCTCCTTCCCGACGCCGGGCAGCAGGACGGTCGGGCTGCGCGTGACCGACTCGAACGGCGTCCGCGACAGCACCTCGCACCCGCTGATCGTGAACGCCCCGCCGAGCGCGGCGTTCAGCTTCACGCCGCAGTCCCCGGTCACCGGGCAGGTCGTGTCCTTCAACGGGTCCGCCTCGAGCGACGACCTGAGCCTCGCCGAGGGCGCCTTCGACTGGGACCTCGACGGCGACGGCCAGTACGGGGACGCCGCCGGCCGCCAGCCGAGCAAGATCTACAGCACCGCGGGCACCAGGACCGTGCGCCTGCGGGTCACCGACTCGGGCGGTGTGAGCGACGTGACCACGGCTTCGGTGAGCGTGACGCAGGCCAACACCCCGCCGCAGCCGGCCTTCACCATCAGCCCGGCAAGCCCCGACGTGGGCGACCAGGTGTCGATGAACGCGGCCACCACCACAGACGACAAGACGCTCCCCGCCAGCGCGTACGCCTGGGATCTGGACGGCGACACCCAGTACGACGACGCCACGGGCCTCACGCCCACCACCGCGTTCGCGACCTCGGGAGCCAAGCCGATCGGGCTGCAGGTCACGGACTCCGACGGCGTGGCCGTCGCGGTGTCCCACAGCGTGACCGTGCTGGCCAACGCGACCCCGGTGGCACGCGCCACGTTCACCCCGGCGCGCCCCAACCCGGGCGCCACCGTGACCTTCAACGCCTCCACCTCGACGGACGACGACCCGATTCCGGCCAATGCCTACACCTGGGACTTCGACGGCGACGGTCAGTACGACGACGGCACCGGCGTGTCACCCACCACCTCGTTCGCGACCCCGGGGGCGAAGTCGGTGGGCCTGCGTGTGACCGACGCGGACACCGCCGCGGGCTCCACGATCGTGAGCGTTCCGGTGAACCGGGCACCCTCGGCGAACTTCGGCTTCAACCCGCAGACCCCGCGCGTGGGCGAGAGCGTGACCTTCACCTCGGCCGCGGGCGATGACGTGGCCCTTCCCACCACCGCAGGCACCATCTCCTGGGACCTCGACAACGACGGCCAGTTCGACGACGGCAGCGCCGCCACGGCCACCCGGGCCTATACCTCCGCCGGCGACCAGACGGTGCGCATGCGGGTGCAGGACGCGGGCGGCCTCGTGACCATCGGGTCGCGCACCTTCCCGGTCCAGCAGTTCCAGCCCACGGCGTCGTTCACGTCCTCCCCGGCCCACCCGCTGCCCGGGCAGACGGTGACCTTCCGGTCCACCAGCACCCCCTCCCAGGGCTCCCAGATCACCTCCCAGGAGTGGGATTTGGACGGAATTAGCGGGATCGACGCAACCGGTCCGGTGGTGACCACGATCTATCGGACCGCCGGGCGTCGTACGGTGACGCTGACAGTGAGGGACAGCCAGGGATACGACATAACCACCGCGCCGGTCGCGGTGAACGCGCCTCCTATCGCGGCTTTCCGCGTGTCTCCGACCCAACCCTACGTGGGCGACCAGGTGAGCCTGGTGTCCGTTTCGAGCGATCCCGACGGCCCCGTCTCGTCGGAGGCATGGGATCTCGACGGCGACGGCCAGTACGACGACGCCACCGGTAAGACCACCTCGAAGAGCTTCACGACCGCAGGGGCGCACACCGTCCGGCTGCGGGTGGTGGACTCGGCGGGCGCGGCCGGCTCCGCGGCGGTCACGATGAACGTCCAGACGCGCCCGGTGCCTCCCGTCACCAAGCTTCCGCAGCTCAACGCGCGCGTGCGGGTCAACGCCCAGCGCGGCAAGTCCAGCACCCGGATCCTGACCCTCGGCGTGCGCGCACCGCGCGGGGCCGTGGTGAAGGTGAAGTGCATCGGCAGGGGCTGTCCGCGCCGCAGGGCTTCCAGCACGCGCTCCAAGGGCAAGGCCCTGCGGATGCACTGGCTCGAGCACCGCCTCCGCGCCGGCACCCGGATCACGATCTCCGTCACACGCTCGGGCTACATCGGCTCCTACACCTCGCTGCTGGTGAGGCGCTCGAAGGGAGTGTCCCGCGACGACCTCTGCCTGCTGCCGAGCAGGAAGAAGCCGGGGAGGTGCCCCTCGTGAGGGCGCGGCTGGGACTGCTCGCCGGCCTCCTCGCCGCGATCGTGCTGATCCCTGCCGCTTCCGCTTCCGCGCTTGTCGATCCGACGGGCGACTTCACCTTCGCCCCCGACGTCCCGCTGGCGGGCCAGACGGTGACGTTCACCCCTAAGGACCTCGCCGATCCCGAGGTCCTGCCGCTCACAGGGGGGATCAAGTCCGTCGCCTTCGACTTCGGCGACGGCAGCACCGTGACCGACTCCACCGCGCCGTTCGGTGCGCAGGAGCACATCTTCGGCAGCGCCGGCACGCGGACGGTGATCATGACCATCACCGACAACGAGGACGAGACCGCCTCCATCTCCCACAACGTCCGGGTGAACTCGCGCCCCACCGCCCGCTTCACGTTCTCGCCCGACACGCCCAACGTGGGCCAGAAGGTGAGCCTCGACGCCGGCGCCTCCACGGACAACGTCTCCATCGCGAACTACGACTGGGACCTCGACGGCGACGGCCAGTACGACGACGCCCAGGGCAAGACGACCAGCGTCACCTTCCGCACCACCGGCGCGAAGACCGTCCGGCTGCGCGTGACCGACTCCGACGGCGTGACGGCCACCGCCGAGGCCGGCATTCACGTGAATCTCCCACCCACGGCCGCGTTCGTGTTCTCGCCCGCGAAGCCGGTCACCGGCGGCAGTGTTGACGTCACCTCGGTGTCCACCGACCCCGACGGCCCGATCACGGGCCAGACCTGGGACCTGGACGGCGACGGCCAGTACGACGACGCCGCCGGCTCCACCGCCTCCGTGATCTACAAGCTGGCCGGGGCCAAGACCGTGGGGCTGCGCGTGACCGACGCGCAGGGCAGGACGGACACGAAGACGGTGAGCTTCACCGTGGTGCTCGCCGATCTGCCCGAGGCCCTCCCGATCTCCCCCTGGCCGGTGACCCGGGTGGCGGGCGTGGCCAGCGTCAAGCTCACGCGCATCGACCTTCTCAGCATCCGCACCCCGATCGGGACCACCGTGAAGGTGAAGTGCGTCGGCAAGGGCTGCCCGAGGCGCAGGGCATCCAGCACCCGCGCCAAGCGCAAGCTCGTCCGCCTGCGCTGGCTGGAGCACAGGCTGCGCCCGGGCACCCGCATCGTGATCGCGATAACCGAGCCCGGGCGGATCGGCCAGTACACGACCTACACTCTCCGTAAGGCGAAGAAGCCGATCCGCAAGCGACTGTGCCTGTATCCAGGCCAGGCCAAGGCCACCAGGTGCCCCAAGAAATGACCGGCATCCGCCAGCTCAGCCTCGTGCTCGTACTCGCCCTGGCGTCGTTCGGGGCGCTGTTCGCCGCCGGGCGCGCCGGCCGCGAACCGGAGCCACAGGCGGCGCCGCCACGCGCGGTGGCGCTGCCGGCGGCCTCGGTGGCAGTCGCCAGCCTGAAGACCACGTCGGCGATTCCGGCGCTGCGGGAGCGGAAGGTCAAGCACAAGAAGGCGCCCGCCCCCACACCGGCGGCGGCCGAGCCCGTGGCCACCCCGGAGCCCACGATCGCGCCCACACCGACGCCCGCGCCCACGCCCACTCCGGCACCCACGCCGACACCGGCCCCGACTCCCGCTCCGAAGCCCCGGCCCTCGCCGGGGCAGAGCTTCGACGACTCGGGTTGATCCGATGAGCGAGCACACTCCGACAAAGACCCCGTCACGCCGGCGGGCAGCTCCGACCAGGATCGCGGGCCACCACCTGCTGCGTCCGCTGGAGGGCAGCCACGCGACGTGGGAGGTGCCGAGCGACGATCCCAAGCGCATCGAGCTGCTGGTGCTAGGTCGCGCCCGCAAGAGCGACGAGCCCGAGGTCCTCACGGCCTTCGATCGCCGGCTGCGGGCCCGGGCGTCCCTGCGCCATCCCCACCTCGCGTCCGTGGTCGACGGCGGCGAGAGCCCCCGCGGCCCGTACGTGGTGGTCTCGCTCCCGCGTTCGCAGCCGCTCTCAGCGCTGATCTCCGAGGGCCCGCTCGACCCAGCCCGCACCTACCGCGTGCTGGCCGGAGTGGCCGACGCCCTGGACGCGGCCCACGCCCGCTGGCTGATCCACACCGATCTCACTCCGCGCGCGGTGTTCGTCGAGCCCGACGAGAGCGACTGGGGCTACCTCACCGACTTCGGCATCGTCCACAACCGCGCACCGATGGCCTTCGCCCGGGCGGGCTACCGCTCGCCCGAGGAGCTCCGCGGCGAGGCGCCGTTGCCCGAGAGCAACGTCTACTCGCTGGCCTGCGTCGTCTACGCGTGCCTTACCGGCTCCGCCCCGTTCGGGCGCAAGTCGAGCCGCGCGGCCGTCCAGGCCCAGCTGCACGAGCCACCGCCCCGTCTCACGGAGGCGCGTCCCGATCTGCCCAGGCTGATGGACATCGTGCTGAACTCGGCCCTGTCGGAGGACCCCGACGAGCGGCCTAAGTCGGCCGGGGCACTGATGCAGGAGGTCGGTCAGGCGCTGGGCGTGGTCGAACGCCCCGAGAACGGGGCAGCCCGGTCCGGACGCTTCCGGCGCCGCGGCGCCGACGCGCCCGCCGAGGAGGGCACGTGGTCCGTTCGCTCGTCGGCCACCGCCACCACGGCCGGCCAGGGCCGCAGCAGGCACTCCGTGGCCGGCGGCGAGGCCGCTCCCGCGGTCGAGCCGGCGCCCGCCGCATCGCCCCAGCGAACCCGCCCCTCGCCTCGTGTCCGCCTCACCCCGGCAGCGCCCACCACGCGCCGCGAGCCCGATGGCACCCGCGCGAAGCGCCGTCGAGGCGCCCCGCCGCTCGTGCTCGGAGCCCTGCTCCTCGTCGCGATCGCCGGCGCGGGAGTGGCGGGCTGGGCCCTCGGCAGCTCTGACACCAAGGCCAAGCCCGACCCCACCGTCGTGGCCTCCCAGCGCGCGGCCGCCGCCAGGGCCAGCGCCGCCACCGCTCAGGAGCGCGAGCGCGTGGCCTGGCTGGACTCGGCCAACACCTCCGTGAAGCGCCTCGACACCCGCCGCGCCGCGTACCGGCGGAGCCTGGCACGGGCCACCACCCCCTCCGACCAGGCCGCGGCCGCACGCCGCCTCGCCTCGTCCTTCGCAGCCGGGCAGTCCGTGGTGAAGGACGCCCCGGCAAGCGTGACCGGCGCCACCGCCCTCGGTGATGCCGTGCGGACCGCGGAGGCCGCCTACACGCGGCTCGGCACGGCCGCGCGCAACGGCAACCGCTCCGCGTACCGCCGCGCCGGCGACTCCGTGCGCCAGGCGGAGCGCGACGTGGACACCGCCCTGAAGCAGCTCGGCGAACCCCCGGCGTAAGCCTGGGCGTGGCCCACCACCACCTGGTGAGAGACCATCCGCGCCCGGCTCTCCGAGGACCCCTGGGCGGACGGGCACCCGATCATCGAGACCTCGGAGCCGTGGTCGGTGTGGCTGCGCGCGGACGCCGACTGAGGCCGACTCAGGCCCGGATCATCCCGAGCACGCCGTCGGCGATCCGCTCGGCCGCGTCCGGGCGGGCCGCGGCGCGAGCGGCGTTGGCCATCTCCGCCAGCCGCTGGGGCGCCCCCAGGAGCGTGGCCGTCTCGCGCGCGAGCCGCGGGCCGTCCAGCTCGTCGTCCGGCACCACCACCGCCGCCCCCGCGGCCTCCATGTGGCGCGCGTTGGCCATCTGGTGGTCGCCGGTGGCGTGCGGGTAGGGCACCAGGATCGCGGGGAGCCCGGCGGCGGCCACCTCCAGCACCGACCCTCCCGCCCGGGCCACCACCAGGTCGGCGGCGGCCAGCGCGTCCGCGAACGGCTCGATGTAGGCGAAGAGTCGGTAGTGCGCCGGGGCGCCGAGGGCGTCGAGCCGTCGGCGCAGGTCCGCGTGGTCGCGCTGCCCGGAGGCGTGGAGGATCGTGCACGGCGCCGCGCTCCCGAACGCGTCGAGGGCGGCGTCGTTCAGGCGACGGGCGCCGAGCGAGCCCCCGAACACCAGCACGCAGAGCCCGTCCTCCGCCAGGCCGAGACGCCGGCGGGCCGAGGAGCGATCGGCCACGCCGGTGTTCCGGGGCACCGGGCGCCCCACGACCTCATAGCGGCGTCCGTTGCGTCCCTCGAGAGGAAAGGCGAGATACACCCGGCGCGCCAGCGGGGCCAGGAGGCGGTTGGCCACCCCCAGGTGGCTGTCGGCCTCGGTGATAGCCAACGGGAGCCGCAGGGAGCGTGCGGCCAGGCCCACGGGGCCGGCCACGTAGCCGCCCCCGCCGATCACCGCGTCGGCGCCGCCGCGTCGAAGGATGCGGCGCGCCCGTCCGGTGGCCCGGCCCGCCAGGCCGAGCGCGTACGCGGCCCGCAGCGGGTTGCGCCGGTCGATGCCGCGGATCTTCAGCCGCTGGAGCGGGTAGCCGGCGGCGGGAACGAGCTCGGCCTCGGCCCGCTCCCCCCCGATGAACTCGACGTCGGCGCCGCGGGCCCGGAGCGCCTCAGCGACCGCGAGCGCCGGCACGACGTGCCCGGCCGTCCCGCCGGCCGCGATCACGACCTTCGGCATCGCGTCCCCCCTCGATGGCCTCCAGCCGCGGCACTCGCCTCCTTGCGGGTTGGCGGCCGCCCGTGGCCGCCACGTTCAGCAGCAGCCCCATCCCTCCCATGAGCACCACCAGGTTGGTGCTGCCGTAGGAGAGGAAGGGCAGCGGCACTCCGGTGAGCGGCGCCATCCCCAGCACCGCGAAGAAGTTGAGCGTGGCCTGGCACAGGATCAGCGAGGTGATCCCCGCGGCGAGCAGGCGCGAGTGCAGGTCCCGGGCCATCTTGGCCGTGCGCAGTCCGGCGTAGGCGATCATCCCGTAGAGGAAGATCACGCCCATGACCCCCACGAGGCCGAGCTCCTCGCCGATGATGGCCAGGATCATGTCCGTGTGGGCCTCGGGCAGGTAGAAGATCTTCTGCACCGATTCCCCGAGGCCGACCCCGAACATCCCGCCTGAGCCCAGCGCCGTGAGCGCCTGAACCGCCTGGAAGCCGCTGCCGCCGGCATCCGCGAAGGGATCGATGAACGACGTGAGCCGGGCCCGCCGGTAGGGCTCGGCCACGGCGAAGATCAGCGCCGCCACCGCCAGCGCCCCCACGATGATGGCCAGGTTGCGCCGCGGCACCCCGGCCGCCACCAGCAGCGCCCCGATCGAGAGGCAGATCACCATCGCCGTGCCCATGTCGGGCTGCTTCAGCAGGATCAGGCACGCCAGCACCACGACGATCAGGAGCGGGTTGGCCAGCCCCTTGAGCGTCTTGGTCTGGCGCGGGCGCGCGGCGAGGATCTGAGCGGCGTAGAGGATCAGGGACAGCTTCAGCAGCTCCGAGGGCTGGAACTGGAGCGGTCCCGCGGAGAGCCACCGTGTGGCGCCGTTGACCTGCACGCCGACGTGCGGCACCATCACCGCGATCGTGAGGACGAACGAGCCGATCAGCAGCAGCGGCGTGAGCCCCTTGATCAGCTTCAGGCCGTGCCGCGAGGCACCGTGCAGCACGGCCAGCCCCAGGATCCCGCAGAGCACGTAGCGCTTGAGATAGAACGCCGGGTCGTCCGTGCCGTTGAGGAGCGACTCGGCCGAGCTGGCCGAGTAGACCATCACCGCGCCGAAGGCGAGCAGGCACAGCGTTGCTGTGTAGAGGATCGAGTACTCGACCGGTCGCTTGCGGGCGGCACGCGCAGGCATCCGGGCTCCCTTCGACGCCGGGTGGCGGAATCATGCCGCCGGCAGCAGACGTCTGAACCGCGCTCCGCGTTCCTCGTAGTCCCGGAACTGGTCATAGCTCGCGCAGGCCGGGGAGAGCAGCACCACCTCCGCCGGCGCCGCCGCCTCGGCCGCGGCCGCCACGGCCGTCTCCAGATCGCCGCAGAGGCGCAGCGGAACGGTGCCGTCGAGGTCGCGCCGAAGCTCCTCCGCGGCCTGCCCGATCAGATACGCGGCCCGGCAGCGCGCGGCCACCGGCTCACGCAGCCCGCGGAACCCTCCGCCCTTGAGGCTGCCGCCGAGGATCACGTGCACTCCGCCCGGGAACGCCTCGATGCCGCGCCGGGCCGCGGCCACGTTGGTGGCCTTCGAGTCGTTCACGAACAGCACCCCGCCCACGGTCCCCACCTCCTCCAGGCGGTGCGCCACGCCGGCAAAGGTGCGCAGCGCCCGGCGCACGGCGTCCGCGCTCACCCCGGACGCCAGGGCGGCGGCGGCCGCTCCCATCGCGTTCTCCAGGTTGTGGGCGCCGCGCAGCCGCAGCTCGGAGGCCGCGAGCAACGGCACGCCCTCCCAGGTGATGGTTCCGTCGTGCACCGCCACGTCGGCTCCGGGTTCCCCGAAGCTCACCCGCCGGCCGGCGCCGGGCACGGCGAGCCCCGGCGGGGCCACGGCCACGTCCTCCGGCTCCTGACGGGCGAACACACGCAGCTTGGCGTCGCGGTAGCGCTCGAAGCTGCCGTGGCGGTCCAGGTGGTCCTCCTCCAGGTTGAGGAGCAGCGCCGTGTCCGGGGCGAAGGCACTCGCATCCTCGAGCTGGAAGCTGGAGACCTCGCACACCACCGCCGCCGCCGGGTCGAGTGAGCCCACGTGGCTGGACAGCGGCGTGCCCACGTTGCCCGCCACCGCCACCGGCGTGCCCTCCGTCCGGAAGACCTCTCCGAGCAGCTCCACGGTCGTCGTCTTCCCGTTCGTGCCGGTCACGGCCACGAAGCGGTTGGGCAGCAGGCGCCAGGCCAGCTCGAGCTCGCCGTGCACGGGGATGCCTCGCTCCAGCGCGCCAGCCACCACCGGCGCCTCGCGGGGGACGCCGGGGCTCTTCACCACGCAGCGAGCCTCGTCCAGCAGCTCGATGCCATCCGTGCCCAGGTGGGCCTCCAGGCCCGCGGGCACGTCGGGCCGGTCCGCGTCGCAGGCGATCACGCGCCCGTGCGGCTCCAGCATCCGGGCGGCGGCCAGGCCCGAGCGCGCGAGGCCCACCACCAGGTACGGCCCCTCCGGGAGGGGAGGCCGGCCGGCACTCACCGGCAGAGGCTCAAGTGATCGACTGCTGGTAGAGGGTGAAGCCGATGGCAGCGCAGATGGCGGCCACGATCCAGAAGCGCAGGATGATCTTGGTCTCCGACCATCCCATCAGCTCGAAGTGGTGGTGGATCGGCGCCATCAGGAACACCCGACGGCGGAAGCGCTGGAACGACACCACCTGGATGGCCACGGACAGGGCCTCGATCACGAAGATGCCGCCGATCAGCACCAGCAGCAGCTCGGTCTTGGTGAGCACGGCCAGCGCCGCGATGGCGCCTCCGAGCGCCAGCGACCCGGTGTCGCCCATGAACACCGACGCCGGGAACGAGTTGAACCACAGGAAACCGACGCAGGCGCCCACGATGCAGGCGCAGAACAGCGCCAGGTCCGCCTCCCCCTGTGTGATGAAGGTCATGGCGGTGAAGGCGAGGAACACGATCGCGCAGCAGCCGGCAGCCAGGCCGTCCAGGCCATCGGTGAGGTTCACCCCGTTGGTGGCGCCCGCGAGCACCAGGAAGATCAGGACCGGGTAGAAGTACCCGAGGTCGATCGAGGCGTCCACGAAGCGCAGGTTCAGGCTGTCCGTGAGCCCCACCCACTCCTTGACGGCCACCCAGAGCGCGATCGCCGTCACCGCCTGAACGATCAGCTTCGTGCGTCCCGAGACCCCCAGCGAACGGCGGTGGCGGAGCTTGGTCACGTCGTCGGCGAACCCGAGCGCCGCCATCGCGAGCGTGGTGCCCAGCACGCACATGCTGGCCGCCCGGTACTCCGACAGGATCAGGAACGGGACGCAGACGGCCAGCAGGATCGCGAGCCCGCCCATGGTGGGCGTGCCCGCCTTCCCGGCGTGGCCGGCGGGTCCCTCCTCGCGGATGTGCTGCCCGAACTCCTGGGCCCGCAGGAAGTCGATGAAGCGCGGCCCCAGGAACATGCATATGAACAGGGAGCCCATGCCCCCGATCAGGATCTCGCCGAGCATCAGGAGTCGGCCAGAACCCGTTCGAGGCCCGCTGAGCGGGAGCCCTTGACGAGCACGCGGTCACCGGACCGGGCCACCTCCTCGAGCAGCGCCGCGGCCTCCTCCGGCGAGGCCACCGGGTGGATCTCTCCGTTGAAGCCCTCGGCGTAGTCGAGCGCCTCGCGGCCCACGGGCACCAGGACGTCGATTCCGCGGGCGTGCGCGTGCTCCCCGATCGCCCTGTGGAACTCCTCGGACCGCTCCCCCAGCTCGGCCATCGTGCCCAGCACCGCTATCCGGCGCTGGGCCGGGCTGGCGGCGAGGTGATCGAGGGCGGCGCGCATCGACATCGGGTTGGCGTTGTAGCAGTCGTTCACGACCTCAACTCCGCCCGGGAGCTCCACCACCTGGCCTCGCAGGGAGGAGAAGCGCACGTCCACGCGGCCCCCCACGGCCACCCCCAGAGCGCTCGCGGCGGCCACCGCCGCCAGGGTATTCAGCAGGTTGTGGGGCTCGTCGTAGGCCAGTTCCAGCTCCACCCGCTCGCCGCGCGCCTCGATCTCGGCCCGCCCGGACGTGTACGAGAGCAGCTGCACCTGCCCCCCGGGGCCGAAGGACCAGGTGTCGAGGTCGTCGCGCCGGTGCGCCTCCAGCAGCGGCTCCCGCGCCGGCAGCACGCACGCGGCGCCGGGCCGGAGGTCGCGGATCAGCTCGGCCTTGGCCGCGGCCACGCGCTCCACGGTGCGCAGCAGCGCCAGGTGCACCGGGCCCACGTTCACGATCACCCCCACGTCGGGCTCGGCGATGGCCGTGAGCTCCGCGATCTCGCCCTCGCCGCGCATGGCCATCTCGAGCACCACCACCTCGGTGCCGCTCGGTGCCTCGAGCAGGGTCAGCGGCAGGCCGATCTGGTTGTTGAAGTTCTCCCGCGTGGCGTAGGTGGGCACCTGCGGTCTCAGGAGGCCGGCCAGGATGTCCTTTGTGGACGTCTTGCCCGTGGAGCCCGTGATTCCAACCACCCGGCAGCCGAGCTCGCGGCGCCAACCGCGCGCCAGGGCGCCGAGCGCGTCCAGCGGGTCGGCGGCCGCGATCACCGTGCCTGAGCCATGCTCCGGTGCTCGCCCGGCCGACGCCCGGGCTCCGCTCCTCGCTGCAGGTGCGTGCTCCGGTGCCACCAGAACCCCCCAGGCGCCCGCGGCCAGCGCCTGCTCGGCGTAGGCGCCGCCGTCCTCGCGCTCCCCCGGCAGGCCGACGAAGAGGTCTCCGGGCCGGATCGCACGGGTGTCGATCACGGCGCGCTTCGGCCCCGGGGCCGCGGGATCGCCGCTCCGGAGCTCTCCGCCCGCCTCCTGCGCCACGCGGCCGGCACTCAGCTCGATCACGCGGGTGCCGCCAGCCGGGCGCGCAGGGCCTCGCGCACCACCGTCACGTCGTCGAAGGGCTCCTTGCGCCCGCCCTCGAACTCCTGGCCCTGCTCGTGTCCCTTGCCGGCCACCACGACCACGTCGCCATCTCCCGCCTCGGCCACGGCCACGGCGATCGCGCGCCGGCGGTCCACCTCGCGCAACGCCCGCCCCCCCGCGCCGGCCATCACCTCGTCCACGATCTTGCCCGGGTCCTCGCTCCGGGGGTTGTCAGAGGTCACGATGGCCACGTCGGCCAGGCGGCGCGCCGCGTCGCCCATCAGGGGGCGCTTGGCCCGGTCCCGGTCGCCCCCGGCGCCGAACACCACCAGCAATCGCCCGCGGGTTATCTCCCGCGCCGCGCGCAGCACGTTCTCGAGTGAATCCGGGGTGTGGGCGTAGTCCACGAGCACGCCGAAGTCCTGCCCCTCGTCCACGGGCTCGAACCGCCCGGGCACGCGGCCGAACTCCGGGAGGGCGGCCGCGATCGCGTCCATCGGCACACCGAGGGCGCGGGCGCCGGCCACCGCGGCGAGCACGTTCTGAACGTTGAACAGCCCGGGGAGCGGCGCGCGGAGCTCCAAGGTGCCCTCCGGGCCCTCGAGCGTGAACTCGGAGCCCGTGAGGTCGAAGCGCACGTCACGGGCCCGGTAGTCGGCGTCGCGGTCGATCGCGAACGTCGTGGGCGAGGTGTCCGCGGCGATCCGCCTGCCCCATGGGTCGTCCACGTTCACCACCGCCGGCCCGGATCCCTCGAACAGCCGCCGCTTGGCGGCGAAGTAGTGCTCCATCGTCGGGTGGAAGTCGAGGTGGTCCTGGGTGAGGTTGGTGAACACGCGGCAGGCGAAGCGGGTTCCGGCGGCGCGGCCGAGCTCGAGGGCGTGTGAGGACACCTCCATGACGCAGGCCCGGTCGCCGGCCTCGAGCATCCGTCGGAAGGTTGCCTGGAGGTCGATCGCCTCGGGTGTGGTGCGCTCGACCTCCTCCTCCGCGCCGCCCACGATCTGCTTCACCGTGCCGAGCAGCCCGGTGCGGCGCCCGTCCGCCTCGAGCAGGTGCCGGACGAGGAATGCGGTGGTCGTCTTCCCGTTCGTGCCGGTGATTCCCACCACGTCGAGGGTGGACGTGGGGTCGCCGTGGAAGCGCGCCGCCGCGGGTCCCATCGCCGCGCGCACGTCGGGGACCACGATCTCGGGCACGCCTAGGCCGAGCGGACGCTGGGAGACCAGGGCCACGGCCCCTCTCTCCACCGCCTGGGGAGCGAAATCGTGGCCGTCCGCCCGGAACCCGGGCACACAGAAAAAGAGCGTCCCCGGAGTGACGCTCGGACTCGAATAGGCGAGTCCCGTGACCTCGATCTCGGGAGCTCCATTCCCCATCAGCTCCCGGAGGGTCATGGTGCGGGATGAGTGTACCCCGGCATTCCGTCGTCTTTAGGGCGCGCGCGCTCAGCCCGGCGCCGGGCGCGGCCGATGGACTCATCGTGTGCGCCACCGTGTATGGCGCGCCCGCTGAGGCACCCCTGCGCAGATCCGTGAGCCTCATCGAGGCGCCTTCGCGGCCCGATCGGGCCGTAGCCCCGGGGGGGCCGTCCGCGTGAGCGCGCATGCCGTGTTCGCCGCGGGGTCCACCCCGCGCGGCGTGACGCCCCCTACGCAGCAGTCCGGGCGTGGCGGATTCCTCAGCGACGTGATCGTGGAGCTCGGCTTTGCCGACCGCACGGCGGTGGAGCGGGCCGTGCGCGCCGCCCGCAGCCCGGGCACCACCGTGGCCCGGGTGCTGGTGGAGCGCGGCGACATCACCGAGGACCAGCTCGCCCACGCCACCGCCGAGCGGCACGGGCTGGCCCACGTGGACCTGGACGCCTACGACGTGCAGCCGGCGGCGGCGAACCTGCTCGGTCCCACGGCCTCTCGCCGCTACCTGGCGGTGGGCATCTCCTGCGAGGCCGGCAGCGTGCTCGTGGCCATGGCCGATCCCGCCGACCCGCTCAGCGTCAAGGACATCTCCGACCTCACCGGGATGGAGGTGGTTCCGGCGGTGGCGCCCGCGCCGGCGATCCTCGCCCTGGTGGACCGGCTGCCCATGCCCGACACCCAGCGCGGGCCCGTGGCCGTGGCCACCGAGGCGGCGCCCGCGGAGGCACCGCCCGGACCCGCCCCGGCGGCGGACCGTCCGAGCGAGCTCGAGGAGACGCGGTCGCAGCTGGCGGAGACGGCGAGCGACCTGGAGGAGGCGCGGCGGGCGCTTGCCGATGCTGGGGCCCGCGCCCGTGCCGCGGTGGAGCTCGAGGTCGAGCTGGAGGCACTCCGCGGGCGGCTTGCCGCCGCGGAGGAGGGGCGCGGGCGCGCCGTGGAGGACGCGCATCGGGTGGAGGAGCTCCGCGCCGCCCCGCGGATGCCACCCCGGGAGGACGCGGAGCCGCTCCGGCTGCGCCTCGAGGCGGCCGAGGGCGAGCTGGGGCGCCTGGAGGGCGTCCGCAAGCGGCTGGCGGACGCGGAGCGCGCCCTGGAGGCCTCCCGCGGCGACGCGGCCCGCGTCGACGCGCTCACGGAGCGGCTCGGCACGGCGCAGGCCGAGCTCGAGAACGCCCGGCGCGGCTCGCAGGAGCGCGAGCGCGAGCTGCGAGCCGCGCAGACCGAGGTGGAGGCGCGGGCGAGCGAGCTGGCCGTTCTGCGGGACAAGCTCACCGGCGCAGAGACCGATGCGGTGCGCCGCCGCGCCGAGGCCGACGCCCGCCGGGCCGAGCTCGAGTCGGCGCGCGCACGGACCGAGGCGGCCGAGCGGGCGGGCGAGGACGCCCGCGCACGCGCCGCGGAGGCCCAGGCGGAGTCGGAGGCGGCGAGGGCCCGGGCCGCGGAGGCCGAGCGAACGGCTCAGGAGGCGCGCGTGCGGGTCGAGGAGCTCCAGGCGGCCGACCGCCGCGCCGAGCAGGCCCGCCTCGCCCTCGCCGCGCTGCGAGAGGAGTCGGAGCGCGAGCGCGAGCACCACGCGCTCGAGATGCGCGACCTGCGCGCCAAGGCCGACTCGGAGGAACGGCGGCGGCGGATGCTCGAGGAGCGGCTCTCCGAGGTGGAGGGCGGCGTGTTCGCGGCCGAGCGCGCCTTCGAGGAGATGCGACAGGCGCAGCGCCGAATGCGCGGCTCCCTGCGGGCCCTCACCGAGCCGGACCCGGCGGACGACGCGCACGGACCCTCAGGCGCCCAGAGGGAGGAGCGCAGGCCAGATCGGTGATCGGGCCGAGCACCGCACCATGCCCAGGGAGGAGCGCAGGCCCGATCGGTGATCGGCCGAGCACCGCAGCATGCCTAGGGAGGAGCGCAGGCCCGATCGGTGATCGGGCCGAGCACCGCACCATGCCTTCTTAATCCGGCGGTATTTTCAGATACGGCAGCGCGAACTCCGCGATCTTCTCGAACGCGGGCGCGGCCACGGTGCCCCCGTAGTAGTCGCCCTGCGGCTCGTCGACCATCACGGCCACCAGGAGGCGGGGGTCCCGCGCCGGGGCGTAGCCGATGAACGAGGCCACGAACTTGGTCTTCGAGTAGCCGCCGTCGGCATCGGGCTTCTCTGCCGTTCCGGTCTTGCCGGCCAGCTTGTAGCCCTCCACCTGGGCCTCCTGCGCGGTACCGCCGGGGCCGAGCACGCCCTCGAGCATGTGCGACACCTCCTCGGCCGTGCGGCTCGAGATGATCCTCCGGCCGGGCTTCCGGGCGCCCTGGATGATGTAGGGCTCGTGCAGGACGCCCTTGTCGGCGATCGCTGTGTAGGCGGCGGCCATCTGCATGGGCGTGACGGCCAGGCCCTGCCCGATCGGGAGGTTGCCGATCGACGATCCCGAGTAGTCCTTGGCCCGGGGCACGATCCCGCGCTCCTCGCCGGGCAACTCGATCCCGGTCGGCTTGCCGAAGCCGAAGCGGTGGACCCAGTTGTCGAAGCGCCGGTCGCCCAGCCTCATCCCGATCTTCACCCCGCCGACGTTCGATGACTGGGCCAGGATGTCCGACACCCGCAGCGTGACCGTGCCACGGTCGTGGGCTTCGCCGATCGTGCGGTCGGCCACCTTGATCTCCGGCGGAAGCTCGAAGGGCGTGTCTGGGGTGATCAGGTGGTCCTGGAGCGCACCGGCCACCGTGAAGGCCTTGAACGTCGACCCGGGCTCGTAGCTCACGGCCACCGAGCGATCCTGGCGCGCGTACGCGGGCGCGCCGCCGATGTCGTTGGCGTTCACGCGCGGCCAGTTGGCCAGAGCGAGCACGGCGCCGCTGCGGGGGTCGAGCACGAGGGCGGTGGCGCCGCGGGGACGGTAGGTGGACCCCACCTCGCCCAGCACCTGCTCCGCGCGCTCCTGGATGGCCGCGTCGATGGTCAGGTGGAGGTTCTCGCCCGACGAGGCGCGCTTGGTCTCCACCATGCTCACCGGCTGGCCCAGCGCGTCCTTTACCAGCCGGCGGCGGCCGTCCTGGCCGCGCAGGGTGCTGTCCTGGCCGTACTCGAGCCCGGAGAGGCCGCCGTTGTCGATCCCCACGCTCCCCAGGACCTGTGAGGCCAGCCAACCCTGCGGGTAGCTGCGCTTGGCCTCGGTGACGGTGCCGATGCCCTCGATCTTCAGGGCCTGGACCTTGTGCGCGAGCCAGGAGTCCATCTTGCGACGGAGATAGACGAACCCGTTGCGGCGGTCGCTCAGCTTCTTTAGCAGGTCGCCCTCGGGGCGGTGGATCAGAGGCGCCAGGCGCGCGGCCACCTTCACCGGATCCCTGATCAGGAAGGGGTTGGCGAACACGGTCACCGCGTCCTCGGACACGGCCAGCTCGAGCCCGTGCCGGTCGAAGATCGTGCCCCGGCGGGCGGTGACGGTGAGGTCCTCCTCCTGCTGGCTGGCGGCGCGCGCCGAGAGCGACCCGGCCCGAACCGTGCCGATCCAGATCGCCCTTGCGGTTGCGATGCCGAGCAGCGCCAGAAAGACGGCGAAGAGCAGTCCGATCCGGCGCTCGACCAGCCGCACGCTAGCCCGGGGGGACCGTGGTGGTCGTGGTCGTGGCCGGAGGAACCGACGTGGCGGGTGGCGCCGTGGCGCCGTAGGTGCCCGGGTCAGTGGTGGTCGTGGTGGCGCCCGTGGCCGCGGCGTCGGGCGTGGCCGTGGTGTCCGTGGCCGCCGCGGGCGTCTCCGGAGTGGTGGTGGGCGTGGTGCTCGCCACCGGGGACACGGGCGACGGCGCGATGGTGGTGGCGGTGGGCACGGGAGCCTCGCCCGTGGGCGCGACGATCAGGCGCGCGGCCCTGCGCGCGTCGAAGCCCGGGTGGGCCTTGAGGTAGCGCACGTCGCCCGCGGCGGGAAGAACGAGCCCGAGGCGGCCGGCGGCGTCCTGGATGCGCTGGCTCGAGCCGAGCAGCGCGGCCTCCTGGCGCAGGCGCGCGTTGTCGCGCTTGAGCGTGGAGCTCTTCTCGGCGGTGATGGCGATCTCGCGGTTCATGCGGAGGAGGTCCACGTTGAAGAACACGATGCCCACCAGCAGGACCCCCACGAGCACGATCCAGGCGCGACCGGACAGCAGGGCATCGAGGACCCCGCCGGCGCGGTGTCGCAGGGCGCGCGCGAAGGGTGCGTCGGCCAGCCGCCCCGGAAGCGCGACGGAGCCGCCTCCCGCGCGCGCTCCCGCGGGAATCGCGGGGCCTGACATTCGCCGGACGGGACGCTTCGCCGCCGGCTTCGCGCGGCGCCCCGTGGCGGGACGGGCGTCGGCGGAGGCTCGCCGCGGCCGGCCGGTGCGCTTGGCGGGGGCGGAGCGGGCCGCGGACGCGGAACGGGCGGCCCGCGCGGCGGAGCGGGCGGCGGGGGCCGTGCGCGCCGCGGGGGTCGCGGCGGCGGTGGCCACTGCGGCGCGCGCCATCAGTCGCGCTCCCCGGACACGATCTTGCGGGCCACACGCAGGCGCCCGGACTTCGAGCGCGGGTTGTCCGCCACCTCGCCCGGCGTGGGCGCCACCGCCCGACGTGTGAGCAGCTCTCCCTCGGGCTCGAGCCCGCAGGCGCAGATGGGAAAGTCCGGCGGGCAGATGCATCCGCGTGCGCGCGCGGCCAGGAAGTGCTTCACGCGCCGGTCCTCCAGCGAGTGGAAGGAGATCGCGGCGAGGCGGCCGTCGCGGCGCAGCAGGTCCCAGGCCAGCGGCAGCGCGGCGTCGAGCGAGTCCAGCTCGTCGTTCACGGCGATCCGGATCGCCTGGAATACCCGCTTGGCCGGGTGGCCGCCGCCGAAGTTGCGCCTCACCGCGGCGGGCACCGCGGCCTCCACGGCGGCCACGAGCTCACCCGTGGTCTCGATCGGGGAGCGCGCGCGGCGGCGCACGATCTCACGCGCGATGCGGCGGGCCGACGGGTCCTCGCCGTAGCGATGGAAGAGCTGCGAGAGGCGCCGCTCGTCCCAACCGTTCACGAGAGCCCGTGCGTCGAGCTCCTGGCCCTGGTCCATGCGCATGTCGAGCGGAGCGTCGTAGGAGTAGGAGAAGCCGCGCTCGCGCGCGTCCACCTGCATGGAGGACACGCCGAGGTCGAGGTAGACGACGTCCGCGGAAACGCCCTCCTCCAGCAGGAGGGAGAGCCCGTCGGCGTAGTTCATGCCCAGGAAGCGCGTCTCGCAGGGCGCCTCGCGAGCCATCTCGGAGAAGCGGTCCTCGGCGGCCGGGTCACGGTCGATGCACACGAGCGTTCCCCCGCGGCCCAGGCGGTCGGCCACCAGGCGTGCGTGCCCGCCCGCGCCGAAGGTGCAGTCCACGGCGATCTCGCCCGCGGCCGGAGCCGTGAGGTCGATCAGCTCACCGGCCAGCACGGGAATGTGCGTGCGGTTCATGTCAAGAAGGATGGC
This sequence comes from Solirubrobacterales bacterium, assembly GCA_038323835.1. Lineage (GTDB taxonomy): Bacteria > Actinomycetota > Thermoleophilia > Solirubrobacterales > Thermoleophilaceae > JACVRW01. The sequence continues at coordinate 137,888 of JBBQHI010000002.1, forward strand.
CAAGGCGTCCCGTCACCTCCTCGATCTCCGCGTCCAGGCTCGTCTGCTCCTCCTGCCAGCGCCCCCGGCCCCACACCTCGAGGTGGTCCCCCACCCCGACGATCACGACCTCCTTCTCTATAGAGCCGTGAGCCAAGAGCGGCGGTGGGAGCGTCACCCGGCCGGCCGAGTCGAGGTCGATCTCGAACGAGTTGCCCTGGTAGAAGCGGGAGAGCTTGCGGTACTCGGGGCCCATCGGGTTCAACCCCGCGAGCGCGCGCTCGATGATGGCCTCGTGCGTCTCGGGCGTCCACACCGCCACACAGGGCTCGGGCGTCTTGGCGAGAACCACTCCATCGGAGAACGGCGTGCGGAACCGAGCCGGGATGCTCAGCCGGTTCTTCGCGTCCAGCGAGTGTTCGTAGTGCCCTCGGAAAGCCAAGATCCATCAGTGCTGAGAAGAGTCGGACCGGAGTGGCGGAGTGGGAGGAGCCCCGCCACTCCGGTCGCTTGATGTGCGACACCGTACCCCACTCGCCCCCACTCTGCAACACAATGCCCCACTTCGGCGGAGGATTTCGCGGAAAGGCGCGTGCGGCGGCCCGCGAGACCGCATGGCAGAGCGGTTTTTCGCGGTGGGTCGACCTCACCCGCCCGCGCTGACCGGGCGGGCGATTGCGTGCGCAGGGCCGTGGCGGGTGCAATCCTGCGTGCAAACCCGCAGTTTGCAGGGACAGTTGCACCGAGCCGAGCCCGGTGGGACTCGGTGGGAGACCCCTGAAGACAGGGGTTTGGTTCTCCATGCACGTATGCCATGCAAAAGGCGCCAAACCCCTCAGCCCCCGCTACACCGGCAGCAGCTCGCCTCCCGACCCGGCCAGCGCCGATACCAGCGCCGCGGCCATCAGCAGCAGCACGGACGGCACCAGCAACAGGGCCACCACCAGCTGGATCTTCGGCCCCGCTCGGGCCGCGTGTTCCCGCGATTCGCGGCTGAGCGCGGCCCTGGCGTCCCGGGACTGCGCAGCGAGCGTGCGGGCCAGGGGCGCCCCGTGGCGCCGCGACCGGTCCATCGCGGCGATGAACGCGGCCAGCGCGGGCAGGGGCAGCCTCCGCCCCATCTCCTCGAGCGCGACCTCTAGCGGCACGCCCAGGGCCACCCGCCGCCCCGCCGTCCGCCACTCGGCCGCCAGCGGTCCGCCCGCCTGCTCCCCCACCGAGCGCAGCGCCTCGGGCAATGACGCGCCGGATTCCACCGTCACGCGCAGCAGGTCCAGCAGCGCCGGTAGCTCTCGCAGCGCCGCGCGCCTGCGCTCGCGGGCCACGCGCGCGAGCCAGACATCTGGCCCCAGGAACCCGCAGGCCGGCGCCAGCACGAGAATCACCGTTCCCAGGCGGCCCGGCGCGGCCGCGCCCAGCAAGGCGCCGCCCGGGGTGGCGATCAGCGCCATGGCCAGCTTGGCCGTCATCACCTCGCGCTCCCCCAGGCCGCCGGGCTGTCCCGCGGCGTCGAGCCGGGCACCCAGGTCTCCGGGGGCCGGCACCGAGGCGAATCCCGATCCCATCGCGGCCAGACCGCGGATGAGGGGAACCCCGCCGCGCCGGGACGGCAGCGACCCGAGCAGCCCTCCCGCGCCCGCGATCCCGAGCGCGGCGGCCAGGAACGCCGTGGCCGCCCCGGTCACCGGGGTGGGCGTCCCAGACGGGCGATGAGCACGCCGGCGGCCACCTGAAGCGCCACGGCCAGGCCGACCAGCCACGCCGTGAGCAGCGAGCCCAGCAGCCCTGCCAGCCAGCCGGGGCTGGCCAGCTCGGTGAGGACCGCGCCGCCGGCAGGCAGCAGCACCACCAGCACGCCGGTGAACCGCGCCTGGGCCGTGGCCGCCCGAAGCTCGCCGTCGAGCCGGGACTGCTCCTCCATCGCCTCCGCGCTGTCGCGCAGAAGGCGCGCCAGGTCTCCACCGGCCCGCCGCTGGAGCACGCACGCCGCCACGAAGGTGTCCACTCGCTGCGACCCCGCGCGCCGCCGAAGCGCGGCAAGCGCATCCTCCGTCCGCGCGCCGGCCGCCAGCTCGGCGGACGCGCGCCTCAGCTCGTACCCGGCCGCCCCGCCCACTGCCGGAGCGGCCTCCGACACCGCGCCGCGCAGCGAGCGGCCGCCGCCGATCGCGTCCGCCACCGCCACCGCCATGGCCGGACAGCCGCGCTCCACCGCGCGCCGGTAGCGCTCCCGGCGAGCACGCAGGAGGCGGGCCACCGCCCACGGCCCTCCGGAGGCCAGCGCCACGCCCACGGCTGGCCCGGTCAGCGCCGTGCCCAGGACGAGCGCGGCCGCGGAGCCCGCGGCGAGCAGGCGCCGCCGCTCTCCGGCGCCCGGGTCGCGCCCCTCCCTGCCCTGGCGAACCACCGCATCCACGAGCATGCCCGCGCCCCGCAGGGCGGCGGGGGTGCGGGAGAGGCTCGACCCGGCCAGCTCGGCCACACCCGCCGCGCCGAAGGCCGCGCCGACCGCCGCAAGCAGAACGGCCATCCCTAGGTCCCGGCCCGGAAGGCGGCCAGGCGCTCGGCCAGCGCCCCCGGCCCCGGCGCCCGCAGCGGACCGTCCTGGCGGAAGAGCTCGCGGGTGCCCGCGACGCCGGCCACTCTCACCACCTCGGTCACCGACTGCACCACCCGGCGCCCATCGGGCAGCCGTGCCTGGTGCACCACCACCTCCAGCGCCCCGGCCACCTGCTCGCGCACCGCGGCGTGCGGGAGGCCGACCCCGGCCATCAGGGACAGCGTCTCGATCCTCCGCAGCGCGTCCACGGGCGAGTTCGCGTGCACGGTGGTGAGCGAGCCGTCGTGGCCGGTGTTCAGCGCCTGGAGCATGTCCAACGCCTCGGCGCCGCGCACCTCGCCGACCACGATGCGGTCGGGTCGCATGCGCAGCGCGTTGCGCACGAGCTGGCGGATGGTCACCTCCCCGCGTCCCTCGAGGTTCGCGGGGCGCGACTCGAGCCGGATCACGTGCGGCTGGCGCAGCCGCAGCTCGGCTGCGTCCTCGATCGTCACCACGCGCTCGCCCGCGGGGATGGTTCCTGAGAGCGCGCCCAGGGTCGTGGTCTTCCCCGATCCGGTACCGCCGGAGACGAGCACCGACGCACGCGCCGCCACGCACAGCGCCAGGAACTCAGCCACGCGATGGCCCAGCGTGCCCGCCCGCACCAGGTCCCGCAGGGAGAATCCCTCGCTGCGGAACCTCCGGATCGTGAGGCAGGGGCCACCGAGCGACAGTGGCGGAATCACCACGTTCACCCGCGAGCCGTCGGCCAGCCTCGCGTCGCAGATCGGCGACGCCTCGTCCACCCGCCTCCCGAGCGGTGCGAGCACCCGCTCGATCGCGTGCATCAGGTCGGCCTCGCTCTCGAAGCGGACCCCGGTGCGCTCGAGCCGCCCGCCGCGCTCCACCCACACATCCCCGGGACCGTTGACCATGACCTCCTCCACCGCCGGGTCCGACAGCAGCGGCTCGAGCGGGCCGAGCCCGGTGGCCAGCAGGAGCACGCGCTCGCACAGCGCCGCCCGGTCGGCATCGGGAAGCGATCCCGCCTCCGACTCCACCATCCGCTCGACCTCCACCCGCAGCTCCGTGCCCGCCTCACCCGTCCGGGCCCGCTCGATCAGCCGGGCCCGAAGCGCACGGGCAAGCTCGTCGAGCGCATCCATGGAGAGAGGAGAGCCCGGCGCGCAGGATCCGCCCCCTCGCGGCCGCAACCCAGCGCCCCCCGGCCGTGTTGTGGATATGCACCGAAGAAAATCGAGCCTGCGGTGCTCGCCCGACCAACGCTCGGGCTGCGCTCCTCAGAACGACACGGGAGGTCGAAACACATGAAGCGCTTCATACGCCTGCCCTCGCCCGCCATGGTGGTGGCCTGTGCGGCACTGTTCGTAGCCCTCAGCGGGGTTTCCTACGCGTTCGCGACCGGCTCCATCGGCAGCCGCGAGATCCGCAACGGGTCCATTCTCAACCGCGACTTCAAGGACGGCACCCTGCGGGGCAAGGAGTTCAAGCCGGACAGTCTGGGACCGGCTGCCATCAAGGAACAGTCCCTGGACGCCTCCAAGATCGGGCCGGTGAACAACTCCGGCATCGCCGAGGGCCTGAACCGCGGCGTGGTGGTGGCCGTGGACGGCACACCCGTCCGGGGCCGCGCCACCTCGACCGCACGGACCGGCGAGGGCCAGTACCAGGCGATCTTCGACCGCGACGTGCGCCAGTGCGTCTACGTGGCCACCCTGGGCGACGAGTCCGCCTCCGGCCCCGGCACCGGCCAGATCGCCGTGACCTCGCTGGCCAGCAACGTGAACGGCGTCCGGGTGGTGACCCGCGACAGCGCCGGCAGCCCCTCCGACCGCTCGTTCCACCTCCTGGTGTCCTGCTGAGGAGGACATGGTGCGGTGCTCGCTCGATCACCGATCGAGCTCCGCTCCTCCCAAACGCGTCTGAGTATCGTCGGGGCCATGAGCACGGCCCCTGACCAAGCACTGGAATCCGCCTCCTGGAACCTCCAGCCGCTCGTGGGAGACCGCGGCGCCGAGGGCGTGGTGGCCCTGCTCGAGGATGCCGGCGAGCGCGCGCGGGCCTTCGCCGAGCGTTACCGCGGACAGGTGGCCGGCATGGATGCCGCCGGCCTGGCCGGGGCGATGAACGAGCTGGGCGAGATCTCGGATCTGGCCGGCCGCGCCGGGTCCTACGCGATGCTCAGCTTCACGCTCGACACCGCCGATCCCGAGCGCGGCGCGCTGCTCCAGCGCGGCCGCGAGCTGGGCGCCCGGATCGAGACCGATCTCCTCTTCTTCGAGCTCGAGTGGAACGAGCTGCCGGACGACCGCGCCGCCGAGCTCCTCGCCGACGACACGCTCGGGTTCTGCCGTCACTACCTGGGCACGCTCCGGCGCTATCGCCCCCACCAGCTCTCCGAGCCGGAGGAGAAGGTGATGACGGAGACCTCGGTGACCGGGCCCTCGGCCTTCCGCCGGCTCTTCACCGAGCAGACCTCGGCCATCGCCGTGGACCTGCCGGGTGAGGACGCCCCGGTTTCCCTCGAGCAGGCTCTGAGTCACCTCCAGGGCCCCGACCGTGACGCGCGCGAGGCGGCGGCCGGCGCGGTGACCGAGGCCCTTCGCCCGGGCCTGCGCACACGCGCCTTCGTGTTCAACAACCTGCTCCAGGACAAGGCGGTGAAGGACCGCCTGCGCGCCTACCCGAGCTGGGTCGCCTCCCGGAACCTGGCCAACGAGGCCAGCGACGAGTCCGTGGAGGCCCTGATCGAGGCGGTGCGCTCGCGCTACGAGCTGGCCCGTCGCTGGTACCGCCTGAAGGCGCGCCTGCTCGGCCTCGACCGTCTTGGCTACTGGGATCGCAGCGCGCCCGTCGGTCAGTCGGACGAGCGCATCCCTTACGACGAGGCCCGGTCGATCGTGATCGACTGCTACTCCGCGTTCTCTCCCGAGCTCGGTGCCGTGGCGGGCGAGTTCTTCGTGGACGGGTACATCGACGGTCCGCCCCGGCCGGGCAAGCGCGGCGGCGCGTTCTGCTCCTACACCGTGCCGAGCGCCCACCCGTACGTGATGCTGAACTACACCTCGCGCCCGCACGACGTGCTCACGCTCGCCCATGAGCTGGGTCACGGGGTGCACGCCGCACTGGCGCGGCCCCAGGGCATCTTCCAGTACACCACCCCGCTGACGCTTGCCGAGACCGCGTCGATCTTCGGGGAGACGATCGTGCTCGACCGCCTGGTCCAGCGCGCGCCGGACGCCGCCGCGCGGCTCGACCTCCTGGCCGGATCCCTCGACGGCGCCGTGGCCGCCGTGTTCCGCCAGATTGCCATGAACCGCTTCGAGCACGCCGTGCACACCGGCCGCCGCGAGAGCGGGGAGCTGTCCACCGACCGGATCGCCGAGCTATGGCTCGAGACCCAGACCGAGCTGCTCGGCGACTCCGTGGACCTGAACGAGGACTACGGCCTCTGGTGGTCGTATATCCCGCACTTCATCGACACGCCCGGCTACGTCTACGCCTACGCCTACGGGCACCTGCTCGCCCTTTCGGTGTACCGCCGCTACGAGGAGGCGGGCGAGGGCTTCGTGGGCTCCTACCTCGACCTGCTGCGCGCCGGCGGATCGAAGCCCCCGGAGGACCTGGGGGCCATGGTGGGAGTGGACCTCGCCGACCCCGGCTTCTGGGCCTCGGGCCTGGACCTGGTGGAGCGCCAGCTCGAGGCGGCGGAGGCCGCTGCCGCGGAGGTTGAGGCCTCCACCGAAACGGCTCCATAGTGGACGACGCCGTGACGGAGCGCGTGGCGCTGCCGAGCGGCGAGGTGGAGCTCACGCGCCCGCGCGACCCGGAGGCGCTGATCTCCGAGGAGGCCTTCGAGCACGAGGAGCTCCTGCCCTACTGGGCGGAGCTGTGGGCGAGCGGAGTGGCGCTGGCGCACGACCTGTCGATGCGCGCCCTCCGCGGCGCGCGCACGCTCGAGGTGGGCTGCGGGCTGGCGCTCCCGAGCATCGCCGCCGCACGGGCCGGAGGGCGGGTGCTGGCCACGGACTGGGCCCCGGACGCCGTGGCCGCGGCCGGCGCCAACGCACTTCAGAACGGCGTGGAGATCGAGACGCTGGTGTGCGACTGGGCGGCCCCGGAGCCTCTGCTGGAGCGTGCGCCGTTCGATCTGGTGCTCGCCTCAGACGTCCTGTACGAGCGGCGCAACGTGCGCGAGCTGCTCGCCCTGCTCCCGCGGCTGGTCACCCCGCACGGGCTGATCCTGATCGCCGATCCGGGGCGCCCCGCCGCGGAGGAGTTTCTCGACAGCGCTCGCGCCCTGTTCGCGGTCAGCACGATCGCGAGCCCGCGCAGCGCCCGGGTGGTGATTCACCGGCTGAGGGGCAGCGTGGCGAGCGCGGTGTAGATCTCGCGCGCGGCCCTCTCTCCCAGGCGAAGACTCTCGAGGCGGAAGCTCTCGTTGGGAGCGTGAAAGGCGTCGTCGTCCAGGGCGAAGCCGCTCAGCACGGTGGGGATCCCGCGCTCGGCAAGCTCGGCCAGCACCGGAAGCGTGCCGCCGAGCCGTACGAAGGCGACCTCATTCCCGGAGGCCCGCTGGATCGCCTCGGCGGCCAGGCGCAGAGCCGGATGACCCGGGTCGAAGAGCGCCGGGTCGGCCAGCGACATCTCCACGGAAACCTCGGCGCCCGGAGGGGTGGCCGAGCGGAGCATCCACTCGAGCGCCACGGCCACCTCGGCCGCCGACTGCCCGGGGGCCAGGCGCACGCTCAGGTGCGCTCGGGCCACCGAGGGCACGATCGTCCTCGGCTCCCCCACCCAGATCCCGTTCACGTCGAGCGACGTCTCGGATCCGGTGCGCTCGTAGAACTCCTCGGCTGCGCGCGCGTCCATCGGCCGCCCGCCGACCCACGAGATCACGTCCTCGCCGGCCGGCAGCTTCTTCCAGGAGTGGCGCTCGGCGTCCGACGGCTGCGCGATCCCCGCCCGCAACTCGCGACGGAGCTTCCCGTCGTTCCCGGGCAGCACCTCGCGCAACATGCCCGAGAGCACGTGCGCGGCATTCATCACCGCGCCTCCGTACACGCCCGAGTGCAGGTCCCGCTCGCCGGTGCGGACCTCCACCGAGGTGGAGATCAGCCCGCGCGCGGCGGTGGCGATGGCCGGGGTGTTCTCGTCGACCATCATCGAGTCGAACACCACCGCGCAGTCGGCCTCGCCACGGTCCTCGCGTATCCAGCGCATGGCCGAGCGCGATCCCACCTCCTCCTCGCCCTCCACCAGGAAGCGCACGTTCACCGGCAGCTCGTCCGCGCGGGCCATCTCGCAGGCCACATGCAGCATCGGGAGGAAGTTCCCCTTGTCGTCGGCCGCGCCGCGCGCGTACAGGCGCCCGTCACGCTCCTGGGGCTCGAAGGGCGGGCTCTCCCACTGGTCGAGCGGACCGGGGTGCTGAACGTCGTGGTGGCCGTACGCGAGGACCGTGGGCGCGTCCGGCTGCGACGAGCGCAGCTCGCCCACCACCATCGGATTCCCGCCGTCGAGCCGCACCAGCTCGGCCTCTCCGCCGGCGTCGGCGATGCGCTGCCGGACCCAGTCGGCGGCGCGCTCCAGCGCGTGCTCGTCGCCCCCGCCGGTGGACACCGAGGGGATGCGCAGAAAGTCGATCAGCTCTTCGAGTAGCCCGGGCACGGGGCGTGATTGTGCCCTACGGCAGCGCGTAGGCTTCGCCGCCATGCGCCGTCTGTTCCCTCTGGTGGCGGCCGTGGTGTTGGTGGACACCATGTTCTTCGCGGCCGTGGCGCCGCTTCTGCCGCACTACACCGACGATCTGGGGCTGTCCAAGTCCGCCGCCGGCGTGCTCGCGGGCGCGTACCCGGCGGGCACTTTCGTGGCCTCGATACCGGCCGGATGGGCGGCCGCGCGCTTCGGCGTGAAGCCCATCCTGCTCGCCGGCCTGACGCTGATGGGGGTCACGAGCGTGATCTTCGGGTTCGCTCACAACGTGGTGCTGCTGGACGCGGCGCGGTTCGCCCAGGGCGTGGGCGGCGCCTGCTCGTGGGCGGGCGGCCTCGCCTGGCTGGTGTGCGCCACGCCCTCCGATCGCCGCGGCACGGTGATCGGCTCGGCCCTGGGGGCGGCGATCGTGGGCGTCCTCCTCGGCCCGGTGCTCGGCGGGGCGGCCACCGTCGTCGGACCCGAGCCTGTGTTCAGCGCCGTGGCCGTGGTGGCCATCTTCCTGGGATTCTGGGCCTGGTCGGTGCCCGCCGCCGCTCCCGAGCCGGGGGCCACGCTGCGAACGCTGGTCAACGCCCTGCGCCGGCCCTCCGTGCTGATCGGATTCTGGCTGTTCGCGCTGCCCGCCCTGTTCGCGGGAACCCTCGAGGTGCTGGTGCCGCTGCGCATGGACGATCTCGGCGCGTCGGGAGTGGCGATCGGGGCCGTCTTCCTGGTCGCCGCGGCGGTGGAGGGAGTGCTGAGCCCGTGGAGCGGGCGCCTGTCCGACCGCCACGGGCGACTTGCCCCGATCCGCGTCGGCCTGGCCGGCGCCGTGGTGATGGCGGTGCTGCTGCCCCTGCCCGGCTCGGTGGTCCTGTTGGCGGCCGCGCTGGTGGCCGCCATCGGCACGCTCGGCGTGTTCTGGGCCCCGGCCATGGCCCTCCTCTCCGACGCCTCGGAGGCCGCTGGTCTCGACCAGGCCCTGGCCTTCGGGGTGGCCAACCTCGCGTGGGCGCTCGGGCACATGCTGGGCAGCGGCGGCGGGGCGGCCCTGGCCGACGCCACGGCCGACTCCCTCCCCTACGGCCTGCTCGGACTGACCTGCGCGCTCACGCTGGTGGCCGTCGCACGGCTGCCGCGAGCCTGGGCCGCAGCGCGCTGACCTGCATCTACGCGTGAGCGCAGGTGGGCCAGGCATCTGTACCGCTCTTGCGGTACAGCTTCAGGGCGAGGCGGTCCTGGGTGGATTCCGCGGCGTCGGCGGGATCGCCGGTGCCGCCCAGTCCGCGCCAGGTGGCGCGTGTGAACTGGAACTTCCCACGATAGTGCCCGTCGGGGGAGATCGCGGTGGGGTCGCCGCCCGACTCGCACTTGGCGATCCGGCGCAGCACCCGCGGCAGGCGAACACTCGACCCCTCGTCCGGGTCGGTGACGGTGCCGGCCTCGGCGCCGCCGCCTCCGCTCGGGTTCTCCACCGATGCGGCGGTGAACGCCTTCAGGCCGAGGGCCTTTCGTGTCCGCGGTCCCACCACGCCGTCGGCGGTGAGCCGATGACGGCGCTGGAAGCGCTTCACGGCGCGCAGGGTGATGCGTCCGAAGTCGCCGTCCACCGGGGCGATGTGCAGCGAGCGCTGAAGCTTCGTCACGGCCGGTCCTCGGTCGCCCTTCTTCAGCGCGACCGAGCTCGAGCTCGAGGCCGTGGGCGCGTCCGCGAACGCAGCACCTGTGACGCACAGCAATGCCACCAGGATCAGGGTGCCCGCGCACAGGGGGCGGCAGGCGCCGGTTCTCACTCGCAAGGTCTGACTTCCCTTCCTTTCCCGCGCCTACGGGGTGAGCTGACGGGCTCGCGCTGGAAAGTGCGCTACGCCGCGGATGTGCGGCGATTCGCCCCTGCGACCTGACGGCCGCGTTTGGGTCCCCCGTTCCCGGCCGCACGGCGACCGGGACTCGGCAATTCGACAGACGAAGGGGGGTACTCTGGCAGATCGGCCGGAGCTTTGGCCTCCCGCCTTCGGGCTAGGGGACTTCGGGAGGGCCGCCCAGGAGGTCGTCCACGACGGTGACGATGTCCACCGGCGGCGCTTCCGAAGCGGGTTCCGGGGGTTCCTCGACAACGACGGCCTCGGTCTCCTCGGTCTCCTGGGGCTCCTCGGCCTCCGGCACCTCCTCAAGTGGCTCCGCCTCCGTCGGCACCTCGGCCACTTCGGGGAAGACGGAACCGGGCCCGGTCTGTGAGGCCTCGGGCTCGGCCAGCTCCACCTGTGCGTACTCGTCCTCGAGGGGCGGCTCGGGCTCCTGCGCTCCCGGGATCGTGACCGGTTCCGTGAGCCCGGCGGCGTACGCGTATTCGTCGGCGTCCGGGGGCGCGACGTGGCCGTCGAGCGCTGTCTCCACGGGGTCGGCCACGCCGGAGGACCCCGTGAGGGCGGTGACGATCACATCCCCCTCGGGAGCCAGGTCGATCGGGTCCCCCACGGCCGGCGGCCTCGCCGACACCCGCGGCTCGCCCTCCTCCACCGGGGGGGCGACGGCTTCCATCTCCGCGGTGGGGTGCTCGACCGGAGGAATGGCGTGCGGCGGCGGCGGGAGCGGCCTGAGGCGCGGCTGCCACTCGGGCGCGGGCGGGGGCTTGAACTCGAAGGCCGGCGGTCCCGGCGGCTCCGGCCCTGCCGCCGGCGGCAGGGGGTCCGGGTCAGGGGGCAGAGGCTCGGGGGCGGGCGGGGCGGGTTCGGGCTCCGGCGGCACGGGCTCGGGTTCGGGCGGCGCGAGTTCCGGCTCCGGTACGACCGCGGGCGGCGGAGGCTCGGGCGGAGGCGGACCCGCCACGACAGGCGGAGGCTCCTCCACCACCACCACGGCGTCGACCATCGGCGCGCCCGCAGGGAGCGCGGGAAACGAGGACTCGGCGCGCCGTCGCGCCCACGCCCCGGCCAGCCCGGCCGCGGCGAGCAGCATCAAGAGACGCCTGAGCGCGGTCACGGAAGAAACATAAGCGCGGCGCCGGATAGCCTGGCCGCCATGGACCTGGGCCTCGACGGGAAAATTGCGCTCGTAACGGGAGCCTCCGCGGGCATCGGCCGAGGCATCGCCGCGGCGCTCGTCGCCGAGGGCGCCGGCGTCGCCGTCAGCTCACGCTCCCGCGAGCGCATAGACGCGGCTGCAGCGGAGATCGGGGCGCGGCCGTACGTGTTCGACTCCGCCGACCTGGCCGCGGCACCCGTCCTGCTGGCGAGCGTGGAAGCCGACCTGGGGCCGATCGACGTACTCGTCACGAACACCGGCGGCCCGCCGATGGTGCCGGCGGGCCTCGACACAACCCGCGAGCAGTGGGAGGCCGCCTACCGGGAGCTGGTGCTCTCCCCCATATCGCTGATCCAGCCCGCCGTCAGCGGGATGGGCGAGCGCGGCTTCGGGCGGGTGCTGAACATCTCGTCGAGCGCCGTGCACGAGCCGATCCCCGGGCTCCTCCTGTCCACGGCTCATCGCAGCGCCCTGCTGGCCACCTTCAAGCAGCTCTCGCGCGAGGTCGCGGGCCGCGGCGTGACCTTGAACACGATCCTCCCCGGGCGCATCGCCACGGACCGTCTGACCAAGGTCTACGGCTCGATCGACGCGGCGCAGGAGGTGGCCGCGGGGCAGGTGCCCGCCGGCCGGCTCGGGACAGTGGAGGAGATCGCCGCAGCCGCGGCCTTCCTCTGCTCAACGTCCGCGAGCTACGTGACCGGGGTCGCCCTGCGCGTGGACGGCGGGCTCACGCAGAGCATCTGACGCTCCGCGCGAACCCGCCTTCCCCGAGACCTCTACCTAGGTGGTGAGCCCCGTGGTCGCCCGCTCGGGCTCAAGGGCCAGCTCGAGCACCTCGTTCACGGTCATGACCGGGTGGAAGGTGAGCTGCTCGCGCACCTCCTCGGGCACGTCGTCGAGATCGCCCCGGTTGCGCTCCGGGATGATCACGTCGGTCAGGCCCGCGGCGTGTGCGGCCAGCACCTTCTGCTTGAGGCCGCCGATCGGCAGGACGCGACCCTGAAGGGTCACCTCGCCGGTCATCCCCACGGTGTGCCGGACCGGACGCCCGCTCAGTAGCGACGCCAGCGCGGTGGTCATGGTCACCCCTGCGCTGGGACCGTCCTTCGGGATCGCTCCCGCCGGCACGTGCACGTGGAACTCGCGCTCCTCGAAGGAGTGCTCGTCCAGGTCGAGCTCATCGCTGTGGCCGCGGACGTAGGAGAGGGCGATCCGGGCCGACTCCTTCATGACGTCGCCCAGCTGGCCGGTGAGGACGAAACCCTCCTTGCCCTTCATCGAGGTGGCCTCGATGAACAGCACGTCGCCACCCGCTCCCGTGACGGAGAGGCCGGTGGCCACTCCGGGCACGGCGGTGCGCTCGGCCGCCTCCTGGAAGAACCTCTGCCGCCCGAGCGCGTCGCGGATCTGGTCGAGCTCCACCGTCACCGGTGCCTCGACCTTCCCCGACGCCACCCTGGTGGCCGTCTTCCTGAGCAGCGTGCCCAGCTCCCGCTCAAGTCCGCGTACGCCCGCCTCACGGGTGTACTCGGTCACGATCGAGCGCAGCACGTCGTCCGAGATCTCCACCTCGTCCTCGCGGAGCCCGTTGCGCTCACGCTGGCGCGGCCACAGGTAGCCGCGGGCGATCGCCACCTTCTCCTCGGTGGTGTACCCATCGAAGCGCACGACCTCCATGCGGTCGAGCAGCGGCGCCGGAATCGTCTCGGCCACGTTGGCCGTGGCGATGAACACGACCTCGGACAGGTCGAGCTCCACGTCCAGGTAGTGGTCGCGGAACGAGTGGTTCTGCGCGGGGTCGAGGACCTCGAGCAGGGCCGAACTGGGGTCGCCGCGCCAATCCGCGCCGACCTTGTCGACCTCGTCCAGCATGATCACCGGGTTCATCGTCCCGGCGTCGCGCAGGGCACGCACCAGCCGTCCGGGCAGAGCACCGATGTAGGTGCGCCGGTGGCCCCGGATCTCGGCCTCGTCGCGCACGCCGCCGAGGGACATGCGCACGAACTCACGGCCGGTGGCCCGGGCGATCGACTCGCCGATGGACGTCTTTCCGGTGCCGGGCGGGCCGATCAGGGTGAGGATCGCTCCCGACCGCCTGTCCTCGGCGATGCCACGCTCCTGACGCAGCTTGCGCACGGCGATGTACTCGACGATGCGGTCCTTGACGTCCTCGAGACCGGCGTGGTCCGAATCGAGGACCTCACGCGCGTGCACGGGATCGAGGCGCTCGTCGGAGCGCTCGGACCAGGGCACGGACACGAGCCAGTCGAGGTAGGTCCGGATCATCGAGGCCTCACCCGAGGACTCGCCCATGCGCTCGAAGCGCCCGAGCTCGCGCTCGGCCTGCTCACGCACGTCGTCCGGCATGCCGGACTCCTCGATCTTGGTGCGGTACTCGTCGGCGAAGGACGCGTCGTCCTCGCCCAGCTCCTTGCGGATGGACTCCATCTGCTTGCGCAGGAAGTACTCCCGCTGCTGCTTCTCGGCGCCGGACTGGACGTCGTCGCGGATGCGCGTGCGCACCTGCATCTCGGCCAGGCGCTCGCGCTGCATGGCGAGTGCCTTCTCCAGCCGGTCGGTCACGTCCAGTGTCTCGAGGATCTCGACCTTCTGGTCGTAGCTCAGGTCGGGGGCGTATCCGGAGGTGTCCGCGAGGGCTCCGGGCTCGGTGATGGAACGGACCCAGCCGGCAATCCGGCCGTCGTCGCCGCGGAGCTCGAGCAGCTCCTCCACCACGGCGCGGTACTCACGCTCGAGCTGGCGGGTGCGCCCGTCCACGGGCTGATCATCGGGGTGCGCGGTGACCTCCACGCGCAGGTTGCCGCCGGCGTCCGTGGACGCGGCGCCGATCTGAGCGCGGTGAACCCCGTTCAGAACCGCAGCCCTGGCACCACCGGGGAGCTTGATCCGCTCGCCCACCTCGGCCACGGTGCCCACGTCCGCAAACTCCTCGCCCTTGCGGGGCACGAGCACGACGCTTTCCTCGTCACCGACGTCGACGGCCAGGGTCACCGACATGTTGGGGAGGACGACCGATTCGTCCACGGGAATGAGCAAGAGTGTCTGCATCAGGTTCGTCTCCATGAGGGGTACTTACGTTGAGTAAGGAAGTCTAGCGGCGGGGGTGGCGGGCGTCTGCGGCGCGGCCCGAGCCCCTGTCTGAGGCTGATGAGGACGGCCATGCACCAGGTGCCGTCGCAGGGGGCTGGGCGAGTAATGCCGCTTATGACCGCACCAGTCGCCCAACCCCCCACGGCTGAGGGGTTTGGCGAGTTACCGGGCGTATGACCCGGAACGCCGCCAAACCCCCAACGCCCACCGCGTGCGATATTGCCCAGCGTGAGCGCCGACCCCGACTCGCGCGCCCGACAGGCCGCTGCCGAGGCCGCCGCCGCGCTGGTGGAGCCGGGCATGACCATCGGCCTCGGGTCGGGTCGTGCGGTCTGGGCGCTGGTGGACATCCTCGGGACCCGGCGCGACGTTCGGGCCGCGGTGGCCTCCGAGCGCTCCCGGACGCTGGCCCAGGCCGCCGGGATCGAGCTCGTGGAGCTGGACGGGACCCTGGAGCTGGACCTGGCGCTCGACGGGGCCGACGAGGTGGACCGGAGCGTGGGCCTGATCAAGGGCGGCGGCGGAGCGCTACTGCGGGAGAAGATCGTGATCGCGGCCGCGGCCAGGTTCGTGGTGGTGGCCGAGGAGACCAAGCGCGTCGAGCGCCTCGGTGAACGCTTCAAGCTGCCCGTCGAGGTGGTGCGATTCGCCTGGCCCGACACACGCCGTCGCCTGCTGCCGCTGGTGGCGGGCGCCGATCTGCGGATGGACGGCGACGAGCCCTACGTGACCGACGAAGGCCACCTCATCCTCGATTGCGGCGTCCCGCCGGACGCCGATCTCGGAGCGCTGGACGCGCAGCTCGAGCGGGTGACCGGCGTGGTGGAGCACGGCCTCTTCCTCGGGATAGCCGAGCAGGCCATCCTCGGCCGGGCCGACGGCACCGTAACCGTGCTCCAGCCTGCCTAGAGCTCCCCCGCCCCCACCGCCACCGGCCCCGACCGGCCCCGCTCGCCCGGCGGGCGGAGCAGCAGCCGGACCTCGCTCGCGAAGTTCTCCGCCGCGGTGAGGTACGCGGCCTGGCGCAGCGTGACTCGGAGCGTGGCCCGGCCATCGGCCGCACCCCCCACCCCTCCTCGTGCATCGCTCGCCCCGGCACCGCCGGCCCCGTCGCGCAGCCCCAGCAGCTCAACGGATTCGAGCGCCACCACCGTCCGACCTCCACCCCCGCCGGGCTCGCTCGACACCAGCACGTCCACCCGGGATCCGGGTGGCGCCCCGGCCACTGAGGCGCCTCCGGCCACGCCCACCTCCACGGCCCGCTCGCCGCGTCGCAACGCTCCGGGCGAACGCTCGGTCCTCGTGTCCCGGAGCCGGCTGACGGTGACGTAGCTCCCGCGCGGCAACGCGGTGGCCGACCTCAGGCCGGCCGCCTCGGCCACCGTGGCCAGCCCGTCCGGCGGCGCGTAGCGGGCCGGCACCCGCGCCAGGCGGAGCGCTCCCCGGCGCATCACGGCTCCGGGCGCGACCTCGCGGGCGGTGACCACCACGGGCACCTCCGCTCCCACCCGGGCCTCCACGTCGCGCTCCAGCCCGTGCACGTGAGATGCCGCCAGTCCCCCGCAGGCGAGCGACAGCAGCAGGAGCACCGCCCCGCGCCGCCGCGGGCTCACGCCGCGCGGGGGCCAGGAGGATCGGGGAGCTCGAGCGATGCCACCACGGCGTCGTCCTCGCTCCGCACGTCGAGGCCGCCTCCCATCTCCTGCGCCGCACGCTTGGCGATGCCCAGTCCGCGCCCACGTCCGCGTCCGGCGCGGCGCGGTTTGGCAGCCCCCGGGGGATTCCGGAGCTCGAGCCGCGTTCCCGTGGGTGTGCGGCGAGCCGTGACCTCGAGCTCGCCGCCGCCGTGCTCGGCCGCGTTGTCCACCAGATTTCCCACCACCTGCGCCAGCCGCCCACGGTCCGCCTGGACCACGGGTCCGCCGGCGCGCGGAACCGGCCGCTCCTCCCATGCGGCGGCCGCGGCCCCCGCGAAGCGCGACAGGTCCACCGGCGATCCCGGCTCGGCGCGCGGGTCGGCGCCGCAGGCCCGGCCGAGATCGACCAGCCCGGCACGCAACCGCTCGAGCTGGGCCTCCACCACCTCCACGCGCTCGTCCCCGCCCGGGGCACGGCCCCAGCGCTCGCACGCCAGGGCCAGCGCCGTGACCGGGCCACGAAGCTCGTGCTCGGCCCACTCGACCCGGCGCAGGCGTCGCGCAAGTACCACCACTCGTGTGGTGGTCAGGGTCAGCGCGGCCAGTGCCAGGAGGGCGGTGCCCGCTCCGGTCACGGCGCGTCCGTCAGGCGATAGCCCACGCCGCGCACGTTCAACACCCACCGCCGTGGGGACGAGCGGAGCTTCTTCCGCAGCCGGCAGGCGTGGGCGTCCAAGGTTCTCGTGGCACCCACCGATCTGTAGCCCCACACGTCCCGCAGCAGCTCCTGCTTTCCGTACACCCGCGTGGGGTCCTCGGCCAGAGCGCGGAGGAGAGCGAACTCCTTCGCGGCGAGATCGATCGAGGCGTCGCCCAGCCGGACCGCCCGCGTGAGCGGGTCGACAGAGAGCTCGCCCACCCGCAACACGCCCCGGCGCGGCCGGCCCTCGGCCCTGCGCAGCAGCGCGCGGATGCGGGCCAGCAGCTCGGGATAGAGGAACGGCTTGCAGAGATGATCGTCGGCGCCGCGCGCGAAGCTGCGCAGCCGGTCGGCCTCGCCGCAGCGACCCGTGAGCACGATCACGGGCACGCCGGGATCGACGCGCGTGGAGATGCCGTCGGCCGCGCGGACGCGGTCGAGCAGCTCGAGGCCGCTCGGGCCCTGAAGCCCCAGGTCGAGCACCACCATGCCCGGAGCGCGGGCCTCCACCGCCCGCAGCGCCTCGTCCACCCCCGCGGCGCCGAACACCCGGAAGCCGTCGGCCTCGAGATTGTCGGCGAGGAAGCCTCGGGTAGCCTCGTCGTCCTCAACAAGGAGCAGGGAGCGATGCTCGTCCACGCCCCCTTGAGGCGCCGGCGCCCGAAACTCGCCCCGGCTGCAACTGTGGTTGCAGGTTTGGCGCCGGGGGAGGAATCGGTCCTATGATGGCGACGCTCTGCCCGGCCCCCGGGGGCCCACCCTTCTATGGACACTGCGCGACGCGGAAATTACGAGTCCGGCTCTGACTACGTGCTCGAATACGGTGAGCTCCGGTTCACCTTCAACGAGCGCGACTTCACCGAGCGCGTGGAGCAGGCCGCGGCCAAGCTGGGATTCGTCCACGGCCGGCTCGCCCTGGAGGAGCGCGAGGACCTCGTGAACCTCGCGGTGAACGGCGAGGTGACGGACGCGCACTCCGAGCTGGGTGAGCACATCAACCTGTGCTGGAGCGATCTCCACGGACCCTCGGAGCGCTCTCTCGTCCACTGGATCCGGCGGCTCGTGTTCCGGGGCGCCTGGCTCGACCAGCGCGTGCTGGAGGGCGAGCTCGAGCTGGTGTTCGACGACGTAACCAACTCGTTCGGCTACGCCCAGCCCGAGCGGAACTTCGAGCTCATCGAGCTCTCGCCCGAGCCCTCTTGGAGCCGGGTGGCCTACCGCTCCGCGCCCGCGGGTTGACTCGCGCCCTCACGCCCGGCTAGGGTTCTTGCAGCCCGGCTGCGAATAGTGACCGCGCCGCCGCCCCGAGTGAGGAGAGAACACCGATGCTGATCCGTGGCCTGCTCGTCGCCATCGCCGCACTCGCGCTGCTCGCCCCGGCGGCGAGCGCCAGGGAACAGATGATCACCCTGTACTCGCCGAAGATCCACTCGCTGCCGTACGTGCACGACACGAAGAGCGTGTCGCTGCAGCCCGACGGCGTGGGCGCCCCCTCGAAGCCGGGATTCATCACCGGCTGGAAGGAGATGGCGCTGGTGGACAGCAAGGATCCGAAGGCGAAGCCACTGCCCCTGAACAAGATGATGGTGCACCACTTCCTCTACTTCGCCCGCGGGCGCGTGAACGACGTGGGCGGCGGGTGTTGGAGCGGCGCCGGCTGGATCGGGGGACGCGGAGAGGAGCACCCGCTCGGCCACCCGCAGATGCCCTCGACGCGGGCGTCCCGCGCCCGCTACGGCATCAACAACCGCACTGCCGAGGGCAAGGCGCCCGGCTGGTCGCTCACCGCGATGGTGATGAACCACTACAAGAAGCCGAAGGACTTCTACGTGCGGACGAAGATCTACTACACCACCGAGCACCGGCAGTCCGTGATTCCGCTGACGATCGGGAAGTGCAGCCAGCTCGGCAACGGGATGTCCTACGACGTGCCCGGCGGCGGCAGGAAGGGCTCGAACTTCGTGGACAAGAGCGACTGGGTCGCTCCCTTCAACGGGCGCATGCTCGTGGCCAGCTCGCACCAGCACGGCGGCGGCAAGTACCAGACGCTCCAGAGCCTCACCTGCAAGCGCCGGATCTTCAAGGCACCCGTGTACTACGGGCCGCCCAATCACATCTACAACACGATCCGCCCGATCCTCCACGAGCCCGGGCCGATCGGCACCGGCGCCTACGCCACCCGCGAGGGCATCCCGATCCGCAAGGGCGAGGTCCTGAGGCGCGTGGCCGTGCACGACAACCACAATCTCCATGTGGCCTCGATGGGCTTCTGGGCCGCCTGGTTCGTCAAGGACGACAGCGTCAAGCGCTGCGGCAAGATGCCCAAGGACATTGTGGAGATCAACAAGCCGAAGCACTACGACAAGACGCCCGACTTCGACCTGAAGGTCCCCCAGCTCTCCAAGCCCACCGGCGCCATGTCGGCGTTGGACGGGAACATGCTCTCGGTGGGAGACGACTTCTTCCGCCCCGGCCGCATCACCGCCAAGGCCGGCCAGACCGTGACCTGGAGCTTCGGGGGCACAAAGCCGCACTCGGTGACCGTGGCCAACGGGCCGCGCGGGTTCTCCTCGGTGTACTGGGGCAGGACCAGCGGCCAGTTCAGCGTCACGCCCACCGTGAAGGGCACCTATCGCCTCGTGTGCCTCGTGCATCCGACGACGATGGCCGAGACACTGGTGGTGAAGTAGGTCGCTAGAGGTTGTCGGCGCGCAGGGTGCCGCTGGCGGCCGACACCTGCGGTACGGGCGCGCCGGGTCCCGCGGGATCGAGCACGATGCGGGTGGTGGCCCAGCGCAGGGCCTCGGACCCCTCGCCCGTGACGGCGATGACCGTGAGCGAGCCGCCCTCCTCGGTGTTGCGACCCGCGCCGAACACGCGGCGGCGGGCGGCGGGGGAAAGGGTGTCGAGGGAGTCGACCGCCACGACGGCGTCCGCCCCGCGCTCCACTCGGCGCTTGGCCCGCTCAACGGCCAGCTCGGCCGCCTGGGCCTGGGCCTCGGGGGAGCGGTCGAAGCTGCCCCCGATCACCTCGGCGCCCGAGGACGACCACTCGGCCACCTCCTCGGGGCGGGCTCCGGCAAGCGCGACCTGCACGGGAACGTCGGATCCGCCCTCGGAGAGGGCGGCCACGATCTCGCGGAGCAGCGTGGTGGCTCCGGCACCTGGCGGGCCTGAGATGGCCACGCGGGAGCCGCGCCCGTAGGGCACAGCTCCGATGCTCGGCGGTCCGGGCAGCCGCTCGGAGGGATAGACGGCGGTGAGGTCGCTGAAGGAGGGGCGTTCCGCCGGGGGCTCGGCGGGACCGCCGTTCACGGTCTCGACGTGAATCAGGGAGGGGTGGCGCTCGTTGCGGCGCGCGGGACGCACCGGGCCGCTGACCTCATCGCCGGAGCGCAGCTCGCAGCGGCGGATCTGGGCCGGAGAGACGTACACGTCCCCGCGCGAGTGTGCGGCGGGATCCACGCGCACGAAGCCGCTGCCGTTGGGCAGGATGTCGAGCACCCCGGCCACGATCTCCTCCTCAGCCGCGGGCTCGTCCACCACCTCGGGCTCCTCCTCGCCCGCGGGAGCCTCGTCCTCGGGCTCCTCGTCATCGGCTTCGGGAGCGTCGTCCTCGGGCTCCTCGGCGACGGGGGCGTCGTCGCGGCCGTCGGGCTCATCCTCATCGGCGACTTCGGCGTCCTCGCCGTCCTGCCCGCGCAGGATGGCGTCCACCAGGTCCGCCTTGCGCTTGCCGCGGAAGCCCTCGACCCCGAGCTCCGACGCGATGGCGTGGAGATCGGCGAGCGGGCTGTCCTCGAGGTCTTTGCGTTGGAGTACGGGCACGACGTCGACGAACCCTACTCGGCTACTCGGGCGCTTCGCCCGCCCACGGGCTCAGGTCGCCCGCTCGACCCCGTCCAGCACCAGCTGCATCAGGCGGGCGAGGGACCGGTCGATGTTGTCGTTGTCGATCACGGCCACGCCCTCGGCGCGGGCCCGCCCGGCCAGGTGCGTCTGGAGGGCGCGAATGTCGTCGAATGCGGCCAGATAGCGCTCTGCGGGCCGCGAGCCGGGGCGATGGGAGAAATGGCCGCGGTGAATGTCCTCGTCCTCCACCACGAGCAGTGCCTCGACCATCACGCAGCGCCCGCGGAGGCGGTCGTCCAGCGCCCCGGGCAGCACATGGACTCCCTCCAGCACCACCGGCTTGGCCTCGCCGATGGCCCGGTCCACGATTGCCTCGGTGGCCGCCGACACCAGTTGCGCCTGGTCGGCGAAACCCTCGAGCCCGCCCGCGGCGAAGGCGGAGTAGTGGACCGTGGGCATGGCCTCCTCGGTGAAGAACGCCCGCAGTACCTGGCGAACCACGTCGGTGGCGATCACCCGGTTCACCCCCAGGCGGCCGGCCAGCATGGTGGCGAGGGTGGACTTGCCCACCCCTGTGGTGCCTCCGATCATCACCACCAGTGGGCGCTCTAGGCGCCCCAGGCGGGTCCAGGCCCGGAAGCGCCGGACCGCGGGATCGCCCTCCTCGGCCTGGAGCACCTCCTCGCAGACGGCGTTCAGGCCCGCCACGTCCAGCTCCCCCGCGCCGCGCTCGCCCAGACGCCGCTCCACGGCGCGGGCCAGCTCGAAGGAGCGCTCGGGCGAGAGCCCGATGGCCGAGAGGCTCTGCGCCATCAGGCCCTTCGAGTAGGGCAGCCCGTGCCCCTTGTGGAAGACGATCGTCTCGCCGGCCATCGTGGCCACAGGCTAGGCCCCAGGGACGAGGTTCATCAGCGCGTCGTCGATCCCGAGCGGGCGGTTGCGCACGAACGCCACCTGCGCCCCCTCGGCGAGGGCGCGCCGGGCCACCGTGTCGATCGCGGCCGCCTTCAGCTCGGTCAAGTACACCTCGCAGCCGGCGGCCGCGGCGCGGTCGAGGTCTTCGGCCAGGGCCGGGCGCCGGGCCAGGTTGGTGGAGACGAGCGCCGGCTCCACCCCCTCGCATGACGTGGCGCCGGTGGTGAAGAGGGCCACGCGCGCGCCCTCCGGAAGCAGCTCGGCCGGCTCGGGGCGCAGGCGCAACGGAAGCGCGCCCGGCGGCGCGGCGGCGCCCTCCGCGGCAAGCACGAGGTCGGCCCTCAGCAGCCGGTACTCGGCCATCGGCTCGGCCGGGCCCGCTCCCACGACGCACACGGTGCGATCCACCTCCACGGGCGGGATGCAGGATCCCGAGCCCTCGAAGACGATCGTGCCGGGATCCATCGCTGCGGCCATCGCGGCCCCCTCCACCACGTTCGACTGCGCCGGCTCACCCGCCAGCCCGCCCCCCACGCGGCGGCACCCGACCGTGGGCACGCCGGCCAGGGCTGCGTCCTCCAGGTAGTCGGAGGCCGCGTGCTCGCCGCGGGAGTCGATGTCGAGCAGCTCGATCAGGCCTATCCCCGCCCGGGCGGTGCGCGGCTCCGGCGGTCCGCCCCGTCCCATGCACACGAGCACCGGATTGGCTCCCGCCTCGCGCATCAGCTCGGCCCAGCGGCAGGCCACCGCCGTCTTGCCCGTGCGCTTGCCGGTGCCGATCACGGCGAGCTTCGGGGCGGGCGAGTCCACCCGCGCGTAGGCCGGCGGGGTGAGCCGCAGGCCGGGGGCCTCGTAAGCGAGGCCCAGGTGCAGCGCCAGCGCGGCCAGCCCGAGCTTGCCCGACGCAGTGAGCACCGGCTCGTCCGCGAGATCCACCACCACCGCGGCGGCGGATGCCAGCCGCGGGAGCGTACTGTGGGGCTCCACCTCGACCGGCCGACCGTAGTGCTCCTCGAGCGAGCCGCCCGCGAGCTTCTCCTCGCCGCCGCAGAACACCACGGCGGCCAGGCCGCGTTCGGCATCGAGGCGATCGAGGGCGTCGCGGACGGCGGAGGGGTGATGCTCCCCGTCGATCAGCGCGATGGCCGGGCCGTCAGCCGTGCGCCGTCTCCCCCAGCAGCGACGCGCCCTTCTCGTACTCGAACGTCCGCGGGTCGAAGGAGAGGATCATGTCGCCCTCCTGGGAGGGGGACTTGCGCACAACGCGGACGCGCTCGTGGGAGGCCTCGATCACCATGTAGCAGGGCTTCGTCTTGCCCCGCAGCCGGGTGGTGGACACGGTGCCGGCGTTCACCACGAACAGGTCCTCAAGCCGCCAGGCGTAGGGGACGTGCTTGTGCCCAGAGAGCACCAGGTGCACGTCGGCGTGCTGGAGCGTCTCCAGGGTGTCGCCGGCGTCGTGCACCACGTTCCGCTCCCGCCCCGTGCCCGGGACCGGCAGCAGGTGGTGGTGCAGCACGAACACCCGAAGGAAGGCCTCGTGCGCCGCGAAGCGCTCGCGGATCCAGCCGTAGCGCCCGCGTCCGATCACCCCGTTGTCGAGGTCGGGCTCGGTGGAGTCCACGGCCACGATCGACACGCCGCCGGCATGCATCTCCGAGCGGCGCTCGCCGAACAGCTCCTCGAAGTGCACATAGCCGACGTTGCGCGAGTCGTGGTTGCCGGGGATCACAATCATGCGCTCGCAGTCCAGCCGAGCCAGGTACTCGGCGGCCAGCTCGTACTCGCCGCGGAAGCCGTCGTTGGTGAGGTCGCCGGACACCACCACCACGTCGGGGGCCAGCTCGTTCACCTCGTCGATCGCCTGGTCGAGCCACTCGGGCACGAAGTGGGGTGAGCCGCAGTGGAGGTCGGAGAGCTGGGCGATCGTGAACGAGCTCACGCCCCGAGCACCTCGGGCTCGCGCCGGAGCTCCTCGGCCAGGCGCAGCTCCGGCGGCACCTCGCGCTCGCCCCGCAGCGCGGCGCGGACGCTCAGATAGTCGCGCGCGGCGGCCACGTCGTGCACGCGCAGGATCGAGCCGCCGCCGTCCACCACGCACCCCACCGCGGCCAGCGTGCCCGCCAGCCGGGCGGCGGGGGCACGGCCGGTGATGGCCCCGATGAAGTCCTTGCGCGACAGGGCCAGCAGCAGCGGCCGCCCCAGCGCGCGCACCTCGGCCAGCCTCCTGAGGACGGCGACCGACTCGGCCGGGGTCTTGGCCAGGTCGACGCCCGGGTCCAGGACGAGGCGGTCCTCCCCCACCCCGCGAGCCCGGGCCTCCGCCACCCGCTCGGAGAGCAGCCCCACCACGTCGCCCACCAAGTCGTCGTAGTCCGGATAGCCCCGCACCTTCGGGGGCGTGCGCGTGTGAGTGACCACCAGAGCGGCGCCCGCCTCGGCGCACGCGTCGGCCACGAGCGGCTCGGTGAGCCCGCTCACGTCGTTGATCATCTGGGCCCCGGCCCCGAGCGCCGCCCGCGCCACCTCGGCGCGCCAGGTGTCCACCGAGACCGAGAACCCGGCCCCGGAAAGCCTCTCCACCAGCGGGATCACCCGGGCGATCTCCTCCGCCACCGGCACCACCGGGCGATCGGTGCGCCCGGACTCGCCGCCCACGTCGATCAGCTCGGCTCCCTCGTCGGCGAGCTGCGCGGCCCGCTCGGCCAGTTCGTCCACGCTCTTGGGACGCTGGACGTCCGAGAAAGAGTCGGGCGTTGCGTTCACGATGCCCATGAGCACCGGCTCTCCCAGCTCGAGCACCCGCCCGCGCAGGACCAGCGGCCCGGTGCTCACGCCGCCTCCTCGGGCGCGGCCCCCGGCTGCGCGATCGGCTTGGGCGCCACGTCCGGGACCAGTTGGGTGGCCGGCGTGGCCGGGGCGTCACCCGCCAGGCCCTCCGCCTGCGCCACGCCGCACCACTCGTCGAGCTCGTCCTGGTATCGCGCGTCGTCCCAGTGAAGCTCCCGGGCCAGCGCCCGCGCGACCCGCCCCGTGCCCTCGGACCCCGGTGCGCTGAGCGCCTTTCCGTCCAGCAGCCCGAGCCGGGTGCGCCGGAGCATCACGTCGGCGAGCGTCAGCGCCTGCTCGCGGCGGGCGGAGAACGTGGCCTCGGCCACCAGATCGGGAAGGGCCGGACTGACGCGCTCGGCCAGCGACGGGTCCTCGGCGGCCACCTCCATCACCTCCACGGCTGCGTGCCCGTAGCGACTCGCCAGGTGGATGCGGCTGCGCTCGTCCACGCCCTCGACCTGCGGGAGCTCGGCCACGTCGATCGGCAGGCCGATCGGGATCTCGTGGGTGCGGCACCCGGCCTCGCGGCCCTCCCTTTCCACCAACCGGTCCACGGCCATCTTGGCCATGCGCCGCCAGGTGGTGAGCTTGCCGCCGGTGATCGTCACGAGCCCGGAGCTCGTCTCGTACAGCTCGGCCTTGCGCGAGATGTCCACCGACTTCTTCGGATCCCCGGTGGAGATCAGCGGCCGCACGCCGGCGTAGGCGCCGGCCAGGTCGCTCGCACTCAGCGAGGTGCGGAAGAACTCGTTCACCGCGTGGAGGAGGTAGCTCACGTCGTCGCCCGAGGCCGCGACGTGCTCGAGGTCGCCCTCGTAGTCATTGTCTGTGGTGCCGATGAGCGTCCGGCCGAGCCAGGGCAGCACGAAGACGGTGCGCCCGCCGCCCGCCGGCGCGATCACGCCGGTCGCGCCGACATCCAGAGCCCCGCCCGGGAGGATCACGTGAGTGCCGCGGCTGGGGCGAATGCGTGGCACCTCCTCCTCGGCGTAGAGCTCGTCCGGGCGCAGCCTGTCCGCCCACACGCCGGTGGCGTTCACGACGTTCGTGGCCGCGACCTCGACGCGCCCGCCGCTCACCGTGTCGCGCACCAGAACGCCGGCCGCCCGCCCGTTGCGCTCCACCAAGCCCTCCACGTCGCAACCCCGAGCCAGCACCGCGCCGTAGCGCTCGGCCTCGCCCAGGATGCTGAGCACCAGCCGCACATCGTCGGTCTGGCAGTCGTAGAAGAGGTAGGCCGCGGTGGGCTCACGATCGGCCAGGGAGGGCACCATGCGTACCGCCTCGGCGCCATCGATGGTCCGGTGGCGAGCGGGGCTCCACTCCTCGCCCTCGTCGCGGCCGCGGCGCCAGCTCATCGCGTCGTACATGTTCAGCCCCACCCCCATCAGGCGGTCGGGGCGCTTGCCGCCGAAGCTCGGCACCAGAAGCGGCAGCGGCTTCACCAGATGCGGGGCCAGCTTCACCATCAGCGAGCGCTCGAGCAATGCCTCCCGGACCAGGCCGAGGTCGAAGTTCTGGAGGTACCGCAGGCCGCCGTGCACCAGCTTGGACGAGCGGCTGGAGGTGCCGGCGGCGAAGTCGTTGCGCTCCACGAGGGCCACGCTGTACCCGCGCGAGGCGGCGTCGAGCGCCACCCCGGCACCCGTGATCCCGCCGCCGACCACCACCACGTCGAAGGTCTCGCGCTCCATCGTGGCCAGGGCGTCCTCGCGCGGGATCATGGGAGCCAGCTCACGAAGTCGTTGGTGCCGAGCCGGGGCGGCGGCTCCTTCTCCTGGCGCGGCGGGCCGAGGTGCAGAAGGCCGATGATCCGCTCGCCGCCGGGCACGCCCACCGCCGCACGACCCTCCGGGGAGCGCAGCACTGCCGGGGTGCGCCAGTAGCCCGCCAGCCCGCGACCGTGGGCGGCCACGAGCACGATGTAGCTGGCCACGGCGGCGGCGCACAGGTCCTCCTCGTCCTGCACCGGGTCCTCGCTCCCCACCACCGAAGCCACCACGAGGGTGGGCGCGCGGTCGAGCTTGGCGGCCGCCTCCGGGCCGGCGGCCTCCTTCAGCCGCTCGAGCGCCTCGGGCCCGAGGACGCGGAAGCGCCAGGGGTTGGTGAGGTTGTGGTTCGGGGCCCAGCGGGCGAGCTCGAGCAGCTCGTCCAGCGTCTCCCGCGGCACCGGATCGGCGCCGTACGCCTTGTGCGTGCGCCGGGTGCGGATCGCCTCTTCCACGTCCACGGCTTCGACGCTACCGGATAGGTTGCCCGCGACTCGCAATCAAACAGGGAAGGGAGTGGTCATGGCGGGCGGAACCGTGCTGGTCACCGGGGCATCGACCGGAATCGGGGAGGCCACGGCGCGCCATCTCGGCGACCTCGGATTCGACGTGGTGGCCGGCGTGCGGCGCGACGAGGATGCCGAGCGGCTGCGCGCCACGGGCGTGGGCGCGGTGAAGCTGGACGTAACCGATCCCGGGCAGATCGAGGCGGTGCGCGCGGAGCTGGGCGAACGTCCGCTCGCCGGCCTCGTGAACAACGCGGGCATCGCGGTGGCCGCCCCGCTGGAGTTCATCCCGATCGATCGCCTGCGCCAGCAGCTCGAGGTGAACCTCGTGGGACAGGTGGCCGTGACCCAGGCCATGCTGCCGGCCCTGCGCCGGGCCCGCGGACGGATCGTGAACGTCTCCTCGATCGGGGGCCGGATGGCGTTGCCGCTGGCGGGGCCCTACGCGGCCTCCAAGTTCGGGCTCGAGGCGGTGAGCGACTCGCTGCGGCGCGAGGTGCGCCAGTTCGGTGTGAACGTGATCGTGATCGAGCCCGGCGGAGTGAAGACCCCGATCTGGGGAAAGGGCAGCGCCATGGCCGACGAGATGCTCGCCGACATGCCCGCCGAGGGCGAGCGGCTCTACGGGGGCATGATGTCCGCGCTCCGCAAGCAGACCGTGAAGATCTCCGAGGAGACGGGATCGGAGCCGCGCGAGGTGGCCGAGGCGATCGGCATGGCGATGACCAAGAGCCGACCGCGGGCGCGCTATGTGGTGGGCCGCGACGCGAAGGTGCAGGCGCAGCTGGCCAAGCTGGTGCCCGCCCGCCTGATGGACCGCCTGATCGGGACGCAGCTGCGCTAGCGATAGACCGGGTCGGGCGACCCGGGGTCGATACGCCCCAGGAATCGCTCGACCGCCGAGAGCCCCACGCGCTGAAGGCCGGGGCCGAGGCTCACCCGGGCCACCCCCAGGGCTCGTAGCTCCGGGAGCGGCGGCGAGCCCGGCCGCACGAGGAAGTTCACCGCGCCGCCGACCGCGGACACGAAGGCCTCCACGTCGGCCGGCTCGGCCAGGGCGATCGGGTACACGCAGTCGGCTCCGGCCGCGCGGTAGAGACCACCGCGGCGGATGGCCTCGTCGAGCCAGCCATCGTCCTCTCCCTCCGGGCGCACGTCCACGCGCGCGTTCAGAACCACGTCCACACCCGCCGCACGACCCGCGGCCTTCACCGCGGCGTGGCGCTCGGCCCGGGCCTCGGCGTCCACCAGCCCGCCGTTCACGTGGTCGGTGTCCTCGAGGTTGAGGCCGACGGCGCCGGCACCCAGCAGCGCCTCCACGAGCTGTTCGGGCTCCAGGCCGTAGCCCGCCTCGAGATCGGCGGTGACGGGCAGGTCCGCGGCGGCGGCCACGCGGGCCACGGCGCCGAGCATCTCGGCCGGCGGGATGGAGTTGTCGTCCTGGTGCCCGAGCGAGGCGGTGATGGCCGCGCTGGCGGTGGCGAGGACCGGGAATCCCGCGTCCGCCACCACCCGCGCGGAGGCCGCATCCCACACGTTCGGCAGCACGAGCAGCTCGTCCGCGCGGTGGAGCTCACGCAGCCGCCCCGCGTGGATGGAAAGGTGCTCGGGATCCATCGCCGGTACTCAATCACCCCACGGGGCGCCGGGCAAAGCGCAACAGGCGACGCCGGAAGAGCACGAGCAGGCCCACCACCAGGGCCGCCCCGCCGGCCAGCAGCCACGGGGACACGCCGTCGCTCGCCGCGGCCGGCGGGGACCGGTCGAGC
Organism: Solirubrobacterales bacterium; assembly: GCA_038323835.1. Taxonomy (GTDB): domain Bacteria; phylum Actinomycetota; class Thermoleophilia; order Solirubrobacterales; family Thermoleophilaceae; genus JACVRW01. Next base: position 166,245 of record JBBQHI010000002.1, read on the forward strand.
TTCAGCCTCGTGGGGCGGCCGGCGTGGGTACCGAGGCTCGCCGGAGGGGAGCCGTCTGCGCCCGTGCCGCCGCCGTCCTGGGCCGAAGGGGCATCGCCGCCGTGCTTCTTCCCCGGCGTGGCCGTGGGCGCCGACGCCCCGCCCCCACCACCACCGCCGGCGGGCGCGGCGCCCTTGACCGGAGCGGCCGACTCCGCGCTCTTCGGCCTGGGCTCCAGCGCCGCCGTGGCCACCGGCAGCGGAGCGCGGCGGAACGCCAGCAGCGCCTGGGCGGTGACCCACACCGGGGTCTGGGCGCTCGAACCCGAGTAGGACACGCTGCCATCCGCGCGCTGGAGGCCGCGGATGTAGGCGAGCGCGCGGCTGACCGAGCCCGAAGCGGCGCCCACCGCCACCAGGCCCTGCACGGCGTACGAGGTGGATTGGGTGTTGGAGCCCGCGCCCGCCATCTGGCCGAAGCCGCCGTCGCCGTTTTGGTGGGCGCGGAGCCAGGCCACGGCCCTGCGCACCGCGCCGCCGCGGGAACGGCCGGTCACGGCGAGGGCCTGGAGCGCGGCTCCGGTCATGTCGGCGTCGCTCTGGGCGGAGCGGGCCACGCCGAACCCGCCGTCCGCGTTGTTGGAGGCCGCGAGCCAGGCGATCGTGCCCGCCCCCGCGCTCTGGCGCGCAGCGCGCAGCGCGAGCACCCCGAATGCCGTGTAGCTGACGTATCCGCCGATCGACCCGTCGCCGCGGCGGTGCCCGCGCAACTCCGCCGCCAGGTCCCGCCCGGCGAAGCGCGACGGGGAGAGCCCGGCGGCGCGAAGCACCATCACCGTGCGCTCCACCTCGCCGATGTCATGCTCGGAGCGCTGGGCCCGCCGGATGTAGGCGGCCAGCGACTTCCCGTGGCCCCGGCGCACGTTACGGGGATTGCGGTCGGCGGCGGCGAGCCCCAGGGCCGCCCAGCCGCTGAAGAGCGCGTTCGAGTCGTAACCGGGGCCGCTGCCGAAGCCGCCGTCGCGGTTCTGGGCCTTCAGCAGGTAGCTCTCCGCCCGGCCCGCCGGCGACGCCGCCATGGCCTGGGACGAGAGGGCGAGCACCGCCACCACGGCCAGCACCCCGGCGGCCGCCGCGGCCCCGGCCGGCGCCGGCCAGCGCACCTCGAAGCGACGGCGGTAGCGCTGCAGCGCCCGTACGAACGCGGGTCCGATCAGCAGCGAGAAGGCCACGTTGCCGATCGCGTGGGCCAGGTTGTAGGGGAGCGAGGTGGCCGAGATCGCCAGGTAGGAGTCCAGGTCCTGGCGCGCGGCGAGCGTCCACTGGTACAGGTCCATCCAGGCGCCGAAGGCGAGACCGGCGAACCCGCACACCGCGGCCAGCAGGAGCCGGCCCGGCTCGCGGCCCCGCAGGGCACGGGCCATCCCCGCGCCCATCACGCCCACCGCCCCCCAGGCCGCCATCTGCCAGACGGTCCAGGGTCCCTGCGAGAGGAAGACGTTCGACACCAGCGCGGTGACCGCCCCCACCGCGAACCCGGGCGCCGCACCGAGGGCGTAGCCCCCGAAGAGCACGATGTCCGTGGTGGGCTTCACGTTGGGGATGGCCGCGAAGGCCAGCCGGCCCACCACCGCCAGCGCGGCCAGGGCGGCCACCAGGGCCAGCACCCGCGAGGACGGCCGCTCGCGCTCGTACCAGGCCAGGCCCACGCCGACGGCCAGCGCGAGCAGCAGGAAGGAGGCCAGCGCCCAGCTCATGCGGGCGCACCGGCCAGGCGCTCGCGCAGCAGCACGGCACCGTCGTCCGGGGTGAGCGCGGCGCCGTCGGTGATCCGGGCCACGTCGGTGGAGAAGTGCCAGCCGCCGCCGAGCACCTCGAGCGGCGACGCGTCGGCGATCGTCACCCCCTGTCCCAGCAGCACCACGCGGTCGGCGAAGGTGGCCGCGAACTCGGTGTCGTGCGTGGCCACCACCACCGCCGCGCCGGCGTGGGCCAGCGCGCCGCAGCGCTCGGCCAGGGCGTCCTTGTGCACGCGGTCCATCCCGCGGGTGGGCTCGTCCAGCAGCACCGCGGCGGAGGGCTCTCCCTCCAGCACCACCTCGAGCGCGAGCCGCTGGCGCTCGCCGCCAGAGAGGTCGCGCGGGTTGGCCTCTGCCCGGCCGCTCAGCCCGGCCGCGGCCAGGCCCTCGGCGCCCACCTCGTCGCCCGCGTGCTCGTGGAGCAGGTAGTCGCCCGGGTGCTGGAGGAGCAGGGCCACCGGCCCCGTCCGCTCGACCCGCCCCCGCGTGGGCTCGATCAGCCCCTTCATCAGTCGCACCAGGGTGCTCTTGCCCGCGCCGTTGCGGCCCATCAGCGCCACCCTCTCCCCCGGCCGCAGCGCGAGCGTGAGGCCGCGGAGGATCACGGGTCCTTCGGGAATCTCGACCCACGCGTCGCGCACCCCGAGAGCCGGTCGCCCGGACGCGGGCGCCGGCGCCGGGGCGGCGGGGCGACGCGCATCGAGCGCCGCGCCGCGCAGGCCCGCGCGCGCCTCCCGAACGGACGCGGGGAGCGGGCGCAGCCCGGCCTGCGAGAACAGGCGCGCGGCGGGAGTGGCCAGCGCGGGGGCCGAGTCCGCCGCCCAGCTCAGGAACTCCGCAGGCGGGGCGTCGCAGGCGATGCGTGACTCCTCCAGGGCGATCACGCGTCCCGCGGCGGGCAGGCAGCGCTCCAGGCGGTGCTCGGCCATCACCACGGCGGTGCCCCAGTCCTCGTTCAGGCGCCGGAGCAGCCACACGAGCTCGTCGCCCGCCACCGGGTCGAGCTGCGAGGTGGGCTCGTCCAGCAGCAGCAGCGCGGGACGGCGGACCATCGCCGCGGCGATGGCCACCCGCTGGAGCTCGCCGCCGGAGAGGGTGTCGGTGCGCCGGTCGAGGAGATGGGCCACCCCGAGCGCCAGCGCCGTCTCCTCCACGGCGCGGGCCACCGCGCCCGGCGGCTCCCCGGCGTGCTCGAGCGGAAGCTCCAGCTCGGCCATCACCCCGCCCATCACCACCTGCGACTCCGGCTCCTGGAGCACGGTCCCGCACACCGCGGCCAGATCGCCCGGGCCGTGCTCGCGCACCGACATCCCGGCCACGCTCAGCTCCCCCGTGGCGGCGCCGCCGTGGAAGTGGGGCACCAGCCCGCAGATCGCGCGCAGCAGCGTGGACTTCCCGGAGCCGGATACGCCGGCGAGCACGGTGAACGTGCCGGGCTCGATCTCGAGGCTCACGTCGCGCAGCCCCGGCTCCGTGGCCTCCGGATAGGTGTAGGTGAAGCCCTCGGCACGCACCAGTGGCTCAGCCACGGGCCACCCCCATCCGGGCGCTCACTCCGGCGAACGGCGCCGCGGCCAGGACCATCAGGAGCACCGCCAGGACCAGCTCGGGGGGGCCGAGGTCGATTCCGAGCAGCGGGTAGAAGTCCACGGAGGCCACGCCGGCCACGCGACCGGCCACCGAGAGCGCGACGATCAGGACCGCCGCGGTGGTCAGGCGGATATCGTGGCGCGACCACGCCAGCCGCCGCCGGGCCGGGCGCCCGGCCAGCGCGTAGCCGCGCAGCTCGAGGGCCGCCGCCAGGTCCACGGAGCGGTCGAGCGCCCCCGCGAGGGTGGAGCGGGCCACGGCCAGGCGCCCCGGGGGAACGGGGCGGCAGCGTGCCGCGTCGCTCATGCGCGTGGCGTCGCGGGCGAGCACGGGCACCAGCCGGGTGGCCAGCGAGGCGGTGAGGGCCGAGCGGTAGGACACCCGGCGGAACAGGCGCAACAGGGCGTCCGGGTCCACGGCCACGGACATCAGCCAGAGCGCCACGATGATCACCACCACCCGGACGCCGGCCAGCGCCCCCGCCACCGTGGCCTCGAGCGTCACGTCGAAGCGCCGCCCGAGGACCTCACCGCCCCGGATCAGGAGCGTGTTGCCCTCCTGGTAGACGAGCGGGTTGATCACGGTCACGAGAAGGGCGAAGGGCAGCGCAACGCGCAGGGCGTTCAACACCTCGCGGCCCACCCCGGCGCCGGCGGCCGCGGCCCAGATCGCGGCCAGCGCCCCCGCCAGCACCAGCGGATGCTGGTAGAGCGCCCCGACGAGGGCCAGCGAGGCGCAGAACGAGGCGGCCACGCCCGGGCGCGCGGAGTGCAGCGCACTCGGCTTCGGCCGGTATACGGGCACGAACTTCATGGGCTCTCCAAGGGGAGCTTCTCCACCCGGTCGCCGGTAACCGCCACCGCATAGGCGTCACGCAGGCGGCGCTCGGAGAGAGCGCGCACGCCCGCGGCAAGAGCCCGCTCATCGAGACCGGTCACCAGCCACACGACCTCGTTCGTGGTCGGTCGGAGCGCCGCCACCAGCGCCGTCCCGTCACCGGGACGGACCGTGCGAGCCACGTCCCCCGACGAGTCGAGCAGGTCGATCCGCCTGCCGTCGCCGGACACGCGGGCGAACACTCCGCTCTTGTCGGGCGCCTCTTCCAGGGTGTCCGCGCCGCGCACGATTTTCGCGCGCGCCCAGGTGGCCACCACGAGCCGGATGATCTTCTCCGTGGCCGGCGCGCCGATCGAAGATCCGTTCGCCCGTGCCCCCACGCGCTCCAGCCGCGACTTCGCATCGCGACAGGGAGCGGAGGACACGTTCTCGCACTCCACTCGCACGGGGCGGCGCCTGCCGTTCAGGCCGTGCACGAAGGGCTCGGGGAACGCGCCCACGATCTCGGGCGCCCGGGCGGCATGCTCCCAGTCGCGGTAGTCCCACTGGACGCGATCCCCTGGCGAGAGCTCGTAGTCGACCGCACCCTTGTCCGACTCCTGCCCGTTCACAAAGAAGAACCAGTCCTCGCGGCCACCGCTGCCGTGCCCCTTCAGGCCGTCGATGGACTGCACGAAGCGCCCGCCGAAGCGGGTGTCCACGTCGAACTTGGAGCGCAGCAGGCGCATCACGGTCTGGTCCTCCCGCACCTTCGGCTCGGCGAGCGATCCGATCGTCCGGTGGCCGAAGTCGCGCGTGACCCTGAGAGTCGCACCGTCGCCCTTGAGCTCCTCGCCCGCCCCCAGGCCGCAGCCGGCGGCGAGGCCGGTGGCGGCTATGAGGGCGGCGAAGAGCCCAAGCAGACGACGGTCCGTCAACGGGTCACCCGCGCTTCACGACCTCGCAGCCGTGCGCGATCCGGTCCGACCTGTCGGCCTTCACGTGGTCGCGGCCCTTGCCGCACCTGACCCGGTCCGTGCCGTTCCTGCGCACGGAGATCGTGTCGTCGCCGGCTCCGGCGTCGATCGTGTCGGCCGCGGCCGTGCCCTTGATCGTGTCCGGGCCCTGGGAGCCGGTGATCGGCACGCCCCGGTGCGCGGTGCAGTGACCGCTCTTCGAGACGCATACGTACGAGTAGCCCGAGGGAATGTCCGCCCCGCGGGTGGCCCGCAGGCGCAGGTTGCCCTTGGCGGGCGCCTCGACCCTGGCCTTGCCCTGGGCGTCGGTGGTCTCGCCCGCCACGGTGGCGCCCGCGGCCGGGGAGCGTTTGCCCGCCGCGTCGTAGGTGTAGACGGTGACGGTCACGGTCCGGCCCCGCTTGGCGTCCGCCGGAGCCAGGAGGGACAGCTCGTCCCCGGTGTTCACATTCGCGACGGTGTCGCTGAAGTACCACAGGATCTCCGAGCGCTTGCCGAGCGGGAGCTGGTCGGCACCCACCTCGGGTGTCTTGTGGTCCGCCTTGTAGAGCCAGTAGGCGGTGTCCCCGCCGTTGTACTTGCCGACTCCGCACACGAACAGGCCGAAGTCGTATTCGTCACTGATGGCGAGTGGCCGGAAGGCCTTGCTCACCTGGGACGCCGACCAGAAAAGGCCGAGCGCCGTGGCGCCCGGAACGGTCTTGACCTGGCCGGAGCCCTTGCAGCTTGCGCTCTTCGTGGTGCGGATCTTGGCCGCGTCCGTGTAGGCGCGGACCTGGCCGATCTGCTTCCCGCCGCCCTCCACACGAAGCGCGCCGGCTGTGGACGCGGAGGCAGCCGCGGGAGCCAGGAGCGCGGCGGCCGCGGCTGCGGCGGCCGCAACCCGGACCGGGTTGGTGAGAGATACATGCATACGTCGCCCTTTCCTCGAGGGTCGTTTGACGAGGCCGGAGGGCAGTTCTCCTGGCTTGCAGCTCCACGTCGCGCCTTCCCGGGGGCCGTTGGCCCCCAGTGGCTAAGTGCGACGCTTCAGCGCTCGCTCACAGTGGCGGGACCGCGCCGGACTCTCACCGGACTTCCCTGGGCCACCGGCCAATTGGTGTGGGCAGCTTAGCCCAAGCACCCGGCTCGGCCGGGTGCGCCGGCGGAGGGCTAGCCGCGCCGGAGCGCGGCGGTCACGCCGCCGAGCACCACGGCCGCCGTGAGCGTGATCATCCCCGCCCCGGCCACGATGGCGGTGTGGTCGGAGGCGAACTGGACCACGTCGTCCGGCCGCGTGAGCACCATCGTGAGGGCGAGAAGGGATACGGCGCCCACGGCGACCAGCGTGAGCGCGGCCAGTCCGAGGGTTGTGCCCCAGTCCACCGCTCGCGCCCAGGCGGCGGTGACCTTGGTGCGCCCCACCCGCTCGGGCCAGCGCTCCGCGGCGGCTCGCAGCCCCGCGGCGATGGCCAGCGTCCAGCCTCCGGCGAGCAGGAAGCCGCCGAGCACGTCGCTCGGGAAGTGCCAGCCGAGCACCACGACGCACAGGCCCACGCTCAGGGCCAGACCCATGCCCAGCACGGCGGCCAGCGGCCGGGCGCGGGACGGAGCCACGAGCACGCCCGCGAGCGCCACGGACATGGCGGCGGTGGAGTGCCCACTCGGGAAGGCGGCCGGGTCCACGTGGGCGCCGCCCACGGTTCCGCTGAAGCGAGGGTAGGCGAGCAGCAGCTTCAGAAGCTGGCTTGAGATGCTGGTAGCAGCGATCAGCGCGATCACGGCGGCAGCCAGGCGCGGCCGCCCGCGAACCAGGCCGACCCCGGCAAGCAGCGCAGCCATCAGGCCCACGGTCGCGGGATCGCCGAGGTGGGCGATCCAGTTGACCCGCGCCTCGGTGGACGGCCGCTGGAGGTCGATGAACCCGTGAAGCGCGTTGGCGTCGAGTGAGCGCGCGTCACCCGACCCATAGGCCACGGCAACCAGGATCAGGAACGCAATCGCGCACCAGAGGGCGCCGAGCACCAGAACGCGCGGCCGAAGGGTCATACATCTCAAGGTAGCGAGCGTCCGTGCGGGCTTCGCCGACTCTCCAGGACCGGCGCTACAATCACGCGGTCTAGCCGCCATCGTCTAGGGGACTAGGACGCCGCCCTCTCACGGCGGTAACGGGGGTTCGAATCCCCCTGGCGGTACTACGCAGCCCCGCTTGCCGAGCGGGGTTTCGTCGTTGTGGCGCTCACGACGCCTTGGCGCAGAGGACGTACGCCGTGGTCACGTGTGCCTGGGTGCCACCGCGTACCACGACCAGCCAGCCGGCGGGCACCGAAACCGGGAGTGTCGGGTGTCGGGAGCGAATGGCGCAGCGACCCGAAGTACGCCGGGTCGGAGTCGCCTCTGAAACCCCCACCCGTGGCAACCTCGCCGGCGTTGCACGTTCTCCTCGAACATCGCCTAGCCCGGGAGCCACACGGCGTCGAGCGCGGCCCGCGGGTCGCTGTGACTCACGACCCTGAGGATGCGGCCGTCTCGCAGGTCGAACACAAACCCGGCCGTCGACTCGATCGTCCGGGGACCCGGCGCGACGGCGGTGATCTGCCCCGCGACCCCCACCCGATCCTGGCGCACGCGGAACTGGGTGGGCTCGATGACGTAGGAGTCCCAGTCCTCCACCATGTCGCGCGCGAAACGCCGCATGCCCTCGTGCCCGCGATAGATCAGGCCCTCCAGCTGCGCCCGGAAGGGCAGGAACTCGCAGTCGGGATCGAACAGGCGGACGAGCTGCTCGGTGTCGCGCTCGTTGAACGCCGCGACGACCCGCCGGACGATCTCCACGTTCTCCTCCGCCATGGCCTCCGAGTATCCACCGGGCCGGCGCGCCGCTGCAAGACCTCGCCCATACTCGGCAGATGAGGCGACTTCGGCTCCTGCCCGCCTTCGTGGCACTGCTCTTCGCGAGCGTGTGGGCCGTGGCCACGGTGACCATCGCCACCGGCTCGGCGATCGTCAGCGGAGATTCGCACGGCGGCCTCTTCTGGTCGGTGATCGGACTTCTGACGATGCTGGCCGTCGGGCTGGTGAGGATCACCGAGGGAGTGGGCCGCCGGGCACTCCGGGCTGCCGCGCTGAGTCCCCCAAGCGGGTAGTTGCGGGAGCAGCTACTTTGCGGAGAGGTCGTTCGGCGGCCTGGTGTCTCTCGAACCGTCTCGCCTCCCGAGCCGTATCACGAGTGCAGACCGCGGGCCGGGCCCGGCACTCCCGATGCATGGCCTTCGGCGGGAGCTTCCCCCGCGCCCTCAACGAGCTCGGCGCGGGCCGCTGCGACCGCCTGTTTGGGACGGTCTGGTCCGGTGCTCGGCCTGATCACCGATCAGGCCTCCGCTCCTCCCTTGACCTGGTCCGGTGCTCGGCCTGATCACCGATCAGGCCTCCGCTCCTCCCTTGCGCGCTTGGAGTCATCGATGATTCCGATTGCCGTGCCCGGGTATGCGTCCCCAGAGGCGGGACCGGCACGACAGACTTCGGCAAGGGGGATTTCGCGCCGGGACCGTCTTATCCGTACGGGATAGGCCGCCGGGGCGATGAAACACCGTCCAGCCGGCACTGCGGCCGCGAAAGCACCGGCGCCGGTACTCCGCCGACGTGAGCCCACCCGTCACCTCGGCTCAGTAGCCGTTCGAGCCGCTACCGGCGCTCGAGGTGTCCCCGGAGTCCTCCTTGACGGCGCCACTCCCGCCTCCGGCCACCACGATCGTGCCCTTCATGCCCATGGCCTTGTGGTTCCCGATCGGGCAGTACATCTCGTAGGTGCCGGCCTTGCTCAGGTCGACCGTCAGCTTCGCCGACTGGCCGGCCTGAATCGGCTGGGTCTTGGCCTCACCGTTCGGCCCCTCCACCTCCAGGGCGTGCACGATCTGGCCGTTGTTCTTCACGTCGATGGTCACGCTGCCGGCCTCCTTGACCGCCGCGTTCGCCGGACCGATCTTGAACTCGGTCTCCGAGAGCTTCACGGCGCCGGCCGAGCCACCCGTGCTCGCGGATGCGCCCGTGGACTTGGAGGCGCCGGTGGAGGCGCTTCCGCCGCCGTTGTCGTCGTTGCTACCGCATCCGGCGATGACGAGCGCCCCCGCCGCGAGTGCGGCGGCCAGCGGCCTGAGTGCGTACATGGAGCCTCCGTTGTCGGCGCCCCGAGCCGGGGCGGTTGGCGCGAGGTGTTACGCAGCGCGCATCCGACCGGTTCGATCGGTCAGTACACGACGCCGCCGGCGAGCATCCGCGCCCCGTGTTCTCCGCGCGTGATCACGATGCGCTCGTAGTCGCCCGGCTTCGCGGCCGAGGTGAGCCTCACGCGCGCGCGCCCGGCGGCGTCCACCCGGAAGGTGCCTCCGCTGATCCACCTTCCCCTGTCCGGGATGCACCAGAGCTGGTAGACGGGCTTCGAGCCGGAGGGCAGCCCCTTCACGGACAGGTCCAGGCGCGTGCCCTCGCGCACCGCACGCAGGTCGGCGTAGGCGGTGGCTCCGCCGCCGCGGAGATTCACGTGCCCGAATGCCTCCTCGCCCTCTGACGACGAGAGCGCCCCGGAGAGCACAAGCGCCACCGCGGCCACCGCCACCGCGGCGGCGCCGGCGAGGCCCAGCCGCAGGCGCCGGCCGGACCACCGCGGGCGGCGCGGCGCGGAGCGCGCCGCAGCGGACGGTGCGCGGCGCTCGCGGGCGAAGCGGTCGAGCACCGCCTCCTCGAGCGCGGCCGGGGGCGACTCGGGCTTCGCGTCGGCGGAACCCGCCAGGTCGAGCAGCGCCGGCAATCCGGCCAGCTCCTCGCGCTCCCGGCGGCAGTGCGGGCACGTCTCCAGGTGACGGGCCACGCGCTCGGCCTCGTGCGGCTCGAGCCGGCCCAGCACGTGGCCGCCCAGGAGCTCCCGGATCTCGGTGCACTCGCTCACGGCCCGACCTCCATCTCGTCCAGGATCAGCCTCAGATGCCGGAGGGCGTAGTAGGTGCGGCTCTTGACGGTGCCGAGCGGCAGCCCGAGCGCCTCGGCGATCTCCCTCAAGGTCAGGGCCTGGAAGTGAGCGAGGCGGAGCACCTCGCGGTGTTCCTGGCTGAGGCGGGCGAGCGATGCCGCCACCTGCCAGCGCAGGAGAGCGTCCTCGAGCGCGCGGTCGAGCCCGCCCAGCTCCTCCTCCGCCATGCCCGGCGCCGCCAGCGGCGGGCGGACGGCGGCTCGGCGGCGGAGGTCCACGATCCGGTTGCGAGCCAGCGCGTAGAGCCAGGTGCGGAAGCTCCCGCGCTCCTCGTCATAGCGCTCGGCGTTGCGCCAGACGCTGGTGAACGTGTCCTGCACGACCTCCTCGGCGAGCCCCCGGTCGTGCAGCGCGTTGAGCGCGAACCCGTAGAGCTCGCCGCCATAACGGCGGTACAGGGTCCGCAGACCGTCCCCGGTCGGATCGCTGGCGAGCCGACCGATCAGGCTGGCATCGCTCACCGCCATTCAGCGTGACATACGCACGTCACGCGCAAACGGTTCGACGCGACGCTGTTTTTCGTCCCGGGCCCGTTTGACAGACGCCGGAAAGCCGTCTAGGACTGGACGTGCACCCCGCCCCATCGCCCCCGGCGACCGGGTTCAGAAGGTCCCAACCCTCATGCCCACTGCCATCCGACGAGCGACCGTCGCCGCGCTGACCCTTGCCCTACTCCTGCCCGCGGGCGCGTTTGGCAAGGCTCTCTTCCGCACGGGCAAGTACCGCGGTACCGACGGGGACCGCTACCTGAAGATCGCCTTCACCGCCGGGAGGTCGGACGCGCGCGAGCTCACGTTCTCGCTGAAGCGCATGCCCGACACCTGCAGCACCGGTGGGACGCTCAGCGGCTCGCAGGTGCCCTACGACATACCCGACCTTCCGATCGGGAAGAAGGGGCTGTTCAAGCTCAGCGCCGAGAGCAATGCGATGTACGTGCCAACCAAGGTCACGATCCGGGGGAAGCTGAGGGGACGCGCCGCGTCGGGGACCTTCCGGCTGACCTACGGGCCGCTGGACGACGGCACCACCTGTGACACCGGCAACGTGTCCTGGACGGCCAAGCACCGCTCCTAGCGGCCCGCCACTGAGCGCGCCTCCATCTCCGCCTCGGTGGGCCACGGCAACTGGAGGAACACGCCCAGGTTGGCCGTCTCGCTGTCCGGCCCGCGGCCGCCGATCACCGCCGCACACGCGAGCACCTTCCCGCTCTCGCGCAGGATGTTCACGGCGGGGCGGTAGCGCACCGCGTCCTCGCGCGAGAGGTAGCCCACGAGGCGACCCCCGATCGTGACCTGAATCGCGTTGGGATCGTGCGGATTGTCCGGCTCGGGCACGAGCGCTGCCGTGGCCTCATGCCGCGCGGCCTGGCCCACGTCGGCCCCGGCGATTTCCATGAGGGCGTCCTGGTAGTGGGACACGCCAACCACGCGCAGACGCGCATCGGCAAAACCCAGGCGGACCTCGGTGGGGTCGGCCGTCATATCGTCGAACGCGTGCGGAACGGGTGCCCCTCGATGTGGCGCATCTTGACGCTCCAGCGGCCGCGCGTCACCTTGAACGATTGACGTAGAGCGTTCGCCCTCTACCTGGAAAGCCCGCAATTTGCGAACTTCTGGAGACGGTAACGGCGCACTTTGCGGCGAAGGCACGGTAAGAACCAGCGGCCGAGCCGGCCGCCCGCCGCGCCCGACTCGGCTCTCCACGCCCGTCGAGCCATGGACGGCCCGGCACAGGCAGGAGCGTCCCTTCGCCCCGACCCACCATGCCGCCCATGCGCAAACTTGCCGTCTGTCTCGTGCTGCCCCTGGCCCTGCTGGCTCTCACGTCCTGCCGGCCCTACTCCGGAGCGAGCCCGTTCAACCGGCCCGTGCCCGCGAACCCGAAGCTGGTGGCGAACTCCCAGGGGATCGTGGACCGGCTGCACGGGTGGGGGCCCGTTCAGCAGCTGCTGGCCGGCCAGGCCGATACCCCCGACGACTACTTCCACCCCGTGTACGCGGCGCGGCTCAGGGATCCCGTGTACACGGTCCACTGCCTGCGCTGGACGAGCTCGTGCGAGGTCGAGGGCCATCGGGTGCACATCCCTTCGGCGGCCCGTGCGGCGGGCGGGGCCGACGGGCACATGGCGGTGCTGCAGCCCGACGGCTGGGAGTACGATTTCTGGCAGGTGCGCGACAAGCCCCCGGCCGGCGGGACCCTGGTGGTCAGCCACGGCGGTCGTACGCGCACGAACGGGGACGGGCTCGGCTCTGACGCCACCGCCGCCGAATTCGGGCTCGCGGCGGGCATCGTGGGCGGCGCCGAGATGACCGTCGGGCGCATCGATCACGCGTTGTTCGTGAACGCTCGCTGCACCTCGGGGCGCTCGGTGTACCCGGCCGCTCCCGGAACCACGGGCAGCGTGTGCTCCGACTCCGGCCAGTCGGATGCGAACGCGCCGCCGCTGGGCGCGCGACTGTGGCTCAGCCTCAGCGACGGCCAGATCGACGCCCTGCCGGTGCCTCCCTGGAAGAAGACGATCCTCCACGCGCTGCACCGCTACGGGGGGTACATCGGCGACACCACCGGCGGGCACGTCTCGTGGGGCATCCAGGCGGAGTCGGGATCGACGTTCACAAGCTTTGGCAGAGCGGATCCGTGGGTGAGCTTTGCCAAGCGCGCCGGAGTGGAGCGCTGGAATGGCCTCTACTACTTCGACGTGGATGCGGGCGTGGATTGGACGCGATATCTGGAGGTCCTGGACCCATGCGTGGCCAAGGGGTCGTGCTGATGGTCGTGCCGGGCCGGTAACGGCTCCTTCACCCGCGTTTCACCGCGCGATCACATCCCGGGCAGGGGTCGTGCCGACACTGGGACCATGGACGATCGAGGCAGGATGCTGTTCGTCGGGTTGGTCACGATCTACCTGCTCATGCACATCTTCGATGACGCCGCGAGTGCGTCGGAGATGGTCGTATACGGGTTGGCCGCAGGGTTTGGGCTGGAGTTCGTGATCGCGTCGTGGCCCACGTTGTGGGCACGTCCCGAGCGCCGGTATTAGAGCCCCTTAGGTTCATCCCCCGATTGCGCTACATTCGGGCTGTGGAAGCCCGTCGGTCAGAGCTCCTCAAGGCCTCGCCTCGGATGTTCGACTCGGCATTGCTGGACCGCCTCTCGCGCGTCCACCCCACGGTCCCGCTGTACATCTTCGTGCCGGCGATCGTCGTCCTTTTCACCATCGGCGCGCGCGAGCTCGCCACGCTCGGCTCCCTCGCCCTGGTGGCGGGCGGATACCTCTTCTGGACGCTCACCGAATACTGGATGCACCGCATCTTGTTCCATTTCGAGCCCGAGGGCGGACTCGGCGCGCGGCTCCACTGGATCATCCACGGCGTCCACCACGACCATCCGAACGACCCCCTGCGCCTGGTCATGCCGCCGTCGGTGAGCGTGCCCCTGGCCCTGATCTTCTTCGGGCTGTTCCACGCGGTGCTCACGGCCCCCTCGGCCAACGTGTTCGCCGCAGGGTTCCTGGCCGGCTACCTGGCGTACGACATGGTCCACTACCACGTGCACCATCACCGGCCGCGCACCCGGCTGGGGAAGCTCATGCGCGAGCTGCACATGCGCCACCACTTCCAGGACGACACGCGCGGCTTCGGCGTAAGCGCGCCCTTCTGGGACCGCGCGTTCGGGACCTCTCAACGCCGCCCCGCCGCGCGCCGCTAGGAGCCGCAGCACCACCGGCTAGGAGCGCAGCCTGATCGTTCGATCAGGCGAGCACCGCAGCCAGGTTTTATGCGGCTGAGAGGATTCGAACCTCCACATCCCGAAGGACACAGGCACCTGAAGCCTGCGCGTCTGCCAGTTCCGCCACAGCCGCGGGCGACTCGGAACCTTAGCCGCACCGGCCGGCCGCGGTCGGATAGCTTCGAGGAGTGAGCTACCCCGTGCCCTTCCGTGCCTACCAGGCGGAGATCTACCTGAGCGGCATGACCGGCCAGCGGCCGGAGCTGCCCTTCTCCCCCGAGGAGTGGGAGCGCCGGGCCCGCGACCTGCTCGAGCCCGAGCCCTACGCCTACGTGGTGGGCGGGGCGGGGAGCGGCGAGACCATGCGGGCGAACCGCGCGGCATTCGACCGTCGCCGGATCGTGCCCCGGATGCTCCGCGACGTGGAGCGCCTCGACCTCTCCACCACTCTCTTCGGCACCGAGCTGCCCGCCCCGCTGCTGCTCGCGCCGGTCGGGATTCAGGGCATCCTCCACGAGCAGGCGGAGCTGGCCACGGGCCGGGCGGCGGCCGCGCTCGGCGTGCCGTTCACGCTCAGCACGGTGTCGTCCGTCCCGATGGAGGACGTGGCTGCCGCGATGGGCGACTCGCCGCGCTGGTTCCAGCTCTACTGGCCGCGCGACCGCGCGCTCGCAGCCAGCCTCGTGAGCCGCGCCGAGCGAGCGGGCTACGGAGCGGTGGTGGTCACGCTCGACACGTCGATGAAGGCCTGGGCGCCGCTCGACCTCGCCGGCGCCTACCTTCCGCAGCTTCAGGGTCTCGGGATCGCCAACTACGTCTCGGATCCCGTCTTCCGGGCCGCGCTGGCCCAGCCGCCCGAGGACGACATGCCGGCGGCCATCGGCCACTTTGCCATCAACTTCGTGAACCCCACGCTCACGTGGGAAGACCTCGCGTTCCTTCGCGAGCACACTTCGCTGCCGGTCGTGCTCAAGGGCATCCTCCATCCCGACGACGCGCGCCGCGCGCTGGACGCGGGCGCGGACGGGCTCGTGGTGTCCAATCACGGAGGCCGCCAGGTGGACGGCGCGCTGGCCTCGCTCGACGCCCTTCCCGAGGTGGTGGCGGCACTGCCGGACGACTTCCCCGTGCTGCTCGACAGCGGCGTGCGCGGTGGCGCGGACGCCGTGAAGGCACTGGCGCTCGGGGCGCGCGCGGTGATGCTCGGCCGGCCCTATCCGTGGGCGCTCGCCGTGGCCGGCGAGGAGGGCGTGCGCCACCTGCTCCGGTGCGTCCTGGCCGAGCTGGACCTGACCCTCGGGCTCAGCGGCCACCGGTCCCCGGCGGAGCTCGATCCCTCCGCGCTCCGCGACGCCGGCTGAGCGGACGAGGACGGCCACTCCGGCTGAATAGAGTGGAAGCCTGCCTCTGAAAACACGGCGAAAGGATCGAAATGGCGTACGAGGTCCCGCCTCTTCCCTACGACTACAACGCGCTCGAGCCTCACATCGACGAAGAGACGATGCGCATTCACCACGACAAGCACCACCAGGCCTACGTGGACAAGGTGAACGCGGCGCTCGAGGGCACCGATCTGGCCGACAAGCCGATCGAGGAAGTGATCAAGAACCTCACGCAGGTGCCGGACGACAAGCGCAACGCAGTGCGCAACAACGGCGGCGGCCACCTGAACCACTCGCTCTTCTGGGAGTCGATGTCGCCAGACGGCGGCGGCGAGCCCGACGGTGACCTGGCCGCGGCGATCGAGTCCGCGTTCGGCTCCTTCTCGGACTTCCAGGGCAAGCTGAAGGACGCCGGCGTGAACCAGTTCGGCTCCGGCTGGGCTTGGCTCGTGCACGACGGCTCCGGGGTGGCGGTGCTGAGCACGGCCAACCAGGACAACCCGATCAGCGACGGCAAGACCCCGCTGCTCGGCGTGGACGTGTGGGAGCACGCCTACTACCTGAAGTACCAGAACAAGCGCCCCGACTACCTCGACGCCTGGTGGAACACCGTGAACTGGGGCAAGGTCGCCGAGCGCCTCAGCGCGGCCGGCTGAGCTCCCGCGTGCGGGCGGGCGCCGCGGCGCCCGCCCGCCGGACCATGCCCGGGAGGAGCGCAGCCCGATCCTTGATCGGGCGAGCACCGGACCATGCCATCCTTTCTCCGTGACCGCGACCTCCGCCGATTGGGTCGAGCACGCCCACGAGATACTCGGGCGCGACGGCTACCGCGCCAGCGCCGCCCGTGGCGCCGTGGTGGGCGCGCTCGCCGATCTCCGCTGCAGCGTCACCGCCAAGGGGATCGCGGACCACCTCTCGGCCCGGGGCCAGGACGTGGGGCAGGCGAGCATCTACCGCGCCCTCGAGCTGCTCGAGCGACTGGGGCTCGCCCGCCGCGTGGACGCCGGCGAGGGCGTGGCCCGCTACGAGCCTGTGGACCCCCACGGCGACCATCACCACCACCTGGTGTGTGACCGATGCGGCCAGGTGGCCGCCTTCGAGGACCGCGATCTGGAGCGGGTGATCGCCCGGCTTGCGGACAGGGTCGACTTCTCCGTCGATGCTCACGACGTGACCCTGCGCGGGGCCTGCCCCGCCTGCCGAAGCGCCCGCTAGCCCAGCCGGACGATGGACCGCTTCTTCGACGACATCGGGCGTGCGTACGACCGCGGCATCCAGGCCCCGGGCAAGGAGCTCCACTTCCTCGTGCTGGTGGCCTTCGCGCTCTCGTTCGGCTTCATCCGCACGAGCGCCCACATGATCAAGGCGCAGGTGAGCTGGTGGCCGGGCAATGTGGAGACCAAGGGCGGCACTCACATCCACCATCTGGTGTGGGGCATCCTGCTGGTGCTCTCCATGGGCTACCTCGGCATCACCGTAGACGCCGGGAGCCCCTGGATCGAGCTGGTGGCGATCGCCTTCGGCATCGGGATGGGCCTGACCCTGGACGAGTTCGCGCTCTGGCTGAACCTCGAGGACGTGTACTGGTCGGAGAAGGGCCGTCAGTCGATCGATGCCGTGATCGTCACCTCATGCCTCCTAGCCATCGGGCTGCTCGGACTTCAGTTCTGGATCGACGTGTACGAGGCGCTGCTGATCCTGCTCGGCGTGGGCGGGGAGTCGCTAGAGGCCGGCGAGACGGAGCTGGTGCTTATTCCGCTCCAGGCCGCCGGGGTCGCGCTGGCGCTGGTGTGCTTCATGAAGGGCAAGCGCCTCGCCGGAATCGTCGGCCTGTTCGTACCGCTCGTGGGTCTGGTGGGAGCGCTGCGCCTGGGCCGCCCGGAGTCCCCCTGGGGACGCCGTTACGAGGCGGCCAAGCGCAACAGGGCGCGCGCCCGCTTCGCGGTCGAGGGGTAGGCATGGTCCGGTGCTCGCCCGATGACATCAGGCTGCGGTGCTCGCCCGATCAGCCATCGGGCTGCGCTCCTCCCTAGGCCGCGGATGTGCCCGGGGGCATGTTCCAGCGCCGGAGCACGGCCAGGTCGCGCTCCCAGCCGAGCGCCGAGACGGTGGCGGTGGCCAGCGCGAGCAGCCCGCCGCCGGACGCCTCCAGGCCGATCCAGCGGGCGGCCAGCACGCGCAGCACATGCCCGTGCGCGAACAGGGCCACGTGGCCACTGGCGTCGCGCAGATCGGCCAGCAGGGAGTCGGCCCGCCGGCCGACGTCATCCGGCCCCTCGCCACCCGGGCAGCCGTCGCGCCAGAGGTACCAGTCCGGCCGCCGCTGTCTGATCTCCGGAGTGGTGAGACCCTCGTACTCGCCGTAGTCCCACTCGAGCAGCTCGTCCCGCGGCTCGGCGCGACCGCTGAGTCCCGCGAGCCGGCAGGTGTCCACCGCCCGGCTCAACGGGCTGGTGAGCACACGCGTGAACTCCATCCCCTCCAGCGAGCGGGCCAGGAGCTCGGCCTGCCGGCGGCCCTCCTCAGTGAGGGGAACGTCGGTGCGGCCCGTGTGACGCCCGTCGCGGCTCCACTCGGTCTCGCCGTGGCGCGCGAGAACGAGCTCGAGGGGTGCCGGGCCGGCGCTCACCCGGCGCCGATGGACGAGCCCGAGAAGAAGAAGAACCACACCTCGAACACGGCGAAGGCCAGGAGGACCCCGACCACCATGATGCGCTCTCCTGGGGGCAGCTCACGACGCACGCCGTCGTACTCCGGGCGCTCTCCGCGCATGCTCCGGAGCCAGGGGGCGTGGTCGCGAACGGTGGGCTCGCTGCCCGTCAGCTCGTTGTACACCCGGCTCGTGGCCTGCAGCGCCTGATAGAGCCCGACGCAGATCACGCCGAGCGCGAGCAGCACCACGGCCACGGCCCCCATGGACGGCGGTCCCGTGCCCTGGACTCGCGACCCGATCCAGAGTGCGAGCAACGGACCGCCGGTCCAGATGTTGAGGAGCAGCACGGCCATCAACCCAGCGACCAGGAAACGCTTGAGCCTGTCGGGCACGGATGCATTCTCCCCCAGCGGGGCTTGGGAGGAGCGCCGCCCGGGCGCCGGCCGGGCGAGCACCGGACCATGCCTATGTGAGGAGCCCGCGGCGGAAGCCCTCCGCCACTGCGGCCGGCCGGTCGCGCACGCCAAGCCGGTCGTAGATCTTCTCGAAGTGGGTCTTCACCGTGCTCTGGCTGATCACCAGGTCCTCGGCGATCTGCGGGGTCGAGCGCCCTCGCGCCGCGAGCTGGAGGATCTCGCGCTCGCGCGGAGTGAGCGACGACGGGCGGAACTGGAAGCCGCGGCGGTCGAGGAAGCGGCCCATCTCCTCCCCCAGCGCCGTCAGGGTGCGCCGGAGCCGGTCGCCGAACGGGCGCACCTCGCGCCCGTAGAACTCGAGGCACCCAAGGACCCGGCCGTCGGCCGAGATCGGGAAGGCCACTCCCGCGTGCAGCCCCGCCGCCGCGGCCGCGGAGCGTCGGTGGAACCCGGAGTCGGCGGATGCATCGACGGTCCAGACCGGAGCACTCGTGGACCAGGCCCGCCCGGGCGGGCTGTCCGGCCCGAGCGAGAGCGAGAGCGACCGGGTGGCGGCCTCGAACTCCGCGGCATCGGCGCGGGGCGAGCTCCAGAACGTCTGGCAGCGCAGGCGGCCGCCGCGCTCGTCCGGCATCCACAGCGCTCCGGCCACCCACCCGAGCGCGTTCCCGATGCCCGACAACAGCGCCTCGGCGGCCATGTCGACTCGCTCCCAGTCGGCCAGGGTCTCGGCCACCGCGTGCACGGCCCCGAGCTCGTCCCGGATCACCCGCTCCTCGGTTACGTCGCGCACCGTGCCGACGAGACGGCGTCCCCGCGTCTCGGGCTCGGAGGCCACCCGTGCCGTGCCCACCACCCAGCGGGCCTCGCCGTCGGGCCTCACCACACGCCACTCGGTGCGGGGCATCACTCCCGACTTCCGCAGCACCTCGAGCGCGACATCGAGGCTGGGCCGGTCCTCCTCGGACACCATCCCGAGCACGAGCTCGAGCGCGGGCTCGAAGGAGCCGCGCCGGACGCCGTAGATCGCGTACATCTCGTCCGACCAGGTCATGACGCCCGCCTCCGGGTCCCACTCCCAGGTACCGAGGTGGGCGAGCTCGGCCGCCTCCTCCAGCAGCAAGGACCGCTTGCGCAGCGCCTCGTTCAGGCACAGGGACTCGGTGAGGTCGTGGACGAAGCCCCCGAGCACGGGGGGAGAATCCGCCAGCACGCTCACCACGAACTCGACCCGGAGCTCGCGGCCGTCCGCGCGCAGCGCGGGCCTCTCCATCCGCCGGCCGACCAACTCCTGCCGGCCGGGTCCCACGGCCCGGGCGAACCGGGCCGGATGCCCGTTCCGCAGCCGGGGAGGCACCAGCACCTCCCCCATCGTGCGTCCCAGCACCTCCGCCCGGTCGCGGAGGAACAGCCGGGCGGCGGCCGGGTTGAACTCCACGATCACGCCGCGTCCGTCCACCGCTATAAATGCGTCGAGAGCCTCGTCCACCACTTGTTGCCAGGCCAGGGCCTCGCGTCCGCCCGCGCCCATATATGCGCAGTCTCTGTAAAGCGGTGCCCGGCGTGCATCGGGCAATCGACCTATATGCCGCTCACAGCCGGAGGGACCCGGCGTATAGTCGGATCATGGCTCGCCCCCAGGCTCAGTCCGAGGACGCCCGGAAATCGGGGCGCGACCGCATCCTCGAAGCGGCCTACCCCCTCTTCAGCCGGGCGGGGATCCGGGCGGTCGGAGTGGACACCGTGGTGGAGGCGGCCAGCGTCGCGAAGATGACGCTCTACCGCAACTTCCCGTCGAAGAACGCCCTGGCCCTCGCCTTCATGGAGATGCGCGAGGAGCGCTGGACCCACGCATGGCTCCAGGCGGAGGTGGAGCGGCGCGCCGCCGAGCCCGCCGCGCGCCTGCTGGCCATCTTCGACGTCTTCGACGAGTGGTTCCACCGCGAGGACTTCGAGGGCTGCACGTTCGTCAACGTCCTGCTCGAGCTGCCCGACACGGAGGATCCCGTGCGCCGGGCCACCGTGCGCCACCTGGCGAACATCCGTGATTTCCTCAGGTCGCTGGCCGGCGAGGCCGGGATTGCCGACCCGGACGCCTTCGCCCGGCAATGGCACATCCTGATGAAGGGCTCGATCGTCTCAGCCGGCGAGGGCGACCGCGAGGCCGCACGCCGGGCCCAGGAGCTCGGGGTGCTGCTGCTCGAGCGCCACGGCGCGCTCGAGCACAGCTGAGACCTCGTCTCAGGAGACGCCGAGCTCCTCGGCGGCCGCCCGGGTCCCCTTGATCCGGTTCTCGATCTTCTGGAACGCCACGTCGCGGGCGAAGTCCGGTGAGCCGTGGTTCGGCTTCTCGTCGATGCTGAAGGGCGAGAACCCGCAGTCGTCGGTCGCGCCGAGGCGCTCCTTGGGAATGAAGTTGGCCGCCCTGACCAGCTGGTCCCTGATCTCCTCTGGGCTCTCCACCCGCGGGTTCTGCGGGTTCACGACGCCGACGTAACACATCTGCGCGACCCCGTTCGCGTCCTCACGGCTGTGCTTGCCGATCGACTCGTAGACGGGATCCTTCTCCCGCTCGCTGGCCATCTGAATCAGGAAGTAGCCGGCGTTGATCTTGAACATGTGCGGCAGCAGGTCGTTGTAGGGCACGTCCGCGCTGTGCACCGAGTCCCGGTCGCCGCCCGGGCAGGTGTGGATGCCGATGTTCACCCGCTCCTCCGGTGAGAAGCGGTCGAACACGTTGTTGTTGAGCTCGATGAAGTGCGGCAGCATCCCGGCGCCGGTCCAGGGGTTGCGCGGGTCGGCGCGCGTGGCCAGCCGGCCCTCGGTGAAGTCCACTGAGACGCGCTCCGCGCCGGCGTCGAAGGCCTGCCGGATGTCGCGCTCGGTCTCGTCGCAGACCTGACCCTCGAACTCCTCCCGGGAGTAGCCGTCGATCTCGTCCTTGAGCGGATAGAGAAGCGCGAGCATCGACGGAGCGATCACCGCCTGCTTCATGGGCTTGGTCGCGTACTTGATCGACTTCTTCAGCGTGTCGGCGGCATAGGTGGAGTAGCTGAACGGGCCGCCGGTGATGCGCGGAAGCTGGCGCCCGTGACCGTCGGCGAAGATGGCGAAGAACTGCCCATCGCCGGCGAAGTTGTCCGCCAGGCCCGTGCCGGCGAGCGTCTCCGCGATCGGATACGTGGCGAAGCTCGACCAGCGCTGCTCACCGTCTGACACGATCGGCGCGCCGGTGGCCTCGGCCCGCTCGATCGAGTCTTTTACCGCCTCGTCCTGGAGCTTCTCCAGGTCGTCGAAGCTGATCTTGCCGTCGTCGTACTCCGCGTACGCGGCCTGGAGCTTGGACGGACGGGGCAGCGAGCCCACGGGTTCCGTCGGGATGCCCGTGTCGGTCCTCGGGTCGTATGCCATATTCGTCCTCTTTTCCGCATCGGTCGCCTCCGGCGGACGGGGGATACAGACCCGTCTGTCGAGTGGGCCCGAACATAGCCGGGCGGCCCCGCAGTTGCAACCGGCGCCGGTGCGGTGTTAGCGTCGCGCAATGGGTGGTACTGGTCTGTCTCATACGCATGACGACCACGAGGGGACTCCGCGCTCAGGTCCGCTCGACACCCTCCTGAGGCACGGCGGGGCCACCATGGCCGCCGAGCACGGGGCGATCGTGGCGCTCGACTACGGGTCATCGGCCGGCGAGGTGGCCCTCGGCATGCGAGCGGTGGGCCTCGCCGATCGCTCTGAGCTCTCCGTCATGGAGCTGCTGGGAGAACCGCCGGCGTTCGACGCCGCGGTGGAGGCGCTCACGGGCCTCGCCCCACGGGTGGGGCGCGCCGTATATCTCGACGGCTGGTGGTGCGTCACCGGTCCCGGGCGAGTGGTGATCCTCGGTCAGCCCGGGCGGAGGCCGGAGCTGGCCGCGCGCCTCGGCTCCCGGCCGGACCTCGCCTCGTCGGACATCACCAGCCGCAGCGCGGTGCTCTCCGTGCTCGGGCCGCGGGCGGAGTCCCTGACCACGGCGGCGGGGCTCGTGGGCCTGCCCGGAATGCCCCTTGGGGCCACCATCGTCGGCACCCTGGCCGGCCGCGAGGCGCTGGTCGTGCGCGACGGGCCGGAGTCGTACCTCGTGTCGCTGGCAGTGGGCGACGCAGTACACGTCTGGGAGACGCTGCTCGACGTGGGGCACCCGATGGGCGTGGGCTTCATCGGCCGGGAGGCACTCGACCGCCTGGCCGTGAGCGCCCGCATGCGCGACCGCCAGGACCACGTGGGCTGACTCCGCGGCCGCTCAGCGGTGCACGGCGGCCAGCAGCGACGCGTACGAGCGAACGAGCAGCGCGCGCTCGCGCGCGAGCAGCGGGTTGTCGGGATCGCTGCCGGCCTCGACCCAGCGGTCGGACACGTCCATCGCCTCGGCCCTGAGCGCCGCGGCCTGCTCCACGACGGCGGGATCGACGTCGTACGAGTAGGCGTACAGCTCGCGGAGCGCGGCCACCAGCTCCGGCGAGGTTCCCGAGCCCTCGCCCTGCTGGGACTCGCGGTGAACGCGCCACCACTCCACCTCCAGCTCCGCGGCGCGCGTCGGATCGAGCGCGCTGCCCTCGCTCTTGCGCACCAGCTGGTAGAAGCGCCGCATCAGCGCCCGGGCGGCGTCGGGGTCGTTGTCGGGGAAAGGCGCCCACTTCTGGTTCGCCCTCAGCACCAGCCACGCCCCGACCAGGGTGCGCGTCCGGTTCATGCCGAACGCCGCGCGAACGAGGCCCACCGAGGCAGCGAGGAACGGTCCCCAGCGCCGCTGGTAGTAGGTCTCCCACGCGCGGCACTCGAGCGTGCCGACCCTCCGTGGGTCGAAGGAGTACATCCGCGGGCTCAGTCGTCCTTGAGGGCGCCGTAGGCCAGGGCGCCGCCGAAGCCGATCAGACCCAGCCCGGCCACGGCGTCGGCCACCCGCAGCGCGCGCTCTCCGGCCGCGCGCCGGGCCAGCGCGGTGCCGGAGGCCAGCAGTGTGGTCCAGGTGAGGCTCCCCACCCCCACCCCGGCCACGAGCATCACGGCCGCTCCCGAGCTGCCGGCAGCACCGGCCACGCTGGCGGCGGCGAAGATGGCCGCCCAGGAAGCGATGGTGGCCGGGTTCGACGCCGTGCCCGCGAGCGAGGTGAGAAACGCCTGCAGAGGCATGGCCACCTCCTCCGGCACCTCGTTCCCGAGCCTCACGCGGAAGGCGCTGTAGAGCGTCCGCGCCCCAAGGGCCAGGAGCACGACGGCGCCCACCACCCCGAGCGCGACGCGCACCGGCTGGATGGCGAGGAACGGCGCGGCTCCGGCCGCCCCACAGGCCGCGTAGAGGACATCCACGACGGCGATCCCGGCCCCGATCGCGAGTCCCACCGCCCAGCCATAACGGAGCGTGGAGCGGAGCAGGAAGAGCGACATCGGCCCGAGCTGGAGCGCAACGAAGAACCCGAGCCCGATGCCGACCACGACGGAGTGCAAGCGGCGATTTTCTCACGCCGCCGGACGCGACGGCGGAGCCGACCCGGGGAGCGCGCCACCTCGCGGCGGCTCCCCGGATCCCCCTGCGGTTACGGGCGGCTTCCGCCCGGGCCGGACGGAGCGGAGCGGCGGAGGACGATCCCGCGGTCGGCGAGGAACGCGGCGGTGTTGTTCTGACCAGCGACGGCGGCGGCGGTGGACGCCTCGTTGACGCCGACGGTGGGCTGAGCCGAGGAGCCGCCGACGGCGGTGGCGGTGGACGCCTCGTCGACACCCGCGGTGGTGGCGGTCTGGCTGGCGGCGTTCGACACGGCCGCCGCGGTGGACGCCTCGTTCACGCCGGTGGCGGACACGCCGATGTGCGGAGCGGCGACCACCGCGGGCGTGGCGGAGTTCGAATCGTCACTCAGGAATCCATCGTCCAGCGCCACGTACGCGCCGGTGGCACCGGCGAATCCGAGCGCCAGCGCGACAGCGGGCACCATCAGGTTCTGACGTTGGGGCAGGCGGATTGCGTAGGACATGAGCACTCCCTCGTTAGGAGGCCCCGCCGGAGACCCTCACTTCGATCGGCGTCGCGAGTCTTGTGGGCGGCGGGGCCTGTTTGCCGATCGCCAATGTTCTATCCCGGCTGCTCAGGGCCGTCTGAGCGGTTCGTCACAGAAGTGACCGTGCGTTGGTCACACAAGCGCGGGTGTGGGTTGCCCGCCGCAACTCGCCCCCTTAAGCTCGCGCACTCTTTCTCACCATCAGGGGAGGCTTCATGTTGAGTCGGCTTCGTGGTCGTCTGACCTACGCAAACGTGATCGCGACCATCGCGCTGTTCGCCGCGCTCGGGGGCACCAGCTACGCCGCCCTCAGGTTGCCGAAGAACTCGGTCGGGTCCAAGCAGATCCGGAAGAACGCCGTGACGTCGGCGAAGGTCAAGGCAGGATCGCTGCTCACGAGCGACTTCAAGGCGTCCCAGCGCAGGGGCCTGCGCGGCCCGGCCGGTGCGGCGGGCAAGCAGGGCGGTCAGGGAGTTCCGGGCCCCGTGACCGGCAATCTGCCGAGCGGCGCCACCGTGCGCGGCGTCTACAACCTCGACTTCGTCGCGACCACCCTGGACCAGATCCAGGGCGGCTCGATTTCGTTTGGGCTGCGGCTGCCACGAAAGCCGACCGTGAGCTTCGTGGCGGTCGACGGTCTGCCGACATCGAACTGTCCCGGAACCCCGACGACCCCCGAGGCCGCGCCGGGAGTCCTCTGCATCTACAAGGTCGCCGAGAACAACACGGGCATTTTCGCCGTCTGCGACCAGGACTGCAATACCGGGGTCGCGGAGCGCGACGGCGCGCTCATCTACATGCATGCCGTCACAGGCACCCGGGCCTTCGCGAGCGGCGCCTGGGCGGTGAGGGCCCCGTAAGTCGAGAGCCCGCCGGCCGGCGGGCTCTCCAAGGTCGGGGCGACTGGATTTGAACCAGCGACCTTTCGGCCCCCAGCCGAATGCGCTACCAAACTGCGCCACGCCCCGAAGCGAAGGCGAGTGCAGTCTAGCTCCGACCTCACATCGGGACCAGAAGCCCATGCGTCGGCGGGGTACCATCGCCGCCCCTCGCACTCGCAGTCTGCTCGCTCGAAAGGACGCGTATGAGCACCGAAGCACCCTCCCCCCTTCCCATCGTCTTCATCCACGGGATGTGGATGACGCCGCTGAGCTGGGAGCACTGGATCGAGCGCTACCGGGCGCGCGGCCTCAAGGTGCACGCGCCGGCGTGGCCGGGGCTCGAGGGTGACATCGAGGCGCTTCGCCGCGATCCCGCGCCGCTCAGGGGATACAAGAACCCGGACCGTGCGCCGCTGCTGCTGGTGACCGGTGCCGAGGACCGCATCTGCCCGCCGTCGGTGAACAAGGCCAACTTCGGCCACCAGAAGAAGGCACCGTCCGCCACCGACCACAAGGAGTCCCCTGGCCGTTGTCACTTCCCGGGCCAGGACGGCCGGGAGGAGGTGGCCGACTTCATCCTCGACTGGACCACGAGCCACGCGCGGGCCACCGCGTGAGCGGCGTCCG
Source organism: Solirubrobacterales bacterium (assembly GCA_038323835.1). Lineage (GTDB taxonomy): Bacteria > Actinomycetota > Thermoleophilia > Solirubrobacterales > Thermoleophilaceae > JACVRW01. The sequence continues at coordinate 192,134 of JBBQHI010000002.1, forward strand.
CATAACCCACATTGGGGGGCCGACGGTCCTGATCGAGGTGGGCGGCTGGCGACTGCTCACCGACCCCACGTTCGATCCCCCCGGGAAGAGGTACTTCTTCGGCTGGGGCACGATGTCGCGCAAGCTGGCGGGACCAGCCGTCCCCGCGGCCGAGCTCGGAGAGATCGACGCCGTCCTGCTGAGCCACGACCACCATGGCGACAACCTCGACCCCGCCGGGCGCGCGCTGCTTCCGTCCGCCGGCGTGGTGGTGACCACCGCGCCGGGGGCCAGGCGGCTCGGCGGGTCGGCCCGCGGGCTCGAGCCGTGGCGGACCACCCGGCTCGAGGCACCGGACCGCCCCGCGATCGAGATCACCGCCACGCCCTGCCGCCACGGCCCGCCGCTGAGCCACCCGATCGTGGGCGACGTGATCGGGTTCGGGCTGCGCTGGGACGGCCAGGAGCATGGGGTGCTCTGGATCTCCGGCGACACCGTGCTCTACGACGGCGTGCGCGAGGTGGCCGACCGCCTCCAGGTGGACACCGCTCTCCTGCACCTGGGCGGCGTGCAGTTCCCGGTGTCAGGCCCGGTCCGGTACACGATGACCGCCAAGGACGCCGTGGAGCTTTGCGGTCTCGTTCACCCCCGCACCGTGATCCCGATCCACTACGAGGGCTGGAAGCACTTCCACCAGGGGCGGGAGGCGATCGAGCGCGACTGGGCGACGGCGCCGGAGGGCTTCCGCCAGAGCGTCCGCTGGCTGCCGATCGGCAGCGCGGAAGAGCTCGCCCTCGCGTGATTTAGCGTCTCAGGTTCCGCCGACCGGGCGCAGGGTGGGTGATTCGCGGCTGCCCTCGATGGCGAACAGCTGCACCGTGTTCGCGCCGTCGCGGAGCGAGCTCTCGGGAATCATCACGGTGAAGAGGCGGCTGGGGCTTCCCGTGAGGGCGATGGCGGGCGCAGTGGCCTCGATCGTTCCGTTGACGGCGACCGCGAGGTCGAGCGGGTCACCACTGCCGGGACCTGCCAGCCGGCCGGTCACCTTCACCGGCGGGGACTGCGAGATGAGCCGGACGTCGCGGAAACGGCCGGGGTCGTCGAGGTCAGCGCGAAGGGCGCCCGCCGGCAGCGCCGGCCAGCGCGCGGCGGGGGTCCCCTGCAGCTCGCGGTGCGGTCCGATCCCGAAGGGACCGAGGGAGCTGCCGAACAGCTTCAGCTTCAGCCGCAGCGACGCCGCGGCGCGCCGCCGGAGCGATTCTGCGCTCAGGGGAATGCGCACGCCGTTGCGGGCGATCATCACGGTCGAACGCGGGATCCGCCTCGCCGCCGGCCCGAACACCGATCGTCCCTCGACCCTCCAGCCGGGACGGAGTTGCGCGATCCTCGCGATCGTCGGCGCGATGTCGATATTGCGGACGAGGCGGCGGTCGATCCGCCCAGCGTGCTGGAAGGGCAGCTTCACGAAAAGTGGCTTCAGGGCGATGTCGCCGACGTTCCGGCGGTTGACGTCTCGCCCGTTCCCGGGCCGGCCGAAGCTCTCGCCGTGGTCGGCGGTCACGACGATCAGCGAGCGGTCATAGAGCCCGGCGGCGTGCAGCTTGTCGAGCGCAAGCCCGAGCATGCGATCGGTGAACTCGACGTGCAGCAGGTGTCGCTGATACTTCTGCTCGATGAGCCACGGGACCGAGCCCCAGTCGTCCTTGGACACGATGTTCTCGCTCGGCCCGTCGTAGTAGGTGTGCCCCGACGGCAGGTAGACCCACGGCGGATGCGGCAGCAGCAGGTGCTTGAAGTAGAACGTCGGGCGTCGCGATGGGCCAAAGCGCTCGAGCCAGGCCATGAGGCGCTCCGGCCGGCCCGCGTCCAGCTCGCGCAGGATCGAGTCGCTGGTCTGCGGCCTCACGTTCGGGCAGAGCCGCTTCGGGCAGAAGCTCGTTCCCTCCTCGCTTGCCTCGATGCGGTACCGACGACTGAGCAACGTGAACAGGTTGTCCGGGTGGTTGGCGTAGTTGGGCTTTGCGAAACGCCACGATGTCCGGCCCGTGAAGATCTCTCGAAACGCACGCCCGGTCTCGTCGACGGACGTGGTGGCGTTCGGGAACCAGGTCGACCCGGCCGCGAGGCGAGCGAATGTGGGGTAGTGAACGCCGTCGATCCGCCGGTGGGCGTTGAGCAGTGACGTGCTCGGGAACGCGTCGAAGACGATCAACACCACGGGTGGACGCCCGGCGGCCGCGGCCCTTGGCACGGTCTGTGTCGAGCCGGTCGATGGCCCGATCAGCCCGAGGGCGCACCACGCGCCCACGGTGGCGGTGGTGCCCCACAGGAGAGGCCGCGTCAACCCGCGGAGAGAACGTATTGCCATGATTGGACGACAACCTAAATCGGTCAGCCCTATCGGAGCGCCGGTCACCCCGTAGGGCCGCTCACAGCTTCGAGCGCGTCGGCCAAGAGACTCGGAGCAATGGTAGGTTCGCTCTCGCGATGCGATCCTTGGTCGTCCTGCTCGTCGCCGGCCTGACCTTCGCCATCGCTGTGGCACCGGCCGATGCACGGCGCGGCCACAAGCACCACAGGGCGACCACGATGGACATTCGCTCCAAGGGGAAGAAGCAGCACCGGGAAAGACTCATGAATGGCTGGGCCACCGACGGGGTCTGCGAGACCTACACCTATCCCGACGCGAGCCACTTCACGACGTGCAACGGCGCGCAACCGCCGGTCCGGAACGGGACAGTCCCGATCTGAGCGAGGCCGTGGAGCTTCGAACGGACTGGGCCTGGCCTAGCTCGTTCTCTCAAAGAGCCACGGGAGGACCGCCGCCAGCCACCGATCCGGATCGGCAACGTGCGCGTTGTGCCCGCCGTGGTCGAGGACGGCGCAGTCCCACTCCGGATGACGGCGGACCGCTGCGAGCGCAAAGTCCACCGGGACGTGGTGGTCATCACGGGCATGCACCACGAGGATCGGGGCGTCGATGTTCGTCAGAGCAGCGTTTCGGCCTGGCGTGAGAGCAAGTCGGACAAGCGTCAAGAGCGCGCGCGCCGAACTGCTCGATCGATCGCCGGCCCCCTCCGACCCGATCGCTCTGATGTACAGCGCACGGTGTCGCAGGTAGTCGCCGATCGACGAAACCAAGCTACGACCATTGCGCGCCGGTGGATAGAAACAGCCGGTGAGGATCACGGCGCGTAGATCTCCCGGACGCAGCATCGCGATCCGCAGAGCGAGGACGCCACCCATCGAGTGGCCGATCACGATGTCACCCGGATCGATACTGGCGTCTGCGGCCGCGAGCGCATCACCCGGGTCGCCCGGGACCTCGGGAACGCGAACGGACCCGAACTCGGTCAACGCCCGCCGGACACCGTCCCAGTCCGCGGGTGTCCGACGAAGACCGTGCAGGCAGACGAGAGAGGGGCGGGTGACAGCATCCGGGTCCGTGTGGGTCACCGGAGCCGAGCCTACGCGACCGGCTCACAGCCGCTCCCAGCTTGAAGCGGGGGTGCTTCGCCGGTCGGGGACTAGGAGGACGTGCCCCCGGGGGCACGGGTGGCCCGGACGATGGCCGAGGCTGCGTGCTGGTGGACCCGATGGGTCTCGCGTATCTCGACGTCGGAGAATCCGGCGCCGGCTAGCGCCCGGGCGAACTCCTTGCGCGTGAGCGCGCCCGCGATGCACCCGGTCCATTGCTTCATGTCGGCCCTGGTGGCCTCGTCCATGTCGGGGTCAGCGATCACGTCCGAGACGGCGAACCGCCCGCCGGGGCGGAGCACGCGCGCGGCTTCCGCCAGGACCGCTGCCTTGTCGGCGGAGAGGTTGATCACGCAATTCGAGATGACCACGTCCACACTCGCGTCGGGCAGCGGCAGCTCTTCGATGTAGCCGTTCAGGAACTCCACGTTCTCGATGCCCGCTTCCGCCGCGTTGGCGCGGGCGAGGTCCAGCATTTCTTCTGTCATGTCCAGCCCGATGGCCTTTCCGCTCGGCCCCACCCGGCGCGCCGATATGAGCACGTCGGCGCCAGCGCCGCTGCCCAGGTCGAGCACGGTCTCGCCTTTGTGCAGGTCGGCCACGGCCGTGGGAACACCGCAGCCCATCGAGGCGGCCATCGCGGCCTCGGGAGCGTCGGCGCGGGCATCCGTGGCATAGAGGCTCTCGCCGAACACGTCGCTCTCTTCAGTCCGCAGCGTGGTGGAGCCGCAGCCGCCACTGGAGCCGCAGCAGCCGTCGCTCGTGCCCTCGGCCGCGCTCTTGGCGGCGGCGGCGTAACGAGCGCGCACGGTGTCCCTCACGTCTGTTAGTTCAGCCATTGCGAAAGCTCCTTCAGGGCTTCGGGTGTGACGTAGTAGTAGGCCCACAATCCGCGCCGCTCGGAATCAACGATCCCTGCCTCGCGGAGCTTCTTCAGGTGGTGCGACAGGGTGGGCTGGGCGATGTCGAACAGGGGCACCAGCTCGCACACGCACACCTCCCCGGCGTGCTTGCGGAGCACGTCCACGAGCTGAACCCGGATCGGGTCGGCAAGTGCCTTGGCCACCTCGGCCATGCGGATCGCCTGCTCGCGCTCCACGTCCGGGTAGACCACGGGCTCACAACAGGGGTCGCCCGCCGAGCGCTTCGTCTTTGGGGCCAGTTCGAGATCGAGCATAGATCGAAGTCTGTCGATTTGATCGCCGATTGTCAATCGAATAGCTTGGCCGCCGGGATGAAGCCCGACTCGCCTGACCTCGCACGCCGCTCGCTGGCCGAGGGCCTCGCGGCCTTCACGCTCGTCTTCGCCGGGTGCGGCGCGGTGGTCACCGACGCGGCACGTGTCGGCACGCTCGGAACGGTCGGCGTGGCGCTCACCTTCGGCCTCGTGATCATGGTCATGGTCTACGCCACCGGCCACCTGTCGGGGGCGCACATCAACCCGGCCGTGACCCTGGCCTTCACGCTGACCCGCCACTTTCCCGCCCGGGACGCGGGCGCGTACATCGCCGCGCAGCTCGCCGGCGCGGTCGCCGGTGCCCTCCTGCTACTCGCTATCTGGACCGAGCAGCCCGCTCGGCTCGGGGCGACGCACCCCACCATCGGCACGGGCGGAGCGCTCGTCTACGAGATTGCGCTGACCGCGTTCCTCATGTTCGTGATCATGGCCGTGGCCACCGACACCCGAGCGGTCGGCGCCGGGGCCGCCATCGCCATCGGCGGAACCGTCGCGCTCGACGCCCTGTTCGGCGGGCCGATCACCGGGGCGAGCATGAACCCGGCGAGATCGTTCGGCCCGGCGCTCGCCGCCGGGGAGTGGCACGACTTCTGGATCTACGTCGTCGGCCCCGTGGTTGGCGCGGCCGTGGGAGCGCTGGCCTACCAGCTCGTGCGCGGCGAGCAGGTCGGAGTCGGGTCGTAGTGGCGCGTGTTCTGTTCGTATGCCTGCACAACGCCGGGCGCTCGCAGATGAGCCGGGCGTTGTTCGAGCGAGCGGCCGGGGGGAACCACGAGGCCGAGTCCGCCGGGACCACGCCGGGCGAGCACGTCCATCCCGAGGTCGTGCACGTGATGAGCGAACTCGGCATCGACATCAGCGACGGGCAGCCGCAGAAGCTGACGCGCGAGATGGCCGAGCGCGCGGACGTGGTGGTCACCATGGGCTGCGGCGACGAGTGCCCGTACATTCCGGGCAGTCGCTACATCGACTGGGACCTGCCCGACCCGAAGGGCCGCCCGGTCGATGAGGTCCGGGCCATCCGCGACGGCATCGCCCGCCGGGTAGTGGACCTCGTGGCCGAGCTGAACGAAACAGCGCCCAGCCAGCCCTGAGCGGGAGAGTCCATCGCCGCGCACTAGCCCCGTCGGGATGCCATAAGGCAGCTCAGAACTTGAAGCGGGCGAAGGGAATCGAACCCTTACTAAGAGCTTGGAAGGCTCTTGTGCAACCACTACACCACGCCCGCGGGGCACTTCGATGATAGGTCCTATCAGCCCGAAGCGAATTCGGGCCCTGGACCGTCACCAACTGGTTCTTCGTCCGTCTCAGGCCCATCCTTGAGGCCGGCACGGACCTGGGCGGGCGGCGGTGCCGCTCGCTTACAGTCGGCACGTGGGCATTCGGAGCACGGTTCGTGGGATCTTGGCCGTGGTCGCGGTCCTCGCGGGCGTCGTGCTCAGCCCGTCCGCCCCCGCGGCCTCACTGGACGCAGGGCGCAGCCGGGTCGCCGGGACCGTGGACCGCGAGTTCGTCTCCTTAGGCGTC
>JBBQHI010000003.1:0-158915 GCA_038323835.1 Solirubrobacterales bacterium
CGCGGTGGGGCGGGCCCTCTGTCTCCCCCGCGGCCGGCCCCTCCACCGCGCTCTGGGGGGCCGGCGCGGGGCCTTTTTGGGGCTGCGTCTCTGGGGGGGGGGGGGGCTGGGGGCCCCCCCCCCCCCCACGACGTTTGCCTACTTCGTGCAGAACAGGAGCCAGTCGTTCTTGTACACCGGGTGGAGGCCGGAGCAATTCTTGGCGTCCATGCGCTCGCCGAAGAAGGACGAGGACTCCTCGCCCCCGTACGGCAGGACGTAGGCCTTCTGGTTGACGACGTAGTCGTCGAGCGCAGCCCACTCGTCGACCGTGTCCTTCGGGTCCTTGCCCCGCAGCTCGTCGAGCTTCTTGTCGAGCACCGGATCGTTCACGAAGCCCTGGTTGCTGGTCACCTCGGACTTGAGCGCCCTCGAGCTGAGCAGCACCTCGATGAAGTCGCCCGGGTGCGGGTAGTCCTGGAACCAGTCCGTGAACCCGGTCTGCGCCTTCGTCCGCTTCAGGCCGACCGTCTCGAAGTAGACCTGCTGGTCGAGCGTCTTGACGTCGGCCTTGAAGCCGATCTCGTTCAGCATGTCGCGGTAGTAGTCGGCGATCGCCGGCCGCGGGTCCTTATTGTTGGTCCAGACGGTGACGTTCGTGCCCTCGTAGCCCGACTTCTTCACGAGCTCCTTGGCCTTGTCGATGTTCGGGGGGCCGTTCGGATCGCCGTAGACGCACTTGGCCTCCTTGTACCCGACGACGCCGGGCGGCAGGAAGTTGCACGTCGGCTTCAGCCGGCCGCCGAAAACGCGCACCAGCGCGCTGCTGTCCATCGCGTAGTTCACCGCCTGACGAGCCTCGAGCTTGTCGAACGGCGGGATCGTCTTGTTCAGGAAGAAGTAGTACGTGTTCGGCGGGTTCACGCTCTCGAGGTAGCGGTCCGCGTACTTCTGCCTGACCTCCGGGAGCTGGTCGCCGGTCGGGTCCTCGGTCATGAAGTCGACCTTCCCGGTGATCACGTCCTGCGTCATCTTGGTCACGCTGTCGCTGACCTCGACGGTGATCTTGTCGAAGTTGCCCTTCGGTATCCCGGGGATGTCCGGCCAGTGCGGGTTCCGGGTAAGGACGTACAAGCTGTTGAAGTCCTTGACGTCGACGACGTACGGCCCGACGCCCGGCGGAGGCTGCTTCAGGCTCTTCGCAGGCGACTTGGCCGCGGGCGTGGGCGACGCATAGGCCTCCGCGAGCGCGAACAGCAGCTTCGTGTCCGGCTCCGTGGTGTTGATCGTGATCTCGCCGGTCTGGTCGTTCGTGACGATGCCGGGGATGTCGGCCTTGAAGTCGCCCTTCTTCTGGAACTCCTCGGCGCCGACGATCGGCAGGTAGAACGAACCCCAGACGCTGCCCAGCTTGAAGAGGCGCTTGATCGTGTTCTCGAAGTCGCTCGCCTTGACGGGGGTGCCGTCGCTGTACTTGAGCCCGTCCCTGAGCTGGAACTTGTAGGTCTTGCCGCCGTTCGTGATCTCGGGCAGGTCCTTGGCGAGGCCCGGGATGATCTCGGCGCCGGCCGAGCCTTCCTTGTGCGCGTAGGTCACGAGGGGCGTGTAGGCGAGCTGGTAGATCTGGTTGGCCTGGACGGTTTGGAAGAGCACCGGATCGGCGTTGTCGGGGCCGGTCGAGGCGACCTTGAGCTCGCCGCCACCGTTGCCTCCGCCACCGCCGCCGTTGTCGTTGTTCTTGTCGTTGCTGCCACAGGCAACGACCCCGAACATCGCCAGCACTGCGAAGACCAGCACGGCAACGCGTCTACTCAGCTTCCCCATCTATCTCCTCCAGTTGGTTGCGCCGAAAGCCCTCGACTGCGCCCGCAAATGTACTCCGACTACCCGGACGTGCCGCGATCTGAACAAACGCCTAACACGACGGGGATTTCGATCGTTGTGCTCCCAGTCCTTCATCGCAGGCAGAGCTGGGAGAGGTCGATCCCGTAGACCGGATGGAACCTCGAGCAGTTGGCCGCGTCGATCCGGCCGGAGGTGAAAACCGTCCGGAGCGGCGTTGCGTAGGGCACGATCACGCCGCCGTCCACCAACTCGGCATCGAGCAGCTTCGCCAGCCGATCCCGGTCGTCGCGGTCGGTCGCGCTGGTCAGCTCGTCCGCAGTGAGCAACGGCTTGGCGTCCACGACGAGTGGCACCTGCGCGGCGAGCGGCGCCAGGAAACGCGCCGGATCGGGCACCGGAGCGCGCGCCGTGAGCAGGTTGACGTCGGCTCGCCTGCGCGGCGCCCGCGCGGTGGTCAGCCCGAGTGCCCTCAGCGTCTCCACGTAGAGCCTCGCCACCCGAGCGTATCCCCGGGGAGCCGGCACGGTGACCTGTCGCCCGAGCGCGTCGGCCGACTCTACGAGCCTTCGGGCCCGGACGAGGTCGGGATGGTCCTCGGGGTTGCCCCAGGGACAGGGGTCGGACTCGTCGTACCCGGGAAGCGCGGGCGGCAGCAGGTTGCACGACGGGCGCACGAGGCCGCCGAGCCGCCGAGCCGCCTCCGGCTTGTCGAACGCGAGGGCGAGCGCCTCGCGCAGCTTGCCCGCCCCGTCACCCCTGATCCGTAGCGCGAGGTAGAGCGTCTCGAGGCCCGGATGCTCGGAGTACTGGTCGCGAAGCTCGGACCTGAGCTCGGGCAGCCGGTCCGCCGGCGGAGGGGTGGTCATCACGTCGAGCCGGTCCGCGATCACGGCCTCCGTCTCTTCGAGCGCGGTACCGCCCGCCTTGACCGTGATCTCGTCGAGCCGGCCGCCCGGCACGCCGGGCAGGCTGAAGTCACGGTTGCGACGGAGGACGAAGCCGCGCCCCGGCCGCGGCGAGACGATGCGGTACGAGCCCACGCCCGGTGGCGGGTGCGCACTCCTGTCGCGCATCGGCGTGGCGGCGGGCACGACGCCCGCCTGCATCGCCGCGAGCGCATACGGGAAGGACGGATCCGGCCGGCGAAGGTCGATCCGGACGGTCGCCCGGGCGTCGTCCGCGAACAGCCCCGAGACGCCGGCGAACAGGCGCCTGCCCACGGGCCCCAGCGCTCGCGCGCGGAGGATCGACTGCTTCACGTCGCGCGCTCTCACAAGCCGGCCGTTCGAGAAGTGCACGCCGCGCCGGATCCGCAGCTTGTAGGTCCGGCCATCCCCGGTGGCCTGCGGGACCCGTGCCGCCACTCCCGGGATCAGCTCGGTGCCGTCCTCGCCCTCCGCCCTCCGATACGTGAGCGGAGGCGTGTACACGAGCCAAAGCGGCCCGGAGTCCTCCGGCGCTCCGGCCAAGGCGGGGTCGAGCGCCCGTGGCGGCTGAGCGAGGGCCACCGAGGCGGTGCCGCCCTCGAGCGCGCTCCCGCCTCGCTGACCGTCGCCCGGACACCCGCCCAGGAGGAGGGCGAGCAGGATGGAGCTTGCCAGGCGAGCGATCCACCGTGGAGCAGGGCTCAGGTGAGCTCCTCGCGCATCTCCGACAGCGACTTCCGGATCAGGCGGGACACGTGCATCTGCGAGAGCCCCACGGCCTGGGCGATCTGGGTCTGGGGCAGCCCGTCCTCGAAGCGCATCCGCAGGATCTCGCGCTCGCGATCGGGGAGCCGCTTGAGCGCGGGCTCCAGCGCGGCGCGGTCCTCCGATCGCTCGAAGCCCGCATCCTCGTCCCCGATCGTCTCGAGCGGATCCAGCTCCTCGTCCCCCGCGGGGCCGGTGGAAAGCGACACGGTGGAGTACGCGGAGCCCACCTCCATCGCCTCGAGGACCTCCTCCGGCGTGGTCTTTAGCTCCTCCGCGATCTCGGCGATGCTCGGTGAGCGCGCCAGCCGGCCGGTCAGGCACTCGATCGCGCCGGACAGCGACGCGTTCATCTCCTGCAGGGCGCGCGGCACCCGGATGGCCCAGCCCTTGTCGCGGAAGTGGCGCTTGATCTCCCCCACCACGTTCGGCGTGGCGTAGGTGGCGAGGGACACGTCGCGCGAGAGCTCGAATCGGTCGATCGCCTTGATCAGCCCGATAGCGCCCACCTGCTCGATGTCCTCCAGCGCCTCACCGCGCCCGCTGTAGCGCCGCGCGAGCGAGCGCACCAGTGGGAGGTGACGCTCGATCAGCTCCTGGCGCGCGGCCGTGTCGCCCCCGTCGTGGTAGCGACGGAGCAACTCGCGGTCCTCGCGGCGAGCGCGGTCGGCGGATGCTGGCCGGCGGTGGGCCAAGCTCACGTCCAGCGCTTTCGCTTGTCGAGCCGGACCACGATGCCGCCGTCGCCCACGTCCTCCACCCCGAACGAGTCCACCACCGTCTGGAGGACCCGCCTCAGCGTGAGCGTCCTGATCGGAGACTCCCCGTCTCCATCGCGCAGCGCCTCGGTCAGCGCGCGCTCGTCCAGCGGGCCCACGCGCGTGCGTATCGCCTCGTCACCGACCTCGAAGGCGAGGTGCACGGTGCCGGTGGTGCCCGCTTCCGCGAGCAGGCGCTCCACGGCGAGCTGAAGATCGTCGATCTCCTCGAATGCGAAGTCCACTCGCTCGGCGATCCCCCCGATGATCAGGCGCACCACACCCTGGAAGTCTCCGGCCAGCGGGGCGTCGAGATCGATGCGCTCCGGTGCCGGGGTCACGCCGTTCCCGCGATCGTGCCGAAGCCGGTGACCAGGTCCCCGGAGAGGAGGCAGGCGAGCTGACCCGGGGCCACGGCGTGAGCCGGCTCGCCCAGCTCGAGCTCGAGGCCACCCGCGAGCTCCACCACGCGGCACGGGATGGGCGCCGCGCCGTAGCGGAGCCGCACCGTCTCCACGGCCGCGGGGTCGCGGTGAAGACGGGCGTCCGCGAGCGTCACGCGCGTCACCGCCAGCGCCTCGCGCGGCCCGACCACGACGGTGGCCGTGGCGGCATCCTTCTCCAGCACGTACAGGGCCTCCGGCGCGGCCACCCCGATCCCGCGTCGCTGCCCGACCGTGAACTCGTGCTGACCTTCGTGGCGCCCGAGCTCGTGCCCCGCCCGGTCCACGATCCGGCCCGGCCGCCGCAGTCCGTCGGGCGCGTGCCGGCGCAGGAAGCCGCGACTCCCCAGCCCGGCCGCGAAGCAGAGGTCCTGGCTCTCCCGCCGGTCCGCCACCGCCAGTCCGGCATCCCGGGCCAGGGAGCGCACCTCGTCCTTGGTGAGAGCGCCCAGCGGGAAGGAGAGGCGATCGAGGAGCGACGGCTCGAGCCGGGCGAGCATGTAGCTCTGATCCTTACGCGCGTCGGCTCCCGCCCGCAAGAGGGGACCGTCGGCATCTCGGGCGATGCGGGCGTAGTGACCGGTGGCCAGGCGGGCGGCCCCCAGCGCGTCGGCCAGCGCGACCATGGCGTCGAAGCGCACCTCGCCGTTGCAGCGCACGCAGGGGTTCGGGGTCTCGCCCCGGCCGTAGCCCTCCACGAAGCGGTCCACCACCGCCTCCCGGAAGCGCTCGCGCAGGTCGAGGGTCACGTGCGGGATGCCCATGCCGTGGGCCAATGCCCTCGCGCCGAGCACGGCCTGGGGCGAGCAGCAGCTCCGCTCCGCGTCGGTGGCGGGATGCGCCCAGAGCTCGAGCGTCACGGCCACCACGTCGTCGCCGGCGTCCAGGGCGAGCTGAGCGGCGGCGGCGCTGTCCACCCCGCCGCTCATGGCCACGAGCGTGCGCCGCGGGTTGGGGGCCAGCGCCGGGGTGCCGTCGCGCGCGGCCGCGCCGAGCGCGCGCTGAAGAGCGTCGGCCGCCAGAACGGCGGCGTGCCGGTGCGCCACGCCCAGCCCGCCGAGGGCGTCGGCCAGCGCGTCTGGGGTGACCCGTGCGGCGGTCAGGAAGGACTCGCCCTCCGCGAGCTCCACGGCGGCGCTGGCGGCCGCGCGAAGCGCTGAGCAGCCCTCGGCCTCGAAGCCCGCCTCGCTCACGCGCTCGCGCTCGACGGTCACGGCGATGCGCACGAGGTCCCCGCAGGAGGATCCACCGGCCACGCCGGCATGCGGATGGTCGGCCGGGGCGCCCGTTCCTCGAGGGAACGCCAGGTGATCCGAGAGGCCCACCGGCGCTAGCGTCGCAGATGGCGGGCATGGCGGCCCCAACCTGCCGCTGCCAAATCCGAGAGTTGGGCCTGCTGTCCTAGCAAACTCGGGTGTCCTCCATGGCGGGCCACGGCCCTACCACGAGCCGAACTCCCATCTCGGTGTTATTCGGCTCAACGTATACGGCAGGCTGGCGAACAGGTTCGGGCCTGACGCGAGGCTACCAGCGGTGGAGGACCTCGGCGCGGTCAGGCCCTCGGATCGAGCTTCAGCCCGAGCTCGCGCAGCTGGCGCTCGTCCACGGGGGCGGGTGCGCCGGTGAGCGGGTCCACCCCGCTCGCGGCCTTCGGGAAGGCGATCACGTCGCGGATCGAGTCGCGCCCGGCGAGCAGCGCCGCGATGCGATCGATGCCGAGCGCGATTCCGCCGTGCGGCGGGGCGCCGAAGCGCAGCGCCTCGAGCAGGAAGCCGAAGCGCTTCTCCGCCTCCTCGGGTCCAATCCCGAGAGCGTCGAACACCTTCTGCTGAAGCTCGGGCCGGTTGATCCTGATCGAGCCGCTCCCGAGCTCCCAGCCGTCGAGCACCACGTCGTAGCTGCGGCTCAGCCAGGTGCCGGGATCGCCGTCGAGGTCGCCCTTGGGCGAGGTGAACGGATGGTGCTCGGCGACCCACCGTCCCTCCCCCTCGTTCCAGGCGAACATCGGGAAGTCCGTGACCCAGAAGAGGTCGTGGCCCTCCGGCTCGCCCTCGGCCACCTCCACCCGGAGCGCGCCGAGCACACGGGCGGCCACCGCCGCGTCGTCGGCCACGATCAGGATCGCGTCGCCGGGCCTCGCGCCCAGCTCGGCCGTGGCCCGCTCGACCTCGGCCTCGGACAGGAACTTGGCGATGGGCGAGCGCCACCCCCCGTCCTCCACCACGGCCCAGGCCAGGCCCTTGGCACCCAGGCTCTGCGCGCGCTCGGTGAGGGCATCGAAGCGGCTGCGTGGCCACTCGCCCCCGGTGCTGATGGCCCGGACCACCCCGCCGGCGCCCACGGCACCGGAGAAGACCTTGAACGCCGAGTTCCGGAACACGCCGGTCAGGTCGGAGATCTCGACCCCCAGGCGGCGGTCGGGCCGGTCCGAGCCGTAGCGCAGCATCACATCGGCGTAGGTGAGCCGCTCCACCGGCAGGTCCACCTCGATGCCGCCGACGGCCAGCACGGCCTTCAGCACGGGGTCCACCGCGTGGTAGACGTCCTCTTCCTCCACGAATCCCATCTCCAGGTCGAGCTGGGTGAACTCGGGCTGGCGATCCGCGCGGAAGTCCTCGTCCCGGAAGCAGCGGGCGATCTGGAAGTAGCGCTCGGTGCCGCCCATCACCAGCAGCTGCTTGAACAGCTGCGGCGACTGGGGAAGCGCGTACCACGAGCCCGGGCTCAGGCGGCTCGGCACCAGGAAGTCGCGCGCTCCCTCGGGCGTGGACCGGGTCATGATCGGGGTCTCGACCTCCAGGAAGTCCTCAGCGTTCAGCTGGTCGCGGATGGTGCGCACCACGTCGTGGCGCAGGCGCAGGTTGCGGCGCATGCCCTCCCGGCGAAGGTCGAGATAGCGGTAGCGGAGTCGCAGCTCCTCGCCCACCGGCTCGTCCTCGTCGATCGGGAAGGGCGGGGTCTCCGCGTCCGCGAGCACGTCCAGCGAGGCCACGGCCAGCTCCACCTCGCCGGTGGGCAGCCCCGGGTTCACGGTGCCCTCCTCGCGCGCGATCAGCTCACCCTCGGCCGAGATCACGTCCTCGGAGCGCAGCCGGCCCGCCTCCTCGTGCACGGCGGGAGCGTCCTCCGGGCGGAACACGAGCTGCACCAGCCCGGTGGTGTCGCGCAGGTCGATGAAGATCAGCCCGCCGTGGTCGCGCCGGCGGTGCACCCATCCGGCCACACGCACGCGCTCGCCCACGTCCGCCGCACGGAGCTCGCCCGCCCAGCGGGAGCGGTAGAGGTTGGGACGCAGGGAACTCACGGTGCGAGCACCTCCTCGACCAGCGCCAGCGCCTCGTCAGGGCCGGAGGCAGGCCTCTGTTCGCCGCTGGCCATGTCCTTCACCTCGATACCCCCGCCCACGATCACCGTCACTCCCGCGCCCACGCGATCGGCCTGTTTCAGCTGGCCCTTCAACGAGCGGCCGGCCTGCTCGAGCTCCACCCGCCATCCCACCTCGCGCACCCGCCGCGCGAGCGCGAACGCCGAGCGCGCGGCGTCCGGGTCGGCCACGGCCACGTACACCACGCCGCCCGGGGTCTCGTCCGCCGCCTCCGCCGCCAGCAGGATCCGCTCCACCCCGGCGGCGAAGCCCACCCCCGGGGTGGCCGGGCCGCCAAGCTGTTCCACCAGCCGGTCGTAGCGGCCGCCGCCACCGAGCGCGTTCTGCGCGCCCAGCGCTCCGGACTCGACCTCGAACACGGTGCGCGTGTAGTAGTCGAGCCCGCGCACCAGGGTGGCGTCCACCTCGTAGGCGAGCCCGGCGTCGTCCAGCAGCTCGCGCACCGAGGCGAAGTGCTCGGCGTCGTCGGGGGCGAGCCGGTCGAGCAGCCGCGGCGCCCCCTCCATCACCGTGCGGGTGCCTGGGTGATCCGAGTCGAACGCCCGCAGGGGGTTGCTGGCCAGCCGGTCGCGCACGTCCCCGGAGAGCTCGGACTCGCGACCGCGGAGATACTCGCCCAGCTCCGTTAGGTAATGCTCACGGGTCTCCGGGGTGCCGAGGCTCGAGAGGCGCACGCGGAGGTCCGCCGCCCCCACCGTCTCCAGCAGCTCCACGAGCAGCAGGATCAGCTCGGCGTCCAGCGAGGGATCGTCGGACCCGAGCGCCTCCGCGCCCAGCTGAGTGAACTGCCGGTAGCGCCCCGCCTGCGGCGCCTCGTGGCGGAAGAAGGGACCCCAGTAGCGCAGCTTCACCGGCTGCGGCAGCTTGTGCATGCCGTGCTCCACGTAGGCCCGGCACACCCCGGCCGTGTTCTCGGGGCGCAGCGTGAGCGAGCGGCCGGCCTTGTCCTCGAAGGTGAACATCTCCTTGCGCACGATGTCCGTGGCCTCCCCCACCCCGCGCGCGAACAGCTCGGTGTCCTCGAACACCGGGGACTCGAACGGCTCGTAGCCCGCGGCGCCCAGAACGAAGTCGGTCGTGTGGGCGAGTGCGGCGCGGCGCCGTCCGTCGGCGGGCAGGACGTCGAACGTCCCCCGCGGGGCCTGGAGCTTCGAGGTCACTAACTCGCGAGCTCGGACAGGAAGGGATTGGTGGCGCGCTCGGCGCCGAGCGTCGTGATCCCCATGTGGCCCGGGTACACGGTGGTCTCGGCCGGGAGCGACTCGGTGAGCGAACGGATCGACTCGAGCAGCGTGCCCCAGTCGCCGCCGGGCAGGTCGGTGCGTCCCACCGAGCCCTGGAAGAGCACATCGCCGGAGAACGCGGCCTGCTCGTCCGGGATCGAGAAGGTCACGTGGCCCGGGCTGTGACCCGGAGTGAAGATCACGTCGATCTCGAAGCCCGCCAGCTCCAGCCGCTCGCCGCCCTCCAGCGTGTGCTCGGCGTCCCAGGAATCGAACGGGCCGAAGCCCGGCCAGGGCACGTAGCTGTTGATGTCGGCCAGCACGAAGGCCTCGGCCTGAGGCACCCACACCTCGGCGCCCGTGGCGCGCGCGACCGGGGCCACGGCGCCCACGTGGTCGAAGTGGGTGTGGGTGAGGAGGATGCCGTCGAGCTTCACCCCGAGGGAGTCAATGGCACTCAGGAGCTTGTCGGCCTCCTCCCCCGGGTCCACGATCAGCGCGCGATCGGAGCCGTCGCGGCGGAAGATGAACGAGTTCTCCGCCACCGGCCCCACCGTGAACATGCGCACGTCCATGCGCCGAGCCTACTTTCTCGCCGCGGCCCGGCGACGCTCGCGAAAGCGGAAGAGCGCGAGGTCCGTGGTGTACCCGAGCGGGATGTAGATCAGAAGCATCGCCGCCGCCAGGGCCGCGCCCTGGGCCACGCTCTGCTGGAAGATCAACACCACGAGCACGCCGAAGACCGCCGCGGCGATGGCCGCCCGGCTGAGCGCGCCGCGCCAGGTGGGGGGCGTGGACATGCGCTCCTCCCGCCGCTGCCGGGCGATCTGCTTCCCGTCCTTCTGGGTCCCGCCGGGGCGGCCGGTGCGCCCGGCCCGCTCGATCGTCCCCGCGGGGGTTCCACGGTGCTTTCGCGTGCGCTTGCGCTTGGTCTGGGCCATCGCAGAGCGACGTTACACGACCGCTTCGAGCGCCTCCTCGACCAGATGGCGCTCCGGAGAGAAGCCGCGCAGCGTCACGTCGGCGGGGAATCCCTCCAGCGCGGCGCGGGGCGCCAGCCCCACAAGCTCGGCCTCGGCCACCTCCGCCTCGGCCCGGACCCTCTCCACGATCTCCCGCAGCGGCACCGCGCGATGGTCGTGCACGTTGGTGGACACCTGGGCCCGGCCGCGGTCCTCGAGGTACAGGCCGATCGCCCGGACGCCGGGCAATCCGCCTCCCGACTCGCGGAGCGACGCAGCGATCCGCCTTGCCACCTCCACGTCCGCGGTGACGAGATCGACGTTGAACGCCACGAGCGGAGGGCGCGCGGCCACCAGCGTCGCGCCCGCGGTGGGATGCGGCCGATTGGGCCCGTAGTCCGGCACCAGCTCGCCGCGGGCCATCCGCTCCGCCAGCCCCGCCGGCCCGCCCGCCCGCAGCGCGGCCCGCTCGGCGTGCTCCTCCCTGGTGGCCAGCTCGCCGTAGAGGAACACCGGGATGCCGAGCTCGCCTCCGATGCGCGCGGCCACGGTGAGGGCCTCGGCACAGGCCGGGCCGCGCTGGGCGTCCGAGCGGTAGACCACGGGCACCACGTCGATCGCGCCGACGTGGGGGTGCACGCCGCGATCGGCACGCAGGTCGATCCGCTCGACCGCCGTCGCGGCCGCGGCCAGGAGCCCGGCGGCGAGCTCGCCCTGGCGCGCCGCGAGCGTGAGGACCGAGCGGTGGTGATCCGGATCGACGTGGAGATCGAGTATCCGCGCGGGCGCGGCCGCGGCCGCGATCGCCTGCACCGCGGCGAGGTCGCGGCCCTCGCTGAAGTTCGGCACCGCCAGCAGCAGATCGTCCAGGGACACGGACCAGGACGCTACGAGATACTCGGCTCGCGATGTCGCGGGAGAACGTTGAGGTGGTGCAGGCGCTGGCCGAGGCATGGCGCGGGGAGGTCGATCGCGATGCCTGGATGGCCGCCTGGGACGAGGAGGCCGAGTTCTATCCCCTGCGCTCCCAGCTCGAGGGCCATGGATACTACGGCCACGAGGGACTCCGGAAGTTCTGGACGGAGCTGGAGAACGACTGGGAGTGG
The DNA here is from genome assembly GCA_038323835.1 of Solirubrobacterales bacterium. GTDB lineage: Bacteria > Actinomycetota > Thermoleophilia > Solirubrobacterales > Thermoleophilaceae > JACVRW01. Next base: position 11,393 of record JBBQHI010000003.1, read on the forward strand.
GTCCGCTTCCTCGTGAACGAGATCCGCGACGCCGGAGATCAGGTGGTGGCACTCGCCCACTTCAGGGCACTCGGACAGGCGAGCGGAGTGGAGCTCGACTACCCGATCGGGATCGTCCTGACCGTCCGGCGGGGACTGGTCGTGTACGCGCGCTTCTACTCGGTCGCCGCCGAGGCCCTCGAGGCCGCCGGGCTGTCGGAGTAAGGCCCTGGAAGACGTGCCCCGGTGCGGTTGTGTCTGTTCGGGACGCGTGAGGCGGCGTAGGGTCGCGTCCACTGAGAACCGGTGGCGTTCGGCGAGCTGTGGCCCAGGGACGGGAGTCGACATGGGACGCCTCCACCTATCTCCAGGGGGATCCCCATGCTCCGCAGAAGCCTTCGCCGTCCGAGCCACGCCACCGTGGTCGCATACCTGGCCTTGTTCGTCGCCGTGGGTACCGGCGGTGCCTATGCCGCCAACACCGTCCGCAGCAGCGACATTGTCGATGGGCAGGTCAACAGCGCCGACGTCAAGGACCAGTCGCTCACCACGTTCGACGTCTCGACGTTCCTGGGGGCGGACATCGTGGATGGAACGATCACGGCCCGAGACATCGGCATAAACGGGGTCACCCACTCGGATTTTGGCGTGACCATAGGGACCGTTGGCGCCCAGAGCTGCAAGTACTTTCCGCTCCCCGGCTTTGAGGGCTCCACGGGCAGCGATCACCTGGTCGTGACCCCGCAGTTCGTCGACTCGTCGATCAACCTCATCTACACCGTGGAGGCCGGAACCAGCTACCCGTACTTGAAGATCTGCAACCCAACGCCTTCCGCCATAAATGACGGCTTCACGAGCTTCGACGTTCTCGCCATCGCCGAGGAGTAAACACGCGAGCGAACGCCCTTCGCTCACTAGTCGCTCCAGAACGGGTCGGTCAGCTCATCCAAGAGCCGGCCGGCCCGTTCGTTTGCCCGCCCCGTGTCTGCCGCTCGAGTTCGGCGGGACCTGTGTGTAGCTGTCGGCCCACTCCAGGCGCGGCTATCCTCGCCTCCGCGGCTCCGTAGCTCAGCGGTTAGAGCGCACGACTCATAATCGTGAGGTCCCTGGTTCGAATCCAGGCGGAGCTATGGCTACTCCACCAGCCCACAGCTTCGAGCGCGGCGGCCCGCGACTGGTAGAGGGTGATCGAGGTCAGCTCGCCGTCCCGGAAGCCGAGGACCACCACAGCACCCGGGCCTTGGACCACCACGCCGCTTCCCCGACCTCGCTGGTGGCCGTGGAACACGCCGACCACCTGTTCGCCCGCGTCGATGAGCTCGTCCACGACCACGACCGACTCGTCGAACGCCTCCCACCACGACCGAAGGAACTCCCGCGCCGCGTCATGGCACCGGAAGATGCCTTGCTGGGGCCCGATGGCCCTCGACCAGTCCTGCACGATGCCCGGATCGGCGTTCGCCAGCACGCATCAACATCCCGGCGGTTGACTGCGTCGACGGCCTCCCGCACCGCATCCACGTTCTCCTGGGACATCGCTCGCCGAGTAGCCAGAACCCGAGTGCTCCGCTATACCGGTGGAAGCGCCCCTCAACGGGGAGGCGGCTACTTCTGGGCGACGGCGCCGAGGCAGAGCTCGACGGGCTTGAGGTCGGCGGCGGATCCTCCGGTGGCGACCCTGGGGCCGATCTGAGAGTGGACCGCGATTGTGAGGTTCTGGTCGTACGCGACGGCCTCGGGCACCGACCCGAACTCGTGGATCTTGGTAAACGTGCGGCCATTGCGGGTAGCCCCCCAGCCGTCGGCGTCGCGCTGGACCTCGAACCCCGCCTCGGTGAGGCATCCCTTGAGGGTCACCGGCTTCGGCTTCTCCGGCGCCGGCTCCACCGCCATCGCGGGCTCCGAGGTGTCGCCGTCCCCGCTCGACCCCCCGCCGCAGCCGGCCGCGAACACCAGAGTGGAGAGCAGAATCGCGATCAACCACCGTGCTGTGTTCGTCACGTCCGGAACCTTACGGATATGGGACAGGCCAACTGTGACGGTCCTCCAGACCAGGCTCGGAGTCTTGACCCCGGGGGCGCGTCCCGAACGTATCCCGCCCATGAGAGCGCATGTCCTCGAGCGGGCGCAGCTCGTCCCGGCGCCACCCGAGGAGGTGTTCCCGTTCTTCGCCGACGCCTTCAACCTGGAGGCCATCACGCCGCCCTGGCTCAACTTCCGGGTGATCACATCGCGTCCGATCGAGATGGGCGTGGGCGCGCTCATCGAGTACCGGCTGGCCCTTCACCGGGTGCCCGTTCGCTGGCTCACACGCATCGAGGAGTGGGTGCCCGGCCGCAGCTTCGTGGACGCCCAGGTCCGCGGCCCCTACCGGCTCTGGCATCACACGCACACCTTCGAGCCCGCCCCCGGCGGCACGCTCGTGAGGGACCGGGTGCACTACGCCCTGCCATTCGGTCCGCTGGGTGAGGTGGCGCACCGACTGGTCGTCGCGCGCGACCTGCGTCGCATCTTCGACCACCGCCACAGCGAGATCGCTCCGCGCTTCACAAAGTAAAGTCATAGGGGCATGAAGACGTTCTGGAGGCTGCTCGGGTTCCTGCGTCCCTATCGCAGGGGCGTGATCGCGTCCTTCCTGCTTGCGGCGGCCGCCATGGGCATGGGGGTGCTCGTGCCCTACCTCGTGGGCCGCACGGTCAACGACATCCGCGACCACTCCACGAACCTGTGGCCGCTCGCGCTGGCGGTGGTCGGCGCCGGCGTTCTGCGGCTCGTGTTCAGCGTGACCCGGCGGCTCGTGGCCGGGCAGGTCTCGCTCGGCGTGGAGTACGACCTGCGCAACCGCATGTACGCCCACCTCAACTCGCTCGAGCTGGCCTTCTTCGACACCCAGCAGACGGGTCAGCTCATGTCCCGGTCGACCGTGGACCTGCAGGCGGTGCGGTTCTTCCTCGGCTACGGGCTCATCTTCATCGTGCAGTCGGCGCTGACGATCGTGATCGCCGCCGCGGTGATGTTCGCCCTCGATCCCGGGCTCGCCGCGGTGTCGCTGGCTCCCATGCCGTTCGTCATCTGGATTGCCTTCCGCTACGGGCGGCTCAACCGCCCGGCCACCCAGGAGGTGCAGCAGCGCATAGCCGAGCTCACCGCCGCGGCCGAGGAGAACGTGGGCGGCGTGCGCGTGGTCAAGGCCTTCGCCCAGGAGGAGCGTCAGCTGCACCGATTCAACCGCTCGGTGTCGCGGGTCTTCGACCAGTCCATGATCTCCACCCGCCTGCGCGCGTTCTACGCCCCGCTGATCGGCTTCGTCCCGCAGCTCGGCCTGGCCGCGCTCCTCTATGTGGGCGGCCGTCAGGCCATCAACGGATCGCTCGACATTGGCGACTTCGTGGCCTTCTACGGCTACGTGCTGATGCTCACCTCTCCCATGCGCATGCTCGGCATGGCGCTCGGCATGTCCCAACGAGCCGTGGCCTCGGGCGCGCGTGTGTTCGAGCTACTCGACCGGGAGCCCCAGCTGACCTCGGTGCCGGGCGCCCCGCCGCTCCCCGCCGGTGGCGGTCGCGTCGAGCTCCGGAACGTGACGTTCGGCTACGAGGGTGGCGAGCCCGTGCTCCGCAACGTGAGCCTCGAGGTAGAGGCGGGCAAGACGGTGGCGCTGGTCGGTCCCACAGGGTCGGGCAAGACCACGCTCGTGCTGCTGGTGCCGCGTCTGTACGACGTGCAGGAGGGCGCGGTGCTGGTGGACGGCGTGGATGTGCGCGACGTGGACCCCGGATCGCTGCGCCACGAGGTGGCCGTGGTGTCCGACGACGCCTTCCTGTTCTCCGCCCCGCTGCGCGAGAACATCGCCTACGCGCGTCCGGAGGCCACCGACGAGGAGGTGGAGCGAGCAGCCGCCCGCGCCGGGCTGGCCGAGCTGATCGAGGAGCTCCCCGACGGCTACGACACGCTGGTCGGGGAACGCGGCCTCACGCTCTCGGGCGGGCAGCGCCAGCGGGTGGCCATCGCCCGGGCGCTCCTCTCCGAGCCGCGCATCCTGGTGCTCGACGACGCCACCTCCAGCGTGGACGCCACCACCGAGAGCCGCATCAAGAACGCGCTCTCCGAGGTGATGGAGGGCCGCACCACCTTCGTGATCGCCCACCGCCTGTCCACCATCGCCCTGGCCGACGAGGTGGTGGTGCTGGAGGACGGGGAGATCATGGCGCGCGGCACCCACCACGAGCTGCTCGAGGACTCGCCCCTCTACCGCGAGATCGCGGAGAAGGGGCTGCCCGACCAGGTGTTCCTCACCCAGGACCCGGTGGAGCGGGAGGTGGCGGGGCTGTGAGGCGCTTCTGGCACACGTTCCGCGGCGAGGAGAACCGCGCGCGCAAGCTGCGCCATCTGGTGACCCTGCTGCGCCCCTACCGGGGCATCGTGATCCTCACCCTGCTTGCGCTGCTGGTGGCCACCGCGGCGTCGCTCGTGCCGCCGTACCTCGCGGGCCGGGCCGTTGACGACGGCATCGTGCAGAAGGACGTGAACACCCTCACGGTCATCCTGATCGCCTTCGTGGCCGCCGCGCTCGTGAACTGGGGGGCCACCTACGCCCAGACCTACCTGATCAACTGGGTCGGCCAGCGCGCGCTCCAGGACCTTCGCGTCCAGGTGTTCGCGCACCTGCAGCGTCTCTCCATCGGGTTCTACTCGCGCAACCGCGCCGGGGTGCTCATCTCGCGCCTGACCAACGACGTGCAGGCTCTGGACCAGCTCGTGACCGAGGGAATGCAGACGCTGTTCTCGTCTTCGCTGACGCTGATCGGCATCGCGGTGATCCTCATTGTGCTCGACCCGGCGCTGGCGCTGGTGACCTTCCTCACCTTCCCCTTCCTGCTCGTGGGCAGCGTGATATTCCGCGTGGTCTCAGCGGGGGCCTACCGGCTCACCCGTGAGCGGATCGCCATGGTCACCGCCTACCTCCAGGAGACGCTCTCCGGGGTGCGCGTGGTGCGGGCCTTCGGGCAGGAGCGGCGTCACAAGACCCGCTTCGCCGAGCTGAACGACGAGCACCGCGAGGCGAACATGCGGACCGTGTACCTGAACGCCGCCTACTTCCCGGCGGTCGAGCTGCTGTCGGCCGTGGCCACCGCGGCGATCCTGCTCTACGGCGGCAACCAGGTGGTGGACGGCGCGGTGTCGATCGGCGTGCTCGTCACCTTCGTCTTCTACCTGCAGAGCTTCTTCGACCCGATCCAGTCGCTGTCGCAGCTCTACACCACCTACCAGGCGGGCATGGCGGCCCTCGACAAGATCTTCGAGCTGCTGGACGAGGAGCCCGAGATCCGCGACCGGCCCGGCGCCCTCGAGCTGCCCCAGCTGCGCGGCGAGATCGAGTTCGACGACGTGACGTTCTCCTACGGCGACGGCGAGCCGGCGCTCTGCGACGTGTCGCTGCACATACCTCCGGGGCAGACCGTGGCCCTGGTGGGCGCCACCGGCGCGGGCAAGTCCACGAGCTTCTACGACCCCGACCACGGGCGCGTGCTCGTGGACGATCACGACCTGCGCGGTGTCACCGAGCACTCGCTGCGCTCCCAGCTCGGCATCGTCCCGCAGGAGAGCTTCCTGTTCTCGGGCACGATTCGCGACAACATCGGCTTCGGCCGGCCCGACGCGACCGAGGAGCAGGTGCTGGACGCGGCCCGCGCCGTCGGCGCCGACCGCTTCATCGAGCGCCTGCCGGACGGCTACGACACCGAGGTCGGCGAGCGGGGTGGCCACCTGTCCGCCGGCCAGCGCCAGCTCGTGGCCTTCGCCCGCGCGGCGGCCGCCGATCCGCGCATCCTGATCCTGGACGAGGCCACGTCGAACGTGGACGTGCGCACCGAGTCGCAGATCGAGCACGGACTGCGCCGGCTGCTGGCCGGGCGCACGGCGCTCGTCATCGCCCACCGCCTCTCCACAATCAGGAGCGCGGGACGCATCGTGGTGCTGGACGGAGGCCGGATCTCCGAGCAGGGGACGCACGACGAGCTGCTGGCCGCGAACGGCGCGTACGCGCGCCTCTACCGCGACTGGGCCGAGCAGTCCGTGGCCTAGCCGACCCCCTCCCGCGCTGGCGCACGCGCCCGTTCCGGGTTAGCTTGGACGGGCGGGCAATCTTGAACAGGGAGGTTCAAGTGAACAGGTCGGTGCGCGCCGGGTGGAGCCCGGCGCTCCCGCTCAGGGCGTCTATCGCGGTACTTGCGTCTTCGCTGGCGCTGGCACTGCTCGTCCTGGCCGCGCCCGCGGGCGCCGCGGTGACCGGCCTCACCCTGGACGTGGCCCCCTCCTCCCTGCAGGCGGGCGGCGCTCCCAACGTGAAGATCGCCGCCGGGTTCCAGTACGACGGATCGAGCGACGACCTGAAGGACCTCTTCGTGCGGCTCCCCGCCGGACTGGTGGGCAATCCGTCGGTGGCCTCCTACTGCTCGGCCGGGCAGCTCGAGGACGACGCCTGCCCGGCGGGCTCGAAGGTCGGCACCGTGGAGGTGCAGGCGGACATCACCTTCGGCGTCGCGATCCCCAACACCGCCCCGGGCGACGTGTACAACCTCTTCCCGGAGGCGGGCGAGCCCGCGCGGCTCGGAGTGGTGGTCAGGCCGGCCAACCCGCTTATCACGGTCCCGCTCTCCACGATCGTGCTCGAGGCCGGGCTCCAGCTGAAGCCCGGCCCGGGCGGCTACGCGCTCGAGTCCACCCTCGCCGATCAGCCGCGTACCGTGAGCGGACTTCCGATGCAGATCCAATCGATCGCGCTGACCCTGTCCGGAATCGTCAACGGCAAGCGATTCATGCGCATGCCCACCTCCTGTGCCCCGGCCGCCGCGTCCGCCGCCGCCAGCTCCTACTTCGCTCCCGGCAGCGTGGCCACGGCCAACGACTCGCTCAACCCCACCGGCTGCGCCTCGCTGCCGTTCGCGCCCTCCCTCGCCGGGACGGTGACACTCAGCGGCGGGCTCGCCGTTCCGCCTGCGGTCCAGACCACGCTGCGCTTCCGCGACGGCGACGCCGCCCTCGACATCGCGCGGGTCACGCTCCCTCCGGCGCTTGGCGCCAACGCGGCCACTCTGTCCCGCGCATGCCCGGCGGCGTCGTTCGCGACCGGCACCTGCCCCGCCTCCTCGCGTGTGGGCACGGCCACGGCCACCTCCCCGCTCACGCCGATCCCCCTCACCGGCCCGGTGCGCCTCGTGGAGAACCCCGGCGGCCTGCCTCTGATCGGCGTGGACCTGGGGGGCGTGGTGGACCTGCGTCTTCAGGGCACGGTGGACATCACCGCCGACGGTCTCGCCACCACCTTCACGGGCGCACCCGACCTGCCGCTCAGCTCCTTTACGCTTGCCCTCGATGGCGGGCCCGGCGGCTTGCTTCTCGCGAGCGCCGGCCTGTGCACATCGCAGGCGGTGGCCGGGGCGGCTCTCACCGCCGAGACCGGCCGCACCGCCACCGCGTCGGCCGCCCTGGCGGTGTCCGGATGCCCGGCCTCCGGTGGCTCCGGGTCCGGCCCCGCGGGAGGCTCGGGAGGCTCCACCGGGACCGGAAGCGAGCCGGCGGGCACGAGCAAGGTGAAGGGGCGGCTTCGCGCGGGAGTGACCCTGCGGGTACGGCGGGGACGGGCTCGGCTCGTGGCCGACGTTCGCGCCGGTGCCGGCCGCCCGGGCCTGCGGCGGCTGACGGTCACGCTGCCGCGCGGCGCGCGCTTCGCCCGTTCCACCAGCCTGCATCCCGCAGCCGCGCTGCGACTACACGCCCGCGGGCGCTCGCTGCGCGCGCTGATCTCCTCGCCCAAGGCGCGTGTGAGGGTGAGCGCGGGCGGAATCCGCGTCTCCAAGGCCCTGGCGCGGAAGCTGCGCGGACGACGCGTGAAGCTCGCGATCCGGATCACCGTGGCGGGTGGACGGACGACCGTGCTGCACGTCAGGCCCACCTTGGTGAACTGATACGCCGGGCGAGGAGCGGAGCCCGATCGGCGGCGAGGAGCGCAGCCCGATCGGTGATCGGGCGAGCACCGCAGCCATGTGTTGATGGCTGGGTATCCTCATCGCTGCCCTTGCGGGGTCGTCTAATGGCAAGACGCCAGCCTCTGGAGCTGGTTATCGGGGTTCGAGTCCCTGCCCCGCAGCTCGCCCGGCTAGGCATGGTCCTATGCGGCCCGCGCCGCCGGCACCAGCCTGAGGCGCTCGGGCAGGAACGGCACCACCCCGCGCTTCACGTACTCCGCACCGGCCCGGACGAGGGCCTTGCGCACGAACGCGGGCGGTAGGGCCGAGAAGCCGTACTCCGCGCGGATGCGGTCCGGCAGCAGGGCGATGGTGATGAAGTTGACCGTCTCCACCAACGGCTGCGCGAGCATCGGCACCGGCGGCTCGAGGACGATCGAGCGGGCGCGCTCGCGCGCCCACGGCGTCACGTGGAGCCTGTCGCCCTCGAGCATCCCGCGGCGGTAGTCGTCCAGGTCGGCGAGCGTGCGCGGCATGTCGCTCTGGCGCAGCCCGAACAGCCGTCCCACCACGCGGTAGTCGTCCCAGTAGGCCGCCTCCTGCTCGCGCGTCAGCCCGCCGACGTAGTTGCGGTAGACCACGAGACCGGAGTCCACCAGCGTGAACAGGACCCAGAGCAGCAGCTCGGCGTCGTCGGCGCGATAGGCGGTGCCCTTCGGAAACGGACCCGCCGGCCGGCTCAGGCGCCCGCTGACCTTCCGGTGCATCCCGCGCACCCGGCGGGTGACGCGGTCGGCGTCCGCCCGGCTCCCGAATCCGATCGTGCCCATCACCTGGGCGGTGCGGGCGAGCCGGTCGTAGGGCTCGTCGAGCGCGGTGGTGTGGGCGAGCAGCCCCGACACCGCCAGCGGGTGGGCGGCCTGCATCAGCAGTGCCCTCGGCCCCGAGAGGGCGATGGCACGCTCCCGGTGCACGATGCGGAGCATCGACCGATCGGTGAAGTAGCCGTCCATCCTCTGAGCGTACGGAGCATCGCGGGCGAAGGACGAACCCCGGCCCGCCAAGACTACGTGCGAGTGACCGGTGAACGACGCCCGCGCGTATCCGGGGTGATGAACGCTTCAGGCCGCTGTATCGAGCTTCTCGCGAGTCTTCGCGAGACCCAGGCGGAGCCGGCTCTTCGCCGTTCCCAGTGGTGTGCCCGACGCCTCCGCGATCTCCGCCGTGGAGAGGCCCTTGCCGAAGGCCAGCAGCACGGCGTCGCGCTGGCGAGGCGGCAGATCCTTCACCGCTGCCAGTATGCGCCCGCGCTCGTCGCGCCGGATGGCGCTGGCGCTGGGGCCGTCGTCGTCGCCGGGCCGATCCTCCTCGCGCACCCCCAGCCGCTCGACGGCGGCTCGCCCGGCTCCGATGGACCGAACGCGGTCCACGGCGCGGCTCCGGGCCATCATGGCCACGTAGCCCGCGAGATTCCCTCGCGACGGGTCGAAGAGCCCGGGATTCCTCCACAGCGTGAGGAACACGTCCTGAACGACGTCCTCGGCCGCGGCCGCATCGCCGAGAACTCTGAGGGCACTGGAGAACGCGCGCGGCCGGTGGGCCTGGTAGGCGCGACTGAAATCGGTGGGGGCGGCCAGAGCGGTCATGCTTCTCCCGTACGTCGTTGGAACCAAAGCTAAACACACTGTAGCGATTTTTCGAACGGACTGTTTAACTCTTGACCCTGCTCACCATCGGACAGCTCTCGGAGGCCACCGGCGTCCAGCCGGGCACGCTCCGCATGTGGGAGACCCGGCACGGCTTCCCCCGGGCCGACCGCCTCCCCAGCGGTCATCGCCGCTACCCCCGGGAGGAGATCGAGCGCGTGCGCGAGGTGGCACGCGCTCGCGATTCCGGCCTGTCGCTGGCGGCCGCGATCGAGCGCGTGAGCGAGGCGGAGCCCATCCCCGAAGCGTCGATCTTCGGCGGCCTGCGCCGCCGCCGGCCCGAGCTCCAGCCCTACCCCATCCCCAAGCGCCTGCTGGTGGCCGTGTCGCACGCGATCGAGGACGAGTGCTCGGCCTCGGGCGAGCGTGCCGTGCTGGTGGGGTCCTTCCAGCGCGAGCGTTTCTACCGGCAGGCCGAGCGGCGCTGGCGGGAGTTCGCCCGCACCTCCGAGCTCGCGCTGGCGCTGGCCGACTTCAAGCAGCTTGGCGGGCCTCCGGACGGGCCCCTGGAGGTGCCGATGGAGCGGGACCACCCGCTGGCCGACGAGTGGGCCATCGTCTGCGACGCGCCCGGGTTCGCGGCCTGCCTCGCGGGACGCGAGCGCCAGACCACGGGCGAGCGGGTGTTCGAGATGCTGTGGTCCGTGGAGCCCGACGTGGTGCGTGACGCGGTGCTGCTGGGCCTCGACCTCGCCCGCCCGCATGTGGCCGGCCTGGACGAGCGCATTCCCGAGCGCCTGTCGCGGCCGCCGGCCGCGAGCGCGGACAGCGTGGCCCGGGCCACCTCGGTCACCAACCGAATGCTGGCGTACGTGGCCGCCTCCGCCTGACCCGCCTTCGCGGGCAGGTCAGAGCGCGGACAGGTCCGTGCCCTCGTCGGCGAGGGCGTCGCGCGGCGGCGCGGACCGGTGAGTCAGGAAGCGGCGGGCGTGCTCCAGGTCGTCCGAGCGCCCGCCGACGGCCAGCCCGGCCGTGACCCGGTCGCCGTCGAGATAGAAGACGGTGAAGTCGCCCCCGTCGATCGACCCTCGGACCACGGGGTCCCCGGCTCCGGGGCCGACGTACTCGAGCGACGCCCAATCGGCCAGGTCGGAGAAGAAGTACGGCACCACGGTGTGCTCCACCCCGCGCCCGAGCATGTTCAGAGCCACCGTCTTCCCCTGGTTCGCGGCCACGTCCCAGTGCTCCACCCGCAGCCGGCGGCCGTGCACCGGGCTCTCGTACTCGCAGTTGTCGCCGGCGGCGAAGACCCCCGGCACGGAGGTCTCGAGACCGGACGAGCAACGCAGGCCGCCGGTCTCGCCCAGGTCGAGCCCGGCCGAGCGGGCCAGCATCACGTCGGGCATCACCCCGGCGCCGATCACGGCACAGTCGCATTCGAGCTCGAGTCCGGCGGCGGTCACGACCCTGCCCACCCGGTCGCCCTCGCCCTCGAAGCGGGCCAGCTCATCACCGCCGTGGATCTCCACCCCGTGCTCCTCGAGGACACTCCGGAAGAAGCGGCCCACCTCGCGCCCGAAGTGCCGCTCGAGCGGCTCCTCCTCCTGCATCACGAGCGAGCACTTCACGCCGGCCGATGCGGTCAGCGAGGCCGCCACCTCGCAGGCGATGTAGCTGCCCCCGATCAGAACCACCCGCTCGGCCTGCGCGGCGTCCTCCCTCAGCGAGTCCGAGTTGGCCAGCGCCCGGATGTAGTGGATCCCGTCGAGCTCCGAGCCGCCGGCCCGCAGCCGGCGCACGTTCGCCCCGGTGGCGATCAGCGCGGTGTCGAAGCCCACCGCCTCCTTCGTGGACAGCGTGGCCACGCGCTCCGCGGTGTCCAGCTTCATCACGCTGGTGCGCGTGAGCAGCTCTATCCGCTGCTCTCCCCACCACTCGTCGGGGCGGTAGAGCACGTCCTCGCGGCTCTCCTCTCCCCGCAGGTACTCCTTGGTCAGCGGCGGCCGGTTGTAGGGCGGATCGAATTCCCGGCCCACCAGCAGGATGGAACCCTCGGCCCCCTCCTCCCGCAACCAGCGCGCGCAACTCGCGGCGGCCAGGCCGCCGCCCACGATCAGGTGGTCGACGTGACGGTCGGCCACCGCTTAGGCCGTGGGCGCGACGGTGCCGGTGAAGCGCTCGGTGACGCGATCCTCGATGCCCACGTCGAGCACCACCAGGACCTCATCGCCCGGCTGCACCACCGACTCGCCGGTGGGCACGAAGCCGCCGTCGTCACGCAGGATCGAGATCACGAGCGAGCCCTCGGGAAGGCCGAGGTCCTTCACTTGCTTGCCCGCCGCCTCGGAGTCCGGAGCCACCTCCAGCTCGATGATCTCGAGGCGCTCCTCGGGAAGGTCCAGGAGGTGCACCAGCCCGTGGTTCGGCACCTCGTGCTCGATCAGCCGCAGGATCAGGTCGGTGGCGGAGATGGCCGGCTTCACGCCCAGCAGCTCGAAGTGATGGAGGTTGCGAGGGTTGTTGCAGCGGGCCACCACGCGTTCCACGCCGTACTTCTCGCGCGCCACCTGGGAGATGAGGATGTTGTCCTCGTCGTCTCCGGTCACGGCGATCACGAGGTCGGCGCGCTCGATGCCCGCGCGCTCCAGCACCCAGAGCTCGGAGCCGTCGCCGTACTGGACGCTGTGCTCGAGCTCCTCCTCCACCACGGCGTACCGGGTGGGGTCCGACTCGAGGACCGTGACCTCGTGGCCCTTCGCGATCAGCTCACGCGTGAGGTTCCAGCCGACCTTCCCCGCACCCACGATCAGGACGTACATCAGCCGGACACGCCCTCGAAGCGAATCTGGCCGCGCACGGCGGCTTCGAGCAGCTCGATCGCCGTCTGGGTGGGACAGACGGTCTGCAGGCCCTGCTGGGCGTACCAGCGGGCGCGGTGCGGATCGAGGACGCGGACCACGACCCGGTCGACGTCGAAGCGGCGCTTGGCGATCTGGGCCACCACGAGGTTCGTGTTGTCGCCGTCCGTGGAGGCCACGAAGGCGTCGGCCTGGTCGATGCCGGCGGCGAGCAGCGCGTCGATCTCGAGTGCCGTGCCGACGGTGAAACGGCCGCCCCGCTCCTCCCATCCCTCGGACTGGCCGCGATCGAGCAGCGCGATCGCCTCCGGGTCCTCGTCGAGGACCGAGACCTCATTTCCCTCTGCGAGCATCGAGTGGGCAATCGCCGACCCCACCCGGCCACATCCGACGATCAGGACGAACATTGGTTTCCCACTCTACAAAGCAATACCCGACGTATCGGCACTACGGCAGAACGCCTTCACGAACGGTGTCCTTGCCGTCGGGGGCGGCCGTGAGGATTACCGTGCATTCCGCCTTCTCCACGACGTAGCGGGTGGTGTTCCCCACGAAGCGGTCGCGGGACCGTCCGCGCCCTCCGAGAATCGCTCCGCCCTTCACCCGCGTGGGCTCCTCGGCGGCCAGCACGATCGCCTCCACCCCCCGGCGCCGGGCCTCGGAAACGATCGCCTGGCCCACTGTCCGCCCGCGGACCATGGCGGTGGCCACCTCCACCCCCTCGTACTCCTCGCCCACCTCCTTGGCCCGCGCCAGCACCCGCTTGGCCGCCCCCACGCGCTCGTCCGGGACTCGGGCGTCGATGGGCAGGGACATCGGGATCTCGAAGACGTACAGCACCTCGAGCACGGCGCCCGCCCCCTCCTCCGACTGCTCAGCGGCAAGCCTCCCCGCGGTGCCCACGATGTCGTCGTCCAGGGACTCGCCGAACACCGGGACGAGAATGCTCCCGTACTCGCTGTCGCTCGTCTCCTGAAGTGCGGTGGCGGGAATCGTGAAGCGCTTGCGCAGCGGCTTGCCCTGGCTGCGGCGGTAGATCACGTAGAGCGCCAGCCCGAAGGCCATCCACAGCCCGCCCACCACGCGCGCGCCGTCGTGGAGGACGACCACGCTGACCCAGGCGCCCACCGAGAGCAGCGCGCCGAGCGCCGAGGGCAGCGGGATGCTGCCCCCGCGGAAGCGCACCGAGAGCGGCACCCGGAACGCGCTCGGGCGGCCCGCCTCCCGGAAGCGCAGCACGATCACCGACACGTGGGCGATCGCGAACGTGAGCATGGCCCCGAAGGCGAAGATCCCCGTGAGGAACTTCACGTCGTGGGGAAGCGCCAGCGCGAAGGCCAGGACCCCGGCGATCATGATGGCCACGTAAGGGGTGCCCAGCTGCGGGTGCAGGCGGCCCACCGCGCTCGGGATCTGCCGGTTGGTGGCCAGCGAGTAGGAGAGGCGAGCCACGCCCAGCATCTGGCCGTTCATCGCCGTGAGCAGGATGGCCCCCGCCAGCGCCCCCACCGCGTACCGGAACACGTGCCTGAGCCACTCCGGGTCAAGCGTGGACACCATCCCCAGCACCGGGGCCTCCAAGAAGCGACTGCCGAGCTCGGTGCTCCCGTTTTGCACGGGCACGGCCATCAGCGCGGCGGCCGAGACCCCCGTCAGTAGAACCAGGGCCGCGACGGACACCACGATCACCACGCGGCGCAGTCCTCGCCGCCCGACGCGCACCTCGCCGGCCAGCCCCGAGGCGGCCTCGATCCCAATCAGCGCCCCGGTGGCGAGGACGGTGGCGAACACCGTGTCCTCCCAGGTCGGGCTATGACCAAGGTCCACGGTGTCGAACACCGACCCGAGATCGAAGAACTGCACGTACACCGCGACCGAGGCGGCCACCAGGAGCACGATCCCGGCGAGCGACAGGCGCAGGACGGTGCGCAGGCGGCGGGGGGAGAGCCCGCGAATGTTCGCGCCCACCACGAACACCACGGCCGCGGCGGAGATCAGGATCTCCTCCGGGCCACTCTGCAGCTCACCCCAGAACGCCGACAGATAGTCCGCGATCGCCACCGAGGCGAGCGCCATGACGATCACGTAGTCGAGCAGGATCGCCCAGCCGGCCACGAAGCTCCAGAACTCGTCGAAGGCGTAGCGGGCAAAGGTGGAGGCGCCGCCCCGCTCCGGGTGGAGGGAGTTGCCCTCCACATAGGTGGCCATGGTGATTACGAAGAAGCCGCCGGCCAGGAGGAACACGATCGGGGTGAGGCCGAGCGCGTCATCGGCCACCACTCCGAGCGAGTAGAGGATCGCCGAGACGATCGCGCTGAGCAGGATCGCGAACAGAGCGGGCTCGCCCAGCGTGCGCACGATGCGCGCCTCCGCCCTCACGGTGCCGCGTGCGAGGCGCGCCCCGGCGCGGCCGGTGCCCCTCCGCAGGCCCTCGCGCGCCCGGTCGCTCAGGTCCGGGCGGCGACCTTCGTCCTCGCCCGTCACCGCCCCTCGCCGTGCGTGTGCGCGCTGCGCGCGAGCCAGAGTCGGCCGCACCCGATCAGCGTGAGCATCACCCCGAGCACCACGCCCAGGGTCGAGACGCCGCCCCCTCGGGCGAGGGTAGACGCCACCATCGCCACTCCGACCACCAGGATCATGCCGCTGAGCGCGAGGGTGAATGCGGCGTAAGCGCGCTGCACCCGCCCATCGTAGTCGCGCTCAGGCGGCTTCCTTCTCCGGCGTCGTCCCCTTGGTGGATTCGATGATCACCCGGCACGGGCGCTCGGTCAGCACCGTCTCGAGCGTGCGGCCGAAGAGCGACGCGCCGGTGCGCCGCGGCGGCAGCGTCATGACCAGTGCCCGGGCCCGGATCTCACGGGCCTCCTCCACGATCCTCCGGCCCGCCTGCCCGGGCCGGACCTTCTCCCAATGGCCGGTCACGCGCCGCCCTCCGCGCACGCGGGCCGAGTCGATCAGGGAGGCTGCGCGCGACTCCTGCTCGGGCAGCACCGCGTCGATTGGCGCGTTCGGAGGCACGGTGATGGTCACCAGCACGTGAATGCCCCGCCGGCGGGTGGCCGCCAGGCGCACCGCCGTGGCCACCGCCTCACCCGAGTAGTCGCCGTCCTCGAAGGCCACCAGGATTGACTCGTACTCCACCTCGTGCTCCACCACCGGCTTGGGCGTCACGATCTTGTGGGTCTCGGTGAGCGACAGGCCCTGGCGGCGCCGGTAGACCACGTAGAGGAGGATCCCGAAGGCCAACCAGGCGAGGCCGGACACGAGCACGCGGAGGTCCAGCACGGTGGCCACCAACAGCGCGAGCCCGGTGCCGAAGCCCCCGAAGACGGCGAGCAGCGGCACCTCGCGGCCCCGGACTCGCAGGGTCAGCGGCGAGCGATACGGCCTCTCCGCGTCCGGGCGGGTCATCCGCAGCTTGATCACCGAGACGTGGGCGATGGTGAACGAGAGCATCGCCCCGAAGGCGTAGATGACCCCAAGGAAGTCGGCCTGGCCGGGAATGATGGCCACGCACGCGATCAGCCCGAAGATCGTGATGGCGATGTAGGGCGTGCGGAAGCGGGGGTGGAGCACCCGCAGGAACTCGGGAAGCTGCCGGTGCTGGCCCATCGAGTAGCTCAGCCGCGAGACGCCCAGGATCCCGGCGTTGGTGGCGATGAAGAGGATCGTGGACGCCAGCAATCCCACGTAGATCTCGGCCGCGTGCTGGAGCCCGCCCAGGTGCATGTTCTCCACCACGCCGAGCACGGGGTCGTCGGCGTAGCCGCCCTGCTCCTTGGGGAGGGCGAGAAGCGTCGTCCCGTTGCGCACCGGCATGGCCGAGAGCGCCACCGCGGGCAGGAATGCGTAGATCACGGCCACCGCGCCCACCACGAGCCCGATGCCGCGCGGGATGGTCTTGCCGTAGTCCCGGGCCTCCTCGGCCATGTTCGAGATCGTCTCGATGCCGGTGTAGGCCACCATCGCCACCGGGATCGCGATCAGGAAGTTGCCCACGGTGGGGGTGGTGCCGAAGTCGATCTGGCGGATGAGCAGGTCCGGGTCGACCACCAGCACGCAGCCCACGATCACCAGCAGTACCTGCGTCATGAAGTCGGTGATCGCGAAGCCGATGTTCACTCCGGCCGACTCCTTGACGCCGAAGATGTTCACCGCCCCGAGGACGGCCACCACCACGATGCCGCCGATGATGTCTCCCGGCGAGCGGCTGAGGGCATCCCAGAAGACGCCCAGGTAGTGCGGCACGAAGAACGCCGAGATGGCGATCGTGATGATGTACGTGAGCATCTGGCTCCACGCCGCGAAGAAGGACCAGAACTCGTTGAAGGCGCGGCGGGCGAAGCTCGAGGAGCCGCCGGCCTCGGGATACATCGTGGTGGCCTCGGCGTAGGTGGCGGCGGTGGCCGCGAAGATCAGCCCGGCGATCACGAACACGACCGGCGTCATGCCCGCGGCGTAGATGGCCACCAGGCCGAGGGCGTAGTAGATCGAGCTGCCGACGTTGCCGTAGGCCGTGGCGAACAGGGCGCCCGTGCCGAGCACCCGCTCGAGCCCCTGGTTCTTGGGTCTGAACTCGGCCATCCGCGGCTCGGAAAGCTACTCCGGGGCGGGGCTGGGGCCGTGGCGGGCGGGTCCTGTCTCCGTCGCACGTCCCCACCGCTGACCTGGAACGGTCATCGGCGGGAACTCGCAACGTCGCCACCCGCCCGAGGAGCGCAGCGCTTCTTGCGAGTACGGCCCGGCGGGGCGGCGGACCACCGGCTTTCGCTTAAGCGACGCGCAGCCGGGTCCGCAGGGCGCTGAGGTCGGCGCCACCTCCGCCCAGAACCCGGCGGCGCGCACCAGCGCTCCACCTGCGGTCTCGCGACCCTCGGCAGCCCGCAGGCCGCCGAGGTCACGAATGTTGTGAGCGCCTTCCCGGTCGAGGGGCCGGTCCGGCCCCCGCAGCTGCTCAGACCAGGAACGGCACGATCAGGAGGGCCACGATGTTGGCCACCTTGATCATGGGGTTGATGGCGGGGCCCGCGGTGTCCTTGTAGGGATCGCCCACGGTGTCGCCGGTCACCGAGGCCGCGTGGGCCTCGGAGCCCTTTCCGCCGTACTCGCCGTCCTCGATCAGCTTCTTGGCGTTGTCCCACGCGCCTCCGCCGGAGGTCATGGAGATCGCGCAGAAGAAGCCCACCACGATCACCCCGATCAAGAGACCGCCGAGCGCCTGGTAGGACAACAGCCCCACCACCACCGGGATCACGATCGGGATGAGCGCCGGAAGGATCATCTCGCGCTGGGCGGACTGTGTGACGATGTCCACCGCGCGGGCATAGTCCGGCTGCTCGGTGTGGTCCATGATGCCCGGCTTCTCCTTGAACTGGCGGCGCACCTCCTCCACCACGCCGCCGGCGGCCCGGCCCACGGCCTCGATCGCCAGCGAGGCGAAGAGGTAGACCATCATCCCGCCGATCAGTAGTCCGATCAGCACGGGGGGCTGCGAGATGTCGAAGCCCTTGAGGACCTTGCCGTCCGCCGCCGCCTCCTCGCGGAGCTCCTCGATGAACGCCGCGAAGAGCACCAGAGCAGCCAGCACGGCCGAGCCGATGGCGTACCCCTTGGTCACGGCCTTGGTGGTGTTGCCCACCGCGTCGAGCGGGTCGGTCACGGCGCGCACCTCCTCGGGGAGGTCGGCCATCTCGGCGATTCCGCCGGCGTTGTCGGTGATCGGCCCGAAGGCGTCGAGCGCCACGATCAGCCCGGTGAGCGACAGCTGGGACATCACCGCGATCCCGATGCCGTAGATCCCGGCCAGCTCGTTGGCCACCAGGATGCCGAGGGCCAGCAGGATCGCCGGCGCGGCGGTGGACTGAAGGCCCTGAGCCAGGCCCTGGATGATGTTGGTGGCGTGCCCGGTCTGGGACGCTCGCGCGGTGGTGCGCACCGGGCGGAAGCGCGTGGACGTGTAGTAGTCGGTGATCACGAAGAGGCCGGCCGTGATGCCGACGCCCACCAGGGTGCAGAACCAGAGATCGAGGCCGCTGGGGGCCGACGCGCCCGCCCTCAGGAGGTCGGACACGTTGCTCTGGTAGCTCACGTCGTCCATCAGGATGAGCGTGATCGGCAGGAAGGCGAGGGCCGCCAGGCCGCCGGACACGAGCAGGCCCTGGTAGAGGGCACGCTCCACGTTTCCGGCGGCGCTGCGTACGGCGAACGTGCCCACGATCGACGCCAGAAGCGACACGCCTCCGATGATCAGCGGGTACACGGCCACGGTGCCGGTCTCGTTGAAGGTGAGGATGCCGAGGAGCATCACGGCGACCGCAGTCACGGCGTAGGTCTCGAAGAGGTCCGCGGCCATGCCGGCGCAGTCGCCCACGTTGTCGCCCACGTTGTCGGCGATCACCGCCGGGTTGCGGGGGTCGTCCTCGGGGATGCCGGCCTCGATCTTGCCCACCAGGTCGGCGCCCACGTCGGCCGCCTTGGTGAAGATGCCGCCGCCCAGACGGGCGAACACGGAGATCAGCGACCCGCCGAAGCCGAGGCCCACGAGGGCGTCCACGGCGTCGCGCTCATTCGTGCCCGCCAGGATCAGGATTCCGTAGTAGCCCGCCACTCCGAGCAGGGCCAGGCCGGCCACCAGCAGGCCGGTCACGGCGCCGCCCTTGAAGGCCACCTCGAGCGCCTTGGACACGCCCCCGCGCGCGGACTCGGCCACGCGGGCGTTGGCCCGCACCGACACGTTCATGCCGATGAACCCGGCCGAGGCCGAGAACGTGCCACCGATCAGGAACCCGATGGCCACCAGGATCCCGTTCGATC
This sequence comes from Solirubrobacterales bacterium, assembly GCA_038323835.1. Taxonomy (GTDB): domain Bacteria; phylum Actinomycetota; class Thermoleophilia; order Solirubrobacterales; family Thermoleophilaceae; genus JACVRW01. The sequence goes on from JBBQHI010000003.1 coordinate 30,656, forward strand.
CCTCCACCTCGAGCGCGACCGCGAGAACCACCGCGAGCACGACGGCGACTCCGCCGATGATCGTGTACTGCCGGCGGAGGTATGCCGATGCGCCCTCCTGCACGGCACGCGAGATGCGCTGCATCTCGTCGTTGCCCGGCGACAGGGCGAGGAGCCAGCGGGACGTGAGCACTCCGTACGCCACCGCGGCGCCGGAGCAAACGAGCGCGATGATCACGCCCCAGTCAGTCAGGAATTGCAAGAGAAGTGTCCTCCGTGTGTGTCAGTCGAGGCAGTGCCGTTAGTGGTGGACGATCGCGTTGCCGAGCGCCGTGGCGCAGGCATCGTCAGGCTGTGGGCCGATCGTCGGCACCGCCCGAAACAAGAGCGCGCGCAGTCTATCGAGGTTCCGGCGGAACGCTGCGAAGGCCATCTCCGTGGACACCGGGGGGACGTCCGGCCTGCCCTCCAGGCCCGCGTCGTAGTCGGTGACGAGCGAGACGTTGGCGTAACAGAGCCCGAGCTCGCGGGCGAGCCAGCACTCGGGGTACTGGGTCATGTTCACCACGTCCCACCCCGAGTCGGCGAACCATCGCGATTCCGCCCGGGTAGAGAACCGCGGGCCCTGGATGACCACCACGGTGCCTCCGGCCACGGCCGGTATTCCCTCGAGCCGGGCGGCTTCCATGAGGGTGAGCCCCAGATCGCTGCAATAGGGGTCGGCGGACGAGACGTGCGTGGCCTGCGGGCCGTCGTAGAAGGTGTCCTCCCGGCCGCGCGTGCGGTCCACGAACTGGTCGCAGATCACGAAGGTGCCGGGGCTGAGCTCGGCCCGGAGCGCCCCGCAGGCCGACGGCCCGATGATGCGGCGCACGCCCACGCTGCGCATGGCCCAGACGTTGGCCCGGTAGTTGATCCGATGCGGCGGGAGGGTGTGCTCGTCCCCGTGCCGGGGCATGAAGGCCACGGCGCGGCCCTCCACCTCGCCCAGGCGGATGCGGGCCGAGGGCGGGCCGTAGGGGGTGTCCACGGCCACCTCCTCCACGTCGTCGAGAAGCTTGTAGAGGCCGGAGCCGCCGAAGATCCCGACCGGCTCGTCGCTCACGAGGTGCCGGGGGGCGTCCAGATCTTCGAGCGTGCCTTGGCTCGCTCCTCGGCCTCGGCGGCAGCCGCGGCGTCCTCCTTCTGCTCGGTGCCCTCGGGGCGCCCGCCGGCCGGCGGGGCGCCGGCACCGGTTTCCCGCACGTAGATCATCTGGAGCTGGGACAGCGCCTCGCGGATGGGCGCGGCCTCCTCCTCCGGGCAGAGCGGCAGGAGAGCGCGAACGGCCTCGATGCCGCTTCGAGCCTGTTCGAGGTCCTTCTCCTCCGGAACGGTCAGGCGCCGCCCGGCGAGGTTCACGAGCGTCACGGCGGTGTGGAGAAGAATGTCCTCCACCCTCAGCTGGGCCAGCGCCTCACGCATCTGCTCCTCGTCGGGCGGTGGCTGGTCGCTCACCGGACCGCCCTCTCCCCGGCGAACGTGCGCTGGGTGGCGTCCACCTCCGCGCAGTAGACCTCCTCGATGGACGCGCCGGCGGCGAGCGCACGCTGCTGGCGCTGGGCGCCGCTCTCCGGCGGGAGGGCCACCTCCATGCCGAGCGCGCCGCGGGCGGGGGCGGTCCACGCCAGGAGGCGATCGCCGATCGCCGCGGCGGGGTACTCCTCCTGGCGGTCGATGTCGATCAGCTTGCCGTCCAGGCCGTGGCGGATGGCGCGCCAGAAGTTCTCCTCCACCAGGCGGCCCGCCGGCGGCTCGTAGGGCACACCGTCGTCGTACTCGATGGCCGCCTGGGCCACCGAGGCGGCGATCAGGCCCACCAGGGCGCTGGAGGCCTCGGCCGTGGTCTGGGCATCGCAGATGCGAACCTCCACGGTGCCGAAGGCGTGGTGGGGCCGGACGCTCCACCAGAGCTGCGTGTGCTCCACGATCGAGTTCGTTCGCACGAGGAAGTCCACGTAGTCCGCGTAGGCGCGGAAGCTCCCGAAGGGCTCCGGGATGCCGCAGCGGGGGAAGCTCTTGGTGAAGATCTGGCTGCGGGCCGAGTGCAGGCCCGAGTCTCGCCCATCGAGGAACGGCGAGTTCGATGACAGCGCCAGCAGCTCCGGCAGGAGCGCCCGCAGGCGATCGCACACCGCCACCGCGCGGTCCGCGCCTCGGACTCCGACGTGCACGTGGGCGCTGAAGGTGTTGTTGCGCCAAGCCACGTACTGGAGGTCATGCTCCACCCGGTGGTAGTGCTCGGTGTCGATGATGCGCTGCTCCTGCCAGGGGCTCCAGGGGTGGGTTCCCGTGGCACCGAGAAGCGCGTTCTGGTCGGCGGCCACGCGGAACAGCCGCGCCCGGGCCTCACGCTGGCGGGACAGCGCGTCGGCCAGGTCCTCGCCGCGCCCGGAGCGGATCTCGATCTCGGATTGAATCAGCTCGCCGGCGACCGACGCCGCGAGCACTTCGTCGGACGCCGCGGCCGCCCTCAGCTCCTCGAAGCGGTGGGCCAGCGAGTACGTGGCGGGATCGAGGATCGCGAACTCCTCCTCGATGCCCACCGTGAAGTCGGTGGAGGCGTCGAACGCCTCCCTCATCGTCCCCATGTCCAGCACGCCGGGGTCTCCCCTAGGTTGAGAGAAGGTCCACTAGGTCAGGTAGAAGTAGAGCGCATACAGAAGGTCCACGGCCGGGCTGGAGGTGTGCACGGTGACCTCGGGCGGTACCTGGAGCAGCGCCTCCGAGTAGTTGAATATCACCCTCACGCCGGCCTCCACCAGGTCGTCCGCCACCTTCTGGGCCGCCTCGGTGGGCACGGCCAGCACGCCCACCACCACGTCCTCCTCGCGCACCACGCGATCGAGGTCGGCGTAGGAACGGACGGTCAGCGTGTCGCTCACCGCATGTCCGACCTTGGCGGCGTCGGTGTCGAACAACGCGACCACTCGGAAACCGTGGTCGGCGAAGATGTTGGAGCCGGCGATGGCCTGCCCGAGATTCCCGGCGCCGAAGAGGGCGATGTTGTGCTTGCCGGTGGTGCGCAGGATCTTGCGGATCTGCGAGACCAGCGAGTCGACGTTGTAGCCCACGCCGCGCTTGCCGAACTTCCCGAAGCCCGACAGGTCTCGCCGGATCTGGGTGGAGTTGACGTGCGTATAGTCCGCCAGCTCCTGGGAGGAGATGGTCTCCCGGCCCATCTTCTTGGCCTGGATCAGGACCTGCAGGTAGCGGGAGAGCCGTGCCGCCACACCCAACGAGAGCCGGTCGGCGCCGTCCGGCTCGACCTCCGGTCTCGCCGGCTGTAGGCCGACTGCGCCCCCGATGGGCTGGTCGTACCTCACGCGTCCACTCTATCGAGCCGCTCCACGAGCACGACGGGGTTCACGAAGTGCTCGAAGAGCTCCTCCCCGTCCACCATCACGACCGGGATGCGCTCCCCGTAGAGGCGGTGGAGCCCCGCGTCCACGGACACGTCCACCTCCTCGACGTCGAAGGTGCGCACCTGCCTAACCTCCTCGAGCGCCGCTCGGGCCTCGTCGCAGAGGTGACAGCCCGGCTTTCCGTAGAGGGTCACCCGCGCCACGATGCTCAGGCCAGCCGCGCTGCGGCGTCGAGGGAGAGGTAGCCGGGATAGGGCAGCGGCTCCAGGAAGCGGGCCGCGGCCGCGATCATCGCCGCGTTGTCGGTGCAGAGGTCCATCGGCGGGACCCACGTGGGCACGTCCAACGCCTCCACGGCACGGCGCAGCTCCGAATTGGCGGCCACGCCGCCACCGATGGCCAGCCTCTGGATCCCCTCCCGCTCCAGCGCCTGGCACACCCGGGTCACGAGCGCGTCCACGATCGCGCGCTGGTAGGAGGCGGCCAGGTCCGCGCGGCGCAGCGCGGTGGCCTCCTCCCCCAGCTCCCGCACCCGGTAGAGGAGCGAGGTCTTGAGGCCGCTGAAGCTGAAGTCCAGGTCGCCCGGGGCGCTGCGCGGGAACTCGAACGCGCCCGGGTCGCCCTCGCGGGCGAGGAGATCCACCTCGGGGCCGCCGGGATAGCCGAGGCCTAGCAGCCGGGCTCCCTTGTCGAAGGCCTCGCCGGCCGCGTCGTCCAGGGTCTGGCCGAGGATCCGGTAGGACGACGGCTCGTCCACGCGCGCGATGAATGTGTGACCGCCGCTGGCCACCAGGCACAGGTACGGCGGCTCGATCGGGTCCGGGCGCAGCGTGGCCGACACCACGTGCCCGTGGAGGTGGTCCACCGGGGTGAGTGGAAGCCGGTGCACGGCGGCCAGGGCCTTGGCCGAGGACACGCCCACGAGCAGGGCCCCGATCAGGCCCGGCCCGCGGGTCACGGCCACGCCGTCGAGGTCGCCGGCCCCCACGCCCGCGCGCTCCAGGGCGTCGGCCGTCATCGCGTCCACGAGCTCCAGGTGGCGCCGGGCAGCCAGCTCGGGCACCACCCCGCCGTAGCGCTCGTGCAGCAGCCCCTGGGAGGCGATCGCGTTGGAGAGCACGTCTCCATCGCCCGTGACCACGGCGGCGCAGGTGTCGTCGCAGCTGGTCTCGATCGCCAGGATCAGGGCGGCGTCGCTCACGGGATTCCCGGTGGAGGCTAGCTAGGCGGTGGCGCGCTCGGGAGCGCTGCGCCACATGATCAGGGCGTCCTCCCGGTTGTCGTGGTAGTAGGCGCGGCGGCGCCCGGCGGCGCGGAAGCCGAATCCCTCGTAGAGGTTGATGGCCCCGTCGTTCGAGGTCCTGACCTCCAGCGTGTACTGGGCGCTCGGGCGGTCGGCGAGCTCGAACAGGCGGGTCAGGAGGGAGCGCGCGATACCGCGCCGCCTCAGCCTGTCGTCCACCGCCACGTTCATCACGTGCCAGACGGTGTCGTAGCGGGAGCACACCATGTAGCCCACCAGCCGCCCCTCAGACATGGCGGCCAGGCAGATGCCCGAGGGCTTCGACAGCTCGAGCACGAACATGGCGAGCGACCAGGGCGTCGGAAAGGCACGCCGCTCGATGGCGATGACCTGCGGCAGGTCGGCATACGTGAGCCGCCGTATGTCGAGGTCGTTCATCTGGGCAACGTGGTTCATCTCGGCTTGGCGTCTGGTGGTCGCAGGTAGTTCGGGAACACGGCCTCGGGGGAGACCCCCGCCACCGCGCTCGCCAGCCGGCAGACCTGGAGAGCGCTGACCGCGTGAGAGCTCGAATCCGGCGGGGCCACCCTGACGCCCGACACCTCGAGCTCCTCCCGGAATCGTACCGAGCCGTCCCCGGCTGCCAGCGGGTTGATCCCCTCCGTGCGCACCCGCTCAGCCACGTCCGCGGGAGTCGCGGCAAAGGGAGCCCAGCGCCGGGTGCCGTGCTCGTACAGCGCGGCGAACAGCTCTCCCCGGCGGGCGTCGATGAGGGCGAGCGCGAGCGGCTCGCCGACGCCGGCGGCCAGAGCGGCCGGGGACGACACCGGGCGCACCAGGAGTCCCGCCGCCGTGGCGAGCGAGCGAGCGGTGGCGATCCCGATGCGCAGGCCGGTGAAGGTCCCCGGGCCCACCCCCACCGCGATCGCCTCCAGATCGGCGAAGCCGACCCCCGCGCGCTCCATCACCGCGGCCACCGCGGGCATCAGCTCGGCCGCGTGGCCGGGGCGCTCCAGCAGCCGCTCCGGGGAGGGCAGGGTCTCGAAGGCCTCGCCGTCGCCGCGCAGCACGCAGGCGCTGGTGGCCGAGGTGCTCGTGTCGAAGCCCAGCAGGCTCATTCGACCGTGATGCGCCGCAGATCTCCGCCCAGGTGCTCGAGCCGGACCCGGGCGGTCACCGGCAGCGAGGCCTCCCGGGCCACCTCGGGCCACTCGATGAACGCGATGCGCTCGGGAGTCACGTAGTCGTCCAGCAGCGCCGGGTCCTCCCCCGCGAGCGAGCCCAGCCGGTAGAGGTCGAGGTGGGCCACCTCGACCTCCGAACCCTCGTGGAGCGTGCCGATCGTGAACGTGGGACTGGTCACGGCGCCGGTCACCCCCAGGGCCCGGCAGGCCCCGCGCACGAAGGTGGTCTTGCCAGCTCCCAGCTCGCCGCTGACCAGCACCACGTGGCCGGGCCGGAGGCCCGCGACCAGCGCGGCCCCGGCGGCCTCGGTCTGCCCCGGACCGTCGGACTCGGTAACCACCCGCGGCCTAGCCGAACAGATCCATCTGGGGCCTCGGCGGGGGCGGCCCCGTGGGCACCGCCACCGGGCCCACCGCTCCCAGCGGGACTGGAGCGGGCTCCGCCAGCAGGGCCGGGAGCCCCGCGAAGTCGGAGCGCAGCTCCTCCTTGACCCGGGGGGTGCGCAGCGCCGCCGCCGGGTGGAAGATCGGGTAGACCCGCAGGGTCCGGCCGCCGAGCTCGTGCACCTGGGGCCTCCCGCGCACCTGGGTGATCCCCCGGGGCGAGCGCGTCAGGAGCTTGGTGGCGAAGTTGCCGAGCGTGCAAATCACGCTCGGCTCGATCAGCGCGATCTGCTGCTCCAGGTAGGGCCGGCAGGTCTCGATCTCGGCGGGCTCGGGGTCGCGGTTGCCGGGAGGTTTGCATTTCAAAACATTCGCGATAAAGGTGTCCTCCCGCCTCAGGCCCACTTCCGCCAGCAGCTCGTTCAGCAGCTGGCCCGCCCGGCCCACGAACGGCAGGCCCTGGAGATCCTCCTGCTGGCCCGGCGCCTCCCCCACGAACATCAGGTCCGCGTCGGCGTTGCCGGCCCCGAACACCACGTTCGTGCGGCCCTCCGAGAGGGGACATAGCACGCAGCCCGAGGTCTCGTGGTAGAGCTCGACCAGCGCCTCGCGGCGCTCGGCGGAGGGGCGGCTGTGCATGTCCGGGACCTTAATCCGCCAGGCGACGGATTCGACTTCCCGAAGCAGCCGGCTCGGCCGGCTGCGCCCGGTTTGCCTTTTCCCGAAGCAGCCGGCTCGGCCGGCTGCGCCCGGTTTGCCTTTTCCCGGGGTATCCTCTGGAGGTCGGCCGCTACCGCGCCGCGGAGTGGACCGGACGCACATGCCAGCTCATGCGAACAGACTCACGGTCGCCCGCGTCGGCGTTGTCGGCCGGGGACGCGCCGGAACCGCACTCGCCGCGGCGCTGGAGCACGCCGGAATAGCGGTCGCGGGCCCGGTGGGGCGAGGCGAGACTCCGGGCGGATGCCTCGCGATCCTGCTCTGCGTGCCCGATGGGGAGATCGAGGCCGCCGCCGCGACGGTGGCCGGGGCCGCTGCCTTCGTGGGCCACTCGAGCGGCGCCACCCCCCTCTCGGCGCTGGCTCCGGCGGCCCGCGCCGGGGCACAGGCCTTCGGGCTGCATCCCCTGCAGACCTTCGTGGGCGGGGCGGGCGTGCCGGATCTCTCGGGTGTCGGGGCCGCGGTGGCCGGTGCCACCGCGGACGCACTCGAGGTGGCCGAGTATCTGGCCGGCCGGCTGGGCATGCGGTCCTTCGTGATCTCCGATGACGGCCGGGCGGCCTACCACGCCGCGGCATCGATGGCCTCGAACTTCCTCGTCACTCTGGAGGCGGCGGCCGAGCGGGTGGCCGGCGGGGCCGGGCTGGAGCCGCACCAGGCCCGCGCCCTCCTGCTCCCGCTCGTGCGCCGCAGCGTGGAGAACTGGGGCGCTCTCGGCCCCGAGGACGCGCTCACCGGCCCCGTGGCGCGCGGAGACGAGGCCACCGTCGAGGCCCAGCGCGCCGCCGTGGCCGACATCGCACCGGAGCTTCTCTCCCTCTTCGACGAGCTGGTGGGCGCCACTCGCGCCCTGACCACGTCCGGGGTGGCGGCATGAACGTGGTGCGTACCGTGGCGGACCTCCGCGCCGCCGTCGTGCCCGAGCGCCGCGCCGGTCGCACGATCGGCCTGGTGCCCACGATGGGCAGCTTCCACGAGGGGCACCTGTCCCTGATGCGCCGCGCGCGCGGGGAGTGCGACGTGGTGGTGGTCTCCCTGTTCGTGAATCCGGCGCAGTTCGGACCCGCCGAGGACCTCAGCGCCTATCCCGCCGACGAGGCCCGGGACCGCGGGCTGGCCGAGAGTGAGGGCGTGGACGTGCTGTTCGCCCCTCCCCGCGAGGAGGTCTACCCGGAGGGCTTTGCCACGACCGTCGCGGTCAGCGGCCTGACCGAAGTGCTGTGCGGCGACCCCGAGCGGCGCGGAGCCGGGCACTTCGAGGGCGTGGCCACCGTCGTGACCAAGCTGTTCAACATGGCCCAGCCGGACGTGGCCTACTTCGGCCAGAAGGACGCCCAGCAGGCCCTGACCGTCAATCGCCTCGTCCGGGACCTCGACATCCCCGTGCGCGTGGAGGTGTGCCCCACCGTACGGGACGAGAACGGGCTGGCCCTCAGCTCGCGCAACGCCTACCTGGACGACGAGGAGCGCACGCGCGCCCTGGCGCTCTGGCGGGCCCTGCGCGCCGCCGAGACAAGCGTGGCGGGGGGCGCCACCGCCGCCGGCGAAGTGCTGGCCGCGGCGCGCTCGGAGCTGGACGCGGCGGGCGTGGAGCCCGAGTACATGGAGCTCCGCTCCGCAAAGGACCTTTCGCAGGTCGAGCGCGTGAACGGCTCGACCCTTCTCGCCGTGGCGGCCCGGGTGGGCCGAGCACGGCTAATCGACAACACCATTCTCAGAGGAGCGGCATGAACACTCACACGCACCCCTTTGATCACGAGGCCCGGTCATGAGCGCAGGTCCCGGAGCCAGCGCACCCGAGCGCAAGCGCCCCTCCGTGACCCTCTCAACCCTCGCCGGCAAGAAGGCCCTGGGCGAGCCCATCGCGATGATCACGGCCTACGACTACCCGAGCGCCCAGGTGGCCGAGGAGGCCGGCGTGGACGTGGTTCTCGTCGGGGACTCCGGGGCCATGACCGTGCTCGGCTACCCCTCGACCGTGCCGGTCACGATCGAGGAGCTGCTCATGCTGGCGTCCGCCGTACGCCGCGGGCTGTCCACGCCGCTGCTGGTGGGAGACCTCCCCTTCGGCTCCTACGAGGTGTCGAACGAGCAGGCCATCCGCTCGGCCCAGCGCTTCGTGAAGGAGGCCGGTTGCGACGCGGTGAAGCTGGAGCGCGGAGGCAGCTCGATCGAGCGCGCCCGGGCGATCGTCGAAGCCGGAATCCCGGTCATGGGACATGTGGGGCTCACCCCGCAGACGGCCATCGCCCTCGGCGGCTACCGCTCTCAGGGCCGCACGGCCGAGCGCGGCCTCGAGGTGATGCGGGACGCGATCGGACTCCAGGAGGCCGGCTGCTTCGCCGTGGTCTTCGAGGCGATTCCCAGCGCGCTCACCGAGATCGTGATGCCGCGAATGGAGATTCCGGTGATCGGGATCGGCGCCGGCCCGGCCGCGGACGGCCAGGTGCTGGTGTTCCACGACCTCCTCGGCATCTACGACGGCCATGCCGCGCGCTTCGTGAAGCGCTACGCGGACATCCGCGAGCAGATGGTGAAGGGAGTGGCCGCCTTCGCCGCCGACGTGCGCGAGCGCCGCTATCCCGAGCCCGACCACGGGTACTCGATGGCCCCCGACGAGGTGGAGCGGCTCCACGCCCTTCTCTCCGAGGGCACCGGCGAGCCCTTCACCGGAGGCTTTGCCCTCTGAGGTGGTGAGCGGCGGGCAGTTGCGGTTCTCCACCGAGGGCCACGGGGACGTGGTGGACATCACCGCGGGCGTGGAGAGCGTGGTGGCCTCGGCCGGCTTCACCGCCGGCCTCGTGTCGGTCTTCGTGCCCGGCTCCACCGCCGCGGTCACGGCCATGGAGTACGAGCCCGGCGGCATTCACGACCTGCGTGAGGCGCTGGCCCGGCTGGTGCCGGGCGAGGGCCGCTACGAGCACAATCGGCTGAACGGGGACACCAACTCCCACGCCCACATCAAGGCGGCGATCGTGGGGCCCTCGGAGACGATTCCGGTGCGCGACGGGCGCCTGGAGCTCGGCACCTGGCAGCAGCTCGTGCTGGTCGATTTCGACGATCGGCCGCGGCAACGCACCGTGCTGGTGCACGTCGTGGGCTAAATCTCCCAGCTTTCCAGGCCTTTTACCAATAGCGTCCCGGGTCTTGTCCAGAGCAATGGAGGACCTATGACACGACATCTCCGCCGGCTGGTGCCTTCCCCCGCGATGGTCGTAGCCCTCACCGCGCTCTTTCTCGCGCTCGGTGGCTCGGCCTATGCGGCGCTGGTGATCACCGGAAAGAGCATTCGGAACAACACCATCACCACGAAGGACATCCGCAACGGCACCATCCGGACCAAGGACGTGAAGCCTGACTCCCTCGGCGGAGTCTCCATCAAGGAATCGGCCCTGGGCACCGTCCCGTCGGCCGGGATCACCTTCGGGAGCGCCCGTTTCGCCGTGGTGTCGGCCAACGGCGTCCTCGCTCGCGGGCGCAGCACCACCTCGGTGGCACGCACCTCCGAGGGCCGCTACCAGGTGATCTTCAGCGGCGATGTCCGTGGCTGCGCCTACTTCGCCACCGTCGGTGACACCAGCGCGTCGCCGCTGGCCGTCGGAGCCGAGGTGACCACCGCCTCGCTCGCGTCCAACGTGAACGGCGTCGTGGTCCGGACCTTCGGGTCCGACCCCAAGACGGGCGCCGACCGCCCGTTCCACCTGATCGTCAGCTGCTAGGCCGCGGAACCGGGGATCGCCTCAGGGTGATCCCCGGTCTCGGTCGTATTCGACCCTTTTGATCACCCGGGCGGGGGCACCCGCCGCGATCGAGAACGCCGGGATGTCCTCGGTCACCACGCTGTTGGCGCCGATCACGCAGCGCTCCCCGATCGTCACCCCGCTCGCCACCACCACGTTGGCCCCGCACCAGACGTTGTCGCCCACCCGCGTGGGCCCCTTGCTGCTGAAGCCCTGCCAGGGCACGGGCTTGTCCGGATCGTCGAAGCGATGGTTGCCGTCGGTCACGAAGCAGCCGTTGGCGAACATGCAGTGCTCGCCGATCTCCACCAGCTCCACCGCGGCCACCATCACGGCGATGTTCAGGAAGCTCCCCGCGCCGATCCGGATCCGCGCTCCCTCGGGCGCGGTGAGCCACACGTTGGGCTCGAGCAGCACGCCCTCCCCCACCTCGAGCCTGCCGTCGCGGAGCGCCTCGAGCACGTTGCCGTGCACGGGCCAGCGGGCGAACGCGCCCCGGCGGCCCATCTCCCAGTGAATCCGCGCTCGCCGCCACGGGAGCGAGTTGCGCTCGTACCAGCGCCATTTCTGCCACCACAGCCGGGCCGCTCCCACGGCCGCCAGCTTGTCAGAGCGCGCCGGCACGGCGCTACTTCGAGAGCGCGGTGTCGAACGAATTGAGGAACGGCGTCTCGAGAATCGACCCGCGCTCGCGCGACCAGAAGCCCCGCTCCGCCTTGACGATGATCTTGGTGCGGGAGAGCCGGTCGGTCAGGCGGCGGCAGCCACCCGGCGGCGGGAACGCCGGCGGGCCGGCTCCACCATCTCGCGCAGGAAGCTCCCCGTGTACGACTCCTCGTTGGCCGCCACCTGCTCGGGAGTGCCCTGAGCCACCAGGCGCCCGCCCTCGTCCCCTCCCTCGGGACCGAGGTCGATCAGCCGGTCGGCCGTCTTGATCACATCGAGGTTGTGCTCGATCACGACCACGGTGTTGCCCTGGTCCACCAGCCGGTCGAGCATCTCCAGCAGCCGCTCCACATCCGCGAAGTGCAGGCCCGTGGTGGGCTCGTCAAGGATGTAGAGCGTCCGCCCCGTGGCCACCTTGGACAGCTCGCTGGCCAGCTTCACCCGCTGAGCCTCACCGCCGGAGAGGGTGGTGGCCGGCTGGCCGAGCCGGATGTAGTCCAGGCCGACGTCGTGAAGGGCCTGCAGCCGGCGCCTGATCTTCGGGATGTGGGTGAAGAAGCCGAGCGCCTCCTCCACCGTCATGTCGAGCACGTCGGCGATCGTGCGGCCCTTGAACCGCACCTCGAGCGTCTCCCGGTTGTAGCGCTTGTCGTGGCACTGCTCGCACGGGACGTACACGTCGGGCAGGAAGTGCATCTCGATCTTGATCTGCCCGTCCCCGCGGCAGACCTCGCAGCGGCCCCCCTTCACGTTGAAGGAGAACCGGCCCGGCTTGTACCCCCGGGCCCGCGACTCCTGCGTGCGCGAGAAGAGTTCGCGGATGTGGTCGAACAACCCGATGTAGGTGGCCGGGTTCGACCTCGGCGTGCGGCCGATCGGCGACTGGTCGATGTTGATGATCTTGTCCACCTGGTCCAGGCCCGAGATGCGTTTGTGCGCTCCCGGCCGCTGCTTGGCCCGGTGCAGGCGGTTGGCCACAGCCTTGTACAGCACCTCGTTCACGAGCGTGGACTTGCCCGACCCTGACACGCCGGTGACGCAGCAGAGCACGCCCAGCGGGACCTTCACGTTCACATTGCGGAGGTTGTGCTGCGAGGCCCCCGCTATCTCCACGTATCCGGACGGCCGCCGGCGCCGCGCCGGGATGGCGATCTCCCGCTTGCCGGAGAGGAACTGCCCGGTGGTCGAGCCGGGGGTGCGCATGACCTCCTCGGGGGTGCCCTGGGCCACCAGATAGCCGCCGTGCTCGCCCGCGCCGGGGCCCAGGTCGACCAGGTGGTCGGCCGCCATCATCGTGCCCTCGTCGTGCTCCACCACGATCACCGTGTTGCCCAGGTCACGCAGGCGCTCGAGCGTGCCGATCAGGCGCTCGTTGTCGCGCTGGTGCAGCCCGATGGAGGGCTCGTCGAGGATGTATAGGACGCCCACGAGGGAGGATCCGATCTGCGTGGCCAGCCGGATGCGCTGCGCCTCCCCTCCCGAGAGCGTGGCCGCTGCCCGGTCGAGCGAGAGGTATCCCACCCCGACGTTGTCGAGGAAGCGCAGCCGCTCATCGATCTCCCGAAGGATCAGCCGGGCGATCTGGCGCTCCGTATCGGTGAGCTCCAGCCCCTCGAGCCATTCGATCGCGCGCCTGGCCGCCATCCGGGTGAACTGATGGATCCCCAGGCCCCCGACCATCACCGCCAGTGACTCGGGACGCAGCCGCGCGCCATGGCACTCGGGGCAGGGCCGGAGCGTCATGTACTCCTCGATCTTCTCCCGCGACCAGTCCGAGTCCGTCTCCCGGTACCGGCGCTCGAGGTTGGGCACGATGCCCTCGAAGTTCGTCATGTACGAGCGGCGGCGCCCGTAGCGGTTGCGGTAGGAGACGTAGACGCGCTCGCCCTCCGTGCCGTACAGGAAGCACTGCCGCACGCTCTCCGGCAGGTCCTCCCAGGGAGTGTCCATGTCGACCTCCCACTTGTCCGCGATCGCCTGCGTCATCTGCTCGTAGTAGTTGGACGCGCTCGTGGACCAGGGCAGGATCGCGCCCTCGCCGAGCGACTGCCCGGGATCGGGCACGATCAGCTCCGGGTCGATCTCCATCTGCGATCCGAGGCCGGTGCAGCGCGGACAGGCGCCGTGGGGTGAGTTGAACGAGAACATCCGCGGCTCCAGCTCCGGCATCGAGGTGCCGCAGTGGAGGCACATGAAGCGGTCCGAGTAGGTGGTGACCTCGCCGGTGTCCACGCTCTCCACGTCCACGATGCCCTCGGCGCGCGCCACCGCCGTCTCCACCGAGTCCGTGAGCCGCTTGCGCAGATCTGGCCGCATGACGAGCCGGTCCACCACCACGGCGATGTCGTGCTTGCGCTTCTTGTCGAGGTCGATGTCCTCCTCGAGGCGGCGCAGCTGGCCGTCCACCTTCACGCGGGTGAAGCCCTCGGCCCGCAGCGTCTCCAGAAGATCGCGGTACTCGCCCTTGCGACCGCGCACGATCGGAGCCAGGACCATGAACTTGCTGCCCTCGGGCTGCGCCATCACCTGGTCCACGATCTGCTCCGCCGACTGCGCGGCGATCGCGCGGCCGCAGTTGTAGCAGTGGGGATGACCCACGCGGGCCCACAGGAGGCGGAGGTAGTCGTAGATCTCCGTGACCGTGCCGACGGTGGAGCGCGGGTTCCTCGAAGTGGTCTTCTGGTCGATCGAGATGGCCGGTGAGAGGCCCTCGATCGAGTCCACGTCGGGCTTGTCCATCTGACCGAGAAACTGGCGGGCGTAGGCCGAGAGCGACTCGACGTAGCGGCGCTGCCCCTCGGCATAGATGGTGTCGAAGGCCAGGCTCGACTTGCCCGAGCCCGAGAGCCCGGTGATCACCACGAGGGCGTTTCTGGGCAGCTCGAGATTGAGGTCGCGGAGATTGTGCTCCCGCGCCCCAGAGATGACGATCCGATCCTGCCGAGCAGCCACGATCTTCGAGTCTAGAGCGGAGTCCGGCGTCCTCGATGGGAACGCCTGTTCGTGCCGCTAGATGCGGGTTTTTTGCCCGCTCAGCCCTTGACCCGGGCCCAGACCTCGTCCAGCAACTCGCCGGGATCGTCCAGGTCGAAGTTCTCGGAGAGGTAGCGCGAGACCTCCTCGCGCGACGCTCCGTTCAGCGCCATGTTGAGCGCGATCAGGCGCGGGCCCTCTCCTGAGGCGAGCGGCTCGCCGTTGACGGCGGCGGTCCTCTCCGCCGGCGCCTCGGCGGCTGCGCTGAGCGCGGTTTCGGCTTTCGGTGCAGGCGTGGGTGCCGGTTTCGGCTCGGTCTTGGTTTTAGGCTTCGGCTTAGGGGCGGGCTCCGGCCCCGCCTCGGCCTTGGGCTCCGCCTCGGCCTTGGGCTCCGGCTCGGCCTTCGGCGTCGGCGTCGGCGTCGGCGTCGGCTCGGGATCGGGCTTGCGCTCGCCCGCGGCGCCCGGGCCAACCGCTGAGGCTCCCGCCCGCGCGGCGTCGGACAGCTCCGCGAGCGCCGTGCTCGCCGACCGAGCCAGCTGGGCGAGCTGGGCCTCGAGGGCGCTCGCGCGTTCGGCCACGCCCGTCACGGCCTCCCGCGTGCGTGACAGCTCCTGCGCCGCCTCCGCCCGGGTGCGGTCGGCGTCCTCGCGGCCCGACTCCTCCAGCTCGGCCGCCAGAGCCTCCGCGGCCGCCACCACGCGACTCACGCGCGCGGCGCCGGAGCCCTTGGCGTCCCGGCCCAGGCCCTCCACGGCCTCGGCCACCTCGCGCAGGTGCTCGGCCACGGCCTCGGGGTCGAGCCCGTCGGCGGTGCGCGGGAAGTCCGCGCGCTCGATGGATTCCCGGCTCAGCTCCACTCAGCTGCAGCGTAGCCGCCCGTCACGTGAGCGGAGCCGTCACGCAATGGGAGGAGTGCAGCCCGGGCGCCGGCCGGGCGAGCACCGGACCATGCCCTGGCGGGCTACTTCTTGACGCGGAACGAGCCGCGCATGAACGGATGGATCCGGCAGAAGTACGTGTACGTGCCCGTCTTGAGGCTCTTCGGCGTAGTGAAGCTGTTCGAGCCCGCAGTGGTGATCGGGAGGTTCGTGCCGAGCGTGCCGGACTCGAACTGCACCGGCCCGTCCGCGATCGGATACGCGATGCCCGTGGACCTGTTGCAGGGCGCCTTGCACGAGGTGAGCGAGTGGTAGATCTTGTTCGGGTTGTCCTGATTCACGAAGGTCAGCGTCTGGCCGGGACGAATCACCGGCGGCAGGCCGCCCTGGCCCGGCAGGCGCATGTCGCCGAGCCGGTAGTTGAACCCGAGGATGTCAACGGAGCCGGGGTTGAACGTGCCGTCCTTGAGCTTGCGCGGATCGGGAAGGTCCGTCTTCTTGCCGCCGTGGTTGCGGTTCTCCTGCAGGTGCCCGTGCGTGGGCTTGCCGGGAAGGTCGACGCGCTTCTTGTAGGGGTTGTTCCCGGGGCCCTCGTCGGCCATGTAGGCGACCATGATCCCCATCGATTCCCACCAGGCCGAGCGCTTGGTCCCGTAGGTGGCGGTGGTGGTGAGCACATCGCCCTTCTTGAGCTTCACCCGCCAGTCGGGTCTCGTCGCGGTCATCGCCACGTCCCAGGAGACCGCTCCCGCGGGCTCGAAGTACTTCGCGTCGGATTTGAAGAGGTGAACCTTGTCGCCCCTGCCGCGCGGCGCGGTGTTCCGGCATTTCTTCGCCGCTCGGGCCTCCTTGAGGCGCCCACACTTGGCCGCCTTGACCTTCGCGCCGTTCCGCTGGAGCCACAGGTCCGTGTGCAGGCCGCCCGGGTGCAGGTGACCCGCCGTGGCGATGAGGACGCCGGGGCGGTCCACGGCCCACGCGTTCCGCTGACGCTCGCCGGCCCCGTAGGCCTTCGCATCGTCGTTCGGGTACGTGAAGATGTTCTTCTTGCCCGAGTTCTTCAGCACATTGAAGACGGGGTAGATCTTGCCGTTCTCCACATCCATCCAGATCGGCCGCGCCTGCTTGATGTTCTTCGCCGCCGGTGACCCGTCGGGGATGAAGTCGATCTCGTAGACCATCTTCAGCTTCATGGCCGAGGGCGTGAGGTTGTGGATCATGTGGTTGAGGAGCCAGTCGTCCGAGGCCTCGTAGCGGTAGCCGTAGCCCTTCGGCATCTGGAAGATCGTCTTCTCCTCACCCGCCGCGAAGAAGAGCTCGGGGAGGTTGTTGGTCGAGTTCTGCCGGCTGAGGTTCACCCAGACCCCGTGGTGCAGGTGGGCAACGTCCACTCGCGGCACCTTGCCGTTCATGTAGATCAGGTCCGGCCGCATGCGCGTGATCCAGCCGTTGACCTTCGGC
The DNA here is from genome assembly GCA_038323835.1 of Solirubrobacterales bacterium. Classification (GTDB taxonomy): domain Bacteria; phylum Actinomycetota; class Thermoleophilia; order Solirubrobacterales; family Thermoleophilaceae; genus JACVRW01. The sequence goes on from JBBQHI010000003.1 coordinate 47,291, forward strand.
TTCTCCGTGATCGGCTCGTAGCCGATCTCGTTCTGGCCGGGAATCACGTTGAAGGGGCCGATCTCGTACTTGAGCCGCTTCTCCCCGTTCGCGAGCTTCGTGGTGGTCACGGTGCTGTGCTGGTCCGTGAGCATGCGGGTGCCGTTCAGCACCGCGCTCCCAGCGCTTGCCGACGACGCAAACGCGAGCAGCACCACGACGGCGACCGACGCGGCTATGACCTCCCTCAGGGCACGAGACACGCCCGGTATCCTACATACTTGCGTGCGGAGCGCAAATACTTGCGCCGCTCCACCATACGCAGCCGGAGGTCCTACTTGGTGCCGGCCTCGGCCTCGTTGAGCTCGCGCTGGAGCGTCTTGATCTCGTCGCGGAGCTTGGCCGCGTACTCGAAGCGGAGGTCGTCCGCCGCGGCGAGCATCTCCTCCTCGAGCTCCACCATCGTGCGCCGGAGGTCTTCGGCGGACATGCCCTCGGAATCGGTCTTCCTCCGCCCCCGGCCACCCGGGACCTTCGACTCGACCATCAGGAAGTCGGAGATGTCGGAGATGCCCTTCTGGATGTTCGCGGGCGTGATCCCGTGCTCCTCGTTGTACGCGACCTGGATCGCGCGACGGCGATCGGTCTCGTCGATCGCCGTACGCATCGCCTTGGTCTCCCGGTCGGCGTACATCACGACCTTGCCGCGCACGTTCCGGGCCGCGCGGCCGATCGTCTGGATCAGCGAGGTCTCTCCGCGCAGGAACCCCTCCTTGTCGGCGTCCAGGATCGCGACCAGCGACACCTCGGGCAGGTCGAGACCCTCGCGCAGGAGGTTCACCCCGACGAGCACGTCGAACTCGCCCAGGCGGAGCGCGCGAATGATCTGGATCCGCTCGAGCGTATCGATCTCCGAGTGCAGGTAGCGGACCTTGTGGCCGTACTCGAGCAGGTAGTCGGTCAGGTCCTCGGACATCTTCTTGGTGAGCGTCGTGACCAGTGCGCGCTCGCCGACATCCACGACCTTCTTTATCTCGTTGATCAGGTCGTCGATCTGGTTCTTCGTCTCGCGGACGTCCACCTGCGGATCCACCACGCCGGTCGGCCGCACGATCTGCTCGACGATCCGGGACGAGTGGCCGCGCTCGAACTCGCCCGGGGTGGCGGACACGAACACGATCTGCGGGGTGTGCTGGAGGAACTCGTCGAAGGTCTGCGGCCGGTTGTCCATGGCGCTCGGGAGCCGGAAGCCGTAGTCCACGAGCGTCTGCTTGCGCGAGCGGTCGCCCTCGAACATGCCGCCGATCTGCGGCACGGTCTGATGCGACTCGTCGATGAAGCAGACGAAGTCCTCGGGGAAGAAGTCGAGCAGGCAGTACGGGCGCTCGCCCGGACGGCGGTTGTCGAGAATCCGCGAGTAGTTCTCGATCCCGTTGCAGAAGCCCAGCTCGCGCATCATCTCCATGTCGAACTGGGTGCGCTGGCGCAGCCGGTGCGACTCGAGCAGCTTGCCCTGCTCCTCCAGCTCCTTGGTGCGCGTCTCCAGCTCGTCGCGGATCTCGGCCACGGACCGCTCGATCGTGGGCCGGTCCGTGGCGTAGTGCGTGGCGGGCCAGATGCCGATGTGCTCCAGCTCCCGGTAGATCTCGCCGGTGAGCGGGTCGAAGTGGTGGATCTGCTCGATCTCGTCGCCGAAGAAGACGGCGCGGTAGGCGGACTCGGCGTAGGCGGGGAACACCTCGAGTGTCTCCCCCTTGACGCGGAAGCCGCCGCGGCCGAGCGCCGTGTCGTTGCGCGTGTACATGTTGTCCACGAGCTTGCGCAGGATGGCGTCGCGCTCGACCATCTCGCCCTTCTTCAGCATCACGATCTGGGCGTCGTACTTCTCCGGTGAGCCCAGACCGTAGATGCAGGAGACGCTGGCCACCACGATCACGTCGCGCCGGGCGAACAGCCCGGACGTGGCGGCGTGCCGTAGGCGGTCGATCTCCTCGTTGATCGACGAGTCCTTCTCGATGTAGAGGTCCGCGCTCGGGACGTAGGCCTCGGGCTGGTAGTAGTCGTAGTAGGAGACGAAGTACTCGACGGCGTTCTTGGGGAAGAACTCCCGGAACTCGTTGCAGAGCTGGGCCGCGAGCGTCTTGTTGTGAGCGATCACGAGCGCCGGGCGCTGGATCTGCTCGATCGTGAAGGCCATCGTGGCCGTCTTGCCCGAGCCCGTGACGCCGAGGAGCGTCTGGAAGCGATCCCCGGCGCCAAGGCCTTCCGCCAGCCCCTCGCGGGCCTGAACCTGGTCCGCGACCGGGGTGTAGGCGGAGTTGACCTTGAAGTCGGGCACTCATCCGAAATTAGCAGCGTCCCCGGCGCGCCGAGAGAGGACCTGCCGGAGCTCGGCGGCGAGGGCGGCCGGACGGTCGAGATCTCTCCATGTGACCCTCAGCGACTGGATGCCGTGGAGCGCCGCCAGCTCGCGGTCCCGCCGGCGGTCCTCGTGGAACGCCTGCCTGGTCTGGTGTGCGGCCCCGCCGTCCACCTCCACGGCGAGGCCGGCCTCGGGCCAGTAGAAGTCGATCTCGAAGCCGCCGAGAGGGGCGTTCACCTGCGGCGTGGGCAGATCGTGGGCCTCGATCAGGCGGAGGAAGCGCTTCTCGGCATCGTTGCGAAGGTGTGGTGGGTTGGGGTCGTACGCGGCGATGACCCGGGTCAGGCGGTGGCGACCGGCCCTGCCCGGCACCCTCTGCTGTGCCGCGCGCAGCGTCTCGAGGTCCAGCAGCCTCAGAACCTCAGCCTGGTGAAGGGCGGCGGCCAGGCGAGGCTCGCTCAGCACGTCGGCGAGGTCCACCAGCGTGCGGGCGGGGCTGGTCACCGGGATGCCGTCCCGCCTATCCCGGTCGGACGGCGAGATCGTGCGGGTCCGGTGAACCGCGAACCCGCTCCTTGACCCGCGCGACCTCGGCGCGGTCACCTCTATCCGGGAAGCCGAGGAGAGGAGTCCCCAGCGGACCGCGGCGGACCGGTGGCTCAGAACAGTGCCCGCACCGCAGGCCATCACCGCGGCGAGCTGCCGGGCTTCAAGCGTGGCGGCTGCGTGGCCCACGGCGTAGACCCCGCGGTGCAGAGCCTGGAGCCGGCCCTTCCGTGCACGGCCCAACACCGCCTCGCGTGTGAAGCCGAGTGCCATGAGCTGCCTGACCGAAACCACACCGTGCTGGCGGGTGGCGAGCGCCGCCAGCCTGAGTTCTCGCGACTGTGGGCCGACTTTGTCGTCGTATGCACGATGAACTCGGCCCACGCCCCCAGCCTGGCCGCCGCGGTGCGAAAGCAGGGTGACGAGGATGATGAGGGCGTGACAAAACGCGCAAGCAACGCCCCGCTCGCCCCCATTCGGCCCGGCGCGGCCTACCATCGTGAGCCGTCATGGCCGTCCTGATCGCATCCGCCCTCGACAAGGACATCGCGGGATCTCCCCTGCTCCGGGGCGTTTCGTTCAAGCTCGAGCGCCGCGACCGCATGACGCTCGCCGGGCGCAACGGGGCCGGGAAGACCACCCTGCTGCGCATGCTCGCCGGGGAGACGCCCATCGACGGGGGCGAGCTCTCGGTGACCAAGGGCACCCGCATCGCCCTGCACGACCAGCGTCCTCCGCGCGAGCGCGATCTCTCCCTCCGGGACTACGTCCTCTCGGGCTGCGGCGACCTGGTGGCGCTCGAGGCCGCCCTGCGCGATCTCGAGTCCACGATGGCCGAGCGGCCCGATGATTCCTCGGTGCTGGACCGCTACGCCCGTGCCCAGGCCCGGCTCGAGCACGCCGGCGGATGGGACTGGCGGTCCCGCGCGCTCGGGCCCCTGCACGGCCTCGGGTTCGCCGACAGCGCGCTCGACCGCCCACTCAAGGGGTTCTCGGGGGGTGAGCTCACGCGCGCCTCGCTCGCCCGCGCGCTGGCGGGCGACCCGGACCTCCTGCTCCTGGACGAGCCCACCAACCACCTTGACATCGCGTCGCTGGAGTGGCTCGAGGGCTACCTGACCGAGCTCGACGCCGCCGTGGTGCTCGTTGCCCACGACCGCTGGTTCCTCGAGGCGGTGGGCACGTCGGTGCTCGAGATGGACGCCGGTCGCACCCGGTTCTTCCCCGGCTCGTGGCACGCGTGGCGCCTGGAGGCGGCCGCGCGCGAGATCCAGCTCGGTCGCTCGATCGAGAAGCAGCAGGCCGAGATCGCCCGCATGGAGCGTTTCGTGGAGCGCTTCCGTTACAAGGCGACCAAGGCCCGCCAGGCCCAGTCGCGCGTCAAGGCGCTGGAGAAGATGGACAAGATCGAGCGCGCGCCCACGGACACCCGCACGCTGGGGTTCGAGTTCGGCCCGGCCGAGCGCACCGGCCGGGTGGTGCTCGAGATCGAGGACGCCCGGCTCGAGGTCCCCGGCGGCCGGATCCTCCTGGACGAGGGCCGGCTCTGGCTGGAGCGGGGCGAGCACGTGTCGCTCGTGGGTCCCAACGGCACGGGCAAGACCACCCTGGTGGAGGCGATCGCGGGCACGCGCGAGTTGGACGGCGGGCGCTTGCGCACCGGCCACAACGTGAACATCGGCTACCTCTCCCAGCACGCCTCCGAGCTCGGATCAACGGGCACGGTGCTCGAGGCGGCGCAGCGGGCCACGGGGCTCACCCCCGGCAAGGCCCGGGCCCTGCTCGGCCGCTTCCTCTTCTCCGGCGACGGGGTGGAGAAGCCGCTCGACGGCATATCGGGGGGCGAGCGGCGGCGCCTCTCGCTGGCCATCCTCGTGGCGTCGGGGTCGAACGTTCTCGTCCTCGACGAGCCCACGAATCACCTCGACCTGGACGCCCGCGAAGCCCTGGAGGACGCGCTCCTGGGGTTCGGCGGGGCCGTGCTTCTCGTCTCTCACGACCGCGCGCTGCTCGACGCGGTGGGCAGTCGCACGGTCGCGCTCGAGGACGGGCGCCTGCGCAGCTACGACGGCGGCTGGGCGGACTACCTCCGCGCCCGCGAGGAACGCGCCGAGGCCCCCGAGCCCAAGCAGGTGAAGGCCCCCCGCCGGGAGACGCGGCGCGAGACGGCGGGAGGACCGTCGAAGAACGCACGGCGGCGAGTGGCGGACCTGGAGCGCGACGTGGAGCGCGCCGAGACCCGCCTGCGCACGCTGGAGGATGAGCTGGCCGACCCCTCCCACTGGGGAGATCCGAACCGGGCCGGCAAGTCCACCCGTCGCCACGCCGACGCCAAGCGCGCCGTGGAGGAGGCCTACTCCCGCTGGGAGGAGGCCACTGCGCTCACCAGCGGATCAGAGACCTAGCTCGTCGCCGTAGTGGTCGCGGTAGTCGCCGCGGCGCTCGAGCACGTTCTTCACGTAGGCCCGGGTCTCCGGGAACTCGATGTCGGACACGCCGAAGGCCCCCGCTCCGCCGGCGCGGCGCATCCAGCGGTCCACGTTCCCGTGCCCGGCGTTGTAGGCGGCCACCGCCGGGGCCACGTTCTGGTCGTAGCGGTCGAGCAGATAGCGCAGGTAGTAGGTGCCGTAGCTGATGTTGATCTGGGGCGTGGCGAGGTCGTCCTGCACGAACGCCGTCCCACCCGACTGCCGGGCGATGAACTCGGCGGTGGCCGGCGTGATCTGCATGAGGCCGCGCGCGCCGGCATGCGAGGTCTGGTCCCGGAACTTCGACTCCTCGTAGATGACCGCGGCCACGAGCGCCGGGTCGAGCCGCTTGTCGGCCGACTGCTGGCGAATGATGTCCTCGTGACGCAGCGGCAGGGTGATCTCCCGCACCGCCTCGCCAAGGCGGCCACTCCCGATCACGACCCCCGCCACGAGCACTCCCAGCAGCAGGATCCCGACCGTGCCCAGGGCCAGCCGCCGTCGCAGCACCGCGGCGCGCGACGGGCGCCTGTGGGCGGACCGGGTCCGGTGACGTGCGATGGCCGAGCTCACGGGTCGTGCTCGAGTTTTGCAAGTACGTGTGACAACTCCTCCCTCAACTCCTGGAGTGTGCCGTCGTTGCGCACCGTGTAATCCGCTCGCTGCGCCTTTTCCGTCTGCGAAAGCTGCCGCGCCTCACGCTCCGCCACGCTCGCATGCCCGCGGGCGCCGGCGCGCCGCTCGCGCTCGGCCTCCTCGGCCACCACGGCGATGGTGTGGTCGAAGGCGGCCTCCATCCCCGACTCGAACAGCAGCGGCACCTCGACCACCGCCGCCCGTGGCAGTGGATCCGCGTGGGCGAGATCGTCCCGCCACTCCGCGATGCGGGCTCCGACGCGGGGCCAGAGCAGGCCCTCGAGCCACGCCCGGGCCTCGTTGTCGCCGAACACGGCGCCCGCCACCAGCGACCGGTCGATGACGCCACCGGGAGCAACGTCCGGGCCAAGCCGCTCCACCACCTGATCGTGGAGCTCGCCCGCCAGGAGCTCGTGGGCCACCTCGTCGGAGGACAGCGTGGCCGCACCCAGGCCGTTCAGGGCCCGCAGCGCCTCCGACTTGCCTGCGCCCAGGCCCCCGGTCAGGCCCACGAAGTGCACCCGGCGAGCCGGGCTCTCCACTAGTCCTCGTCGGGCTCGGCGGGCGAGTCGGCCTCGCCCTCGTCCGAAGCGTCGGCCCCGGCCGGTGCATCGGCCTCGGCGTCGGGCTCGTCCTCTGATGCGGCCGGCTCGGCATCTGCCTCGGCGGCGGGCTCCTCGGCGGCCTCAGCCTCCGGCTCCTCGGCGGGAGCCTCCTCCACAACCTCGGGTGCCTCGGCCACCTCGGCCTCGGGCTGGTCCGCCGGCTCGGGCTCGGGCGCCTCGGCGGCGGCGTCCTCGGCTAGCGCCTCCTCGAGGGGCGGCGCGGCATCGGCCTCGGCGGCCTCGGCGGCCTGAGCCACCGCGGCGCGGAGATCCTCGGCGCCGCTCACGTTCGGTCCGGCGAAGACGTCCTCGGAGAGGCCGAGGTCGGGCACGTCCCCGAGCTCGCCCTCGGTGACGCCCGCCGCCGCAGCTCCGGCGGCCGCAGCGGAGCGGATGTGGGGAAGCTGGTCCACCACTCGCTTCACGCTCAGGGAGAGCCGGCGGCGCTCGGAATCGATCTCGAGGATCCTCACGCGCACGTCCTGGCCGGGCTCAACGATCTCACGCGGGTTCTCCACGTGGTGCTGAGCGAGCTCGGAGATGTGCACGAGCCCCTCCACGCCGTCCATGATCTCGACGAAGGCCCCGAAGGTCACGACCTTGGTGACCTTGCCCTCGAGCTCGTCGCCCACCGCGTAGGTGTCGATCACCCGCTGCCAGGGATCGGCCTGGGTCTGCTTGAGACCGAGCGAGATGCGCTGGCGCTCACGGTCGATGTCCAGGACCTTGACCGGCACCAGATCACCGATCGAGAGAATCTCGGAGGGGTGGTTCACGTGGCTCCAGGAGAGCTCGGAGATGTGGATCAGGCCGTCGATGCCGTCCAGGTCCACGAAGGCGCCGAAGTCCACGATGTTGGAGATCGCGCCCTCCACGACCATGCCGGGCTGCAGCCGGTCGAGGATCTGCTGGCGAACCTCCTTGCGCTCCTCCTCGAGCACGGCGCGCCTCGAGAGCACCACGTTGTTGCGAGAGCGGTTGAGCTCGATGACCTTGCACTCGATCTTCTGGCCCAGGAACTCGTCCAGGTTCTGGACGCGGCGGATGTCCACCAGCGAGGCGGGCAGGAAGCCACGGACGCCGAGATCGATGATCAGGCCGCCCTTGACGACCTCGATGACGGTGCCCTCGACGGGCTCACCGGACTCGGCCGCGGCCTCGATCTTGCGCCAGGCCTTCTCGAAGCGGGCGCGCTTCTTGGACAGCAGCAGGCGCCCGTCCTGGTCCTCCTTGGTGAGAACGAGGGCGTCCACCTCCTCGCCCAACGACACCTCGTCGTGCGGGTCGACCGACTTGCGGATCGACAGCTCGTTGAGCAGGATCACGCCCTCGCTCTTGTAGCCGATGTCCACCAGGACCTCGTCCTGGTCGATCCGAACCACCTTGCCGGTGACCACGTCGCCCTCGTCGAAGGGGACGATGGTGGCGTCGTAGTTCGGGACTATCTGCCCGTCGATCTCGAGCAGCAGGCCATCCGAGCCGGGAACGGCCGTGGCGGTGGGGGGCGTTTCTAGTTCCTGCACGCGGCATGAGAGGGTAGCGGTCGCTCGCCCTCTTGCGTCCTGCCGTGGCCTGCGGGCTCGGTACCCTGGACCGCTCATGCCCGAGCGGCGAACCAAGAGGGGATCCGAGCGCACCCCGCTCGAGGGCGATTTCGACGTCCTGATCTGCGGAGCCAGCTTCGCCGGCCTGGCTGTGGCCCGCGAGCTGTCCGGCGCGGTGCGGCCGGACGGCTCTCCCGCGCGTGTGATGATGCTCGACCGGTACGAGGTGGGTGAGCGCCAGACCTCGGCCTGCGGCATTCCCACAGGCTGGCTAGAGACCATGGGCCTGATGGGCTCGCACCGGCAGACGTTCGGCGAGCTGGTGGTGGGCACGCCGCACGGCACGTCGCGGTGGCCCCTCCCCTGGACCTTCTCCACCTTCGATTACCCGGAGCTCTGCGCGCTCCTGCGCGCCCAGGGCGACTGCACCTTCGAGACCGCCAAGGTCCACGGACGCACGGGGAACACGGTGCACACCGACCGCGGCGACCTGAGCGCGCCGCTCGTCGTGGACGCGCTCGGCTGGCGCCGGATTCTGGCCGGCGACGGCGGCTTCCAGCCCCCCGACGCCCCCCTGTCCCGCGGCCTGGAGGTGCACCCGGGCGGCAGCTCGCCCGATCTGGCCGTCTGGATCGACCGGAAGATCGTGCCCGCCGGCTACGGCTGGAGCTTCCCCGCGGGCGAGGAGCTGCGCATCGGCGTGGGCTCGTTCGACCCGCGCTTCCACGTCAAGGACAACACGGTCAAGCTGGCCGAGGACCTCGGCTCGGACGCCGTGCGCTTCCAGGGCAACTGGATCCCGCACCAGCTGCGACCCGCCACCGAGGACGGGATCTTCTTCTGCGGAGACTCCGCCGGCCACTGCCTCCCGCTCACCGCCGAGGGCATCCGCACGGCGTTCTACTTCGGCATCGCGTGCGGCCGCGAGCTGCGCTCGGTGGTCGAGGGACGCTCGAGTCGCAACGACGCCCTGTCCCGCTACAGCGCGTTCAGCGACTCGCACGAGTGGAAGTTCCGCTGGCTCCTGCGAACGCAGCGAGCGGTACCGCGGGTGTGGCCGCCGCTCCTGAACGGCGTGGTGTCCTCGATGCGTGCCCGCGCGATCGTGGACTGGGCCTTCGGCCACTACCTGCGCGTGGCCCCGCCGGACTTCGTGACCGCGGCGCCGCCCCCGCGCCGACGCAGTGAAGACCGTGGTGCGGTGCTCGCCTGATCACCGATCAGGCTCCGCTCCTCCCAGGCGCTCACCCGGGACATAGGGTCGCCGACCCATGACCGAAGGTCCCCACCTCCCGCCCGCCTATCCGCCTCTCGCCGACCGCGAGGCTTTGCTCGACGCCCTGAACGTCGTGGTGGGCGACGCCTGGAACTCCTTCGACCGCCCGCGTCCGGTGGAGCCCGTCCTGGAGCCCGGCCTGCGTGCCCGGCTCGACGAACCTCTGCCCGACGGCCCCGGCGATCCCCGCGACGCCCTCGCCGACGCGGCGCGGGTGCTCGACAAGAGCAACTCGCCCGCACGGCCGCTCTACCTGGCCTATGTGGGCTCCACCGGGCTCGAAGTGGGTGTGATCGGCGCCGCGCTGATGGCCACCTACGACGTGAACCTCGCGGCCACCGCCCGCGCGGCCGACCTCGTGGAGCGCCAGGCGCTGGCCTGGGTGGCCGAGCTGATCGGCTTCCCGCACGCGGAGGGTGCCTTCACCAGCGGGGGGATGACCTCGAACCTCACCGCCCTGCTGGTGGCCCGGGAAGGCGCGCTCCCCGGCGTGAGAACCCGCGGGTTCGACGGACGCACAGGTGCCGTGTACTGCTCGCGCGAGGCCCACCACTCGGTGCTGCGGGCCGCCGAGGCGGCCGGCATCGGCTCTAACCAGGTGCGCCGGCTGGCCATCGACGCCCACAGGCGGCTCGTCCCGGCCGAGGTGGACGCGTCCATCGCGCGGGACCGCGAGGACGGGATCACGCCGGTGTGCGTGGTGGCCAACGGCGGCACCACCCTGACCGGGACGGTGGATCCGGTCGGCGCGCTGGCCGACGTGTGCGAGCGCCACGACGTGTGGCTCCATGTGGACGGGGCCTACGGGCTGCCCGCCGCGGCCACCGACCGGGCCCGGCACCTGTTCGCGGGCCTGGAGCGGGCCGACTCGGTGACCCTCGACGCCCACAAGTGGCTCGGGATCCAGAAGAGCTGCAGCGTGGTGCTCACGCGCCGGAGCGGCTCCCTCGAGCGCAGCTTCGGCCACGAGGAGAGCTACATGCGCCGTGACGCGGTGCCGAACGCCGTGGAGATGACGCTCGAGTACTCCCGCCCGCTGAACTCGCTGAAGCTGTGGCTGGCCGTTCGAACCCACGGCGCCGCGGCGTTCCGGAACTGGATCTCGCACACTCTGGGACTGGCCGAAGCCCTGACCGAGGCCATCCGCGCCGATCCGGACTTCGAGCTGCTGCATGAGCCCACCCTGTCCACCGTCTGCTTCCGGCACGTCCCGCCGGGCATGGCGGACCTGGACGCGCACAACGCGGATCTGGTGGCCGCAGTGCAGGCCGACGGCCGCATCTTCCTGGCCGCCGCCGACGTGGACGGCGTCCGCTGCCTGCGCGCGTGCTTCGTGAACTTCCGCACACGCCGGGAGGACGTGGACTTCGCGATGGACGTGCTGCGCGAGCTCGGTCAGCTGCCGGCGTAGGCCGCGAGGTACTCGCCGGTGAGGGTGGAGCGGGCGGCGACGAGGTCGGCGGGTGTGCCCTCGAAGACGATCCGGCCGCCGTCGTGGCCGGCGCCGGGGCCGAGGTAGGTCTCGTTGATCAGCCGCTGCGACTCCGCGGCGATCGTGCCGAACACCAGCGAGGTCTTGCCCGAGCCGGAGACGCCCGTGAACACCGTCAGCCGGCGCTTCGGGATCTCGATGCTCACGTCCCTGAGGTTGTTCACGCGCGCGCCGTGCACGCGGATCAGATCGTGGCTGTCGGCAGACATCAGCTGGCGCGGCACTAGTTGCGAACGATGAGGAAGGTGCCCACCGCCAGGAGCGACACTCCGATCACTCGCGCCAGGGAGAGGCCTCGCTCCTCCAGCCCGAAGGCGCCCAGGCGATCCAGGATCACCGACAGCGTGAGCTGCCCGCCGATCGTGGCCGCTGTGACCCCCCCGGCGCCCAGCGTCCGGACGGCGATCAGCGCCGTGGTGACGTAGACGGCGCCCAGCAGGCCTCCGGTGAGGTAGTACCAGGACAGACCGCTGGCCTCCCCGATCCGCCCGAAGCCACCGCCGGCGATGAGCGTGATGCCCACCAGCGCGGCCAGGCCGATCGCGAACGACACGGACGCCGCCGGGAGGCTGCCGATCGTCCGGCCGAGGGTGGCGTTGATCGGAGCCTGCATGGCGATCAGGCCGCCGGCGAATGCCGTGGCCATGATGGCCAGCCCGCTCTTGTCCACTACTTCGCCTCGAGCCAATTCGGGCCGCTCCCTACGTCGACCTCGAGCGGTGGGTCCATCTCGAAGGCACCCGCCATCTCGTCGCGCACGATCTCGGAGGCCCGCTTCACCTCGGCGTCCGGGGCCTCGAAGAGCAGCTCGTCGTGGATCTGGAGCACCAGGCGGGTGGCCAGGCCCTCGCCGCGGAGCCGGTCGCGCGCCCGCACCATGGCCACCTTGATGATGTCCGCCGCGGTGCCCTGAATCACCATGTTCACGGCCAGCCGCTCGCCCAGCTGCCGCGTCTGGCGATTGCGCGAGCGCAGCTCCGGGACGCGCCGGATGCGCCCGAAGAGCGTGGTCACGTGGCCCTCCGTCGTGGCCCTGGCGATCGTGTCCTGGATGAATACGGCCACCGCCGGGAAGCGCTCCAGGTAGCGGTCGATGAACTCCTGCGCCTCCTCGCGCTCGATCTGGAGGCGGTCGGCCAGGCCGAATGCGGACAGGCCGTAGACGATCCCGTAGTTCACCATCTTGGCCTTGGAGCGCGTGCCTGGGTCGGTCTTCCCGCCGAGGATCGCCTCGGCGGTGGCGGTGTGCACGTCCTCGCCACGGAGAAAGATGTCCTTCAGCACCTGCTCGCCGGCGATGTGGGCGAGCAGGCGCAGCTCCACCTGCGAGTAGTCGGCGGAGATCAGGCTGTGCCCTGGCTCGGCCACGAAGCAGGCTCGGATCTCCCTCCCCTGCTCGGTGCGGATGGGGATGTTCTGGAGATTGGGGTTGGTGCTGGACAGCCGCCCCGTGGCCGCTGTGGTCTGGCTGAAGGTCGTGTGCAGCCGGCCGTCGTTTGCCACCAGCTCCGGGAAGGCGTCGAGGTAGGTGGACTTCAGCTTCGTCACCTCGCGCCACTCCTCGATCGCCGGGACGATCTCGTGCTCGTGCCGGATCGCCTGGAGCACGCGCGCGTCGGTGGAGAAGCCCGTCTTGCCGCGGCGCTTGCGCGACAGGCCGAGCTTCTCGAACAGGATCGGGGCGAGCTGCTGGGGCGAGCCGATGGTGAACTCCTCCCCCGCGAGGTCCCACACACGCCGCTCGAGCCCGGCCGCCAGCTCGTCGAAGCGCTTTCCGATCGCCCGCAGGCGCTTCACGTCCAGCTTCACGCCCGCCCGCTCCATCTCCACCAGCACGTCCACCAGGGGCAGCTCGATCTCGCGGAGCAGGCGCGTGAGCCCGTCCTCCTCGAGCCGCTCGATCTGGCGCTCCGCCAGCAGGCGGGTGAGCACGGCTCGGGCGGCGGCCCCGTTTGCGCCCGTGACCTCCACGCCCAGCCCGGCGTCGGCGGCGAGCGCGTCCAGCGGATAGCCGCGCCGGGCCGGGTCGATCAGGTACGCGGCCACCATCGTGTCGTGGTCGAGCGGCGGCGCCACGGAGGGCTCGTCGCCCATCGCCAGCGTCTTCCAGTCGTGCGCCACCACGGGGCGCTCGCCCCGGGCGAGCGTGAACGCGGCGAGCGTCTCGGCCTCGGCCACCAGCACCTCGTCACCCGCGTACGCGGCCACGGACAGCGGGCCGCGGACCGCTCCGTCGAAGTCCAGCGTGCCCTGGGCCGGGCCGGCCGGGGCGGTCTCGGGGACGGGCTCGTCCTCGCCGAGCGCCTCGGCGGCGGCCTCGTCCTCGGCCAGCTCCAGCTCCTCCTCCGGGTCGGGACCCGGGGCGGGCTCGTCCACGGACTCGCCCGGGCGCAGGGCGGCCACTGCCACGAGCTCACCCTCGAGGGCGCCGACCTCGGCCACCGGCACCTCGCGAGCCCGGACCGACACCACCTCGTCGCGGCGCTCGACCGGCACTGCCTCGTCCTCGTCGAGCGCCTCCTCCAGCCGCTCCAGCGGGGCCCTCAGCTCGAACTCCCGGAACACCTCCCGCAGCCGCGAGCGGTCGGGCTCGCGGGCGATGGAGGCGCCCAGGTCCACATCGACTCCCTCCACCTCGCGCTGGGAGGTGGCGAGCTGCTTGGAGATGCGGGCGTTCTCCGCGTGCTCGCGCAGGTTCTCCTTGCGCTTGGCGCCGGAGACGCTGTCGATGTTCGCCAGCACTCCCTCCAGGTCGCCCCACTGCTGGAGAAGCTGCGAGGCCGTCTTGTCGCCGATGCCGGGGACCCCGGGAATGTTGTCCGAGGTGTCGCCCTTCAGCCCCACGAAGTCGGGCACCAGCTCAGGCGGGATCCCGTAGCGGTCGATCACCGCCTGGCGGTCGTAGATCTTCGTGTCGGTGATTCCGCGGCTCGTGGCCATCACCCGCACGCCGTCCTCGATCAGCTGGAAGAGATCGCGGTCGCCGGTCACGATCATCACGTCGATCTCCTCCGCGTGGGCCTGGCACGCCAGCGTCGCGATCACGTCATCGGCCTCGTAGCCCTCCACGCGGACGTTCGTGTAGCCGAAGGCGTCCACGAGCGGGTGGAAGTGCGGCCACTGCTCCTTCAGCAGGTCCGGCCGCTCCCGGCGCCCGGCCTTGTACTCCTCGTAGGTCTCGAGCCGGCCCGACATTCCCGCGTCCCAGACCACCAGCGTGGGCTTGGGGCCGTACTCGGTGAGGATCTTCACCAGCATCGAGGCGAAGCCGAAGATCGCGTTGGTGGGGAACCCGCGGGAGGTGGCGATCGACTCCGGGAGGGCGAAGAAGGCGCGGTAGACGAGGCTGTTCCCGTCGATCAGGAAGAGCTCGCGGGGCTTCTCGTCGGGCACGGCTCAACCCTAGAGCTTGGGCGGCCCCGCAGTGGGCGAGGGGCCGGGCTCGGCCCGGACCGGAGCTGGCCCTATCATCGGTTCCCTGGCCGGTCCGAGCGCACAGTTCTCCCTCACGCTCCGCGTCGAGTTGCCCTCGGGTCCCGGAGGTGTGCTCGGCAAGGTGACCGCGGCCATCGGCCGGGCCGGCGGCGCCATCGTCGCGGTGGACACGGTGGAGCCCGGAGGAGACCGCACCCTGCGCGAGATCACCGTCGAGTGCTCGAGCGTGGAGCACCGCGGCGAGGTCATTTCCGCGGTGCAGGCCGTGCGCGGCGCCCGCCTGGTGGAGATCACCGACAGGACCTTCGAGGCCCACCGCCGGGGCAAGATCCACACCGGGCTCAACCTGCCGATCAAGACGCGCGACGACCTCTCGATGGCCTACACGCCGGGCGTGGCCCGCGTGTGCAGCGCGATCGCCGAGAATCGCCAGAAGGCCTTCAAGTACACGATCAAGGCGAACACCGTGGCCGTGGTCTCCGACGGCACGGCGGTGCTGGGTCTAGGCGACATCGGCCCCGAGGCGGCGATGCCGGTGATGGAGGGCAAGGCCATGCTCTTCAAGGAGTTCGGCGACGTGGACGCCTTCCCGATCTGCCTGAACACGAAGGACACGGACGAGATCGTGGAGACGGTGATCCGCATGTCGCCCACGTTCGGCGGCATAAACCTGGAGGACATCTCCTCCCCGCGCTGCTTCGAGATCGAGCAGCGGCTCCAGGCCGCCCTCGACATTCCGGTCTTCCATGACGACCAGCACGGCACGGCGATCGTGACGCTGGCCGCCCTGATCAATGCCTGCCGCCTGACCGAGCGCACGATGGAGAGCCTCCAGGTGACGATGGTGGGGGCCGGCGCCGCCGGGGTGGCGGTGGCCAAGATCCTGATGGACGGCGGGGTCACGTCGATCGTGGCCTGCGACCGCTTCGGCGCCATACACACCGGCCGCGCCGACTACGAGTCGGGGTCGATGAACGCGCCCAAGCGCTGGCTGGCCGAGAACACCAACTCCTCCCGCCGCAACGGCTCACCGCGGGAGGTGCTGGAGGGCAGCCACCTCTTCATTGGCCTCTCCGGCCCCGGGATCATCGACGCCAAGGACCTGGAGCGCATGGCCCCCGACCCGTTCGTGTTCGCGATGGCGAACCCCAACCCGGAGGTGCGCCCCGAGGAGGCCGCCCCCTACGTGCGGGTGATGGCCACCGGCCGCTCCGACTACCCGAACCAGATCAACAACGTTCTGGCCTTCCCTGGCGTATTCCGCGGCGCCCTCGATGTGCGCGCGCCGGCGATCACAGAGGAGATGAAGCTGGCCGCCGCCCACGGCATCGCCAGCGTGGTGACCGAGGAGGAGCTGCACGAGGACTACATCGTGCCCAGCGTCTTCAACCGTGACGTGAGCCGTGCGGTGGCCAGGGCCGTAGCAGAGGTGGCGGAGCGCGACGGCGCGTCCCGCGCCGCAGGTCGCGAGGCGGTGGACCAACCCACCGTCGAGCAGGCCGCGGTGAGCTCATAGCCCCTACGAGGAGGTTCGTCCCGTGAAGGTCGTGGTCAGCGGCGCCACCGGCAGCATCGGGAGAGCGCTCGTCGAGGAGCTGGTGGCGCGCGGCGACGAGGTGACCGCGCTGTCGCGAAACGCCGGCGCCGCTCGCGAGGCGCTCGGCGTGAACGCCGCCCAATGGGCCGATCCGCAGTCCGAGCCCGCCCCGGTGGACGCCCTGTGCGGAGCGGACGCCGTGGTGCATCTCCTGGGCGAGCCCGTGGCCCAGCGCTGGTCGGACAGCGCCAAGCGAGAGATCCGCGAGTCCCGGGTGCTCGGAACCCGCAATCTCGTGGCCGCGCTGCGTGAGCTGCCGGAGGGTGAGCGTCCCGGCACGCTGGTCTCGCAGTCGGCCACGGGCCTGTACGGACCGAGGGGCGACGACCGGGTGGACGAGAGCGCGGCGGCCGGGAGCGACTTCCTCGCGGAGGTGACCGAGGCCTGGGAGGCCGAGGCACTCACCGCCGAGGAGCTGGGCATGCGCGCGGTCATGACCCGCACCGGCGTGGTGCTCTCCTCGTCCGGCGGCGCGCTCGAGAAGATGCTGCCCCCGTTCAAGCTCGGTGTGGGCGGCCCCGTGGCCGGCGGGCGGCAGTACGTGCCCTGGGTCCACCTGGAGGACGTGGTGGGCGCGCTCGTGTTCGCCCTCGACACCCCATCCGCCTCGGGCCCGCTGAACGTGACCGCGCCCGAGCCCGTGACCAACGGAGAGCTGTCGAAGGCGCTCGGACGCGCGCTCCACCGGCCGGCGCTGGCCCCCGTGCCCGGCCTCGCGCTGAAGCTGCTCTACGGCGACATGGCGTCGATCATCCTCGGCGGGGTGCGGGCGGTGCCGCGCCGCCTCCTTGATCTGGGCTACGAGTTCCGCCGCCCCGACCTCGACGACGCGCTCCGCCAGGCCACCGGATGACATGGCTGCGGTGCTCGCCCTGCCAACGCCCGGGCTCCGCTCCTCGCCCAGATCCCTAGGGCTCAGCCGCCGCAGGCGCTCGGCAGCAGGACCTTCGTCCGCTTAAGGTAGGAGCCTTCCCCCGCCCGGCCGCTCACCTTGCACCAGGCGTAGCGGCCGCTCCGGTAGTTCACCTGCGCGCGAAACGGATAGCCGACCACCCCCCTCGCGGTGCCCGCGCCCAGCACCTCGCTCGTCACGGCGGTGCAGGAGAGCCGGCTCACGAGCGTGGCGGCGCGCTCACCGGGGATCGGGTCGCAGGTGGTGTAGCGGGGCAGCGGCGGACTCAGCAATCCTGCGCGCACCCGGGCTCGGGAGTCGTGGAGGATCCGGGCCTCCAGCTCGGCCAGCAGGTCGTGCCGGCGCTCCGGGGTGGCGGCCGGGCCGAGCCCGCTGACGGCCCGGTGGGGGCGCTGTTCGATGGTCAGCCGGCGCCGCTCCGCCCGCGCCGCGGCGGCCTCCTCGAGCCTGTCCCGCGCCGCGTTGTCCCGCTTGGTCTCGCTGATCTGCGGGATCAGGATCACGGCGGCCACGACAGCCCCGGCCAGGGCGATGGCCCCGGCCACAACGGCGAGTCTGCGTCCCATGGGACCGAGCTTCCGGTAGAGGAAGCCAGGCAGGCCGAACAGGCCGGGCATCGGCTCGTAGCGGTCGGGGGGACCCTCGCTCACGCGGGCACCGGCGCCGGCGGGACGGTCTAGCGCTCCGGCCGGCTGCGGATGCGGGCTAGCCCCTGAGCGACCAGGTACAGAAATGAGAGCAGCAGCACGAAGAAGGCGAGAGTCACGAAGATGATCTCGATGGCGTCGGTGAAGCGGTTGGGCGCATCCACGGCGGCCAGGATCAAGAGGATCACGGTGTAGGCGGCCGCCGCCAGCGCGGTGCCGAACGCCAGGTCGCTAAAGCGCTCGGAGCGCTCGTGATTGCCACGGCGCGCCAGCACGCCCGCCGTGAGATTCAGCGCGGCGTACGCCGCCAGGATCACCAGCAGAGGCAGGTAGAGACCGGTGCTCATCCCTTTCCGCCCCCTTCCTCCGCCCCGGCGCGCTCGGCGCGCGCCTCAGCCACGGTCTTGCCACCGCTGCCGAATACGCCCTGGAGCTTCCAGCGCGAATCCGGGCGCGCCGGCCACACGAGCCAGATGAGGAATCCCACGACGCTCAGGAGCAGACCCGTGGCCAGTCCGGCCTTCTCGCCGTAGCCCTTGCGCTCCGACAGGTAGGACGCGGCGATGCTCGAGGCCAGCCACGCGAAGAGCAGATAGAGGGCGGTGGCGCCCATGGCGCCGCCGAGGCCGATGACCGTCATACGCCCAGGTACGCCTTCTGGACATCGGGGTTGTCGCGCAGGGCCGCCGACTCGTCGCCCAGGGCGATCGCCCCTGTCTCGAGCACGTAGCCACGCTTGGAGACCCCGAGGGCGAAGTTAGCGTTCTGCTCCACGAGCAGGATGGTGGTGCCCTGCCGGTTGATCTCGGTGATCGTCTCGTAGATCCGCTCCACGAGGATGGGCGCGATCCCCATCGAGGGCTCGTCCAGGAGCAGCAGCCTCGGGTTCGCCATGAGCGCGCGCCCGATGGCGAGCATCTGCTGCTCGCCCCCCGACATGGTGCCCGCCTTCTGGCGCTCGCGCTCCTTGAGCCGCGGGAAGAGCTCGAAAACACGCTCGAGATCGCTCTGGACCCTGTCGTCGCGGCGCAGATAGCCGCCCAGGTCGAGGTTCTCGCGCACGCTCATGCGCTGAAAGCAGTGACGTCCCTCGGGGGACAGGGATATGCCCAGCCGGACGATGTCCTGGGGCGCCGTCTCGCTGATCTCCTTGCCCTCGAAGCGGATCGATCCCTGCGCCGGTGGCGAGAGGCCCGAGATCGACCGCAGGGTGGTGGACTTGCCGGCGCCGTTCGAGCCGATGAGGGTGACGATCTCGCCCTCCTCCACCGTGATCGAGATGCCCTTCAGCGCCTCGATGTTTCCGTAGAAGGTGTGCACGTCGTCGAGGTCGAGGAGCGCCACCGTCAGCCTCCCTGCTTTCCGAGGTAAGCCTCGATGACGCGCTGGTTGTTGCGGATCTCCTGCGGGCCGCCCTCGGCGATCTTCTCGCCGTGGTCCAGCACCGTGATGTGCTCGGACACCCCCATCACGACCTTCATGTCGTGCTCGATGAGCAGGATCGTGAGGTCGCGCTCGCCGCGGAGGCGCTCCATGAACTCGGTGAGGCGAGCCGACTCCTGCGGATTCATTCCCGCGGTGGGCTCGTCGAGGAGCAGCAGCTTCGGAGTGGACGCGAGCGCACGCGCGATCTCGACCCGGCGCTGGTCGCCGTACGACAGCGTCGAAGACATGGTGTCGAAGAGCGACGAGTTGAGCCCGACGTATTCCAGCGTGTCGGCCGCGCGCTCGCGCACCTCGCGCTCCTCCCGCCGTACCCCGGGGGTCCTGAGGATCGACCCGAAGAGCCCGGCGCGCATACGCGAATGCTCCCCGACCATCACGTTCTCGAGCGCGCTCATCGTCGAGAACAGCCGGATGTTCTGAAAGGTCCGCGCCACCCCCAGCGAGGTGATGATGTCGGGGCGGCGCCCGGTCACGTCCTTGCCGTCGAAGCTGATGCGCCCGGCGGTGGGCTGGTAGAGGCCGGTGAGCATGTTGAAGAAGGTGGTCTTGCCCGCGCCGTTCGGGCCGATGATGGACACGATCGATCGCGGCGCGACCGCGATCGAAATGCCGCTCACCGCCACCAGACCACCGAACGCCTTGCTCACGCGGTCGGTGGACAGAAGCGCCCCGTCGCTCGAGGGCTGCACGGGCTCCGCGCGGGTCTCCGCGTCCACGCTCACGCCCGCGCCTCGAACACGGATTCCTCGCCCGGATTCTCGGTGAGCTCTATCTGGCGCCGCCGCTCGGGCAGGATGCCCTGGGGTCTCAAGACCATCATGAGCACGAGCACGAAGCCGAAGATGCCGAACGCCACCTCGCCGAAGCTGAAGCTCAGCCCGAGGCTGTTCTTGAAGTCGTTCACGGCGCCCTGATCGAGCACATCCGGTATCAGGCGGTTGTTCACGAAGGTGAGGGCCACCGCGCCGATCACGACGCCCCAGATGCTCCCCAGCCCGCCAAGGATGACCATCGCCAGGATGAAGATCGAGAAGCCGAACACGAACTGGTTGGCGTTGACGCTGTTGAGGTAAGCGCCATAAAACGCCCCCGCGATCCCGCCCACCGCGCCTCCGGTCGCGTAGGCGGTGAGCTTGGTCTTCACGAGCGGCACGCCCATGCTGGCCGCGGCCACCTCGTCCTCGCGAAGAGCGATCCAGGCCCGCCCGAGGCGCGAGTCGCGCAGGCGCAGGTTCACGAAAAGCACCACGAGAACGATCGCCAGCATCGTCCAGTAGAAGGGTCTGAGGTTCAGGGCCGAGTCGAACTGCTTCAGGAAGGGCAGATCGATCTGGTCCAGCGGCGAGATGGACTCGCGCCCGTTCGACAGCTTGTAGCCGTGGATCGTGATCTCGTCGCCGTTCTGCATGAAGCGGCCCACGATCTCGCCGAACGCGAGCGTGACGATGGCGATGTAGTCCCCTCGCAGCCGCAGGGTGGGAAGCCCGATCACGGCTCCCGCGATGGCGCAGACGATCATGGCGCCGATGATCAGCAGCAGGAAGTTGAGGTGGATTCCGGGGAGCTGCTCCACGAAGGAGCTGACGCCCACGTGGACGCCCTTGTCCCCACCCACTCCGGTGAAGTGGTCGGACGCCCACCAGCCGACGACCGTCGCGCCAAAGGCGTAGAAGGCGACGTAGCCCAGGTCGAGGAGGCCCGCGAAGCCCACGATCAGGTTCAGCCCCAGCGCCATCGCGATGAAGATCAGGGCCAGGATGCAGTCGTCCATGAGCCCGTCGAGCGGTGGGCGGAAGAAGGGGAAGAGCGCGGCCGCCACCACGGCCGTGGCCGGGAGCACGTACTTGGCCCACGGCCTGCTGCGGAGCTGTCGCAGCGCGCTCATCCGGCCTCCCTCGTCTCCTCGCCGATCAGGCCCTGCGGCCGGAAGACCATGATCAGCACGAGGTAGGCGAAGATCACCGCGGGCGTCCACTCGTTCCCGATCCGGTTGTCGGAGATCTGCTGGATGCAGCCGATGATGAGGCCGCCGAGCACGGCTCCGCGGAGGTTCCCGATACCGCCCATGACCGCCGCCGTGAAGGCAATCAGGCCGGCGGTGAAGCCCTGGAGGTACCAGACGTTGGTCTGGTAGAGCGTATTGATCAGGCCCGCCGCGCCGGCCAGCAGACCGCCGAGCAGGAAGGTGAGGGAGATCGTGGTGTCCACGTTGATCCCCATCAGCCGCGCCGCCTCCGGGTCCTGGGCCGTGGCGCGCATGGCCTTGCCGAGCCGGCTGTTCGTGACGAAGGCGGTAAGCATGATCACCAGCGGAATGGTGGCCACTATCGCCAACAGGTCCCCCCGTGAGACGGAGATGCCGAGAATGTTGAACAGCTCCGTCTGCGAGCCGATCAGGTCAGGCACAGCGCGCTGCGACGCCCCGAGCCAGAGCACCCCCACGTTCTGGAGGATGAAGGAGAAGCCCACGGCCGTGATCAGGGGCGCGAGCTTCGGCGCGCTCCGCAACGGCCGGTAGCCCACCTTTTCGATCATCACGTTCAGCGAGGAGCTGACGAGCATGGCCACCACGAGGGTCAGGAGCAGCCCGCCCACGAGGCCGGCGGTCCCGGTGCTCGGGGTGAGACCGATCTCGGTCCAGAAGGCGAACGAGGTGAAGGCCCCGATCATGAATATCTCGCCGTGGGCGAAGTTGATCAGCTCGATGATCCCGTAGACGAGCGTGTAGCCGAGCGCAACGAGCGCCCAGATCGCTCCGTTCGAGAGCCCGTCCATGAGGTTGTTGCCGAGCCGGGTGAGGTTCCCGTCAGCGGAGAGGTCCTGGATGCCGTAGTAGATCGGCAGCGCGAGGAGAACCGCGATCAGACCGTACTTCGAGAGGAACTCGCGAAGGACCTCCGAGGTCTTCGGCTTCGGGCCTTCAGCGGGGAGCGATGCGGCTTCCAAGTGACCTCGGGTTGGAATCTATAACGAATACACAGGACGGGGGCGGGCCGACCGGCCCGCCCCCGTGTCTGCGAATGCTGCCGGGTACTACGCGCCCTGGACCTTGATGACCTTGCTGAAGGTCAGCTTGCCGTTCTTGATCGTGTAGAGCCCGTAGTCCGTGAGCGTGGTGTCGCCGTTCTCGTCGATGTCGTACTTGCCGAGAACGCTGTCGCGGCCCTTGGTGTTTTCCAAGAGCTGCTTGCGCACCGCCTCCTTGTCATTGGCCTTGTCACCCACTGCCTTCAGGGAATCCAGGGCGAGCGACATGGTCTCGTAGCCGTAGATGGCGTACGGGTCCGGCTGGTCCACGCCGTACTTGGCCTTGTAGTCCGCGAAGAACTTCTCGGCCTTGTTGATCCCCTGCTTCTTGAACTCCTCAGGGGACAGGGTGGCCACCGTCACCTGGGTGCGGGCGGCCACGTCAGCGGGAATACCGCCCTCCTTCGGATCGGTGAACGCGGCCTCGGCCACGCCGTCCGGTCCGTAGAGCTTGCAGTTCGGGCACGCTGCGGCTACGTCCTTGAACACCTGGACGTAGTTCTCGCCCGTCACGCCCGAGCCCACGAAGCAGTCGGCCTTGATGCCGGCCGCCAGCGAGCGGTAGTTGGCCGACGTCTTGTCGGTCCCGTCGTTGCCCTCGACCGCGAGGCCGATCTTCTTCGCCGCCAGCTCCACGTTGCGACCGAGACCGGCCCCGTAGGTGGTCTTGTCGTTGAAGATGTGGACGGACTTGCAGCCGTCCTCCTTCATCGTGGTGGCCAGCGCCGCGCCCTGAATCGTGTCCTTCGGGACCACGCGGGCGTAGGTGCGCTTCGTCTTGGGGTAGTACTTCGTCGGCTCGCCGGGATCGGCACCGGGCTCATCCGTGGTCAGACCGACCGCCGTGTTCGACGGGGAGATCTGCGGGATGTTCGCCGTTTCGAGAATCGGCAGTGAGACCTTCGTGCCACCCGAGTTGAACTCGCCGAGGTAGAAGATCGTGTTCTTGTTCTGCACGGCCTTCCGCGCGTTCTGCCCGGTCTGTGCCTCATCGGCGGTACCTGGGTTCTGCGCGGTGGAGTCGTCCAGCGACACGTAGTTGATCTTGAACTTGCCGACCTTCCCTCCGACCTGGTCCAGAGCCAGTCGCTCGCCGCTGATCACGGCCTCCGACTGTCCCTTCGAGGTGCCCTGTAGAGGCAGGCTCGAATAGATGGTCAGCGTGTCGCCCGAGATAGCCGAGCTTCCGCCAGAGTCTCCTCCGCTGTCGGAGCTTCCGCAGGCCGTAACGCCTACGGCAAAAGCGCCGAACAGGCAGCCCAGAGCTGCCAGCCAACGTACTCGCAAGATGTCCCTCCTAGTGGGTTGATGCAACCTGCGGCATCCTACGAGTCCGATCGGCGTATCCGCAACGGACTGCGCGAAACCTCTATCCGCCCTTAATACGGCCGGAACGTCCCATTCTCCAGCCGGTAGAGCAGCAGCGGCGCCCCACTCACGTCGCCGCGGCCGTTGACCTCGGAGCGGCCGGTGGGCGATCGGCGAGCACCGGGGCGCATGCCCGCCCTCACCACGGCGAGGCGGTGGCGGCCGCCCTCGCGCACCGCATCCAGCACCACCCGTGCGGCCTCGTATCCGTACAGGGCCACGGGCCGGGCGGCGGCCGCGCCGGCCGCGCGGCGCAGCTTGGCGAGCACCGAGCGGCCCCAGCGGCTGTATTCGCGGGGCGGCCGGAACGGGCTGAAGGCCTCGACCTGCGGGGGCGCGGGCCCGAACGGCAGCGGCCGCCGGACCAGCATCCCCCCGGTCACGATCACCGGCAGCGCGGGCCGCTTCGACAGCTCCGCCATCAGCTCGGTGGCGGGACGATCGCCGACTCCGGAGTACACGACCGCATCCGGGTTCGCCTTCTCCACCTTCTCCACCACCGACGCGGCCGATCCGCGCTGCTCCTCCATCGCCTCCGAGGCCACCACGGCGGCACCGGAGCGCCTGACCCGCTGGGCGAGCTGGGCCGACAGCTCCGTGCCGTACACGCCCTCGCCGCTCACGAGCGCCACCCGCTTCGCGCCCATGTCCGTCAGATGGTCCACGATCGCGTCGGCCTCACGGAGGTCGTTCGGCACCAGCCGCAAAAAGGTCCGGCGGCCGCTCGGGTAGTAGCGCACCGGCGCGCCGCGGTCGGCGCGGCCTGGCGGGCTCCGCGTAAGGCTGGTCAGGCCGTCGTAGGGCGAGACCTGGAACAGGTCGGCGTCGTTGGTCTCCGGCACGGAGATGGCCGACGCCCCCAGGTCGAGCTCGCCGATGTAGGCGATGGCGCGCGGGTCGTGAGAGGCGCGCTCCGCGTTTGCCTGCACCTGCCCCGGATCCCATGGCTTACCCCGGCCCTTGGTGGAGTCGAGCGTCACGAGCCGCACGGGGATCCGGCCGGCGCGGTCGTGGGCCTCGCTAAAGGCGAGTCGGATGCCCGCGCTCACGGCGCGGCCCTCGTCCCCCGCGATCCCTCCCAGCGGCAGGCTGGCGTAGACGGTCAGCGGACCGCCGGGATCGGTCGTCTTCGTCTCGCCGCCGCCCAGGCACCCGCTCAGCACGAACACCAGCGCAAGCAGCGCGCCTGTCCACCTGCGTGCCACGGACCAAGATTGTGACGACGGGCCGGTAACGTGCGGGTCGTGCGCATCGGGGTGCTCACCGGAGGAGGAGACTGCCCCGGGCTGAACGCCGCCATCCGGGCGATCGTGCGCAAGGGAATAGACCGGCACGGCCATGAGATCGTGGGGTTCCGAGACGGCTGGCGCGGCCCGCTCGAGAACGCCTACGAGGAGCTGACCGTGGAGTCCACACGCGGCATCCTGCCCCGGGGCGGGACGATCCTCGGCAGCTCCCGGACGAACCCCTTCGGGCGGGACAACGGGCCGGCCCGGATCGCGGAGAACATGCGCGCGCTGAACCTGGGCGGCCTGATCGCCATCGGCGGCGAGGACACGCTGGGCGCCGCGGCGCGCCTGCACGGCGAGCACGGGCTGCCCCTCCTGGGGCTCCCCAAGACGATCGACAACGATCTGGGCGGCACCGACATGACGTTCGGCTTTGACACCGCCCTTCACGTGGCCACCGAGGCGATCGACCGGCTGCACACCACCGCCGAGAGCCACCACCGGGTGATGGTCGTGGAGGTGATGGGGCGGCATGCGGGCTGGATCGCGCTGCACTCGGGCCTGGCCGGGGGCGCCGACGTGATCCTCGTGCCCGAGCGCCCCTTCGACATCGAGGAGGTGTGCCGGCTGATACGCGGCCGCCACGAGCGCGGGCGCTACTTCTCGATCGTGGTGGCGGCCGAGGGCGCCACCGCGGCGGAGGGCACGTGGGAGGTGGTGAGCGCGGGCAAGGACGAGTTCGGGCACGAGCGGCTGGGCGGGATCGGATGGCGGCTGGAGAAGGAGATCGAAAAGCGCACCGGGTACGAGACACGGGCCACGGTGCTCGGTCACACCCAGCGCGGGGGCACGCCGACCGCCTTCGACCGCGTGCTGGCCACCCGGCTCGGTGTGGCGGCCATCGACGCCGCCGAGGCCGGCGAGTGGGGCCAGATGCCGGCGCTGCGGGGATCGCGCATCGAGCTGGTGCCGCTAGCGGAAGCCGTGGCGGAGATCAGGACCGTGCCGCCCGAGGACTACGAGGCGGCCGAGACCTTCTTCGGCTGAGGCCGCTCAGAAGTCGGGGCGCTCGGAGGCGGCCATGCCGCGCCCGAGCATCTGGTCCAGGAACGGCTTGGCCATGTGCGCCGCGGCGGCGATCACGGTCATGATCACGGTGAGCAGGAACGCGTCGAAAGCCTTGATCCCGAAGGACCAGGCCACGATCCACCAGACGAGCCCGACGGTGAGGGTGACGAGGACGACCATGCTCAGGCCACGCGCTTCCGCAGCCGCGTGACGGCGTTGAAGGCGCCCTTCATCGCGCGGTCCGCGCCCGAGCCCTCGGACGGGAGTATCCCCACCTGGCGGGCGAACGCCGCGCCGTCGTAGTAGGCGGCGTTGCTCACGATCTGACCGTCCTCGATCTCGAGCAGATCGACGCCGCGAATATCCACCCGGCGGCCCGTGGGCTCGATGTCCATGAAGGAAGCACCGGTGAAGTGTCCTCCCATTCGCCACTCGACGGCAGCCAGGTGCGCCGTGGCGGCCACGCGCTCGGTGGTGGTCTCCAGGTCGGGGAGGGCCGCGAAGAGGCTGCGGAAGAAGCTAAGGATCTCGGCCTTTCCGCGCAGAACCCCGTAGGGCACCATGTCGGCCACGCCATCCTCGGACCAGTGCTCGCCCATCAGCGAGAAGTCCCGAGCGGCGAGCGCCTCGAAGTAGCTCGTGGCCCGCTCCTCCACCACCTTGCGCTTGGTGATCCGGCGCCTCGGGGCGGGTGCGGTGTCCGAAGCGGCCTGCGACTCGCGGCCGCGTGTGGTCGGCTGAGTCATACGGAGCGGCAATCTACCAAGAGGGTCGGCGGTTACTCACCCGCACCCCGAGAACGGCTGGGGAGGAGCGCAGCCCGATCGGTGATCGGGCGAGCACCGGACCAGGCCTACCCCAGGGCTCGCGCCAGCTCGCCCACTATCCGGCCGACGGCCTCCGGGCCACCCTCGCCTGCGGCCCGCACCACGCGGCTGCCCACGATCACGCCGTCCGCGATCTCCCCCACGGCCCGCGCCTGCTCGCCGGTGGAGATGCCGAAGCCCACGGCCACGGGCAGATCGGTGGCGCCGCGAATGCGCTCCACGGTGCCGCCGAGCCCCGCCGCCAGGTCCGCGCGCTCGCCCGTGGTGCCGGTCAGGGAGACCGCGTAAACGAAGCCGCGGGCGTCGGCGCCGATCTCGGCCACGCGCGCGTCGGTGCTGGTGGGGGCCACGAGCGGCACAAGGGCCACCCCCTCGGCGTCGCATGCCGCCCTGACCTCGCCCGCCTCGTCGTGCGGCAGGTCGGGCACGATCAGGCCCGCCGCGCCCGCGGCGGCCGCCCGCAGCGCGAACGCCTCCGGTCCCGCGGCGAGCACCACGTTCGTGTAGACCATCAGCACCACCGGCAGGCGTTCCGACAGCTTCTCGCAGACGCGCAGCACCGAGTGCGGGGTGGCGCCCGCCGCGAGGGCCCGCGTGCCCGCGTCGTGGATCACCGGGCCATCCGCCAGCGGGTCGGAGAACGGGATCCCGAGCTCGATCAGGTCGGCGCCGGCGTCCGCCGCGGCCTTGCCCGCCGCGAGCGATGCGTCCACGTCCGGGAAGCCGCCCATCAGGTACGGCATCAGCGCGGCTCGCTTGCCGTGGCCCGCGAACGCGGACGCGATCCGCTCCAGGCCGGGCGCGGCGACACTCACAGCGGGCTCACTCGCCCAGGACCTCGGCCAGGTCCTTGTCCCCGCGGCCGGAGAGCGTGACCAGCGAGATGCCGGGGATCGGATTGGACAGGAGCCATGCGATCGCGTGCGCGGGCTCGAGGGCGGGCACGATGCCCTCCAGCTCCGCCGTCCTCCGGAAGGCGGCCACGGCCTCGCCGTCGTCCACGGCCACGTACCGCACCCTGCCGGTGTCGCGCAGGTGGGCGTGCTGGGGTCCGACACCCGGATAGTCGAGCCCGGCAGACACCGAATGGGCCTCCAGGATCTGCCCCTCCTCGTCCTGGAGCACGGCGGAGAGCGCGCCGTGGAGGACGCCGCGCGCGCCGGTGGTGAGCGGCGCGGAGTGGCGCATGGTCTGGAGGCCCTCCCCGGCCGCCTCGACCCCGATCAGCTCCACCGCGGCGTCGTCGGCGAAGGGCACGAAGCTGCCGATGGCGTTGGACCCGCCGCCGACGCAGGCGATCACCCGGTCGGGGAGGCGACCCGCCACCTCCAGCAGCTGCGCCCGCGCCTCGTCGCCGATCCGGCGCTGGAGGTCCCGCACCATCGCCGGGTACGGGGCCGGGCCCACGGCCGAGCCGATGATGTAGTGGGTGCTCTCCACGTTGGCCACCCAGTCGCGGATGGCCGCGGACACGGCCTCCTTCAGGGTCCGGGCCCCGGCCTCGACGGCCACCACGGTCGCCCCCAGCAACTCCATTCGCTGCACGTTCGGGTGCTGGCGCCGGATGTCCTCGGATCCCATGTACACGACGCACTCGAGCCCCAGGAGCGTGCACGCCGTGGCCGACGCCACCCCGTGCTGGCCCGCGCCAGTCTCCGCGATCACCCTCGGCTTGCCCATGCGCTTGGTGAGCAGCGCCTGCCCGAGCGCGTTGTTGATCTTGTGGGACCCGGTGTGGAGCAGGTCCTCGCGCTTCAGGTACACCTCGCCGCCGGTGGCCTTCGAGAGACCGCGGGCGCGGTAGAGCGGCGTGGGCCTGCCGACGTAGTCCCGCAACAGCGTCTCGAGCTCCCCCGTGAAGGCGGGGTCGTCACGGGCGGCCAGCCACTCGGCCTCGAGCTGGTCGAGGGCGGGCACGAGCGTCTCGGGCACGTAGCGCCCCCCGTAGGGACCGAAGCGTCGCTCGACCGGGGGTGAGCTCACGCGGGGGCGCCGATCCGGTCGTCCGCGGCGGCCACGGCCTCGAAGAAGGCCTCGAGCTTGCCCGGGTCCTTGCGCCCGGGCGCGGCCTCCGTGCCGCTGGCCGAGTCCACCGCGTACGGGTGCACCGCGGCGATGGCCTCCCCCACGTTCCCCGCGTTCAGACCTCCGCTCAGCACCAGCGGCGGCGTGCCCCCGTGGAGCTTGGCCAGCCGCCAGTCGAAGCTCTCCCCGGTGCCGCCGGGCGCCACCATCGAATGCGTGTCGAGCAGGTGGAGATCGGTGTGGAACGGCTGCAGGTCACGCACCTGCGCGGCGTCGCGGACCCGAGCCGCCTTGATGATCTTCGTGCCCGTGCGCCTGGCCGCCTCGCGGCAGTAGGCGGGCCCCTCGTCGCCGTGGAACTGCAGCATGGTGAGCCGGCAGCGATCGGCCAGCGAGGCCACCTCGTCCATGGGGGCGTTCACGAAGACGCCCACGATCTCGGCGCGCCGCCGGAGCTCGCCGCCGATCAGCTCCGCCTCCTCCACCGTGCAGGCACGCGGGCTTCCCGGCCAGAAGATCAGGCCGAGCGCCCACGCTCCGAGGCCGGCGGCCAGCCGGGCGTCCTCGATCGAGGTGAGGCCACAGGTCTTCACGCGGGTCACCCCGCGAATGGTAGGCGCGCCCGGGGGTGCGCTTACGGCTGGGGCAGAATTCCGCCGCCGCCCCCGCCGGAGCCAGAGCTCGGGCTGTTGAGCTTCGCCGGCCGGTCGGCGAGCTTCACCTTGGTGGTGTGCTTGTCGTTGCCGCGGTAGTAGGTGACTGAGACCGTGTCCCCGGGCTGCTTGTTGGCGATCGCCGCCGACACGTCATCCGGGGTGTCGATCTTCCTGCCGTCCACCTCCACGATCAGGTCGCCGCCGGCGGGCACTCCCGAGGAGGTCTCGGTGCGGCCGCCGTGGAGTCCCGCTTTTGCGGCCGGGCCGCCGTTCACCACGTTGGTGATGAGCGCGCCCTTGTCGCTGGCGAGATTGAGGTCGTTGGCCATGTCCTTGGTGACCCGCGCCATCTCGATGCCGAGGTAGGCGCGCTTGATGTCGGTGCCCTCGCGCAGCTTCGGAAGC
The DNA here is from genome assembly GCA_038323835.1 of Solirubrobacterales bacterium. Taxonomy (GTDB): domain Bacteria; phylum Actinomycetota; class Thermoleophilia; order Solirubrobacterales; family Thermoleophilaceae; genus JACVRW01. The sequence goes on from JBBQHI010000003.1 coordinate 76,842, forward strand.
AGCTTCTTGGCGGTGTTGATGGGGATCGCGAACCCGATTCCGACAGAGCCGTTGCTTCCGCTGCCGCCCGTGGCGATCTGGGAGTTGATCCCGATCACTCGGCCGTTGGCGTCCATCAGCGGGCCGCCCGAGTTCCCCGGATTGATGGAGGCATCGGTCTGGATCACGTTCGGGATCTGGAAGCCGTTGGGAGCGTCGATCCGCCGCGCCACGGCGGAAACGATGCCCGTGGTGACGGTGCGTGTGAATCCGAACGGGTTGCCGATCGCCACCACCGGGTCCCCCACCTCCGCGGAGCCGGAGTCGCCCAGCGGAACGGGGGGCGCGTTCTTCACCAGGTCGGCGTCGACCTTCAGGACGGCGAGGTCGGTGTCGGGGTCGCGCCCCTTTACCTCTGCCTTGATCGGGTCCTGGTTCTCGTCGAAGCTCACGCTCACGTCGGTCGATCCCTCCACCACGTGAGCGTTGGTGAGGATCGTGCCCTGGTCGTCCACCAGGAAGCCCGAGCCGGTGGCCGTGCCCTGCTGCTGCTGGGGCAGGCCGAAGAGCGAAGAGCCCTCCTCGGTGACGCCGCGGGCCTGCACGTAGACCACGCCGCGACCCTCCTGCTTGTAGATCTCGGCAACGGTCTTCCCACCGGAACCGTCTCCCGACCCGCTGTTGGAGGCCGGACGCGACACGGGGCTCTGGCGCACGATGCTGGTGGTGTTGTCGCCCACGTCGATCACGTTCGTGGAGATCAGGATGGCGCCGGCCACGAGGACGATCAGGCCACCGAGGGCTCCGGACAGCAGATACGAGAAGGGCTTCATGGAGTCTTTAATAGGTCGGCAACCTTAGAGAGGACTAAAGCGGGCGCGGACCTGCGGGCGGAATCGCGCGCAGCCCGCGGAGCCGGGCCAGCGGTCCGCCACGCGCCGTGAGCTCTTTCCGCACCGCCCTGCGCTCGGACAGGCGGGGGGCGTCGGGAGCGCCCGGGTCGTACCGGTGCGCACGCAATCCGGCCGCGTACCGGGCCGAGGCGGGGCCCCCAATCCGGGCCAGGCGCCGCTCCAGTGCCAGCAGCGTGGTGGCCGCCGGCACCGTGAAGCCGAGGCGCACGAGCGCGGACCGCAGCTCGGCCACCTGCGCCTCCGCGACGTCGCCCTCGGACAGCCTGCGCCGCCTGCGGAGCGTCACCCAGGCCGCCCAGCCGGCGCCGCCGGCAGCCGGCACAAGCACCAGGATCCACCAGGGACGGCCGGCCTCGCGCGGGTCGCCAGCGCTGCGGCCCGCGCCTCCAGCCCGCTCGGAGAGCGCATCCCCCTGGCTGCGGGAGCGGACCTCGCCCGCGGCCCCGCCGGCCGCGCTCACCGCGCCGAGCCCGCTCGACTGGGACTCCGCCGGCGCGGCGGCGGGAGTGGGATCGAACGGGACCCAGCCGATCCCGTTGAACCACACCTCCACCCAGGAGTGGGCGTCCAGGTCGCGCACGCGGTATTCGCCGGTGTCGCGGTTGTAGGAGCCAGGCGAGAAGCCCGCGGCCACCCGTGCCGGAATGCCCTCCAGGCGCAGCATCAGCGCCATGGCACCCGAGAACTGCTGGCAGTACCCGATCTTGTCCTCGAACAGGAAGGCCTCGAGCGGCAGGGCCGAGCTGGGGGGCCGCTCGCTGTAGCGGTAGTTGCGCTGGAGGTAGTCCTCCATGGCCTTCACGGCGTCGTAGGTGGTGGGCTGCCCGGCCGTGATCCTGGATGCCAGCCGGTAGGTGCGGGCGTAGCGCGACGCCTCGAGCGCCCTCGTGGTGTCCGGATCGGGAGCCGCGTTCGAGTCGCGCAGCGGCACCTGAGCCACCGGTCGAGTCTGGAAGCCGGCCCCCGGGGACGGGTCGAGGGCGCTCTCGCCCCGGCCCGGAAGCAGCACGTCGGTGTACTGGAGCAGCGCGCTGTCGCTGTTCCCGGGAGCCCCGCGCATCTGCGCCGCCGTGGGATCGGGCGCGTAGGCCCGCACGGTGTAGGAGTCGCCACGCTCGAGCGGCGACTCGCTGATCCGGGTCGTGGTGCCGTCGCCCGATCCCGACACCGGGCCGGCGCCGTCCACCCGGTAGGTGATGCCCGCGCCCACGATCAGGTCGCTCGACAGGGAGCGCACGGTCACACGGAACTGCGAGTCCCAGCGCTTGTTGTACTCGAAGTAGTCCCACTTCCGGCCCACCGGGATGCGGGTGTCCGGGAGCCCCGGGACCGCGTGTGAGTCTCCGCTGTTGGGGGTGCGCAGCCAGCGGAAGCCGTCGAAGCCATCGAGCGTCTCGACCTTCCAGTAGTGCGCCCGGGAGGACTTGATGTTCAGGAGCGTGGCGCCGTTCCGGGGCCAGTCGAGCGGGCCGTAGGTGTGGGTCCAGTCGAAGGTGACCGCCTGGCCGTTGCCGAACAGCTCCCAGTCGCGGTAGTTCCACCACGGCTGGTCGGCGTCGAAGGAGGCGGCCACGGGCACCGAGAGCAGGCCCACGGCGGCCACCACGCCGGCCGCGCCGAGAGCCTCGCTCAGAGCCAGGCGGGGCAGCCAGAGCCAGGCGCCCACCAGCCCCAGCAGCACCAGGCCACGCAGCAGCGGGGCGCCGGGATCATGCTCGGTCACGGCCGTGCCGTAGAGCACCAGCAGGAGCACCAGGGACCCCATACGCAGGAAGCGGGCGCCCCGGGCCACGGGGAAGAACGCGAGCACCGCGGACACGGCCAGGAGCAGCGGCGCGCCCAGCAGGATCGTGAGGCGAACCCACTCGTCGGGCCCCTGGTAGGGCCAATCGGTGCTCTGCACCCCCTCGAGGCCGCGGTGGAGGCCGTCGCCGAGCTCAGTCCAGTGGGAGGGCCACAGCAGGCGCAGGGGGAGGCCCGCGGCCATCAGGGCCAGCAGCACGGTCAGGAGCGCCGTGGCCGCGGCCGCGCCGAGCAGGGCGCGGCGCGGGAGCGAGGTGCGGCCGAGCACGGCCAGCGTCGCGGCGCCTCCCACCACCACGGCCAGCACCAGCAGCATGCGTCCCACCGGCGGGTCGCGGACGAGCCCGGCCCAGTGCCCGGCCCCGAAGCCGGCCAGCGCGGTGAAGGTGGCGAGCCGGAGCGGGAGCGAGTCCGCCGGCGCGGCGCTCACGACGGCCGCCGGTGGAACCGTGCCGTGGCCCGCCAGCGCGGGGCGGGCGCCGAGGGCGCTCATGCCGCCACGCGCCGGGCGCCGCGCCCGAGCAGGTAACCGGTGCAGCCGGCCACCTCGAATGCGGCCGAGCCCCCCGGCAGCTCGCCCGGGGACACCACGTAGCGCGCGCCCGCGGGAAGCCGCTCCAGCCCGCGCGGCGAGCGCCTGAGCGCGGCGGCCGTGACCCAGAGCACCGCTCCGCTCCGTGGCGAGAGGGTCCCCGCGGCGGGTGCGGGGCACTCCGTGGCCAGGGCCAGGCGCACGTGCACGCCGGGCCATGCACCCATGTCGTGGCCGATCTCCACCGGGCGGCGCTCGCCCGGGAGCAGGATGGCGCAGCCCGACGTGCGTGCCAGGTGCACGCAGAGCGAGGCTGCGGCGCGGACAGCCATGTCCAGCGCCTCCTCGCTCGCGGGTGAGGAGGCGTCGAGCACCACCAGCGGAGCCGAGTCCAGCTCGGCCACCATGCGCCGCTCCATCATCTCGCCGCGCCGCGCCACCGTGGGCCAGTGGATACGCGAAGCGGGCGAGCCCTCGCGGTAGGCCCGCAGGCCGTCGATCTCCAGCTCGGCGCTCGTGGCGTCCAGGCGGCGCCCGGCCAGGCCTCTGGCGGCCCCGATCCCGGAACGCTCTCCCGATGCGGCCCCACCGCCTCCCGGCGCGGTGACCGGCTCGACGCGCGGCAGCACCATCACCTCCTCCCCGCCGTTGCCCATCACCTCGCACACGTGCAGTCGGAGCGGATCGCGGATCACCAGGCGCCCGGGCTCGAGCCGCCAGCGTCCTCGGCGGGAGAAGCGCACGTTGATCCGGACCTTCCGCGACCAACGCCCGCCGATGGCCACCGGCCAGCCGAGGAGCGGCTCGATCAGCTCGCCCCCCGGGGGCGGCAGGATGCCGCTGCGCAGCTCCACCCGCAGCGGGTAGGGCTCCTCCTCCACCACGCGGGGCGGCCCGGGGAGCCGGACGAGGCTGGCCCCTCTGGCGGCGAGGCTCACCCAGGTCACCGACGCCACGCCGAGCAGTGTCAGGCTCACGCCGGGCACGTAGAGCGAGGGCGAGTCGACGGTGGCGGCCGCCAGGCAGAGGCCGATCCCGAGCGCGACTGTGGCGATGGCCCGGGTCACGACCGGCCGGGCGTCAGAGGGCCGTGACCCTCTCGAGGGCGTCCGCGACCACCGCCGCACGGTCCTCGGCGCCCGAGCCCGGCGCCAGCAGCAGCCGGTGGCTGAGCACCGACTTGGCGAGCTCCTGGACGTCGTCAGGCAGCGCGTGCGCTCGCGCGTCGAGGGCGGCGTTCGCCTTGGCCGCCCGGAACAGCATCAGGCCCGCGCGGGGGCTGGCGCCGAGCTCGACCCGGGGATCCGTGCGGGTGGCAGCACACAGGGCCACCACGTACCGGCGGAGGGCCTCGCTGCCGTGCACGGCTCCGGCCGCCATCTGCGCGGCGAGGATGTCCCCGACGTCGGCCACGGGCTCGAGGTCCAGCACGCGGTCGCGCTCGCCGTGGTCGTCCAGCATGTCCGTCTCCTGCTGGGCGGAGGGGTATCCGAGGGATAGGCGGACCATGAAGCGGTCGAGCTGAGCCTCGGGCAGCGGGTAGGTGCCCTCGTACTCGATCGGGTTCTGCGTGGCCATGACCACAAAGGGCCGCGCCAGCTCGTGTGTGTGCTTGTCCACGGTCACGTGGCGCTCCTGCATGCACTCGAGCAGCCCGGACTGGGTCTTGGGGGAGGCGCGATTCACCTCGTCCACCAGCACCACGTTGGCGAACACCGGCCCGGGCCGGAACTCGAATCGGTTCTCCCGCTGGTTGAAGTCGTTGGTGCCCACCACGTCGGCGGGCAGCAGGTCGGCGGTGCACTGGACGCGGGCGTACTCGGCGTCCACGGACCGGGCGAGCGCACGCGCCAGGGCGGTCTTGCCCACCCCGGGGTGGTCCTCGATCAGGACGTGGCCCTCGGCGATAAGGGTGACCACCAGGTCCCGGAGCGTCTGCTCCGGCGCCTTCACGGCCCGGGCGACGTTCTCTCGCAGGCGCGCGCCGAGCTCGGCTACCGCGGGCGGGTCGAGGTCCGGCAGCGTCGCCATCGGCTCCATGTTAGGGGGCGCCCGGTGCCGGGCGGACACCTTGGCGGAGCTACGCTTGCGTGACGTCCTCGGCGCGGGTGAGCTCGCGCACCGCGGCCTCCGGATCGGGGGCCCGCATCAGCACCTCGCCGACCAGCACGGCGTCCACCCCCACCCCCTCGAGCTCCTCGATCTGAGTGCGCGTGCGGATGCCCGACTCGGACACCACGACCTTGCCGGCGGGCACGTCGGCGATGAGGTCGAAGGTGCGCTGAAGGTCCACCGAGAAGTCGGTGAGGTCGCGGTTGTTGATGCCCAGGACGTCCGCGTCCACCTCGAGCGCCGCCTCCAGCTCCTCGTCGCGCGAGACCTCGACGATCGCGTCCAGGTCGAGGTCCCCCGCCAGCGTGTAGAGCTCGGCGAGCTCCTCGATGCGAACGGACCCGGCCACGAGCAGGACGGCGTCGGCCCCGGCCAGCTTCGCCTCGTAGAGCTGGTAGGGATCGATGGTGAAGTCCTTACGGAGGATGGGCAGCTCGGTGGCCGCGCGGGCCTCGCGCAGGTCGGCCAGCGAGCCGCCGAAGTGGGCCTCCTCGGTGAGCACCGATATCACGGCCGCGCCCCCGCGCTCGTAGGCGAGCACGATCTCGGCGCAGCTCGCGCCCTCCCGGATCGATCCGGCGGAGGGCGAGCGCCGCTTGTGCTCGGCGATGAGCGAGGTGCCGGGACGCGACAGGGCCTCGGCGAAGGGGCGCCCCTGGCGCCCGGCCTCCACCGCGCGCTCGAGCTCGGACAGCGGGTGCTCGCGCTTGCGCCGCTCCACCGCCTCGCGCGTGGCCTCCACCAGGTCGTCCAGACGGAGGCTCATGCCCTGCTCGCCTCCACGTAGCGCTTCAACAGGTCGCGCGCGGCGCCGGAGTCGATCGACTCCTCGGCGCATCGCGCGCCCTCCTCGAGAGTTCCGGCCAGGCCGCCGACGTAGATCGCCGCGCCCGCGTTCATCACGGCCATGGAGCGCTCCGTGCCCGGCGCGCCGTCCAGGACCGAGCGCAGCACCGCGGCGTTGCCCGCGGGGTCGCCCGCGCCCACCGCGGCCTCATCCGCCGGGCTGATCCCGAAGTCGCCGGGATGCACCTCATACGCGTCGAAGTCCCCGCCGTTCAGCTCGACCACGCGGGTGGGCCCGGCCACCGAGAACTCATCAAGCCCATCGGCGCTCGACACTACCAGGGCCCTTTCCGTCCCGAGGGCCATGAGCGCCCGGCCGATGTCCTCGATCGCGCCGGCGTCGGCGACGCCGATCACCTGGCGGGTGGCTCCGGCGGGGTTGGTGAGCGGGCCGAGGAAATTGAACACCGTGCGCACGGCCAGCGCCTTGCGCACGGGCACCACGTGCCGCATCGCCTGATGGTGGAGCGGGGCGAACATGAAGCCGAATCCCACGGTACGGATGCACTCGGCCACACGCTCCGGGGCGAGGTCGATCTTCACTCCCAGCTCTTCCAGCACGTCGGCCGACCCGCAGCGGCTGGTGGCCGAGCGGTTGCCGTGCTTGGCCACCCGGCAGCCGGCCCCGGCCGCGATCAGGGCCGCGGTGGTGGAGACGTTGAACGTCGGGCGCCCGCCGCCGGTCCCCGCGGTGTCCACCAGGTCGCCGCCGGCCTCCACCGGCACGGCCAGCTCGCGCATCGTGCGCGCCAGTCCGGTGATCTCCTCGATCGAAGCGCCCTTCGTGCGAAGGGCGATCAGGAAGGCGGCGGTCTGCACCTCAGACGCCTCGCCTGCCATCACCTCACGGAGCACCCGGCTTGTCTCGTCCTCGCTCAGCGCCTCGCGCCCGGCCAGCCTGTCGATGGCCTCGGTGAGCACCGGGTTGGTCAAGACAGGAAGTTCCGGAGGAGGGCCTTGCCCTGCTCGGTGAGCACCGACTCGGGGTGGAACTGAACCCCCTCGGCGGGCAGCTCGCGGTGGCGGATCCCCATCACCACGTCGCCCGACGAGGCCGAGCGCTCCAGGCACGACGGCAGCGCGGGATCCACGACCAGCGAGTGGTAGCGGCCGGCCACGAGCGGTGAGTCGAGCCCGGCGAAGATCGTCCTGCCGTCGTGCTCGACCGGAGCGGTCTTGCCGTGGACCGGCTCGCCCCGCACCACCCGTCCCCCGAAGGCCGCGGCCATGGCCTGGTGCCCGAGACAAACGCCCAGCACGGGCACGCCCGCCTCGGCGAAGCGGCGGATCGCCTCCACCGAGACGCCGGCCTCGGCCGGCGTGCAGGGCCCGGGCGAGACCACCACCCTGTCGGGGGCGCGGTCGATCAGATCGCCGGTGGACGCCGCGTCGTTGCGGACCACATCCACCTCGGCCCCCAGCTCCCCCAGGTACTGGACCAGGTTGTAGGTGAAGGAGTCGTAGTTGTCCACGATCAGGACCCGGGTCATGCCCAGTCCCCCTGCTCGCAGGCCAGGCGTATGGCCTCGAAGACTCCGCCCGCCTTCGCCTCGGTCTCGCGCACCTCGGTGGCGGCGTCGGAGTCGGCCACGATCCCCGCGCCCGCCTGAACGTGCACGCGCCCGTCCTTCACCAGCGCGGAGCGGATGTAGATGCAGGTGTCGAGCTCCCCGGTGTAGGAGAGGTAGCCCACCGCGCCGCCGTAGGGCCCGCGCCTCACGGGCTCCAGCTCGTCGATGATCTGCATCGCGCGGATCTTCGGGGCCCCGGAGAGCGTGCCCGCGGGCAGCGACTCGCGCAGGGCGTCCATCGGGGTCACGTCCTCTCGCAGGGTGCCCGACACCGACGAGACGATGTGCATCACGTGCGAGTAGGTCTCCACGGCCATCAGCTCGTCCACGCTCACGCTGCCGTACTCGCACACGCGCCCGAGGTCGTTGCGGCCGAGGTCCACCAGCATCACGTGCTCGGCGCGCTCCTTCTCGTCGGCCAGAAGCTCCTCCGCGCGCTCGCGGTCGGCCGTGGCCGAACCCGCCCGAGGGCGCGTGCCGGCGATCGGCCGCTGCTCGGCCCGCCGCCCGGTGACCTTCACGAGCGACTCCGGGGAGGCGCCGGCTATCTCGAAGTCCTGGAAGTCCAGGAAGTACATGTAGGGACTCGGGTTCACGGCCCGGAGGCCGCGGTAGATGGAGAACGCGTCCACCGGGCAATCGGCGCTCCAGCGCTGGCTGGGCACCACCTGGTAGACGTCGCCCGCCCGGATGTACTCCTTGGCCTTCTCCACCGAGGCCATGTACCCGTCGGATCCGATGTTGGAGGCGAACTCGGGCGGGCGCCGCTGCCCCGGCTGCGCCCGCGGGACCGGTCCGGCCAGCCGCTCGCGCACCTCGGCGATGGTCGTGGCCGCCTCGCGGTAGGAGGCCTCCACGTCCCCGCCAGCCACCACGTTGGCCAGAACGGTCACCTCGTGGCGGAGGTGGTCGAAGGCCACCAGCACGTCGGACACCATCAGCGCCAGGTCGGGCACGCCCGTGTCGTCCGCCGGCGCCGCGCCCACCGTCGGCTCGGCCGTGCGCACGAGGTCGTAGCCGAACATGCCCACCGCACCCCCGGCGAACGGCGGAAGCCCGTCCAGCGGAGCCGTGCTCCAGCGCCCAACCTCCTCGGCCACCACCGCGTAGGGATCGGAGGCCTCGCGCGGCTCGCCGTCCACGGTGAGCCGCCCGCCGTCGATGCGGATCACGCTGCGAGGCCGAAAGCCGAGGAACGACCAGCGCCCGAAGCGCCGGCCCTGCTCGGCCGACTCGAGTAGGAACGAGGGGCCGCCGCCGCGCAGCTTCAGGTAGGCGGACACCGGCGTCTCGCAGTCGGCGATGAAGGTGTGGCGAAGCGGCACGAGGGCGTGATCGCGCACGAGGCTGCGCACCTCGTCCAGCGAGGGCACGAGCCGCAGCTCGGCGGGGTCAGCGGCGACGGTCATTCAGCACCGCGAACGCGTCGGTGAGGCTGAGGCCGCGTGCCCCGAGCAGCACGGCCAGGTGGTAGAGCACATCGGCGGCCTCCTCGGCCACCCGCCCGTCCGACTCCTCGCGCGCCGCCCGCGTCACCTCCTCGGCCTCCTCGAGGACCTTCTCCTCCCGCAGCCGCGGGTCGGCGAGCAGGCGGGCGGTCCAGCTCCCCTCGAGCGCGTTCTCGCGGCGCTCGGCGATGGTCCGCTCGAGCGCGCCCACGGCCTCGCCCGGGGAGGGCTCCACGTCCCCGTTGTGAAAGCAGCTGCGCTCGCCCGTGTGGCACGCCGGGCCCGCAGGCTCCACCTGGGCCAGGAGGGTGTCGGCGTCGCAGTCCCAGCGCAGCTCGCGCAGGCGCTGCACGTTGCCCGAGGTCTCCCCCTTGTGCCACAGCTCCTGGCGGGAGCGGCTCCAGAACCACATCTGGCCGCTCTCGCGGGTGCGGCGGAGCGCCTCCCGGTCCATGTAGGCCACGGTCAGGACCTCGCCCGTGCGCCAGTCCTGAACCACGCAGGGCAATGGGCCCTTATCCCAGGCCAGCTCGATGGGTGCCGACGGATCCATTCCCGCTGATTATGTAGGGGACGTCGAGAGCGGCAGCTTCATGAACTCCCACCTGCGGTCGAAGTGGTCGAACCCGAGCCGCCGGTAGAGGTACTGAGGCCAGTCCGCGGCGTCGGTGATCAAGAACACCGGATCGAGTGCCTCGGCCCGCGCCGCGCTCACCGCGGCGAGCACCGCGGCCGAGGCATAGCCGCGGCGCCGGTGTGCGGAGACGGTCCCCACCTGGTCCACCTCGGCGACCCCCCGGCCGCTGAGAAGCCGGCAGCTCGCCCAGCCCTCGGCGGGCGGCGCCACGAAGTCCCGGGCCGCCGCCACCCGCGTGTAGCGCTCGTCCATCTGGTGCAGCTGCCGGATCGACTCCGTCGAGTCGAGCGGCTGCTCCCTCCGGAAGGCCGCCAGGGCTTCCGCTCCCGCGGCCCGATTCACCTCCGCGCCGCCCTCCGCCGACCTGTCGCCGGCCGGCTCACGGGTGCGGACCATCACCACGAGCCGGCTCACGTTCCACCCGAGCCGGGCCAGCTCCGGGGCAAGCCGGGCGCCCTGCTCGGGATCGGGCACCACCAGCTTGCGGTGGGCGAGATGGGACTGGAGCGCCTCCGCCTCCGCGGCCACCGCGCGGGCGTCCGCGTCCGGGTCCTCCACGCGCAGGGCGTTCAGCTGCCAGACCAGCGGGAGGCTTGGCGTGGTGAGCGCCGTGCCGTGGCGGGCGGGCACGGCCGCGTCGCAGGTGGCCTCCTCCGTCTCGCGCAGGAAGGCCCGGACCCGCTCGCGCTCGGTCATTCGATGCCGAGGCGGTCGAGCAGCCCCTCGTCGCGGCGCCAGCCCTTGCGCACCCGCACCTGGAGCTCGAGATGGACGCGGGCGCCGCGTGACCGCTCGATCTCCTTGCGCGCGGCGGTGCCGATGGCGCGCACCATTCGCCCTCCCGAGCCCACCAGGATGACCTTCTGGGACTCGCTCTCGGCCCACACCTGGGCGCGCACCATGAGCAGGCCGTCGCCCCGGGTCTCGATGTCCGACACCTCCACCTCCACGGCGTGCGGCAGCTCCTCGCGGGTGCGCAGCAGCACCTGCTCGCGCACCATCTCCGCGATACGTACCGCCTCCGGGAGGTCCGTGTGGTCATCCGGTGGGTACATGAACGGGCCCTCGGGGAGCATCTCTACCAGGTGGCTCACCAGCTCCGGCACGCCGTCGCCGGTACGCGCACTCAGGGGGAACACCTCGCCCTCCAGCCCGAGCGCGGCGGCCGCGGTCAGCGCCTCCACCGTCCGCCCCGGGCGAATGCGGTCGATCTTGTTCACCACGGTCACCACCGGCACCTTCCCGCGGGCGATCGTGGACGCGATGAAGCGGTCCCCCGCCCCCACCTCCTGCTCTCCGTTCAGCATGAAGAGCACCGCGTCGGCATCGGCCATGGCGCGGTCCACCTGCCGCTGCATGCGCTCCGTGAGGGTGTCGCGCGGGCGCTGCACGCCGGGCAGGTCGACGAGCACGAGCTGCCAGTCCTCGCCGGTGGCGATGCCCCGCACCTCGCGGCGCGTGGTCTGCGGCTTGTCGGAGACGATCGCCACCTTGTCGTCCACGATCGCGTTCACCAGCGTGGACTTGCCCGCGTTCGGGCGCCCGGCAAGGGCCACGAACCCCGAGCGCGTCACGGCATCGCGCGGAGTTCCGCGACGATCCGGTCCTGGAGCCGGAGCATCTCCCCGTCGTCGGACTCGTGGTCGTAGCCGCACAGGTGGAGCACGCCGTGCACCACGGCCTCGGCCACGTCCGCGCACTGCTCCGGGCAGATCACCACGTCGCCGAGCTCGCGCGGACCCGCGCTCGGCTCGAGCTCGTCCACCGGAAACGAGAGCACGTCGGTGGCGGTGTCGCGCCCGCGGTGCTCACGGTTCAGCCGCCGGATCTCGGGCTCGCCCACCACGGCCAGGGCCAGATGGCCCTCCGACACGCCGGCGGCGAGCACCGCCGCCTCGGCGGGCGTCCGCAGCTCCGGTGGAGCGCCGATGAGGTCGAGCTCGATCAGGCCTGACCGCGGCGGCGAGCCTCGCGAAGCGGCGGGGCCTGGGTCTCCGCATGCTCGTTATAGGCGGCCACGATCCTCTGGACCAGCTTGTGGCGGACCACGTCCTCGCCCCCGAATCGCACGAACTCGATGCCCTCCACGTCGGAGAGGATGTCCTCGATCACGAGCAGCCCGGAGCGCTGGTCGCGCGGCAGGTCCGTCTGCGTCACGTCCCCGGTCACCACCATCTTCGAGTTGAAGCCGAGCCGGGTCAGGAACATCTTGATCTGCTCGGGGCTGGTGTTCTGCGCCTCGTCGAGGATGATGAACGAGTCGTTCAGGGTGCGGCCGCGCATGAAGGCCAGCGGCGCCACCTCGATCACCCCGCGCTCGAGGTATTGGTTCACCTTCTCCGGCTCGAGCATGTCGTAGAGGGCATCGAAGAGGGGCCGCAGGTAGGGATCAACCTTGGCCATGAGGTCCCCGGGGAGGAACCCGAGCCGCTCCCCCGCCTCCACAGCCGGCCGCGTCAGCACGATCCGGTTCACCTCGCGGCGCGAGAGCGCCGCCACCGCCATCGCCACGGCCAGGAACGACTTGCCCGTGCCCGCTGGGCCGATGCCCACCGAGATGGTGGAGCGGCGGATCGCGTCCACGTAGCGCTTCTGGTTCACCGTCTTCGGCGCGACCTTCAGGCCGCGGTGGCGCCAGACCACGTCCTCGAGGATGCGGCTCGGGCTCTCGTGGCGCTCGAGCGCATCAGAGATCGCCTCGATCGTGCCCGGCGCTATCTCGTGGCCCTGGCGCACCAGGTCGGTGAGCTCGCGGATGACAGTCTGTGCCGCGGCCACGTCTTCCTCGTCCCCGTCCAGCGTGAGCACGTTGCCGCGCAGGAATATGTCGCAGTCGAGGTGACCCTCGAGGGTCTTCATGATCACGTCCCCGGGGCCGGCCAGCTCAGCCGCGAACGCGTTCTCGAGCTCAAGCTGCGCACGCACTAGGCGATCAGCTTCTCCTTGACCGCGGCACTCACGCGCTTGCCGTCCGCCCGCCCCTTCACCTGGGGCATGACGAGCGCCATCACCTTGCCCATCTCGGCCGCGGAGGTGGCTCCCGACTCGGCCACCGCGTCACCCACGATCGCGGACAGCTCGGAGTCGGAGATCTGCGCCGGGAGGTAGCCCGCGATCAGCTCGGCCTCGCGCTCCTCGCTCACGGCCGCGTCCTCGCGCCCGCCGTCGCGGTAGGCCTCCGCGGCCTCCAGGCGGCGCTTGCGCTCGCGCTGGAGAACCTCCACGTCGTCCGCGCCGCCGTCCTTGGCCGCCTTCTGAAGCTCGTTCACGATCAAGCGCAGCGCATGCACGCGCTCGCGGTCGCGTGCCTTCATGGCGGCGGTCACGTCGGCCTGCACCTGTGTGAGCGTGGACATCAAGCCAAGTGTATGCGCGGCCCGACCGTGCACCGCGGCTCCGAGGGAGGAGCGCAGCCCGATCGGTGATCGGGCGAGCACCGGACCATGTATTCAGTCCGGGACAATCGCCACCACCCGCGCGGGCGCCGCGCTCCCGCCCACGATCTTCAGGGGGAAGCAGGCAACCTGGAATCCGGTGGAGGGCAGCGCGCCCAGGTTCACCAGGCGCTCGATCTGGGAGTAGCTCAGGTCACATTGGTGGGCCGACCAGAAGATCCCGGGCTCGTCGCGCTCGATGGCCTGCTGGGCCTGAAGGTGAAGCGGGGCGTCCCAGCCCCAGGCGTCGATCCCCATCACCCGCACGCCCCTTTCGCATAGCCAGCGGGTGGCCTCGGCGCTCACGCCGGGGCCGAGCGCCATGTATCCGGGGTCGCCGTAGAACTCGTCGCGACCCGTGTGGACGAGCACGATGTGGCCGGGAGCCAGCTCGTGGCCGGCCGCCGCCAGCGCGGGCTGGAGCTCCTCCGCCTCCACCACCTCGCCGTCGGCGCGGCCGGTCATGTCCAGTACCACCCCCGGGGCGAAGAACCACTCCAGAGGGAGCTCGTCGATCGTGGCCGCGCGCTCGCCGGCGATGAGCGAGTTGTAGTGCCAGGGAGCGTCCACGTGTGTCGAGTTGTGTGTGCCGAGGTTGGTGAAGGTCTCGGTGGCCCAGCCCTCGCGGTCGCGCAGCAGCCGGTCGGGGACCCCGAGCAGCGTCTCGATCTGCGCGGCGCCGTCGGCGTGGCCGGAATACTCGATGTCGGTGCGCAGGGCATCGGGCATATCCGGCGGGCTGGGCTCGATCGGAGCGGACAGATCCACGATTGGCATGGGGCGCGAGCCTAGCCCGGTGAGCACACCGGCGCGACCCGTTCTACGGGCCGAACGGCGCGCGCGGGTATGTGGTCACCTCCCGCTCGGCCCGGCTGAGGATGGAGGTGACCGCACCGGCGGCCGGGCCCTTCCAGGCCTACGCCAACGGCGAGCGCGTTCGCTCGAGGCAGCAGGGCCGGAAAATTTGTCTTCCCGCTGCGCACCCCGGCGGGGCACGCCGCACAGTGGGCAATCACTAGCGGGCGGTGAGCAGCAGCGCGCTCCAGCCCTGGGAGCTCAGGCGCCGGCGCTCGGCCAGCGGCGCGAACGCGGCCGCCACCTCGTCCTCCTCCCCCTCGAGCAGGCCGGAGGCCACGAGCACGGGCGGCGGATCCCCCATCAGCGCCGCCGCGCTCAGCAGCAGCGGGCGCACCAGGTTGGCCGTGACCACGTCCGCGGAGGGCATCGGCTCCTCACGCAGGTCGGCGAGGCGCACCTCGTGGAGCGTGATCGCGTTGGCACGGGCGTTCTCGAGCGTGGCCTCCACCGCGGCCTGCTCGTAGTCGAGCGCCAGAACGGGGGCGAACCCGAGCCGCGCGGCGGCCAGCGCCAGCACGCCCGAGCCACACCCGAGGTCGGCCAGCGACCCTCGCGGCTCGAGTCCCAGCAGGAGCTCCAGGCACAGCCGGGTGGTGGCGTGCGCACCGGTGCCGAAGGCCTGGCCCGGGTCCACCACCAGGTCGATCAGCCTGCCCTCGGGGGCCGGCGGCTCCCACGGCGGCCGCACGCGCACACGACCGCCGATCTCTACCGGGTGGTGGAACTCGCGCCAGCGCTCGGCCCAGTCGTCCGCCACCTCGTCCCCGCTCACGGCCACGCGAACGCCGGCCACCTCCGCCTCCCCCGCCGGGAAGGAGGGCAGCTCTCCGGGCGCTCCGTAGATCGCGAACTCGACCCAGCCGTCGCCGTCCACCTGCTCCACGCCGGTGGGAGCCAGTTCGAGCAGCGCCACGAGCACGGCCTCGGCGTCGGCCGCGGGCGCGCGGATGGCGAGCCGGATCAGCGGAAGGCTCGCCGGACCTTGGCCAGCAGCGACTCGTCGCTCGGCTCGGCCAGGTTCTCCTCGGTGAGCGAGTCCCTGAGCTCGTCGAGCAGCTCGCGCTGGCGCCCGCTCAGGTTGCGCGGGATCACCACGTTCAGCACCACCCGCTGGTCTCCCCGCCGGCCCCGGCCGAGAGCGGGCATGCCGTGACCCTTCAGCGTCACCACCGTGCCCGGCTGGGTGCCCGCCGGCACGTCCACGCTCTCCTCGCCGTCGAGCGTGGCCACGGTCACCGTGGCCCCAAGGGCCGCCGCGGGCGCGGGCACGTCCACCACGGTCACGAGATCGCTGCCGTCGCGCAGGAAGCGCTCGTCCTCCGCCACGCGCACGAGCACGTAGAGGTCTCCGGGCGGCCCGCCGTGCTCACCGGCGTGGCCCCGCCCGGTGAGGCGGACGCGCTGCTCGTCGGAGATCCCCGGCGGCACGTCCACCTTCAGCGTCTTGCGCACGGCCTTCCGGCCGCGGCCGCCACAGGCCTCGCAGGGCTGCGTCGGGATCTTGCCCTCGCCCCCGCAGACATCGCAGGCCTGCTCGCGCACGAGCTGCCCGAAGGCGGTGCGCGTCACCGCCCGCACGCGCCCCAGGCCCTGACACCGGTCACAGGTCCCGATCGGGGTGCCGGGCTCGGCGCGGTTGCCGTGACAGCGCTCGCACGCGTCCACCAGGTCGTACGCCACCTCCACGCTGTCCCCCCAGGCGGCCTGCTCGAGGGTGATCTCCACCTCCACCCCCACGTCGCCTCCCTGCACGCGGCCTCCCCCTCCGAACCCGGAGGCGAAGGGGTCGCCGCCGAAGAAGGCGTCGAAGATGTCGGCGAAGGATCCGAATCCGTGGGATGCGGAGGAGTAGCCGCGCGACTCGAGGCCCTCGAACCCGTAGCGGTCGTAGGTGGCCCGGCGGTCGGCGTCGGAGAGCACCTCGTAGGCCTCGGCCGCCTCCTTGAACTTCTCCTCGGCCTCGGGATCGTGGCGGTTCACGTCCGGGTGCAGCTCCCGGGCCAGCGCGCGGAAGGCCTTCTTCACCGCCCGCTCATCCGCGTCGCGCTGGACGCCGAGCACCTCGTACGGATCGCGCCTCACTCGTCGTAGACCTCGGCCACGAACCGAGAGAGCTCCGACGCGGCCTGGCGGACGGCCATGATCACCCGCGGGTAGTCCATCCGCACGGGGCCGACCACCGACACGGCGCCCAGGTTCCGCCGGGCCAGCCCGTAGTTGGCGCCCACGATGCTGAGCGAGCGCAGTGCCGGGGTCAGGTTCTCCTGCCCGATGTGCAGGTACACGTTCGGCTCGCCCAGTGACTGGCGCAGCACGGTCAGGAGCGTTCGGCGGTGCTCCAGCACCTCGAACAACGAGGCCAGCTGCGAGAGCTCCTGGAAGCGGTGCTCGGACACCAGGCGCGCAGCCCCGTCCATGAAAAGGGTGTTGTCCGCGGTCTGTTCGAGCTCCGTGAACGCCGGCGTGAGGGTGTCCAGGAACTCCCGCTCCCCGAGCGAGAGCTGGGGATCGGTCAGGCGGGCGTGCATCGACCGCGAGCCCACGTCAAGCCCGCCGAGGGCCTCGTTGAGATAGCTGGCCGACCAGTCGATCAGCCCAGAGTCCACGGGACGGTCGTACGAGATCACGCGCTTGGTCACCCCGCCGGTGGACGAGATCACCACCACCATCGCCACCTGCGGCTGCATCAGCAGCACCTCGACGTGCCTGATCGTGGCCGTCTCGATCGGAGGCGCCGTTACCAGCGCCAGCAGGTCCGTGACCTGGGAGAGCTGCTCGGTGGTGGCGCGCATGGCCTCGTCCACCTCCCGCCGCATGTCGGTGAGCTCCACCGACTTGCGCACCACCGGTAGCCGGCCCTCCAAGAGCAGCTCGTCCACGTAGAAGCGGTAGCCCCGGTCGGTGGGCACCCGGCCGGCGGACGTATGTGGGTGCTCGAGGAGTCCCACCTCCTCCAGTCGAGCCAGCTCCGCGCGCACGGTGGACGGCCCCCAGGGGATGTCCTCCTGGTCGGCGAGCCACTTCGAGCCCACGGGCTGGTCGAGGGACACGTGTCCCTCCACGACCTTCCGGAGGATGAAGCTCTGTCGAGTGGAAAGTTCCACGGGTCCATTGTGGCGGGCGCCGAGGCCCGCGAACGGGTTTTTCGGCTCGACCCGGCGCTCAGCCGGTGCGGAGCTCGGCTTCGGCGTTGCGGATGATGCGGTTCCCGCCCTGCTCGGCCTCGGTGGCCACGATCACGCGGCCGTCCGCCTCCTCGGTGACCTCACCGGTGACGGAGATCTCCTGCTCGGGGAAGCCCATGCCGCGGAACTGCACCGACAGGCGCCGGAGGCTGCGCGGGTCCCCGCCCGCGGCCGCCACGTTCGCCCGCGCCACCTGAGCCATCGTGTAGAGGCCGTGGAGGATGTTGCCCGGCAGGCCCACCTGCTTGGCGAACTCGGGGTCGATGTGGATCGGGTTGAAGTCGCCCGACGCGCCCGCGTAACGGTGCGGGAGGTATCGGTCGGGTGTGACCTTCAGATCGACCTTCACCTCATACCCCCCGCACGATGTTGGTCCAGGTGCCCCGAACGACCTCCTGGCCGTCCTGGTTGAGGGACACCGACTCGAATACGTAGAAGCCCATGCCGCCCTTCTCGCGGACGTCCTTGACCGTGGTCTCCGTGATGATCACGTCGCCGGCACACACCGGCTCGCCCCAGACGAACTCCTGCGAGCCGTGGACCATCATCGTGAAGTTGATGCCCACGTCCGGGTCGAAGATGCCCGGGGCCACCGATCCGGAGGAGTAGACGACCGCGAACATCGGCGGAGCCGGCACGTCGCGGAAGCCCGCCGCCGCGGCCTGCTCGCGATCGAAGTAGACGGGGTTGTCCTCGCCCACGGCACGGGCGTACTCGGCGATCTTCTCCTTGCCCACCTCGTAGACGAAGGCGGGGTAGGTCTTGCCGATGGCGTCGGTCTTGACGGGCACGGCGCGCCAGTCTAATGAGGCCGGCCGCAGAGCCCTGGCGCCTAGGAGGAGCGCAGCCCGATCGGTGATCGGGCGAGCACCGGACTACGCCTAGGAGGAGCGCAGCCCGATCGGTGATCGGGCGAGCACCGGACTACCCCCTACGCCGCGTCGCGGAGGCCCTGCGCCTCGGCGAGCGTGGACAGCTTCCGGATCGAGGCCTCCTCGATCTGGCGCGTGCGCTCGCGGGTGAGGCCGAACATCTTGGCCACCTGGTCGAGCGTCCGAGGTGCCTCGCCGTCGAGCCCGTAGCGCATGACCAGCACGCGCCGCTCGCGGTAGGGCAGGTTCTCGAGCACCCGGCCGAGACGCTCGCTGGCGAGGGTCTCGGAGGCCACGTCGAAGGGAGAGGGCGCGGAGTCGTCGGGGATCAGCTCGCCGAACTGCGCGGCGTCCGAGTCGTCGCCCACCGGCTTGTCCAGAGACACGAGCGGCTGGGAGGCGCGGAGCAGCATGTCAGCCTCGACGGGATCGACCCCGGCAAGCGCGGCAATCTCCTCGACGGTGGGGTCGCGGTCGCCGGCGGCCTCCAGCTTGCGCTGGGCACCGTCGAGCTTTTTGATCACGTTGTCGATGTGGATCGGGATCCGGATCGTCCGGCCCTTGTCCGCGATCGCGCGGGAGATGGCCTGGCGGATCCACCAAGTGGCGTAGGTCGAGAACTTGAAGCCCTTGCGGTAGTCGAACTTCTCGACCGCGCGGACCAGGCCGATCGAGCCCTCCTGGATCAGGTCGAGGAAGGGCAGGCCCTGGTTGCGGTAGCGCTTCGCGATCGAGACCACGAGGCGCAGGTTCGCCCGCGTCATGTGGTCCTTGGCCGCGAGGTCGCCACGCTCGATGCGCTTGGCCAGCGAGACCTCCTCGTCGGCGGTGAGCAGCGGTGTGGCCGCTATGCCGTCGAGGAGCTGCTGGAGCGCGTCGACAGTGGGGTCAGGTGCGGGGGCGATGAGGGTGTCCGACTTCACGCGGGCCAACCTACGTCCGCGTCCTAAGGACGAGTTAAATCCTCAGGACGCGGTTCGGAGGCAGAAATCCCTGCAGTTGCCTAGGACTTCACGAACGGCTGGACGGCCTTCAGGACCGCGGCCATGTCGAGCGACTTGTCGAAGCCGCCGTCCGTGATCGGAACGCCGTTCATCAGTCTGATGGCCGCCGCGTGGCGAGCCTCCACCTGAACGATGCTTCCTGCGGCGGCGAGGACGGCCTTGGACTTGATCAGGGGACCGGCGCCGTTGTACGCGCTCACGCCGGTGTCCTCGAACGTCTGGGCCAGCTTCAGGAAGCTCTTCTCGCTTCCGAAGGCCGTTCCGAAGTCCACCCCGGGCGCGGCCACGGGCTTGCCGCCCGCACCCTTGATCGCCGTGGTGAGAGCGTCCACGTGGGCGTGCTCGTTGTCGCGCAGGGTGGTGGCCAGCGCCTTGGCATCGCCCGACAACCCCTTCACCTGCTTCAGGGCGGTGTCGTAGAACGCCGCCTCGAGGTACTCCAGGGTGAGGGCGAAGTTGAGGATCGCCACGTCCCCGCCGCCGTCCTGGGCAAGCGCCTTCGAGACGAACGGGGCGACCGTGCTGGCGCCGTAGACCGCGCCCGCCGCCAGCGCGCCGCGCACGACGAACGCCTGACGGGTGGTGCCCTTGATGTCGATGGCCTCCAGCTCGGGGGCCGCGATGGTGTGATTGCTCATTTTCAAGTCTCCTTTTGCTCGGCGTTCGCGTTTAGGCCAGGAACGGCTTGATCTGCGGCAGGACCTGGGCCATCGAGGCCGGCTTGGCGAAGGCGCCGTCGGGCACGATCGTCTTACCCACCACCGTGTTCAGAGCGGCGGCGTGCCGTCCCTCCACCGTGTGGATCGCGAGGGCGGCGGCCAGCACCTCCTTCGACTTGATGCGCGGAGCCTGGCCGAGGTAGGCCGCGGCGCCGAGGTTCTCCACCACGGCCGCCGTCTCCAGCACCTTCTTCTCCCCACCCTGGATCACCGCGTCGAAGGTGGTCTTGGGGGGCTTCGGCGTGCCGCCGAGCTGCTTGACCGTGCGCGTGAGCGCGTCCACGTGCTCCTGCTCGTTGTCGCGGATCATCTTCGCGACCTCGGCCAGGGCCTTGGTCTTCACGACGCCCGAGTCGATCACGGCGTTGTAGAAATCGGTCTCGATGTGCTCGAGCGTGAGCGCGTACTGAACGATCGCGAGGTCGGCCGCGTTCGTGCCGGCCGTGGTGCTCTTGGTCGTGCTCGCGCTGCTCGACGTCTTGTTGTCGTCCCCGCAGGCAGCGAGGAAGATCGCGAAGGCGCCTGCGCCCGCTCCGCCCATCATCTTGAAGAAGCGGCTGCGCGACGTGGGGTCCGCGGCGAGCTCCTCCATTGCGCCCCTGGGGGCTGAATCGCGTTCAGCGGTCTCCGTCATCGGATGGGTTCTCCAGTCCCGCCACAAGGGCGGATAGATGTGCGAGGGGGTCGATTCCTGCCGACCTAATGGCCCTATTCGGTGGCGGGACCGGATCCGATCACCGACATGGCTCGCACGCAGGGAAAGATCCCCTCATTGCGCCAGGTCCGGCCGCGTGTTGGCGCGTTGGTGCTAGGACCCGGCGAGGAAATCGCGCACGAGCCAGGCCGTCTCGGACGGCCGCTCGAGGGCGGGCAGGTGCCCGGCCCCTTCGACCACGTGCCTGCGGGCATCCGGGATCTCGGACACCAGGCGATCGGCGATCTCGTGGAAGTCGGGCTTGTCGCGCTCCCCCACCACCACCAGCGTGCGTGCGCGGATCCGGCCCAGCGGAATGAACTCGGGCTCGATCTCCTCCGAGGTGGCGTCCACCTGCAGCTCATAGGCACGCTGCTGCATCTCCACCACCCGCTCCCGCGGTGCCGGATCAGACAGCCAGAAGGCCGCTGTCAGCTCGGCCGCCGCTCGCAGCTCGCCCCCGTCCACGAGCTGCTCCTCGCGCTCGCCGTAGGCCGCCACCTCCGCCGACCAGGGGTGGTCGGGGAGAGCTGCGTCCAGGAGCACCATCTCGGTGACGAGCTCGGGGCGCCGCGCCGCCAGGTCCAGGCAGATCAGGCCACCGTAGGACGCTCCCACGAGCGACACGGGGTCGTCGCCGATCGCCGCCTCGAGATCGGCGGAGTGGGAGAAGGTGCCGGATGGCGGCATGGGTGTCTCACCGAAGCCCCGCATCTCGTAGGTCATGGCCCCGGGCAGGTCGAGGCCCTCCCACATGCGGGAATCGCACGCGCCGGCGTGGACAAGGACGATCATGCGGGCCGCCGGCGAGTCAGCTGCCGTCTCCAGACAGCTCGAGGACGGCCAGGAAGGCTTCCTGCGGTACCTCGATGCGCCCGACCTGCTTCATCCGCTTCTTGCCCACCTTCTGTTTCTCGAGCAGCTTTCGCTTGCGCGAGATGTCTCCTCCGTAGCATTTCGCGATCACATCCTTACGGATGGGCTTGACGGATTCGCGAGCGATGATCTTGGAGCCCACCGCCGCCTGGATCGCCACCTCGAACTGCTGGCGCGGAATCTGCTTGCGCAGCCGCTCCGTGAGGACCCGGCCCGCGTCGTAGGACTTGTCGCGGTGAACGATCAAGGAGAGGGCGTCCACCTTGTCCCCGGAGAGCAGGATGTCGAGCTTCACGAGATCCGCGGGACGCATCCCGAGCAGCTCGTAGTCGAGGGACGCGTAGCCCCGGGTGCGGGACTTCAGCTGGTCGAAGAAGTCGAGCACGATCTCGGCCAGAGGCAGGTCGTAGCGCACCTGGACGCGCTCCTCCGAGAGGTAGCTCATGTCCACGTGGTCGCCGCGGCGCTCCTGGCAGAGCTCCATCACCGCGCCCACGTGCTCGCGCGGGCAGAGGATGGTGGCCCGGATGGCGGGCTCGAGGATCTCGTCGATGACCTCGCGCTCCGGCATGTCGGCCGGCGAGTGCACCAGCACCTCCGTGCCGTCGGTGAGCCTCACCTCGTATTCGACGGTCGGCGTCGTGGCGAGGAGCTCCAGGTCGTACTCCCGCTCGAGGCGCTGGCGCACGATGTCCATGTGAAGGAGCCCAAGGAAGCCGCAGCGGAAGCCGAAGCCGAGCGCCTGGCTCGTCTCGGGTTCCCAGGAGAGGGCGGCGTCGTTCAGCGACAGCTTCTCCAGGGCGTCGCGGAGCTCGGGGAAGCGGTCCGTGTCCACCGGGAAGAGCCCGCAGAACACCATCGGCTTGACCTCCCGGTATCCGGGCAGGGGGTCTGTCGCGGGACGGGCCTTCGAGGTGAGCGTGTCCCCCACCCGCAGTAGGGACACGTCCTTGATGCCGGTGATCAGGTACCCGACCTCGCCCGCTCGCAGCGTGTCCACCGGCGTCATCCCCGGGGCGAAGAAGCCGAGCTCGTCCACGCCGGCCTCGGTGCCGGTCTGCATCGCCACCACGTCGTCGCCCTTGCGCAGCTCGCCGTCCACCACGCGGACGTAGGCCACCACGCCCCGGTACTGGTCGAACTCGGAGTCGAAGATCAGTGCGCGCGGCGCACCCCCGGCGTCGCCGGAGGGCGGCGGGACACGCTGGACGATGGCCTCCAGCAGCTCGGGCACCGCCGCGCCCGTCTTCGCGGACACGCGGATCACCGAGTCCGGGTCCTCGCCCAGCAGCTCCCCGATCTCGCGCGCCACCCGCTCGGGCTCGGCGCCGGGAAGGTCGATCTTGTTGAGCGCGGGGATCAGCTCCAGGCCGGCGTCCACCGCCAGGTAGGTGTTGGCCACGGTCTGGGCCTCCACCCCCTGGGAGGCGTCAACCAGGAGCAGCGCGCCGTCGCACGCCGCCAGCGAGCGCGACACCTCGTAGGTGAAGTCCACGTGGCCCGGCGTGTCGATCAGGTGGAGGCGGTAGAGCTTCCCGTCGGCCGCCGTGTACTCCACGCGCACGGCCTGGGCCTTGATCGTGATGCCGCGCTCGCGCTCGAGGTCCATCGAGTCGAGCAGCTGGGGCCGGTGATCGCGCGGGTGCACCGCCCCGGTGACCTCGAGGATGCGGTCGGCCAGCGTGGACTTCCCGTGATCGATGTGGGCGATGATCGAGAAGTTGCGGATATTGGCTGCGGGAGCGCTCATCGCGACGTTCCAGGGTAGTGCTGCGGTGCTCCGGCCGACCACCGCTCGGCCTCCGCTCCTCGCGGTGCTGTCTGCTAGATCCCAACGACGTCGACCTTGCGGGCGTCGGGCTCGCAAAAACGGGCCGTGCGCTCGGCCTCGGCCCGGATCTCTCCCCGTGCCGCGCGGCGGACCTCGACGTGCGGGGTCACCACCACCCGCACGGCGCCGCCACCGCGGCGCTCGAGCTGCCAGCTGGCGGCCACGCGGCCGTCGACGGTCACGGTCTGGTCGCCGCTGAGGGTCAAGTTCAGCGGCTTCACCTCGGGCGGGATGATCCGCTCCCGGTCGGCGTAGGCGAGCAGGGGCTGATCCCAGCGGCTGAGCAGGCGCACCGGCAGGGGCGTGGACTCGGGCGGAAGCGGCTGGTCCGGAAGGTCCAGGAGATCGGTGCCGCGCTCGTCCCGGTACACGACCAGTGGCAGACGCGCCAGCGCCTCGCTGAAGTCGCGCTGGGCCACGCCGGCCCAGGCGGCGAGGTCGCGGCGGCTGGCCGGGCCGAAGGCCGCGAGATAGCGCTCCACCACCAGCGTGGCGGCTTCGACGGGGTCCGGGAGCGGGCGCGGATCGATGATGAAGCTCGCGCGCCCGCGGTCGCTCCAGGACCCGGCCGGCGCCAGCTGCACGAGCGGCAGGAGGGTGCGGGCGAAGATGATCGGCGCCCACTGCTCGTCGGTGACGCCCTCGTAGGGGCGCACGCGCTCGCGGATCTCGGCGTTGGTCCGCGGCTCGCGCAGCCACTCGCCCAGCTCCGCGGCCACGCGCTCCTCGTCCAGGCCCGCATGTCGCTTGCGCCACGCCCGCATCCGCGCCTGGCGGGTGAGCTGGGCGTAGGCCGGGTAGTCCTCGCCGGCGACAAGGTGGAGGGTCAGGCGGTTGATGGTCGTCTTCACCACGTCGCGCGCGCTGATCGCCGCCTCGAGCTGTTCGCGTGAGAAGTCCTCCAGGCGGGAGGCCAGCGTGATGTACGGCGCGGGCGGGTGCTGCGCCTGGAGCGGGGTGAGCCGGCGAATCGCGTCGGCGGGCTCTACGCGCTGCCGCTCGAGGAGCATCTGGCGCGCGGCCAGCGCCGCCGTCAGCCGCGCGCGGGATAGCGTTTCCACGCCTGTGTCCTACCCCGAGGGCGCGCGACGAGTCATGAGCAGCCGGCGGATCTGCCGCGCCTCAGGCACGCGCAGCACCCAGACGGCAGCCGCATAGACCACAACGCCCGCCGTGATGCCGCTCAGCACCGACACGGCCTGCGCGGGGAACGAGCGGCCCAGCTCCGCGTCCAACCCGTACCAGACGCCGTAGGAGGCGCCCGCCAGCGGCACGGCGGCCACCAGCATGCGGGCGGCGGCCCCGAGCGTCCTGCGCCCCTCGACCCCGCCCAGCTCTCCTCGCAGCATCACCCCCTGCGCCACGCACATGGTGACCGTGCCGGCCACCGTGCCCAGCACGATCCCGCCGATGCCGAAGGGGCCATAGAGCGCCGCGGCCACCGTGGCGTTCACGGTCAGGTTGAGCCCCGCCAGGGCGGTGGTGGCCCACGGGCGCTGGAGGCTGAAGAAGGTGCGCGAGTAGAGCAGGCTCACTCCCTGGAATGGAAGCGAGATGGACCACCAGACCAGCGCCTGGGACACCAGGTCCGTGGCCTCGACCCCGAACTCGCCGCGCTGGTAGACCAGTCGCGTGACCGGCACCGCCAGCACCGCGATCAGCACGGCGCTCGGGATCAGGAGCAGGCAGATCTGGCGCACGCCGTTGGCCATCGTGCGGCGCAGGTCGTCGCGCGCGCCGCGGGCGGCCAGGCGGGCGAGTGTCGGGAACAGGATTGTCGCGATCGAGATCGAGAACAGGCCCTGGGGCAGCTGGTAGATCCGGAACGCCTTGTCGATCGCGGCCGGCGCCTGGTCCGAAACGAGCGTGCCGAAGAGCGAGTTGATCAGAAGGCTGAGGTTGATCAGGCCGAGCGCGATCGTCACCGGCAGCATCAGCTTCAGGACCCGCCGGACGCGCTTGTCGCGCCAGTCGAGCCGGAACGTGAGATGCCCGCCCCGCCCTCTCAGCCACGGCAGTGGTAACGCGAACTGGACCACCGTCCCCACCAGGATCCCGATGGCGTAGGCATAGATCTGATCGCCCTCCGGGAAGACGGGCACGAGCCCGACCAGGGCGGCGATGATCACCATGTTCCAGGCCACCGGAGCCAGCGCCGGGACGGAGAAGTGATCGAAGGAATTCAGCATCCCGACCACGAGCCCGGAGAGCGCCAGCAGGGTGACGATCGGGAACATCAGCCGGGCCAGGTCCACCGTGAGGCTGCGCAGCGCCGGGTCGTTGTCGAAGCCGGGCGCCACCAGGCCCATCAGGGGAGCGGCGAAGATCGTGAACAGCGCCGTGATCGCGCCCAGGATCAGCAGGATGAGGAAGAACAGGCTGGACGCCACCCGGAAGGCCTCCTTGCGCTCCCCCTTCTCGAGAAGCTCGGTGAAGACGGGCACGAAGGCGCCCTGAAGCGCGGAGTCGGCCACGAGGGCGCGGATCAGGTTCGGCACCTGGAAGGCGATCGTGAACGCTGACATCGCGGCGCTGACGCCGAAGTACTTCGCGGCCACCACCTCGCGCACGAGTCCGAGCACGCGGGAGAGGCCCGTTGCGAACGAGAAGAATGCGGTGCTGCGCGCCAGCCGCCCCGCCCGGACGCTCGGCTCTTGCGCGTCGGGGGCCTCCGGGTGGGCCGGCCGCTCGGAGGCGTCGGTCGCCATGGGACGAGCGCTACACTAGGCGCCCGCCGCGTCCCTGGACGGTCGCGGCGTCCGTACGTCTATGGCCAACATCGCATCACAAGAAAAGCGGATCCACCGGGCGGAGCGCGAGCGGGTGGAGAACCGCCAGCGCACTTCTCAGGTGAAGACCTGGCTCAGGCGCCTCGAGGCGGCCGTTGAGGACGGCGACGCCGCACGCGCTGACGAGGAGCTCCGGGGACTCGTATCCCGGGTCGACCGGGCGGTCAAGTCCGGCGCGCTGCACCGCAACGCCGGCGCCCGCCGCAAGGCTCGCGGCGCCCGCACGCGCGCGCGCCTTTCCTCGTAGCGCCTCCCCTTCAGGGAGAAACCCGGGCGAGCACCACACCCGAGGGAGGAGCGGAGTCCGATCGTCGGCGAGGAGCGGAGCGTGATCGGTGATCTGGCGAGCACCGGACCATGTTTCACCGGTTGCCCCTACCTCTCGCCCGCGCGGCGGGTTAGGGTCGCGCGATGCCATCTGAATCCGCCTCCGCCCCGGGGGTTTCACGCCGCGAATTCCTCGAGCGCACCGCCATGGCGGCCGGAGCCGCCGGAGCTGTGGGTGTCCCCACGGAGATGCTCGTGGCCGAGGCCGCCAAGGCGGCCAACCGCTGGTCCGGCATGCCGCGCCCGCGCAACGTCCCGATCGACCACTTCGTCCTGCTGATGATGGAGAACCGGTCCTTCGATCACTACTTCGGCTGGCTGCACGGACAGGCTGACGGCGTCCAGAACCAGCGTTTCCCCGACGCCACCGGGCACCAGGTGCGCACCCGCCCGGCCGCCTCCCTCGGAACCGGGGGCGTCGAGTTCAAGGGCTGCGGGCACCCCGATCCGGGACACGGCTGGACGTCCGGGCGCGCGCAGCTCCAGGGCGGCTTCCTGGCCCCGGGCAGCGGCAACGACGAGTTCGCGCTCACCTACTACCGACGCGGCGAACTCGGCTTCATCCACGAGGCGGCGCGCCAGTACACGCTCTACGACCGCTACTTCTGCTCACTTCTCGCCGGCACCTGGCCGAACCGCTTCTACAAGTGGTCGGCGCAGTCCGGCGGCATCAAGACCAACACCATCGAGCCCGGCGGCAACACGTGGGAGACCATCTTCGACCGCGCGCTGGCCCACGGCCTGACCGTGAAGTACTACTACTCGGACCTGCCCTTCGGAGCCCTCTGGGGACCCCGGTCCAGCGCGTGGCTGGCCCCGATCTCGCAGTACTACACCGACGCCGCCGCCGGCACGCTCCCGAACATCGCGATCGTCGACCCGCCGTTCAAGGACGGCAGCGGCGGCGACGGGCTCTCCGCGGACGAGCACCCGCTCGGGGACGTGCGGCTCGGCCAGGCGTTCCAGGCCGACGTGGTGAACTCGTTCACGACCTCGCCGAACTACCGCCGCGGCGCGCTTTTCCTGATCTACGACGAGTGGGGCGGTTTCTTCGAGCACGTACGGCCACCAAAGGCCCCGGACGACCGCGCGAGCACCAATCTGGACGAGGACTTCGGCCAGATGGGCTTCCGCATCCCGGCCGTGGCCATCTCCCCCTGGTCGCGCAACAACGCGGCGGACCGGGGTAAGTACGGATTCCACTTCAACGAGCGCTGGCGGGTGGACCACGGGCGCTACGGGCACGAGTCCATCCTGAGCTTCATCAGCTATCGCTTCCAGCTCGGTTACCTGACGAAGCGACACCAGGCGGCGAACAACATCGGCAGCGGCTTCAACTGGTGGCACCCGGACTTCACACCGCCGGAGCTGCCGGATCCTGCGGCGATCGTGACCCAGCCCTGCAAGCTGGGTGGTGGCGACGTGCTGGATTCCCAGCAGGCGCACGAGAGCGACCTGGCCGCGATCGAGGCATACGCCGACCGGCACAACGTGAAGGTCTACGACGCCAAGCCGTCCAACATCTTCACCAAGCCGGACACCGTCCAGAAGGCACTCGCCGCCGCGCCCTGACCTCGGTTGGGGCGGGCGCGGGCGCCCATCTATAGTCGCCACCCGTGGAGACCCGACTGCTGATCGGGGGCGAGCAGGCCGCGGGTAACGGCGCCGCCCTCCCCGTGGAGAACCCCGCGACGGAGGAGACCCTCGCCCAGGTCGCCGCCGCCGGGCCCGAGGACGTGGACGCGGCCATCGCCGCGGCGTCCGAGGCGGCGCCCGTGTGGGCGTCGATCCCGGCCGTCGAGCGGGCGGACCTGCTCCACGAGGTGGCGGCGCGGATGCGGGCGCGCACCGACGAGCTGGCCCGCGTCATGACCCTCGAGGGCGGCAAGCCGCTGGTGGAGAACTCCGACGAGGTGGGCTGGACGGCGGCCGCCTTCGACTACTACGCCGAGATGGGACGCAACTTCGCCGGCCGGGTGATCCCCTCGATCGAGTCCACCCAGCTCGCGCTGGTGATGAAGGAGCCGATCGGGGTGTGGGGCTGCATCGTGCCCTGGAACTACCCGCTCCTCCTGCTGGGCTGGAAGCTGGCGCCGGCGCTGGCGGCCGGCAACTCGGTGGTGGCCAAGCCCTCGGAGCTCACGCCGCTGTCGACCCTGATGCTCGCCTCGTGCTTCGACCACCTGCTGCCCGGTGCCTTCAACATGGTGGCCGGCGCCGGTGACGTGGGCGAGGCGATCGTGCGCGATCCGCGAGTGGCGGGTGTGGCCTTCACCGGGTCGGTGGCCACCGGCAAGCACGTGGCCGCGCTCTGCGCCGAGCGCGTGGCGCGCATGAACCTCGAGATGGGCGGGAAGGATCCGTTCATCGTCTGCGCCGACGTGGCCGCCGACGTGGCGGTGGCGGCTCGCGGCGGGGCCTGGGCGGCATACCTGAACGCGGGTCAGGTGTGCACGTCGGCGGAGCGCTTCTACGTGGCCCGCGAGGTCTACGACGAGTTCGTGGACGCCTTCGTGGAGGAGGCCCGCGGGCTGCGGGTGGGCGATCCGATGGTGGACGACACCGACGTCGGGCCGATGGTCTCGGCGGGCCAGCGGGCCAACGTCGAGGCCCAGGTGGAGTCCGCCGTGGCGGCGGGCGCCGAGCTGCTCGTGGGCGGCGGGCGGGCCGGACAGGAACGCGGCCACTTCTACGCCCCCGCCGTGGTGACCGGGGCTCCGGCGGAGACCGACCTACTGCGCGAGGAGACCTTCGGGCCCGTGGCCCCGATCGTGCCCGTGGACTCGCTCGACGAGGCCATCGCCCTGGCCAACGGGACGCCATACGGCCTCGGCGCGAACGTGTACACCCGGGACCTGGAGACCGCGGTGCGGTGCATGCGCGAGATCAAGGCCGGGACGGTGTGGATCAACGACCCCCTCACCGACAACGACGCGGGGCCCTTCGGCGGAATGAAGCAGTCGGGCCTGGGCCGTGAGCTGGGCCAGGAGGGGCTCGAGGCCTTCCAGGACACCAAGCACGTGCACATCGAGACCAAGATCGCGCCCAAGGAGTGGTGGTACCCCTACGGCGGCGGCGGGCCGCCGCACGGGGCGTAGGCGCCGCCGGCTTCCGCTCAGGCGGCGCGCGAGAGCGCGAGCGTGAAGGCCGTGCCCTCGTCGAGCTGGACCTGGCCGCCGCCCCGCATGCTCACCTCGAGATCCGCGAAGACCTCGAGCGCGCGTTCAAGGGCCGGCCGGTCGGCCTTCCGGGCGCGCGACACCGTCCGCTTGGCCAGCCAGGGCGGCATGCCGAGGGAGCCGGCGACCTTCTGCTCCGGCATGCCCGCCTCGATCAGCGAGGCCGCGCGATGCACCTCGCGAAGCCGGCGGACGATCGGATAGACCAGGCGCCCCGCCCGCTCGCCGTGGGCCTCGAGCTGCTCCGCGAGCGCGAGGCATCCACGGAGGTCCCCCGCCACCAGCGCGTCGGCCAGGTCGTAGGCCTGCGGGGTGCCGTCTCCGGAGGCGAGCTCCTCCACGTCCCCCACCCCCGCGGTGGTGGCCGGGTGGAGGGCGATCGAGAGCTTCTCCAGCTCGCGCGAGAGGCGCTGCTGGCTGGTGCCGACCCTCGTCACGAGCTCCTTGGACGCATCGGAATCGAGCCTGAGGCCCAGCTCGAGCGCCCGCTCGACCGCCCACTTGGGCAGCTCCCAGGCTTTCGGGGCGGCGCAGTCGCGGACCTCCCCGCCGGCCTTCTCGACCGCCGTGCGCAGCGCCTTCAGCGGCTTT
Source organism: Solirubrobacterales bacterium (assembly GCA_038323835.1). GTDB lineage: Bacteria > Actinomycetota > Thermoleophilia > Solirubrobacterales > Thermoleophilaceae > JACVRW01. The sequence continues at coordinate 107,043 of JBBQHI010000003.1, forward strand.
CCCCTGACGATCAGCACCAGGACGGTGTCGGGCGGGAGATCGGCCAGCGCGGCCTCGAGCGGCTGAAGGTCGGAGGCCTTCCAGCACCCCGCGTCGTTCACCAGGAGGTAGCGCACCCCCGGGTCGAACGTGAGCGCGGCCATCGCGGTGGACACCTCCGCCGGATCGGTCGCCCGAGCATCGAACACCTCGAGGCCGCCGGGTCCGTGCTCCTCCTCGGCCCTATGGCGCACACGGGCGCGCCACGAGTCGATCTTGGCGTCGTCGTCGCCGGATATGAGGTAGGCGGGCTTCAGCGCGGCCACGACCTCGCAGTCTAGGCCCGGGTGCCGCCGCCTCGACCCGGGCACTCAGCGCTCGGTGTCCACCCGCATCTCTCCGTCCTCCACCGTGAGGCTCACCGTGCCGTCGCGGTCGGTGCGGTAGGTCCGCGCGCCGGCCCGTATGAGCGCATGGAGGGTCGACGGGGTCGGGTGGCCATAGGTGTTTCCCTCCCCCACCTCGATGGCCGCCACCTCCGGGCGGAGTCGCCCCAGCACCTCAGGAAGGCCGGGATCAGCGCTGCCGTGGTGGGGCACCTTCATGGCGTCCACGTCCGGCAGTGCGAGCGGCAGCAGGGCCACGCTCTCGGCGTCGGCGGAGAGCAGCAGGTCGAAGTCCCCGCTACTGACCACGGCCACGATGCCTCGTGGGTTCGGGTCCTCGGGGGGCGGCCCGGTGGGACGCGGCGGAGGAGAGAGCACCCGCACGCTGATCGAGCCCACGGCGAAGGCCGTGCCCGCCCTCGCCACCACGCGCCGGATCCCCAGGCGATCGGCCTCCGACTCCACCGCCCGGAAACCCGCGTCGGGAGTGCCATCCCCGCCGTCGAAGAGGACGCCGACCGGAAAGTGGTCGAGAACATCGACGAGCCCACCGTGATGATCGCGTGAGGGGTGCGTGGCCACCACCGCGCTGAGGCGCCGTACCCCGGCCCTGCGCACCAGACGCCAGGCTGCCGCCTCGGGCGGGCCCGCATCGAACAGAATCGCCGCGCCGCTCGGATCCTGGATCAGCGTGGCGTCGCCCTGCCCCACGTCGAGGAAGCGGACGGTGAACCCGCGGGGAGGCCGGGGCGGGCCAAGTACGTGTCCCCCGGCCAACAGAAGAGCGGCGACGGCGACTGCCGCCAGAGCCGCCCGCCGTGTCCGGGCCATCCGCCGCCAGGCGCCCGCAGCCTCCTGCGCACGGTCGCCTCCGCGGCGGAGCAGCCTCGAGGCCCCGGCCCAGGCGGCCAGCAGGAGGCCGTAGGCCATGGCCAGGGTCAGCGGGGATCGCACCGGCGGGGTGACCACTCCGCCGGGCACGTCCGCGAACGCCCGCGCCACCCAGGAGAGATAGCCGAGCGGTAGGCCCGCCACCCATCCGAGCGCGGACGCGAGCGCAAGCGCCAGCGGGGCCACCGGCGGTCCGAGGCCCACGAGCTGGCCCACGGCGGCCTTTGCCATTCCCAGCCACATGACGGGCGCTACCGCCGGCAGCGCAAACAGGTTCGCGCCCAGGCCCGCCAGCGGCACGCGCCCGAAGTGGAGCGCCAGAAGCGGAGCCGTGGCCACGGTGGCGGCGACGCTCATCGCCACGCCATCCACCGCAGCGCGCGATGCCGCGACCCGCACGGGGGCGCGGGCTGGAGCCGGGCCGGGGCGAAGCGCCTCCAGCACCGACGCCATTCCGCGCCGCAGGGGCGGCGCCAGGACGATGATCCCGGCGACCGCGGCAAAGGAGAGCTGCCACCCGGGATCGCCCGCGGCCCGGGGGTTGGCGACGAGCGTGACCGCCGCCGCCAGCAACAGCGCGTATGCACCCGAGCCGGGGCGCGACGCCGCCGTGGCCGCGATACCGGCGGCGCCCATCACGCCGGCGCGCTGGAGGGCGGGGCCCGCGCCGGCGAGGGGCACGTACAGGGCAGTGAGCAACAGGAGCCCGAGGAGCCTCGCCCTCGCGCCGAGACCGGCCAGAGCCAAAAGGGGAAGCGCGAGCGCGGCGAGCAGGACCACGTTCTGGCCCGAGACGGCCAATAGGTGAGCCAGGCCGCTGTCGCGGAAGTCCTGGCGCACGCCCGGGTCGATGTCCTGGTCCTCGCCCAGGACCATGCCACGGACGAGCTCGGCCCCCGCCGTGTCGAGGCCTGCCTCCACCCCCGTCTCCGCTCGACGCCGCGCGGCGTCGAGCGCTCCGGGAACACCACCGCGCCGGTTCCCGTCCCGGTGGGCCGTCCGCGCGTAGAGCTCGGCCGCCAACCCGCGCCGCCGCAGCTGGGCCTCGTAGGCCTCCGCGTGCGGGCGGAGCGCCGTGAGGGTGCCCCTGACGGTGAGCCCCTCCCCCACGCCCGAGTGTCGCGGCAGCGGCGCCCACTGCGACGTGCGCATCAGGAGGCGCGCCCCGCGCAGGGGCCCGCTGCTCACGGTGACCTCGGCCGACGAGCCGAACCGACCGGGGCGGATCGGCGTGACCAGCCACGCACGGACCGTCACGGACTCTCCATCTCGCACGCGTGCGGCAGGAGCATCGATCGCGTCGAGGCGGAGATCCCCGGCCGCCGCGCCACTCAGCACCAGCGCCGCCGCGAGAGCCCCCGCCAGCGGCGCGCTCGCCAGCCCCGCCACGACGCAGCCCAGGCCGGCCGCTACACCGGCCGCCGGGACCTGCGGGTAGGGCGCGAGCCCCAGTCCGAGGGCGAGGGCCGCCATCGCCACGTGCCACGGACGGTCGCGCAGTGCGTTCATCGGCCGTCATGGCTGAAGGGCCTTGCGAAGGGCCGCGAGCCGCTTCTCCCCGATCCCCTCCACCTCGCCCAGGTCGCTGAGCGAGGAGAAGCCGCCGTGCTGGGCGCGGTACTCCATGATGCGCTGGGCGAGCGTCGGCCCTATGCCGTCGAGCGCGTCGAGCTGCTCGAGCGTCGCGCTTCCGAGGCTCACCCGCACGCCCGGCGCCGCCCCGGGCGCGCTCCCGGCCACACCGGGGATGGCGCTCCCGCCGCCGCGCGGCGGGACAACGACCTGCTGGCCGTCCTCGACCTTCGCGGCCAGGTTCAGCCCGTTCATGTCCGCTCTGCGGCCCGGGCCCCCGGCCAGTCTCACGGCCGTGGCGATCCGCGCGCCGGCGGGAACGCGGACCAGACCGGGCCGCAGAACGGCACCGGCCACATGCACGAGCACAGCCGGCGGGGCGCCCCGGGCGGGGCTCGACGCAGCGTCGGCTCCGCTCCCGGGCCCGCCGATCCTCACGGGCGTGGCGCTCTGCCCACCACCACCGATCGCGCGTGTGAGCGCGAACACGCCGAGCACCGCGGCGACGGCCCAGACGGCAAGTGTTCCCATGGAGCGGTCAGCCATGGCCACGACCGTACGACGGGCCGGCAGACGTGTGGGTGACGTGGGTGACAGCGTCGTAAAAACGCGCTCAGCGCACCTCGAAGCCCGGGAGACCCTCGGCGGGCTCCTCCTCCACCTCGACGCTCTCCACCCGCGCACCGCGGGGTCCCCGGCGGCTCACCTCGACCATCGCGTCGAGATCGGCCTCCGGACCCTCGAACACAGCCTCCACCGCACCGTCGCCTCGGTTACGCACCCAGCCGGCGACTCCGCGACGCGCCGCCTCGCGACGGACGGTGTCGCGAAAGAAGACACCCTGGACGTGCCCATGCACGACCACGCGGCGCCGACCCCGCTCGCTCATACTCCGCAAGCGTTCACGAGGAAAGGGCGGCTCTCGAACATGCAAGCGGGCGGGGAAACGGGCTGGGGCGTCGACTCCGAGTACGGACGGCTGCTCGACGTGCTCCTGTGCCCGCCAGACCACTTTCGCTGGCTGCCCACCAGCGCGATCTCGCGGGCGACGCTCGACTCCGGTCTCGCCTTCGACCACCAGGCGGCGGTGCGCCAACACGCCGAGATGGTGTCCGTGTACGAGGAGAACGGCGTCCGGACGCACTTCCTCGAAGCGGATCCGGCGCTTCCGTACCAGGTGTTCGCGCGCGACTCGAGCATCAACGTTCCGGACGGCCCGATCGTGACCCAGCCCGCCCAGTGGTGGCGGCGGGGCGAATATGCGGCCGTCATCCGCTTCTACCAGGGACAGGGGATCCCGATCAAGGAGATGGTGACCGCAGGAACGCTCGAGGGAGGAGATTTCATGATCGTCGAGCCCGGTGTGGCCGCGATCGGCACGGGTGAGGAGCGGACTCAGGAGCAGGCGGCGCGCCAGGTGGCGTCCTGGCTGGAGGCCGACGGCTGGGAGGTGCGGGTGGAGCGCATCCCGCCTCATTTCCTGCACATCGACGTGCTGGCGTGCATGCTGGGCGAGAAGCTTGCCGCGGTGTGCGTGGAGCAGGCGTCCACCGGCTTTGTTCGCTGGCTGGAGGAGAAGGGCGTCGAGATCGTGCCCGTCACGCTCGCCGCGGCCCTCAAGCTCGGTGTGAACGGGGTCTGCCTGGGCGGGGACCGGGTGCTGTCCACGGCCGAGTCGAAGGACCTCAACGAGCGGCTGCGCGCCCTCGGCCTCACCGTCTACGACCCCGAGCTGTCGGCGTTCACCCTCGGGGGCGGCGGCGCGCACTGCCTGATGCAGGCGATCCGGCGCGAACGCGTGGGCTGATGCCGGTCGATGCCCGGCGCGTCATCGCGGACCTCCGGGAGCTGGAGCGGCTGACCGGCGGACCCGGCGGGGCCCGCCGGGTGTGCTGGACCGCGGAGTGGGAGGAGGCCCGCGACTTCCTGCGCGGCCGCCTCGCCGAGATCGACGGGGTGACCGTCGAGCGCGACGAGGCGGCCAACCTCTGGGCCCGCCTGCCCGGGGAGCGCGAGGGGGCCGTCGCCGTTGGCTCGCATCTCGACTCCGTGCCCGGCGGCGGCTGGCTCGACGGCGCGCTCGGCGTGATGGCGGCCCTGGAGGTGCTGCGCGCCGCCGCGGAGGAGCGGCCGGCCCATGGGGTGACGCTGGTGGACTTCGCCGACGAGGAGGGCTCCCGCTTCGGCCGCAGCCTCTTCGGCAGCTCGGCCGTGGCCGGCACGCTCGATCCCGCTTCGCTGGCCGGGCTGACCGACGCCGACGGCCACGACATCGCGGCCGTTATGGCGGAGCACGGCGTGGACCTGCGTTCGGTGGGCAACGCAACAAGCCGGCGCGAGGGTCTCCTCGCGTACCTGGAGCTGCACATCGAGCAGGGACCGGTACTGGACCGGGAGGGCGCGGCCGTGGCCGCCGTGAGCGGCACCGCCGGGGCGGAGCGCCACCGGTTCGACTTGCGCGGCCAGACCGCGCACGCGGGCACGACACCGATGGAGATGCGGCGCGATGCCGGGCTCGCCGCCGCGGGGGTGGCGCTGGCGGTGGAGGCGATCGCCCGCGGGCACGGCGGAGTGGGCACCACCGGCGTGATGCGGCTGGCCCCCGGCATCCCCACCGCCGTGGCCGGCGAGGCGAGGCTCGTGGTGGACCTTCGCCACGCCCAGTCGGGGCCGCTCGCGAAGATGCTGGCCGAGACGCGCGCCGCCGCGGGCGAGGCCGCGTCCGGACGCGGCTGCGCGGTGGCCGAGTCGGAGATCTGGCGGATCGAGCCGATCGCCTTCGACGAGCGCCTGGTGGCCGCGGCTCGCGAGGAGTCGAGCATGGTCCGGTGCTCGCCCGACCAGCGCCCGGGCTGCACTCCTCCCAGCACAAACCGGGTGCTGACCAGCGGCGCACTCCACGACGCCGCCGAGATGGCCCGTCACCTGCCGGTGGCCATGATCTTCGCTCCGTCGCTGGGTGGCATCAGCCACGCGCGGGAAGAGGACACGCGCGAGAAGGACCTGAAGCAGGCGATCGAGGCGTTCGGCCGGCTGGCGCTCCGCACCGCGCGGGGCGAGCTTCTCTAGCCCTCGATCGCCACCCGCAGCGTCTCCAGCCTGCGGTCGCTGGCCCCGCGCAGGCTGCCGCCGTGATCGAGTGCCTGGCGGATGTAGTCGAGCGTCTCCGCGGTGAGCCGCTCCCCCGGGAGCACGTTCGGGATGCCCGGCGGATAGGCGGCCAGCGACTCGGCGGCCACCCGGCCCACGGCCTCGCCGGCGGGCAAGACCTCCTGGGGCCCGAGGAAGGCCTCGCGCGGCGTCATCGCCAGCTCGCCCCAGGGCGGCGGGGCGGCGAACGCCTCGTCCAGGCGGTCCTCGGGGCTCTCGCTGAGCGTCTCCACCCCGCGCCGCAGGGCGGCCATCAGGCGAGCGGCCGAGGCCGTGGCGTCCTCGCCGATTCCGAACACCGCGACCATCACGTTCTCTCCAGCGAGCTCCAGGTTCACGTCGTCGTGCTCGCGCACGATCCGGGCCAGCTCGTAGCCGCTGTGGCCCGTTCCGCGGACGTCGATCACGAGTCGCAGCGGGTCGTAGGCGAACACCCCGGGCGCCCCCGCCAGGCGCTCGTCGAGCACGTCGAGCCCGGGGATCTCGCGCACCGCGTCGCGGGCCAGGCCGAGCGCGCGGAGCGTCTCCGAGAGCAGCTCGCGGCCGTTGACCGCCGCCTGGCGGCGCGCGGCGTCCAGCGATCCGGTGAGGAGCGAGCTCGGGCTGGTGGACTCGATCAGCGTCACGCAGCGGTCCACCACGTCCTCGTCCACGAGATCGCCGTGGCCGAGATGGATCATGGCCGACTGGGTGAGGCTCCCCACGATCTTGTGGGTGCTCGAGATCACCAGGTCGGCGCCCAGGGCGAGCGCGTGGCGCGGCAGGTTCTCGTGGAAGGCCAGGTGCGCACCCCAGGACTCGTCCACCACCAGCGGCACACCGTGCGAGTGCGCCACCTCCAGCAGCGCCGCCACGTCCGCCATCGCGCCGAAGTAGGTGGGCGAGACGACCGTGGCGCCCACAGCGTCCGGGGTCTCTCGGAGCGCGATATCGAGCGCCTCGGGAGTCATGCAGTGGGCCACGAACAGCCTGGGATCGAGCTCGGGAGCCACGAACGTCGGTCGCAGGCCCGACACCACCAGGGCGTCGATGGTGCTCGAGTGCGCATTGCGCTGCACCACCACCGAGCGGCCACGGTGCGCGAGCGTGAGGAGGGCCACGTGGTTGCCCTGCGAGGCCCCGTTCACCAGGAACCAGGTGCGGCGCGCTCCCCAGGCCCGCGCGGCCAGGTTCTGCGCCTCCTGGAAGGGCGTGGGCTCGTCCCCCACATCGATGCCGTAGGTGAGCGCGGGGATGTCAAGCGCGAGCGCCTCCATGCCCAGCGCGTCCCGCAGCCCGGGGTCCGCACCCGGTCCGCCCTTGTGGCCCGGTACGTGGAAGCGACCCGGGTCGCGGGCCGCGTACGCGCGGAGAGCTTCGAGGTAGGGCGCGGCCGACTGTGGGGTGGACGCCATCGCGGGCGAGTCTAGGAAACCGCGTTCAGCGCGGCGGTCGCGGCCCCGGCGGGGTCGTCCGCGGCCACGACTCCGGGGATGTCCCAGCTCTCGAGGCCGATCACTGTCTTCCCCGCCTTGAGGGCCAGCGCCACCTCCGACAGGGTGCCGTGGCCGCCGCCCACCGCGACAAGTGCATCGGCGGTCCTGACCACGAGGGCGTTGCGGACCTCTCCCAGTCCTGTGGCGAGGGCCACGTCCACCCAGGCGTTGGCCTCCGCCCGGTCCGATCCGGGCAGATTCCCACCGTCATGCCGCCCGCCTCCTTGGCCCCGCGACACGCGGCCTCCATCACGCCGCCGCGGCCGCCCGTGACCAGCAGCGCGCCCCGGCGGGCCAGCTCGAAGCCCACCTCCTCGGCCATTGCGGCCAGACGGGCGCCGGCGTCGTGCGCGCCGATCACGGCGATGTACGGGACTCCGGTCAGGACCGCTCGGACTTCGGCGGCTCGCGCCGGCGCACGTCCACGGCCAGCGAGATGCTGGTGCCCGCCAGTAGGGATCCACCGGCCATCAGCGTCGCCCCGCCCAGCGCCAGCCAGCTGCCCACCGCGTGCCCGGGCCCGCCGTCGCCGACCACAAGTGGTGGGTCGTTCACGAGCTGCGACACCACGATCACCAGGGTCAGCAGCGACAGTGGAAGCGCGTGCCCGGCCACGGCGGTGCGCGGCACGGGCAGGTCCGCCTCCCCGGCCAGCGCGAGGAGCGTGGCCAGCGAGAGCGCGACCAGCACCAGGTCCAGAACCTCGAAGGCGGTGAAGCCGGTGACGCCGTCGTACCAGTCCACGAAAAGGCTCACGATCACCACCACGGCACCCACCGCCCCGGCCAGCGGCCCGAGCGGGACGCGGCGCTCGCCCCGCCTCATCGGACCACGAGGTTCACGAGCTTGCCCGGCACCACCACGACCTTGACGATCTGCTTCCCGTTGAGGCGGGCGCCGAGCTTGTCCGAGCCGCGGGCGATCCCCTCGAGCTCAGAGTCGGAGGCCTCGGCGGGGGCGGCCAGGCGGTCCACGAGCTTGCCGTTCACCTGCACCACGAGCTGGATCTCGTCGGTGACGAGCAGCGCGGGGTCGGCCTCCGGCCACGGCTCCTCCCAGACCCGGCGGCCGGCCATGAGCTCGAATACCTCGGCACCGAGATGGGGCGCGAACGGGAAGATCAGTGAGCCCGCGGTGGCGAGCGCGAAGCGCAGCGCCTCGCGCGACTCGGCCTCACGGCCGCGGTACACATCGTTGACCAGCTCCATCACCGCGGCGATCGCCGTGTTGAAGCCGAAGCGCCCACCGCCGAGGTCGCGCGTGACCTTGTCGATGGCCCAGTGAGCCTTGCGCACCAGCGGCGTGGCCTCCGCCGGCTGATCGCTTTCGCCCGCGCCCGACTCGGCCAGGTCCACGGCCGCCGTCCAGAGGCGGGAGAGGAAGCGGTGCACGCCGCCCACCCCCTCGTCCTGCCAGTCGGCGTCGTGCTCGGGCGGCCCGATGAAGAGGATGTAGCAACGGGCCGTGTCCGCGCCGTAGCGCTCCACGTAGTCCTGCGGCGACACGGCGTTGCCCTTCGACTTGGACATCTTCGCCCCGTCCCGGGTGATCATCCCCTGCGTGAAGAGATGCGCGAACGGCTCGTTCGCGCTCACCAGATCCAGGTCGTTCAGCGCCTTCACGAAGAAGCGCGCGTACATCAGGTGCAGGATCGCGTGCTCCACGCCGCCGATGTACTGGTCGACGGGCATCCAGGAGTCCACGATCTCGCGATCCCAGGGCGCCTGGTCGTTGTGCGGGTCGCAGTAGCGCAGGAAGTACCAGGAGGAGTCGACGAAGGTGTCCATCGTGTCGGTCTCGCGCAGCGCCGACCCACCGCACGTCGGGCAGGTGGTGTTCACCCAGTCCTCGGCGGCAGCCAGCGGGGACCTGCCCTTGGGCGCGTAGTCCTCGATCTCGGGCAGCTTCACCGGCAGCTGGTCGTCCGGCACCGGCACGAGCCCGTCCTTCTCGCAGTGGACGATCGGGATCGGGCAGCCCCAGTAACGCTGGCGCGAGAGCAGCCAGTCGCGGAGCCGGTAGCTCACGGCGCGCTTTCCCTTGCCCTCGGACTCGAGCCAGTCCACGATCGCCTCGTAGGCCTCGCGGTTGTTCACACCGTCGAAGCGGCCTGAGTTCACGAGCGGCCCGTCGTCGGTGCACGGGAGCTCACCGCAGTCCACGACCCGGCGGATCTCGAGGCCGAACTTCTCGGCGAACTCGTGGTCGCGCGTGTCGTGGGCGGGCACGGCCATGACAGCGCCCGTGCCGTACTCCAGCAGGACGTAGTCGGCCACGAACACGGGGATCTGCTCGCCGTTCACCGGATTGGTCACGGTGCGCCCGAGCGGCACCCCCGTCTTCTCCTTGTGCTCGTCCCCGCGATCCTCGGCCGACTCAGTGATCGCCCGGTTCACGTAGTCGTGCACCTCGGGGCTGTCGCGCAGGCGCAGCACGTCCGGGTGCTCGGGGGCGAGGACGAAGAAGGTCGCGCCAAAGAGCGTGTCGGGCCGGGTGGTGAACACCGGGAAGTCGATGTCCAGCTCCTCGCAGCGGAACGTGACCTCGGCGCCCTCCGAGCGGCCGATCCAGTTCTCCTGCATGGTCACCACGTTGCGCGGCCAGTCGATCTCGCGCATGTCGTCCACCAGCCGGTCCGCGTAGTCGGTGATGCGGAAGAACCACTGGTTGAGCTGGCGCACCTCGACCAGGTGGCCGCAGCGCTCGCAGCGCCCGTCGATCACCTGCTCGTTCGCCAGCACGGTCTGGTCGTTGGGACACCACTTGACCGCCGCCTCCTTGCGGTAGGCGAGGCCGCGCTCGAAGAGCCGCAGGAAGATCCACTGCGTCCAGCGGGAGTAGGACGGCTCGTGGGTGCCGAACTCGCGCGTCCAGTCGATCGAGATGCCCCACTCGCGGAACTGCTTCTGGAACTGCTGGATCGACTGCTCGGTGGACTCGCGCGGGTGCTGCCCGGTCTTGATCGCGTGGTTCTCGGCGGGAAGGCCGAAGGCGTCGTAGCCCATCGGGTGGAGCACGCGGTGGCCGGTGCGGCGCCTGAAGTGGGCCACGGCGTCACCCACCGAATAGGTCTTCAGGTGGCCGATGTGCGGCTCCCCCGACGGATAGGGCAGCATCTCGAGCACGTAGGCCGCGGGCCGCCCGTCGGGCTCGTTCGAGACCTCCCAGGTGTGCTCGTCGGCCCACACCTTCTGCCACTTGGGCTCGATCTGCTTAGCGTCGTAACGGCTTGCGGCCATGGCCGGGGAGGGTACTTGTCATGCCCGTCCTAGACTGCGCGCGTGGCCGCCCTCGATGCCTCCGCGTTCACCGTCCACCGGCTGGCGCTCGAGCAGGCCGAGATCGCCTATCTCCGCGAGGGCGCGGGCGGGCGGCCGCTCCTCCTGATCCACGGGTGGCCCGAGACCATGCGAATCTGGTGGCGGAACGTGGTGCCGCTCGCCGCCGCGGGATTCGAGGTGATCGTGCCCGACCTGCGGGGCTTCGGCGAGTCGGGCCTCGCGGGTGACGACCGCTACGACGCCGCGGCCCACGCGCGCGACATGGAGGCGCTGGTGCGGGGCGACCTGGGCCATGAGAGGGTGACGGTCTGCGCCGGGGACCTCGGCGGAGTGGTGGCCCAGGACATGTCGCTGCGCTTCGAGGGCCTGGTGGATCGGCTGGTCCTCTTCAACACGATCCCCCCGCTGCTCCCCGACGGGCCGCGTGAGGTGCCGCGCGAGGTGCGGATGGCGGCCGACTACTTCCTGCGCCACGCCCGCGACGCTGACGGCCTGGCCGCCGAGCTCGACACCCCCGAGCAGCGGCGGCGGTACGTGTCGCAGTTCTACGGATCGCGCTTCTGGGCCGCGCCCGGGACCTTCAACCGGGAGGACGTGGACTTCATGACCGAGCCCTTCGCCGACGCCGCCCGTTTCCGCGCTTCGATCGCCAACTACGAGTACGCCGGCGGGCCCCGGCGCTCGCCGGAGCGGGTGCTGCTGACCGAGCCCAATCCGACCCCGACGCTGATCCTCTACGGCCCCGAGGACCACGTGATCCCGCGCGACTTCCCGGAGCGCATGGAGGCGGCCTTTCCTCAGCGGGTGGGCCCGTTCACCGTGCCCGGCGCAGGGCACTTCCTGCAGTGGGAGAAGGCAGACGTGCTGAACGGCGCGCTCGCCTGGTCCGCCGGCGGCTGAGGCTCAGGTCTCGACCAGGCGGGTGGCCGCCGCCTTCCAGGTGGCCGTGACGCGCGCACCCTCGTATATGGCGAGCTCGTGGGTGGAGGCCAGCGTCACCTCGGCCGCCAGCGGCTGGGGCGCCGCCAGGCCCAGGCGGACGCGGTTCCCGATCTCGGTGGTGGTGAGCACCTCGGCCTCCAGCCGGTTGCGCGCCGACCCGCCGCCCGCCGGTAGGTCCGGTGGCTCGATCGCGATCTCCCAGGGGAACACGCAGACCGCGACGGGGCCGCGCACGCGATCGGTGCTCACCACGGAGCCGCCTCCGTCGAGCGCCACCCGCGTGAGCCCGTCCTCCCCCGCCTCGGCGTGTCCCGTGAGCACGGTGGCGCCCACGAAATCGGCCACGAAGGCCGTTCGGGGCGTGGAGGCCAGCTCTCCGGCCGTGCCCTCCTGAACCACCCGCCCGGAGTCGATCACCCCCACCCGGTCGCCGAGCATCGCCGCCTCGGTGAAGTCGTGGGTGACGAGCAGCACGGGCGCCTCGGTGTCGCGCAGGGCGGACGCCAGCTCGCGCGTGGCCGCCGCGCGGGTGCGGGCGTCGAGCGCGGACAGGGGCTCGTCGAGGAGCAGCACGTCGGGCCGCCGCGCCAGTGCGCGGGCCAGTGCCACGCGCTGGCGCTCGCCGCCCGAGAGGGTCCGCGGACGGGCGTCGGCGAGCCGTTCCAGCCCGAAGCGGGAGAGCAGCTCCTCGGCCCGGGCGCGGCGCTCGGACCGGGGTATGCCGGTGAGCGGGTAGGCCACGTTCTGCCAGGCGTTCAGGTGCGGGAAGAGCGCGTACTCCTGGAACACGTAGCCGATGCGGCGCCGCTCGGGGGCCAGGTCGCGGCCGGTGGACGTGTCGAGCCAGGTCTCCCCGTCGAGGCGGACCACGCCGTGGTCGGGGCGCAGGAGGCCCGCCACCAGGCGCAGGATGCTCGACTTGCCCGCCCCCGACGGGCCGGCAATCGCCAGGCACTCCCCGGACGCGACCTCCAGGGACACGTCGAGCTCGAGCGCGCCCAGCCGGGTCCGGGCCTCAGCGCGGAGCACCGCCGAGCGCCTCCGTTCCGGCCACGAGCTTCACCGAGAGGAGGATTGCGCCCGACACGGCCACCAGGACGGCCGAGAGGGCCAGCGCCGACGAAAACTGCGTGGAGAAACGGTCGTATATGGCCAGAGGAACGGTCTGGGTGATGCCCCGGAAGGAGCCCGCGAACATCAGCGTCGCGCCGAATTCCCCCAGGGCGCGACCCAGGGCGAGCGCGGCGCCGGCAGTCAGCCCGGGCACGGCCGCGGGGATGGCCACACGCCAGAAGCCGCGCGCCTCGGACGCCCCGAGCGTTCGCGAGGCGTCGAGCAGCGTGCGGTCCACGGCGGCGAACGCGGCCATGGCCTGGCGGATGTAGAAGGGCGAGGCCACGAAGGTGAGCGCCACCACCACGCCTGCCGTGGCCAGGGCCAGCTCGATCCCGGCCGAGTCGAGCGCACCGCCGAGGATCCCCTTGGGGCCGAGCGCGGCGAGCAGGGCGATCCCGGCCACCGCCGGGGGAAGGACGAGCGGCAGCTCGACCAGCGTCACCACCAGTGCGCGGCCGCGGAAGGAGCGCGTGGCCAGCAGATAGGCCGCCGGGGTGCCGACGACGACGATGATCAGCAGCGCCGCCGCGCTGGTGCGCAGGCTGAGCCAGAGCGCGTCCAGAGCGCCGGGCTCGCCCAGCCCGTCGATCAGCTTGGCCGGGCTGGTGTTCACGAAGATCGCCACCAGCGGGAGCGTCAGAAAGCTGAGGGCGAGCGCGAGGCAGGCGGCGAGCAGCAGCGGGAACCATGCCGGGCGGCTGCGCGTCCGCACGCGCACGACCGCGTTCACGGCGCGGGGCCGAAGCCTGCCTGGCGCAGCGAGTCTCCGCAGCGGCCGTCCACGAGGCCGGCCACGAACCTCTTCCCGAGGTCGGGCTGCTTGGCTCCGTCCACCACCCCGGCCGCGGAGGTCACGGTGGGCTCGAGCGTCTTCGGCAGCGTGATGGCCTTCACCGCGCCGTCGGTGGCCTTCACATCGGTCACGTAGACGAAGCCCGCGTCCACGGCTCCCTGGGTCAGCTTCCCGATGATCCCCTTCACGTCGGGCTCGTTGGAACGGACGTTGTCCAGGATCGCCCTGCGCTCGTCCGCCGGGAGACGGCTGAGGGTGTCGCGGGTGTACGAGCCGATGGGCACGGACTCGGAGCCGATGGCGATCTTCACGCCGCTCTTGGTGAGGTCCTCGACGGACTTGATCGAGGAGCCTTTGGGAACGGCCAGGACGAACTGGTTGGTGGCGAACTCGGTCGGCATGCTGAGAAGGCCCTCATCGTTGAGGGCGCCGGGCAGCTCGGTGTTGGCCGCGGCGTACACGTCGGGCTTCACGCCCTGACGAATCTGGGCCGCGAGCTCGTCGGAGCCGGCGAAGGAGAGGCGCACGGTCGCGCCCGGGTAACCCTTCGCGCAGTCGGTGAGAGCCTCGGTCATCGAGGAGGCCGCCGACACCACCAGGCGCGGGTTGGACGACCCCGACCCGCCCCCGTCATCGCCGTCACCACAGGCGACGGGGACGGCCGCCGCAGCGGCGAGCGCCACTGCGAGCAGGACGCGCCTCACGTCCGGTCCACCATCACGGACGTGGCCTTCACCGTGGCCGCGGCAGGTACGCCCGGAGCGAGGCCGAGCTCCTCCACGGCGTCGCGGGTCACCGCGGCGGTGATGCGGTGCGGGCCGGCCTCGATCTCCACCAAGGCCATCACTCCGTCGACCTCCACCGAGGTGACCACCCCGGGGAAGCGGTTGCGGGCCGAGAAGGAGTCGCCGGCGCGGTGGCGGGTGGGGTGCTCGGAAAGCCGCGCGATCTCGGCGGGAGACACTCGCCGGCGGTTGGCGGAGTCGCGCGTGGTCTTCAGCCGGCCGGCGCGCTCCCAGCGGCGGAGCGTGTCCGCGCTGACACCGATCGCACTCGCGGCATCGCCCAGCAGGAGCCCCGACTCCTTCCGCGCCTTCGGCATTGCCTAAGCATTACATAGGCAGCTGGGCTTTGGTCAGAGGCCTGCTTTAGTGAGCGCGCGGTAGATGACCGTGGCGGAGACAGCGCCGGTGGAGACGGAGGGCACCGAGAAACGGGTGGCGCCACTCGAGCTCTTCTTCGATCTTGTCTTCGTCTTTGCGCTGACCCAGGTCACGGCGCTGATGTCCGAGAATCCATCCTGGGAGGGGCTCGGACAGGGGATGCTCGTGCTCACGGCGCTGTGGTGGGCCTGGGGCGCCTATGCGTGGCTCACGAACTACGTGGCCGCCGAGGAGGGCCGGGAGCGGATTCTGATGTTCGGGGTGATGGGCGCGTTCCTGGTGGCCGCGCTCGCCGTCCCGAACGCCTTCGGGCACAACGCTCTGCTCTTCGGCGCGGCCTACGCGGTCGCGCGCTGGCTGCACATCTTCATCTTCGCCGAGGCGAACGACAGCCTCGACACGGGGGAGGCGATCCGGCGATTGGCTCGCACCGCTCTTCCCGCGCCCCTCCTGCTGATCATCGCCGGGATCGTGGACGACGGCACCTTGCGCGCCGCGATCTGGATCGTCGCGCTCGGCCTGGACCTATCCGGCCCGTACGTATTAGGGGTGCGCGGGTTCCGCGTCTCGCCCGGGCACTTCGCCGAGCGCTTCTCACTGATCATCATCATCGCGCTGGGGGAGTCGATCGTGGCTGTGGGCGCCGGCGTGAGTGGCGACCTGGACGCCGGCATCGTGGTGTGCGCGCTCTTCGGCCTGGTGCTGGCGTGTGCCCTCTGGTGGGCGTATTTCGACGTGATCGCGCTTGTGGCCGAGCGCCGCTTCCGCAGCCTCCGGGGACACGAGCGCATCCGCGTGGCCAGGGACGCCTACAGCTACCTGCACCTGCCGATGGTGGCGGGAATCGTGCTGATCGCGCTGGGCATCAAGAAGACAATCGCGCACGTGGACGAGCCACTGGAGACGGTGCCCGCGGTGGCCCTGTTCGGCGGCGTGGCGCTGTACCTGGCCGCTCACGTGGCCTTCCGGCTGCGCCTGTTCGGCACCGTGAACCGGCAGCGCCTGCTCGCTGCGTTGATCTGCCTCCCACTGATCTGGGTGGGACGAGAGGTGGACGCGCTGGTGGCGCTGGGCCTGGCCGCCGCCGTGGCGTCGGGCGTGATCGCCTACGAGGCGATCCGCTACTCGGACACCCGCCACCGGGTCCGCGAGGAGCACGGCGCGGGCGCCGGTTAGCCGGCGACGGGGCGGAGACCCCGCGCCTCAGGCCGTCTGCAGGTTCTCGACCTCGGCGACCCGCTCCTCCGGCTGGCCCTCGAAGCCGCCCTCGACCGGCATGCTCGGTACCAGAACCTCATTGACGAAACGGTCGGCGGAGTCCTTGGAGTCCCAGACGGCGGTGATCAGGATCCCGCCCTCCGTCGGCCCGGCCGCGTGGTACACCTGCCCGTCCGGGAGGCCGCCCGCGGGATGGACCTCCGCCACGCTGGCACGGTACTGCTCCATCGTCGCGCCGGGCCAGAAATGAGTCATCAGAAACGCCATCGGCCTCTCCTTCGGTTGGGTGGGCCGAACATAGCCGACCCGACGGGCCGCCCGGCGTGCAAGGCGGGGGTGGTGTTGATCCGCCAGAGGCCGACGTGCGCACCGTACTTGTACGCCCAAACGCCGCCCTTGCCTGGGCGACCAGAGACTGGAGCTGTATATGCCGAACATCGGACCCATGGAACTCATCGTCGTGCTCGTGATCGCCCTGCTTGTTCTCGGGCCCAAGAAGCTGCCCGAGGTCGGGCGCTCGGTCGGGAAGGGCATTCGCGAGTTCAAGAGCTCGATCACCGGCGACGACGACAAGGATGAGCTCGCCGAGCTGACCGCCACCCAGGTCGAAGCGCCCGCCCCCGAGGTCGTGTCGGTCCCCGCGCGCCGCGCGTAATCGCCGTGGGGGTCATTGCCGCACCGATCGGGCACGATCAGCGCCTCTCCCTCGTCGAGCACCTCGACGAGCTTCGCTGGCGGGTGCTCATCAGCGTCGCCGCGCTGGTGGTCTCCTTTGGCCTGGCCCTTTGGCAGAACCACGCGTTGCTGCAGGTTCTCAACCGGCCACTGACGCACGCGACGGCCAATGCCGCCCGCCATGACAAGGGACCTATCGGGGAGCAGGCCCGCTTCCAGGCCGCGCAGCGCGACGCGCTGCGCGCAAATGCCGCCGCACTGGACCGGCTGTCGAGAGCCGATGCGCCCCTGAAGCGGGCGGATCGCCAGGCGCTCGCCGGGGCGGCGGCGGCCAACGCGGCGGCGCTTCGCGCTGCGCCCACGGAGCCACCGGGCCGGCAGCCGGTGACGCTCGGGCTGGCAGAGCCGTTCACGCAGACGCTCAGCGTGGCCGGGTACTTCGCCCTGCTGTTCGCGCTGCCCGTGATCCTGTTGCAGGCCTACGCGTTCCTGCTCCCAGCGTTCAGCCCCCGCGATCGCCGCATCGCACTGCCGCTGATGGCGATGGTCCCGTTCCTGTTCGCGGCCGGGGTCGTGTTCGGTTATCTGCTGGTGTTGCCCGCGGCCGTCGGATTCCTTCAGAACTTCAACCAGGGCCAGTTCGACGCGCTCGTCCAGGCCCGGCCGTACTACAGCTTCACGATCATGACCCTGGCCGCGATGGGGTTGCTCTTCCAGATCCCGGTGGCGATCCTCGCGCTCACTCGCCTGGGCGTGGTCACGCCACGACAGCTGCGCAAGAACCGCCGCTACGCGATCGTGGTGATCGCAATCCTTGCCGCCCTGCTCCCAGGCGTGGATCCCGTGACCACACTGATCGAGATGGTGCCCATGCTCTTCCTCTACGAGCTCGGCATCCTCCTCGCAATGTGGGCAACGCGCCTAACTAGGACGGCGCAGTGATCTGTTCGGGCGGACGGCCCGAAACAGACGGCATGAGAACGGAAACCGTGGTGATCGCAGCCGCCATCTCGCACGGTTCGCCCGCTCAGAGTGGCGCCTCCACGGCGCGCTGACGTTCGTCCTATTCACTCCTGCCTCGGCACGACTCACCTTCCCCACGGGGCGGGACGAGTCTGCTGCTGAGCTCCCTCCAATCCGCAAGGAGCTGCTGCACATGACCAGGACCATCACCGACGTGATCCCGATGGACACGCTGGACGCCGACGGCGCCCTGCGCGAGACCGCCGATGCTCTTCCGGGCAACACACGCGCCGACCTGCTGCGCAAGGCCGGCGTGGCCGGCGGCGGGCTGCTCGCCGGCGGGGCGCTCATGGGCGCGCTGCCCGAGCTGGCGCTCGCCAAGAACCGGCATCACCGTCACCACGGGGGCATCCCGCGCAGCGACGTGGCGATCCTCAACTTCGCCCTCACGCTCGAGTACCTCGAGGCGGAGTTCTACCGGCAGGCCGTGACCGGCGGGGCGCTCTCGGGCGTGACGCTGTCCTTCGCCCAGCTGGTGTACGGACACGAGGCCACGCACGTGAAGACGCTCAAGCAGGTGCTGGGCCGCAAGGCCGTGGCGAGCCCGAAGTTCGACTTCCAGGGCACCACCACGGACCAGGGCAAGTTCCAGAGCACGTCATTCGTGCTCGAGAACACCGGCGTGCACGCCTACCTCGGCCAGGCCGGCAACATCAAGACCCCGGCCATCCTCGGCGCGGCAGCGTCGATCGTGACCGTCGAGGCACGCCACGCCGCGGGAATCGCCGAGATCATCAAGTGCGACCCCAAGGGCACCGACGGCATCACGCCCGACGGCGCGTTTGACGTCCCCCTGACCAAGGCCCAGATCCTCGAGGCCGTCAAGGCCACGGGATTCATCGTCGGCTAGTCGTCTATCGACATCACGGGGAACGCGCGGGCGGGCTCCAAACCCCGCTCGCGCCGACCCTCGGATTCAGTCAGGGGCAATGAGCCGCGGCTGCGCCGGGACCAGCCGGGCGTAGGACCGGCCGCGGCGGCTGATCTCGATCTCTCCTCGATCCGGAAGTCGAGTCACAGCACGTCGTCCCGGATACCCCCCCCCGGGGTTTGATACGTTCCTGTCGTGAACGTCCTCGGCGTGATCTGGAATGGCCTCAGGGACTCGTTCCTGATGGCGTGGCAGGTCTGGTGGGCGCTGGTACTCGGGTTTGCGATCTCGGCGATCGTGCAGGCGTGGGTGCCGCGCCAGCGCATCGAGGAGGCGCTGAGCGGGTCCGGGCCCCGTCCGACTTGCCTGGGCCACCGGGCTCGGCGCGGCGTCCTCTTCGTGCTCCTACGCGGCGATCGCGATCGCGAAGTCGCTGTTTCAGAAGGGCGCGAGCGCGGCCTGCGCTCTGGCGTTCCAGTTCGCCTCAACGAATCTGGTCTGGGAGCTCGGACTTGTGCTGTGGGTGCTGGTCGGCTGGCAGTTCACGGTGGCCGAGTATTTGGGCGGCATCGTGATGATCGTCCTGATGACCCTCCTGCTGCGGCTTTTCGTCAGCCCCGCGCTTGAGGACCAGGCGCGGGCGCACGCCCAGGAGGCAGACGCGGGCCATCACCACCACATGGCTGCCGAGCAGCCCTCATGGCGCGAGCGGCTGACCAGCGCCCGCGCCTGGTCGGATGTCGTCGACAACTTCCGCGGCGACTGGCAGATGCTCTGGAAGGAGGTCGCCATCGGCTTCCTGCTCGCCGGATTCATCGCCCAGCTCGGTGACGGCTTCTTCGAATCGCTGTTCGTCAGCAACGCTCCTGGGCCGTTGCCGACGATCGAGAACGTGATCATCGGCCCGATCATCGCCGTGCTGAGCTTCGTCTGCTCGGTCGGCAACGTCCCGCTCGCCGCCGTCCTATGGTCCGGCGGCATCAACTTCGCCGGCGTGCTCGCGTTCCTGTTCGCCGACCTGATCGTGCTGCCGATCATCGCGATCTACCGCAAGTACTACGGCGCCGCCTTCGCGCTGCGGATCACCGCGCTCATGTTCGTGACGATGGTGATCGCGGCGCTGATCGTGGACGGCCTGTTCAGCGCCGCCGACCTCATTCCGACCGGCGCCCGTCCCACGCGGGAAGACATCTTCAGCTCGATCCAGGTCGACTACAAAGTCGGCCTCAACCTCCTGGGCCTCGGGATCTTCGCCGTCCTCTTTTGGCTAACCGCGCGGCGCGGCGCAACCGACCCGGTCTGCGGAACCAAGGTAGGCACCTCCTAGGCGATCACCAAGGGGTTCGGCGGCGGAACCCACTCCTTCTGCTCGAACCACTGCTGCAACGCATACGCTCGGGTACGTGCGCTATGCGCGCTCGTCGTACGGGCGACTACTGAGGCCGACGCGGTTCGGTCCGGATGCACTTCCCCCTGCGTTCGACCATCCTGAATGGCTAGACCCACCCGACCCGATCGCGATAGACCCTCAGAGGAGGCGGCGATGAAGCACTCGATAAAGCTGATGTGCTGTTCGCTCTCCCCTGCGTGCCGATGATGGGCGCGATGGCGTGCATGACGATCCGCGGGGGCAGCGGTCAGAGTGATCTTCGCGATGCTCACGAACGCCTACCTGCATCACATGGACCGGGGCTGGGGCGTCCTCATCATGCTCGGCTGGCTCGCTCTGATCGGGCTTTTTCGTCGGGGCGCTGGTCGCCGTGATCCGCGGCCGCAGCAGGGGCTCGTCCGGCGAGGTCCTCGGCCGGCGACCCGCCTCCGGCGAGATCAATCTGGACGAACACGAGCGCGCACGCGACGTGCTCTTCGACGAAGACATCCCCGGCCGCCTGTCCGCCCGCCGACGCTCGCCGGCACGGATATTCGGTAGATGGTTGTCCTCGACCCGAGAGGCCCTCGCGGTTCTCCCAGCCGTCCAGAGAAACCCAGCCGAATTGGGGGCCGGGGTTCGGCCTCGGGATCAAATGGGGCTGAGCGGGCTCGAACCCATGGCTCTTGGCTGCGGTCGCTAGGCCGTGGCTAAGCGGACACCAGCCGGGCGTAGGGCCGGCCGCGGCGGCTGATCTCGATCTCCTGGCCGGCCGCGGCCTTCTCCAGGTAGTGGCCGAAGTGGTTGCGGAACTCGTGGCAGCCGGTCCGCACCGCCGGCGAGTTCGAAGTGGAGCTGAGGGGGCTCGAACCCCTGACCTCCGCCATGCCATGGCGGCGCTCTTCCAGCTGAGCTACAGCCCCAGCGAACTCATACTTCTCAGCAACGTTAATACACGCTCGCTGTCCGTTGCGGGGCGGGGAAAGCCTGAGCTGGATCCCCGCTCGGTCCCAAGCAACAGCACCAGGAAGAAGGTAACAGCGGTCGAGGTCACCGCAGTACACCGCGACTAGGTCGATCTCATCCTCGGCGTACGGGGAACGCGCGTATCCGTCGGATGTCCGCCGGCTGGTCTGGAGCGAGACCTTGACGAGCCCGGCACCAGCGTCGTGGGAGCCCCATTTGCACTGGACCCGATGGATCCGCTTGCCCAGCTCAAAAGCGAGATCGTAACGGCCGTGCTCTGCCACGGGCCGGAGCACCGAAACTCCTAATCTCGTGGCGGCCGCGGTGATTTCCGCCTCGGCCAGGGCGCCCTTCTGGTTCGTCGACAACACGAACGTATGTTCCCATAAGGGGCGGACGGAAGGTCAGACCACCGAGCGGGCCGGGGCCTCGCCCCAGAGCTGGTCCAGCCGGTAGTAGCGGCGCGCGTCGGGCGTGAAGATGTGCACGACGCAGTCGAGGTAGTCGAGCAGGATCCAGCGGGCCTCGCGCTCGCCCTCGGCCCGGCGCGGGAGCAGGCCCGCCTCGTTCTTCAGCTCCAGGTGGATCGCATCCTGGATCGCCTTGGTCTGGCGCTCGGTGTTCCCCGAGCAGATCACGAAGAAGTCCGTGTAGCTCACGATCCCGCGCAGGTCCACCACGCGCACGTCCCCCGCCTTGCGGTCGGAGGCGATCTCCGCGATCCGCTCGGCCAGCTGCTCGGCGCTCAGCTCGGCGGTCACCGGCTCGCTCCCGCCGGCTGGCCGGCCGCGTAGAGCCCGCGCGCGGCGATCAGGTCAGCCACCCGCTCGGGCACCAGGTAGCGGATCGGCTCGCCCTCGGCCACCCGCCGCCGGATGTCGCTAGACGAGATCTGGAGCAGGGGCATGCGCACAAAGCTCAGGCGCTCGGCCCCGGCGAGGCCGGACACGCGCGCCCTCACCTCGTCCTCTCCCCATCCCACGCGCTCCACCACGGCCACGTCCGCGAGCTCGAGCACCCGCTCAGGCCGGTGCCAGCCGGGCAGCGCCGCCGCCTGGTCGCCGCCCAGGATGATCGTGAGCTGCTGCCCGGGCTCGCCGGCGTGCATGGCCTCGAGGGTCTCCGCGGTGTACGAGGGGCCCGGCCGGTCCAGCTCCACGCGCGATGCGGCGAAGCGGCCGTCGCCGGACACCGCCAGCTCCACCATCTCGAGCCGCGCCTCCGCGCCGGGGTCCTCCTCCAGCGTCCGGTGAGGCGCCTCACCCACGGGCACCAGCACCACCCGGTCCAGCCCCAGCCGGACCAGAACCTCCTGCGCGCAGACCAGATGTCCCAGGTGGGGCGGGTTGAAGGCGCCGCCGAAGAGTCCGACTCGCGGCAACCTACTCCCGGACCTGCCCCGAGCCCTCGACCACGAACTTGTAGGTCGTGAGCTCGCGCGCGCCGATCGGCCCGCGGGCGTGGAGCTTCTGGGTGGAGTTGCCGATCTCGGCCCCCATGCCGAACACGGCGCCGTCGGTGAAGCGGGTCGAGGCGTTCACGTACACGCAGGCCGCGTCCACGCCGCCGGTGAAGGCCCGCGCGGACTCGGTGGAGCCCGTGACGATCGCCTCCGAGTGCCCCGAGCCGTAGGTGTTCACGTGGTCGATGGCCTCCTCCAGGGAGTCCACAACCTTCACGGCCAGGATCAGCGCGTGGTACTCGGTGGACCAGTCCTCCTCGGTGGCCTCGCTCAGCGAGTCGGCCAGATCGCCGGCCAGCGCCCGCGTGCGCCCGTCCACCCTCAGCTCGACCCCGGACTCGCGCATCGCGCGTAGGACCAGGGGCAGGAACTCCGCCGCGGTGCCGGCGTGCACGAGAAGCGTCTCGGCGGCGTTGCACACCGAGGGGCGCTGAACCTTCGCGTTCACCGCGATCGCCAGAGCGTCGTCGAGGTCCGCGGTCGCGTCCACGAACACGTGGCAGTTGCCCGCCGCCGCGTACATGACCGGCACGGTCGCGTGCTCCTTCAGCGCCGCCTTCAGCCCCTCGCCCCCGCGCGGGATGATCAGGTCCACCACCCCGTCCTGGGTGGCGAGCTGCCTCAGCTCGTCCCGGTCCCCGCCGGACACGATCGAGATCGCTGCCGCGGGCACGCCGGTAGCGGCGGCGGCATCGGCCACCACCCGTGCGAGCACGGCGTTCGAGTGGGCGGCCACGGAGGAGCCCCTGAGCACGATCGCGTTGCCCGACTTCAGGCACAGCGCGGAGCAGTCCACCGTCACGTTGGGGCGTGCCTCGTAGACCACGGCCACCACGCCCAGCGGGACGCGCACCCGCCTCACGTCCAGTCCGTTCTCCAGCCGGTGGCCGTCGATCGTCTCACCCACGGGATCGGGCAGCGCGGCCACCGCGCGCACGTCTCCGGCGATACCGGCCAGGCGCTTCTCGTCGAGCTTCAAGCGGTCCAGCAGTCCCGAGTCGAGGCCCGCCTCCCGGCCCGCCTCCATGTCGCGCTCGTTCGCCTCCAGGATCTCCCCGGCGCGTGCCTCCACCGCGTCCGCCATCGCCGCCAGCGCGGCGTTCTTGGTGGCGCTGTCGAGGGTCGCGAGCACGCGCGCGGCGTCGCGGGCCTCGGCGCAGACTTCGGCTACCGATCTGGTGGTGGTGGCCACGGGCCTAGGGTACCGGTCGCGCGCCGCCCGCTAGGCGGTGACGCCGCCCGCGCGGCGCGCTCCGGTCACGGCCCAGCGCCCGCTCCGGAAGCGCCATCCGCAGGTGGCGAGCCGGACCAGGATCAGCGCCACGAGACCCACCCAGACGCCGACGATGCCGAGGTCGAAGGCCAGCGCCGCGAGCGCGATCGGCACGTAGACCCCGAACGTGGCCGCGAGCATCGCCCACATGAGGAAGCGCGTGTCGCCGGCGCCGATAAGGATGCCGTCGAGGGCGAACACCGCGCCGTTCGCGGGTTGCATGAGCGCGAACAGCGGCCAGATCTCGTTGAGCCGGGCGATCACGTCGGAGTCGCCGGTGAACGCTCGCGGAAGCACGTCCGTGAGGGCGAGCACCACGACGGCGAACACCCCGCCCGCGGCCACCGCCCACTCGATCATCCGCCGTGCGGCGCGGCGCGCCCCCTCGGCGTCGCCGGCCCCGAGCGCCCGGCCCACGATCACCTGGCCGGCGATGGCCACCGCATCCAGGGTCAGCGCCAGGAACACGAACAGCTGAAACGCCACCTGGTGAGCTCCGAGCGAGTCGTCCCCGATTCGCGCGAGCACCGCGCCGGCCACGAGAAACGAGCCGTAGAGAGCACCCGTGCGCACGAAGATCTCACCGCCGATCCGAGCCAGCGGGCGCATCTCCGCGATCCGCGGCCGGCGGGAGTCGGCCGGAGCGCGGAGGAGGCAGCGCGCGAACGCCGCACCCATGCCCGCCTGGGAGATCACGGTGGCCCACGCCGACCCGGCGAGGCCCCAGTCGAACGTGTAGATGAACAGCACGTTCAGCACCACGTTCACGAGGTTGGCGGCGACGACGATCACCAGCGGGGTGCGCAGGTCCGATACCCCGCGCAGGTAGCCCTGGCCCGCGAGAGCGATCAGGGCGAAGGGCAGCCCCAGCGATCCGATCCGCAGGTAGAGCACGGCCAGGTCCCCGGTCCGGCCGTCCCCTCCCATCAGGTGCACGAGCGGCCAGGCCAGCGCGGCGAGCGCCACGGTGAGGCACACCCCGATACCCACCGACAGCCACAGCGCCTGCGCCGCCAGGCGCCCCGCCGCCTGCTCCTCGCCCGCCCCGTGGAGCCGGGCCACGTGTGCCGTGGTGCCGTAGGTGAGGAAGTTGAAGAGCGTGAAGGCGCCGGTGATCAGCGTCCCGGCGATGGCCACCCCGGCCAGCTGGGGCGTGCCCAGGTGCCCCACCATCGCCGTGTCCGCCAGCAGGTAGAGCGGCTCGGCGGCCAGCGCCCCGAGCGCGGGGATGGCGAGCCGCCGGATCTCGCGGTCGTACTCTGAGCGGAGCCTCACCCGCCCAGTGAAGCAGCGCTGGGCTCAGTCAAGAACGAAGTAGTCGCGGTGCACGGCCTCGGTGGTGGCCCGCGGCAGCAGCTCGCGCACGGCGTCGGTCTTCATTCCCCTGATGCTCCGGAGCTCCTCGGCCGAGTAGTTCACGATCCCCTTCCCCACAGAGCGCCCGTCGCAGCGCACCTCCACGGCGTCGCCGGCCTCGAACTCACCCTCCACCTGCACGACCCCCACGGGCAGCAGGCTCGTGCCGCGCTCGCGCAGGGCGCGCTCCGCGCCCTCGTCCACGGCCAGGCGCCCGCGCGACGGCTTGGCGTAGCGCAGCCAGAGCTTGAAGCTCGACACCCGCCCCGCCTGGGGACGGAAGAGCGTGCCCGATGCCTCGCCCGCGAGTGCCCGCGCCACCGAGCCCCGCTCCACCCCGCTCGCGATGGTCACGGGGATGCCCGCCGCAGTGGCCATCTCGGCCGCCACCACCTTCGAGCGCATCCCGCCCGAGCCCAGCGGGGAGGTGGACAACCCGATGTCGTACTGGTCGAGTTGGGCCACGTCCGTGACCTCGGTGACCGGCTCGGCCGAGCTGTCGTGGCGCGGATCCGCGGTGTACAGACCGTCGGTCTCGGTGAGCAGCACGAGCCGGTCCGCCGCGAGCAGGATCGCCACCTGCGCGGCCAGGAAGTCGTTGTCGCCGAAGGAGATCTCGTCGGTGGTGGTGGTGTCGTTCTCGTTGATCACCGGCACCACCCGCCAGCGCAGCAGCGTCTGGAGGGTGTGCCGGGCGTTCAGGTAGTGGCTTCGCGCGGAGAGGTCGAAGAACGTGAGCAGCACCTGCGCGCTGGGGACGCGGCGCGCCTGGAGCAGCTCGTCGTAGGTGCGGTAGAGCTTGCCCTGACCAACGGCCGAGGCCGCCTGCAGGTCCTCCATCTGGGTCGGGCGCACGGGGAGCCCCATCAACGCCATCCCGCGGGCGATCGCCCCGGAGGTCACCACCACCACGGAGTCGCCCGCGTCGTGGCGTGCGGCCACCTCCGAGCAGACCCACTCGAGCACATCCGCGCGCACCGCGCCGGACTCGTCGGCGACGATGCTCGAGCCCAGCTTGACTACGACCGTGGCCACGGCGGCTAGCCGCCCGAGCCGCCGGCGAGCTTCCAGTCCCCGTCGTGGCGCTCGAGCTGGAAGACCCGCTTCTGGCGCTGCCCCTGGACCCGCAGAACGGCCGGCACCACCGCCTTGTCGCCGTCGACCTTCCCCTTCCCAACGCTCTTCAGCGCGAGCTGGAGTCCGGTGACCGCGTTCAGCTGCTGCTTGCACTGATCGGTGTCACCCTCCTTCGCGCCCGTGGCCTCGGCGATGAACTTGGGGGTGAGGATGTCCTCGCACAGTCGCGTTGAGTCGCGATCGTTGGTGGCCTTCACGAAGTCCCGCACCACTTGCTCGGGCCCCGCGGAATCGCCGCCGCCGCAGCCGACCGCGCCCAGGCAGGCGAGCACGAGGACGGCGGGGGCGGAGCGACGGAGCACCGGGTGACTTCTACCGGAACGGTGAGCCGGGATGGAGCTCGAAGACGATTCCGCCGATCTCCACGTCGTCTCCGGCCTCGAAGCCGCTGGCCTCGAGCGCGCGGATCACGCCCAGCGAGCGCAGCCGGCCCTCCACGTAGCGCATGGCCTCGTCGTTGTCCGGGTCGTGCCGGGCCATCAGGCGCTCCACCCGCTCGCCGCGCACGGCGAAGGCCCCGGGGCCGATGCGCTCCACCGTGACCCGGTCCGCCTCCCCGGGCCGGTAGACGCGGTGGGTGGCCGGCACCTCACCGGGACTCCCCTCACTGAGTGCACCCTCCAGGGGCACGCGCCAGGTGATGGCCGCGGCCAGCTCGTCGAGTCCCGCGCCGGTGGCGGCCGAGGTGGTGAGCACCTCGCCCCCCACGCGGTCGCGCCACTCCTCGACCGCGCTCCCGACGACATCCTCGGGCACGAGGTCGCTCTTAGAGAGGCACAGGATCCGGGGCAGCTCGGCCAGCCCGTGCCCGTGCTCGCGCAGCTCGGCCTCCACGGTCGCGTGATTGGCCACCGGGTCGGATCCGTCGACCGGGTTCAGGTCGAGGACGTGCACCAGCAGGCGGCAGCGCTCCACGTGGGCCAGGAACTCATGACCGAGGCCCGCCCCGTCGCTGGCGCCCTCGATCAGCCCGGGAATGTCGGCCAGCACCAGCTGACGGTCCCCGGCCTCGATCGTGCCGAGCACGGGCTCCACGGTGGTGAACGGGTACCCCGCCACCTTCGGCCGGGCGCGCGTGAGGCGCGCCAGAAGCGACGACTTCCCCGCGTTCGGGAGCCCCACGAGCCCCGCGTCGGCCAGCAGCTTGAGGCTGAGCTCCAGCCAGCGCTCCTCGCCGGCCAGCCCGTTCTCGGCAAACCGCGGCGTCTGGCGGGTGGAGGTGGTGAAGTGACGATTGCCGCGCCCGCCCATCCCGCCGCGAGCCACCGCGGCCCGCTGCCCGGGTGACACGAGGTCCCAGCGCGCATCCCCATCGGCGTCCTCCAGGACCGTGCCCGGCGGTACCCGGATCTCGAGCGCCGGGGGCGTGGCGCCGTGCTTGCCGGCTCCGTGGCCGTGGCCGCCCCGGCGGGCCTTGAACTGGCCCCCGCGGTGGAAGCTCGCCAGGTCGCGGAGCGACGGGTCGCAGATCACCACCACCTCGCCGCCACGTCCTCCGTCGCCGCCGTCCGGGCCGCCCTTGGGCACGTGGGCCTCGCGGCGCAGCGACACGGCGCCGTCGCCGCCACCCCCGCCCTTCACGAGTATCCGCGCCCGGTCGTGGAACACGGTGCCTACGCCTCCCCGCGGGGGGCGAGCAGCCGCTCGATCAGGTCGCGATCGTCCGGGAACAGGCCCGAGGAGGGCAGCCGCCGCAGCAGCTCTCCCCAGCCCGCGTGGGCTGCAGCGGCCCGGGCGATCAGCGGTCGCGCCTCCTCCTCGCGCCCCTCCCCGGCCAGGGCGGCGCCATGCCAGAAGGCCAGCTCCATGTTGCCGGGCTCCGCGGCGTGGGCGGCGGCGAACGCGCGCAGCGCGCCGTCGGCGTCGCCGCGCGCGGCAAGCTCGTCTCCCTCGTCCACGTGCGCGTACGCGCGGGTCAGCGCGAGAAGCCGGGCGAGCTCCCCCAGCGGATCGGCGTGGTCGTCCACCCGCAGGTCCACGGGGCGGTCGGCCGTCGGGCTTCCGCTCGCCTCCGCGGCCACCACCACGAGCGCCGCGGACTGGCGCCCGCGCAGGTCGCCGCCCTCGCCCTCGGCCGCCTCGAGCGCGGCCATCAGGCGCGCGGCCAGGTCCCCGTCCGCGCTCTCATAGGCCTCCACCATGGCGTCCCACACCGTGGCGCGCGCCATGATGTTCGCCTGGGCGCTCACGCCGTCCCCCTGACGGTCCCCGGCGGCAGCGATGCAGCGCTCGCCCGTGTGAGCGGCCACGCGCCCGGAGGAATCGACCACCGCGAGCTGGCGCACGTCGCGCTGCTCGTCAGCGGCGAGGAGAGCGGCCACCACGGTCGCGGCGGGGTTCCCTCCCCGCAACGCATCCAGCCCCCTCGGGCCGAACGCCGGCTCCACCACGGATTGGGTGGCCACCGCGCCCACGCCGGCCTCGGCCCAGGCAACGAGCCTGCCCACGCCGAGGAAGTGCGACTGGACGGCAACGCCGATCTGGCCGGTGGAGCCCTCACGGGCGACGATCGAGTACGTCATCTCGCGGCGATGGTATTGGTGGTCCGGTGCTCGCCCCATCACCGACCGGGCTCCACTCCTCCCCGAGGTGGTCCGGTGCCCGCCCGATCACCGACCGGGCTCCACTCCTCCCCGAGGTGGTCCGGTGCTCGCCCGATCACCGACCGGGCTCCACTCCTCCCCGGCAAGAGGTGCCAGCTGGCTTTCGGCGGAGGTGTCCGCCGAAAGCCGCAGAGTCCGTTCGAGCTGGCGGATCCAGACTAGGACCGCTCGGGGGACCGCGCCAGACGGCAATGGTGCTCGCAGCGGGAACTAGCGGCGCGGGGCCTGCGTGAGGCCGCCGTCCACCACCAGCGACTGGCCAGTCACATACGCGGACTCGTCCGACACCAGGAAGAGGGCTCCGTAGGCCACCTCCCACGCGGTGCCCTGACGCCCAAGCGGGATGTGAACGCGGCCGCGGGCGGGCGCGAGCTGGGTGGCCAGCCGGCCGAGTGAGGTGTCGATCAGCCCGGGCACGAGCAGGTTCGCGCGCACGTGTGGAGCGCCCTCCACGGCCGTGGAGCGCGTGAGGCTCTCGAGCGCGGCCTTCGAGGCGCCGTACGCGGGGATCGGTATGTATTCGAGGGCCGCGATCGAGCCCACCAGCACGATCGACCCGCCGCCGGCCAGCGCCGTGAGCCCGTGCTTGCAGCCGAGGAAGTGGGCCCGCAGGTTCACCGCGAGCACGCGGTCCCAGTCCTCCACGCTCGTGCCCTGGACGCCGAAGCCCGCGCCGATGCCCACGTTGATGACCACCGCGTCGAGCCCGCCGAGGAACCGCGCGCCCTCCGCGAACATGCCCTCCACGCCGGCCTCGTCCGCCGCGTCGGCCTCGATCGCCACCGCACCGGCGCCCTCGTGCTCCACCAGCTCGGCCGTCTCGGCCGCTGACGACAGATTCAGGTCGGCCACCGCCACCGCCGCGCCCTCGCGGCCGAAGAGCGCGCACATCGCGCGCCCGTTGCCCACCGGCGCGTCCTCCATTCCGTGGGAGTCCTGCCCCCCGCCGACCACCAGCACGCGGCGGCCCTCGAGACGCCCGCGCCCCGGCGCCTCCCCGCGCGACGCGCCCGCCGGGGGCGGGTCGGGTGCTGCTGGTGGGGTCCCTTCCTCCATCGGGCGGCGCTAGTGTAACCGCGTGCCCCAGCTCCCTGACGAAGCCCGCATTGCTCCTCTCCCGCCGGAGGAATGGCCGGAGGACCTGCGCCCGCTGGCCACCTTCACCGCGTCCGGCGAGCAGATCTCGATCGGGGACCTCAACATCTTCCGCACGCTGGCCCGCCACCCCGAGCTCTTCCAGGCCTGGGCGCCCTTCGGCGGCTACCTGCTCACTCGCGCCGCGCTTCCCTTCGAGGAGCGCGAGCTGCTGATCCTGCGCACGGGGTGGAATTGCGGCTCGCCTTACGAATGGGGCCAGCACGCGCGGATCGCGCTGAGCGGAGGGATCAGCCGGGAGGCCGTGGACCGCGTGGCCGCCGGGCCGGACGCCGACGGCTGGACCGCGCGCGAGGCGTCGTTGCTGCGGGCGGCGGACGAGCTGCACGCGAACAACGTGATATCGGACACCACCTGGGCCGCGCTCGCGGCCGAGCTGGACGAGCGTCAGCTGATCGAGGTCTGCATGCTGATCGGCCAGTACCACCTGGTGGCGTTCATGCTGAACTCCGTGGGTGTCCAGCCCGAGCCGGGGCTGGAGCCACTGCCGTCCGGCTAGTTGGGCTGCTCGACCGAGATGACGCGGCCGCGCCGTCCGGAGGAGAACTGGACGACACCCGGCCGCGACGCGAAGATCGTGTGGTCGCGGCCGATGCCGGTGCCGTCACCGGGGTTGAAGCGGGTTCCGCGCTGGCGCACGATGATCTCGCCGCCGGTCACGGTCTGGCCAGCGAAGACCTTCACGCCCAGGCGCTTGGCGTTCGAGTCGCGGCCGTTGCGGCTGGAGCCGAGCCCCTTCTTATGAGCCATCGCCGTCCTCCTTCTTCGCGGCGCTGCGAC
Organism: Solirubrobacterales bacterium; assembly: GCA_038323835.1. GTDB lineage: Bacteria > Actinomycetota > Thermoleophilia > Solirubrobacterales > Thermoleophilaceae > JACVRW01. The sequence goes on from JBBQHI010000003.1 coordinate 137,679, forward strand.
GAGCCCCGACCTTGATGTCGGCGATCTGGAGCCTCGTGAGATCGGAGCGGTGGCCGCTCCGGCGCTTGTAGCCGCGCTTCGGCTTGAACTTGAGCACGTGCAGCTTGCGGCCGCGCTCGTGACGGGTCACGGTGGCCTCCACCTTCACCTTCTCGAGCTCGGGGCCCGAGAGCACGGACTTGTCGCCGTCGGCGTAGAGAAGCGCCTGGAGGGTGACCTTGTCGCCTTCGTCCGCGGGCATGCGGTCAACGACGAGCGAGTCGCCCTTCTCGACGCGGTATTGCTTACCGCCGACTTTCACGATTACGTACATGGCAAAGGAAAGGCGCCACAGGCGGGGCGCCGCAGGCGAGTGTAGCGATGCAGCCCTCCAAACTCAGCCACGTGGACCTCGTCGTGAGCTCGGCCGAGCGGAGCCTTCCGTTCTACCGAGGGCTCCTCGCCCCGCTCGGGTGGACCGGGCTGCACGAGGTGCGCGCCGAACGCGGCGAGATGATCCACTGAGTACGACTACACGCCGGGCTACGACGCGGTGTTCTTCCACGACCCCGACGGGATCAAGCTGGAGCTTCTGCACCGCCGGGGCGCGCTCGACCTCTGAGCTCAGGCCACGCCCTCGAGCCGTCCCACCGCGCCCCCTCGCACTGCGCCCGTCTGTCTCTGGCCGAGCTGTTACGATATATCGTTAACTGTTACCGATAGTCGTAAGGAGAAGCAATGAGCGACTACAGATCAAGACCAACATGGGGTGGCCCCGGCGGCTGCGCACCATCCTTCATGGAGCGCGGGCGTCACCGCCACCACGGAAGAGGGCCGGGCGGCTTCGACCCCCGTGCCTTCGGAGCCGGATCCTGGCGGGGCATGGGCCCCGGCGGCGGCCGCGGACGCGGGCGAGCCCGGCGTGGCGACGTCCGCGCGGCGCTGATCCTCCTGCTCGAGGAGGAGCCTCGCAACGGCTACCAGTTGATGGAGGAGATCGAGCAGAGGAGCGACGGCGCATGGCGCCCGAGCCCCGGCTCGGTTTATCCGGCGCTGTCGCTGCTCGAGGACGAGGGGCTCGTCGAGGCCGACGAGGCCTCCGGCCGGCGCACCTTCCGGCTCACCGACGAGGGCAAGGCCCACGTCGAGGAGCACCGCGAGCGCATGGGCAGCCCCTGGGACGACGCCAGCGGCGGGATTCCCAAGGAGCTGACCGAGCTCCGGGACCTCGCCGGCCAGCTCGGAGTGGCCACGATGCAGGTGGCCCAGTCGGGCGGCGAGAAGCAGGTCGCGGAGGCCAAGAAGATCCTGGCCGACGCACGCAGGGCCCTCTACCGCGTGCTCGCGGACGAGGAGCAGGACGAGGACGAGGACGAGGACAAGGACTAGAACTAGCCCGGCCCGGCCGCCCGTGCATTCCCGCGGGCGGCCAACCGGACGGGCCCCGTGCCCTGGGCCACCATCAGGCCCGCGGCCACCAGCGGCGCCCCACCCGCTGCCCGCGCGGTGAGCGCCTCCGAGTACACCGCCGCGCCAAACAGCAGCGCGCCAAACGGCAGCAGCATCGCCAGGAACGACATCGACTGCGCCGTGAGATGGCGAAGCAGGACGGTGAGGCTCACAAAGGCCACGGCGGAGCCGACGATCGCCAGGTAGGCGATCGACCCGAGCGCCTTCGCACCCCAGGCCGCATCTCCCCAGTCCTCGGCGGCGCCGGAAACGGCGAGGAGCAGCAGGCCTCCGCCGAGCATCGCCCAGCCGTTCAGCACGAGAGCGTCGAGCTTGCTCCCGCGCAGCTTCTGGCCCACGTTCCCGATCGCCGGCCCCAGCGGCGCGGCCACCAGAGCGAGCGCGCCCGCCCACGCCAGGTCGTCGTTCCCAAGCTCGAGGCTCTCGGCGAAAGCCAGCGCCAGGCCTGCGAGCGCCACCAGCACCCCGGCCACCAGCCGCGGGCGGAGCGGCTCCTCAGGCAGCAGCACACCCGCCAGCAGCGCGGCGTAAAGGGGCAGGATCCCGAACAGCACGGCCGCCAGCCCCGAGGGGATGTGCTGCTCGCCCCAGTAGACGAGCCCGTACGAGAACGCGAACGGCAGCAGCCCCAGCAGGGCGGCCAGGCGAGCGTCAGTGCGCAGCGAGCGCTCACGCACCATCGAGATGCCGAGCAGGACGACCCCGGCGAGCGCGAACCGCAGCCCCGCCCCGAGCAGAGGGGGACAGTCTTCGAGCCCGATCTTGATCGCCACCCAGGTGCTCGACCAGATGAGGACGAGGGCGGCGTATAGGGCGTAGATGGCGGCGCGGCTCATCGGGCTTGTTGACGCTAGCGGTGCCTCTGGCGTTTCTGGTTCGGGGCTTGCGTTCCGGCAGCGGCGTCACCGCCCCGGCTCCATCGTCTCTCTGCTTGGCCCGTGCGTCGCTTGATCTTCGGGGTGATCGATCCCCACCCTGCCGCAGTTCTCCTTGATACCGGCGCGGCGGCCACGAACACCGAGAGCAGAACCCATCCGCGGCAAATACCAAGCCACGGAACGCGGGAAGCGGCCACCGGCGTCGCATCCCGGAAGTACGCGCCCGAAGGGCCGCGCGCGCAGATCCCTGGACCAGCTAACGAACCAAGAAAAGCAGGCGAGGGAACCCAGCGCAGGAGAACGCCGGGGTAGGGGCGGTGACGGCGGCGGTTTCCGGCAAGGCCGTGTCAGGCCGGCCGGAAGCCGCTGCAGGAGCGCAAGCCCCGAAACCGCAAACGCCGGACCGGCAACCCTAGGAGGACGACTCAGCCGGCTTGCGCCGCCGGTTTCGCCCTCCGCGCCGCCCCCGCCGCCGACCCGGCCGGTCGCCACTCTCCTCGCCGTCGCCGTCCGCCGCGGCGCTGACCCGAAGGTTCTCCGGCGGGTTCACCAGCACGGCCTGAGCGGCCGAGCGGTCCACCTTCTCGATTCGGACCAGGGCCCTGTCCCCCACCAGCGACGCCGCGCCCGACACCGACACGATGTAGCCGTCGAGCTTGGCCACGGCGTCGTCGTCGTTGTACATGTGGGGCTCCTCGATCGAGACGAGCACCTCCTCGCCCTCGCGGAAGGGCAGCGCGCGCTCCTCCACCTCCTCGCGGGAGCCCTCGAGCACCACGTCGAAGGTGTCGATCGGCAGCGCCTCGGTGCCCTCGAAGTGGAAGTGGCGGCCGGTCTCGGTCTCCACCTCGACGATCGGGCCGGGCACTCCCTGGCCGCCCACCAGGATGGTGGCCACCCTGGGGTTCACGCGGATCAGGAAGGCCGGCGAGTCGGGGTGCTCGCTCGCCAGGTCGCGCAGCTCGCGCTCCACCTCGATGGCCACCGTCTCCTCGGAGAGCACCACGCCCTCGCCGTCACAGGTGGGGCAGGTCTTGGTGAGGATCTCGCGGGCGCCGTCGGTCACGTTCTGGCGCGTCATCTCCACGAGCCCGAGCGGGGAGATCTCCACCACGTAGGTCTTGGTGCGGTCCTCGTCCAGCGCCTTGCGCAGGGTCTTCAGCACCGTGTCGCGGTTGCGGGCCCGGGACATGTCGATGAAGTCGATGACGATGATCCCGCCGATGTCACGCAGCCGCAGCTGCTTCACCACCTCGTCGGCCGCCTCCAGGTTCGTGCGCGTGATCGTGTCCTCGAGCTTCGCGCCCTTGCCGCGACCGGTGAACGATCCGGAGTTCACGTCGATCACCGTCATGGCCTCGGCGTAGTCGATCATCAGGTAGCCGCCGCTCGGCAGGTCCACCCGGCGGCGCAGCACGGACTGGATCGCCTCCTCCACCCCGTAGCGCTCGAAGAGCGGCTCGTCGTCCTTGTAGTACTCGAGCCGGTCCAGCAGCTCCGGGGCGGTGCGGTTGAAGAAGGACTCGAGCCGGTGGTGCTGCTTCTCCTCGTCGACGATCGCCTTCTCGAACTCGCCGGAGAAGATGTCGCGCGCGACGCGCACCGACAGGTCGGCCTCCTGGAAGACCATGGCCGGGGCCACTGTCTCCTCCCCCCGCTTCTGGAGCACGTCGTGCAGCTTGTGCAGGTACTTGATCTCGCGCTCGAAGTCCTCGCGCTGGGCCCCCTGGGCCGCGGTGCGCACGATGGCGCCGCCGGAGCGGAGGTCGATCTTGCCTGCGGCGCGCCGCAGGCGGTCGCGCTCCTTGTCGTCCAAGCGGCGGGACACCCCGACGCCCTCGCCCTGGGGCACGTACTCGAGGTAGCGCCCGGCGATCGACAGCTGCATGGACAGCCGTGGGCCCTTGGTCTTCAGCGGGTCCTTGATCGCCTGGACCAGGATCTCCTGGCCGGGCCGCAGCAGCTCCCCGATGCGCTTGCCCTTGGTGCGCCCGGAGCGTCCGCGGCGCGCCACCTCGACGCCCGGGAACACCAGGTCGTCGGCGTGCAGGAAGCCGTTCTTGTCGAGCCCGGTGTCCACGAACGCGGCCTCGAGCCCGGGCAGGACGTTGTCGACCTTGCCCTTATAGATGTTGCCGACGATCGAGCGGTTGCCGCGGCGCTCTATGTAGAGCTCGGCGACCCGCCAGTCATCGGACTGATTCTGGCGTCCTCCGTTGGAGCCGGAGGGCGTGCCCTCGGTCTCGAGGATGGCCACTCTGGTTTCGCCACGGTCCACCGTGACGAGCAGTTGCTTCTTCAAGTTGAAGCCCTCTCATAAAAGTCAGAGGCCCTTCGCGTAGGCGGTCTCGCGCGCTCGCGCGTAGATCGACTGCAAGACGCCAAGGGCCATGAAGGTAACGAGCACCGACGAGCCGCCGTAAGAGACGAGCGGCAATGGGACGCCGGTGATGGGCATGATCCCGATGGTCATGCCCACGTTGACGAAGACCTGGAACATCACCATTGCGGTGATGCCGCCGGCGATAAGCGCGCCGTAGAGATTCTTGGCCATCGTCAATATCCGAAGTGCCCTCCAGATCAGGAGGGCGAACAGGGACAGCACTATCGCCGCCCCCACAAAGCCGAGCTCCTCACCGACCACCGAAAAGATGAAATCCGTGTGGTGCTCAGGCAAAAAGTCCAGTCTAGTCTGTGTGGCTTCGTTGCCCCGGCCCGTCTTTCCTCCTGAACCGATGGCCGTGAGCGACTGATTGATCTGGTAGCCCTCCTTGGCCGGGTTGTTCGTGGGGTTCAAAAAGGCCGTGAGCCGGTCCACCTGGTAGGGCTTCAGCACCTCGACGCCCGCCGCCGGCGCCACCACCAGAACCAGCAGGACGGCGGCCACTGCAAGCGCCCCCAGCCCCGCGAAATGGGTCCACTTGGTCCCGGCCACGAAGAGCACGGCCAGCGCGATCGCGATGTACACGAGCCCGGACCCGAGGTCCGGCTGCGTGATCACGAGCATCGCCGGGAACAGCGTGAGCAGGATGATCCGGCTGGTGGTGTCCCGGTCCCCCAGCCGCCGCATCCGGTCCACCACGAAGGCTGAGAGCGACAGGATGAGCAGGAGCTTGCCCAGCTCGGACGCCTGGAAGTTGATGAACCCGAACTCGATCGCCCGCTTCGACCCACGGGCTGAGAAGCCGATCGCGGACACGAGCAGGATCGAGACGATCATCAGCCCGTAGATCCCGGTCTTCCACTCCCGCCACCGCGAGTAGTCGAAGCGCGAGATGATCAGCATCAGCACGAGCCCCACTCCGGCGTAGCCGGCCTGGCGGACCAGGTAGTAGTTCGGATCGCCGGGGATGTCGTCCTGGGTGGCCGTGCCCACGACGTAGAGGCTGGCCGCGGTGAGGCCGAGCACGGCCAGCAGCAGCAGCGGGTCGATCGGCAGGATGCGGATCCCGCGTTCGCGGAACTCGGAGACGGGCGAGGACGACATCAGTCCGACGGGCCCCCGCCCTGGACCAGCCGGGCCTCCTTGACGTTGAAGAGCGCCGCGAGGATTCGGCGGGCCATCGGCGCCGCAGTGTCCGCGCCGAATCCGCCGGCCTCGTCGGTCACGGCCACCACGTACTTCGGGTTCGGGTAGGGCGCCAGCGCCACGTACCAGGACTGGTCGGGCCGGCCGAGGTGCTCGGCGGTGCCGGTCTTACCCGCGACCTGGATCGGAAAGCCATCGAACACCGCGGTGGATGTACCGCCGGGCTCGCTCGCCGCCCCGCGGAGACCGTCGAGGATGGCCTGGCGGTACTCGGGCTTCATGCCGAGCCTGCGGGCGGCGGGAGCCTCGAGCTGCTGGAGCGCGCGACCCGAGGAGTCCTCGATGCGCTGGCCCAGCCGCGGACGCACGACGTGGCCGCCGTTGGCGATCGCCGCGTAGGCCACGGCCATCTGCATCGGGTCGGCCCTCAGGTCACCCTGGCCGACCGACAGGTTCACGTTGTCGCCCGGCCCCCAGGGACGGTCGGTGTCGTGCTTGTCGTACAGGGCGTTGCGCCACTTGGGCGTGGGCAGCAGCCCGGGTAGCTCGCCGGGGAGGTCGATGCCCGTGTCCCTGCCGATGCCGAAGCGGCGGGCCCAGTGCTGAAGCGCGAGGCCGTCGCCGTTCGAGTTGAGCTGGTCGCCCAGCTGGTAGAAGAACACGTCGCTGGACACGGTCAGGGCCTGGCGCAGGGCCAGGGCCCCGTGGGCCACGCCCCCAGCGTTGTTGAAGGTGACGCCGCCCACGGTGTAGGAGCCCGGGTCGTTGAGCACGGTGTCCGGGGTGATCAGCCCGCTCTCCAGCGCCGCCGAGGCCGTAATCAGCTTGAAGGTGGAGCCCGTGGGATAGCCGCCCTGAATGGCCCGGTTTGCGAGCGGGGCGCCGTTGTCGATGTCCTGGAGCTGGGCGAACTTCGACTTGCTGATGCCCTTGGAGAAGATGCTCGGGTCGAAGGAGGGCTCGGATCCGAGCCCGAGCACCTCTCCGTTGTGCACGTCCATGACCGCGAAGGCACCGCGGCCGGTGCCCCCCGCCAGCGCCTCCTGGCCCGCCTTCTGAACGTCGAGGTCCACCGACAGGCGCAGCTGGCGGCCCTGCTTGGGCTCGCGCCGGCGCAGTGGGCGGTTCAGGTTGCCGAGCGCGTCCACCTGCACCCGGCTGGCGCCGTTGCGCCCGCGCAGGAAGCGGTCGTACTGGAGCTCCACGCCGGTCTGGCCCACGCGGTCCCCGAGGGCCACGTCGTGGTAGCGCGGATCCTTCTCCTGCTCCGCCGTCATCTCGCCGACCGTGCCGAACAGGTGGGCGCCGATCTGCCCGAACGGGTAATGGCGGAGGAACACCCGCTCCACATCGGCGCCGCGGTACTCGTCCTGGTGCTCGAGCAGGTAGTAGGCGATCTGGTCGGGCACGTCCTGCTTGACCGTGGCCGTGGAGTAGGGCAGCGCCTTCAGCTGCGGCTCCACCTCCTTGCGGATGGCCCGCGGGCGCAGAGAGAGGAGCTTGCCGAGGTGCCGGTAGAGCACCTCGCGCTCGGCGGTGCTCTTGGGCAGCTTGTCCGGGGTCAGCACCACGGCCATCGACGGCCGGTTGTCCACAAGCGCGCGTCCGTTGCGGTCCACGATGTCGCCGCGTGGAGCCTGGACCTTGATCTCCCTCACGCGGTTGTCGTTCGCCTCGGCCAGATAGCGGTCGCCGGAGAGCACCTGGAGGTACCAGAGGCGGAAGAAGATGACCGCGAACGCCACCAGCGCCACGCCGCCGATGATGGCCACGCGCGCCGCCAGTTGGGGCGTGAGCGTGGGCCGCCTGTCGTTGTCCAGGTACATCAGATCTCGAGGCCGCGAAGGCCGAGCGGCCCGGTCTCGCGCGGCGGGCGGCGCCGGCGGCCGAGCTCCTGCGGGTCCACCGCGAGCGAGGGACGCAGGAGGCGGCGGATGAGCATGAAGACGGGCAGCGAGATCAGCGCGTTGAGGAGCACGGTGAGCACCATGTCCCTGATCACCAGCGGGCTCACGCGGGCGCCCACGTCGAGCATGAAGGACACCGCGGCGAAGGTCACGACCCAGCCGGCCGTGGCCCCCCCGCCCACGACCACCGGCATGAGGCCGTGGCTCGGGTCGCGCACCTCGCGGAGGCGCCCCACCCCATAGCCCACCGCGGTGAGCACGAGCGACGACGCTCCCATCGTGGCCCCGGTGGCGAGGTCCAGGAGGAGACCGGCGGCGAAACCGGTGGCGCAACCGGTGATGCTGCCCCCGTAGTAGGACACGGCGGCCACGGTGAGCACCACGAGGTCCGCGTGACCGCCGAACACCGCGGTCTCGCTCGCTCCGGACACCTGGAGGATGACCGCGAGCAGGAGCAGGAACCCGACGCGGATGAAGGCCGAGGGAGCGAGGATCACGGGGTGGTCCCCGTGAGCGCCGCGGCCTGCTCGCCCGCGGGGCGGCGGGTGAGCACCTGGACGATGTCGAACCGGCGCAGGTCCGCGAACGGCGTGATGTGCACACGCTGGTACTGCTCCAGCTCGTCGAGGTCCACCTTGGTCACGCGGCCGATCGGGATCCCGCGCGGGAACAGCGACTCGATCTTCGACGAGGTGAACCCGGAGGTGACCACGGTGGTGTCCTTCGTGACCCGCCGGTCGCCCTCGATCAGGTCGAGCAGGAGGTCGCCGGGGTCGCCCACCTGGGGCCGGACCACGCCGCTGGCGCCCGCGGGCATGACCTGGGCGGTGACCGCGCTCGAGGCGTCGGTGAGCAGGCGAACCTCCGCGGTGCCGCCGGTGACGCCGGTGATCTTGCCCACCAGGCCCCCGGCCGCGATCACGGGCTGGTCGACGCGGATACCGTCGCCCGAGCCCTTGTCGATCTTCACGCTCGAGTACCAGACGGTGGGCGCCCGGGCGATCACGCGCGCCGCCACCGGGCGGGTGCCTTCGGGAAAGCCGTCCCCGCGGCCGAGGTCCACCAGCTGGCGCAGCTGGCTGGCATCGCGCTGCCCGGTCTCGGCGCGGGCCAGGTCGGAGCGGAGGCGCTCCACCTCGGCCTTGAGCGCCTTGTTGTCGCCCTTCGCGTCGAAGGTGTCGCCCACCCAACCGAACAGGTCGCGGGCAGGCTTGAGCGCGCGGCTGGCGCCGCTCTCGACCGGCGCGAACGCCTCCTGGGCGCCGCGCTGGAACGCGTGCAGCAGGCCACCGCCCGACTCGCCGAAGTAGGCGGTGAGCAGGGCTATCGAAAGGGCGACGAATATCGCCAGCGCCGCCCTCCTGCGGCGGACCACCTTCTTGTCGAACACGCCTGGCGCCCTCTCAGCGCGGCGGGCTTACCGCCGCCGGTTGTTTCGGGAATTCTTGTTGCTGCGGTGGATGGCCTCGAACTCCTCGAGGCTTCGGCCGGATCCCACCGCCACGCAGGTTAGGGGTGACTCCGCCAGGTGAGCGGGCATCTGAGTCTCGTCCCGCAGGCGCTCGTCGAGGCCCTGGAGCAAGGCGCCTCCGCCGGCGAGCATGATCCCGCGGTCCATGATGTCCGAAGCGAGCTCGGGCGGAGTGCGGTCGAGCGTCTCCTTCACCGCGTCGATGATGGCCACGAGCGTCTCCTCGAGGGCCATCCGCACCTCCTCGCTGGTGAGGATCACCGTCTTCGGCAGCCCGGAGACGAGGTCGCGGCCGCGAATCTCGGCCTGCACCTCCTCGGCCAGCGGGAAGGCCGAGCCGATCTCGAGCTTCACCTCCTCGGCCGTCTGCTGGCCGATCATCAGCTTGTACTCGCGCTTGACGTAATTGATGATCGCCTCGTCGAGCTCGTCCCCGCCGATGCGGATCGACTGCGACACCACGATTCCCCCGAGGGAGATGACCGCCACCTCGCTGGTGCCTCCCCCGATGTCCACCACCATGTTGCCGGTGGGCTCGCCGACCGGCAGGCCGGCGCCGATCGCGGCCGCCATCGGCTCCTCGATCAGGTAGGCCTGGCGGGCCCCCGCGGACAGGCAGGCTTCCTCCACGGCGCGCTTCTCCACGCCGGTGACCCCGGAGGGCACGCACACCACGACGCGCGGGTGCGCCCAGCGGTTCTGGTGCACCTTCTGGATGAAGTGGCGGAGCATCTGCTCGGTCACGTCGAAGTCGGCGATCACCCCGTCCTTCAGGGGCCGGATGGCCTGAATCGTGCCCGGTGTGCGGCCGAGCATCCGCTTGGCCTCGATGCCCACGGCGTGGACCTCGCCCGAGCGCGAGTCGATGGCCACCACGGACGGCTCGGAGAGCACGATCCCGCGGCCGCGGACGTAGACGAGCGTGTTTGCGGTGCCGAGATCCACCGCCATATCGCGGCCGCCCATGCCGGTGAGTAAGGAGAAGAAGCCCATTCGCGGTCGGTGGGGAGCATAGGCGCCGGTGCGGTGGTGCGCACGCTTCCGGCGTCTCTGGGTGCTCGGCACGCGTGGGCGCACCGTCCAGCGCCCGGCAGTCTAGCCGACGCGGGGCGCCGCCCGGGCTCGCGGATGCGATGAAAGGCCTGCAAAGTGCAGGCTCAGAGGGCGATCGCGCGTTCTTGTGCCGCCGGGGCGGCCGGACCTCGCCGCCGGCTCCGCTGCAACGCATCTGCCAGCGCGCGGCCGGCCACGAGGTCAGACCGCGCAGATGGTGACCGCGGCCCGGCCGCTCCGGCCGGCGGAGAAGTGGATCCGCACGCGGGTGAGGGGACCGTCCCTGGCCGAGGCGTAGCCCGGCTGCACGGTCACGGTGGCGGGTGCGCTGACGCTCACCCGCTGGCGCGTGCCCGCCACGGTGTTGGGACTGACCTGTGCGAACGCGTCCCCGGAGGGAAAGAAGGCGGAGTACTCGTATGCGGCCAGGCGGGGGCCGCGCCATCGGCCGCGCACCCCGCATGACAGCGGGCGCCAGCGAATGTCGGCCCAGCCGACGTCCACCCGGGCGCCGCGGGAGCTCGCCCACAGGCGCCGCCCGGCCGACGGCACCAGGCCCTTGGGGCCGAGCAGGATCGGCCCCGCCCCCGCTCCCGGCTCGAAGACCCGCGGCCGCAGGGGCAGGACGTCCGCGAAGCCGAGCGCGGTGCGCACCTTGAGGGCCACCAGCCCGGAGTCGGAGCGGAGGTCACCCCTGGGGTCGGGCGAGCGCCGCACCGCGAACCACACCCGCGGTGTGCGCACCACCGCGAACCCGCCGCCGCGGGTGCGAAGCCGGGCGTAGCCGCCGCGCTGGCTGGTGGCCTGCACCGTGCCGAGCGTGCCTCCCGGGCGGGCGGCGGCCCAGTCGAGGCCCACCAGGGTCAGGCCCGAGTAGGCACTGCCGTCCGCGTAGGGGTCGAGCCCGCCCTGCGCCCAGGGCCCCAGTGCGGGCACGAGGTCGAGGCCGTGTGCAGTCACGGGGTGGAGCGCACGGAGCCGGGCGAGGGTGCGGGCGGCCATCACGCGCAGCGCGCGCGCCCTCCGTCCGTGTGTGCGCACGGCCGCGACCTCCGCCCCGTACGCCGTGAAGGCCAGCGCCCACGACTGCTCCTGGCTGCGGCCCGTGTAGGCCACATCGCCGTCCGGGGCGGCCATGGACAGCGACGCGCGGGCCGCCTGAAGAAGGATCCGCCCGCCGCGCCGCCGGTCGTGACGGTTGAGGAAGCTCAGCGAGCGGGCGTAGAAACCGAGCGACAGAGCGTGGTAGGCGAGCGGGCTCGGGCGGGGGTCGGCCAGCAGCCGGAGGTTGCCGCTGCGGGAGCGCTCGGTGAGCCGCGGCAGATCGCGAAGCACATAGCGGATGGCCTGCGCCCGGGCTCGCCCCGGACGGCGGAGGACGGATCCGCGCACCCGGGAGCGGAGCCCGGTGCGCGCGAGCTCGAGCCAGCTCACGGCCTCCACGAGGTGCTTGTTGAAGAACCCGCCGCGCGGGTGGGAGAGGAAGATCGGCGTGAGCGAGCGCAGCCGGGCCTGCCAGGCGGGGCGCAGCGCCAGGAAGCGCGCGTCCTTCCGGAGCCGGCGGCGGGCCACGTTGTAGGCCGCGGCAAGCCCCCAGTTCTCGAACGCGCTGGCCCCGCGCACCGCCGGGTCCAGCGTGAGCACGTAGCCCACAGCGGCCAGGCCGGCACCGACCAGGGCGTCATTCTTGTCGCGCACGCCGGCCTGGAGCAGCCCGAGGCCCAGCGCGGCCTCGCCGTAGCGCGCACTGGCGCCCACCGGCTCGTATCCGGTGAAGGCCCCGCTCGCCCCCTGGAGCGCGGTCCAGGGCGCCGCCACCTGGGCGGCCAGCGCCTCGGCCTCGGGAGAGGCCGAGGCCGGGCCTGCGCCCGCGCCCGCGCCGAGAGTCGCCGCCAGCAGCGTGACCCCCACGACAATGACCTTCGCGCGCATCTGATTGAGGTTTCGGCGCGCGGGCGGCCCGGCTTCAGTCCCGCAGCAGTCCGGGGACCAGGCGCAGCAGCGCGGGCACGGGCAGGCCGACCACGTTCCAGTAGTCGCCCTCGATCTTTTCCACCAGCGCTGCTCCACGTCCCTGGATGGCATAACCCCCGGCGCGGCCGTGCCATTCGCCGGAGTCGAGGTACCAGCGGATGTCCGCCTCCGCGAGACGGCGGAACCTCACGCGGGTCACGGCCACATCGCCGCTCTCGTTCGGACCCGAAAGAAAGACGATGCCGGTCATCACCTCGTGGTCGCGGCCGGAGAGGTGCCGAAGGAGACGCTCCGCCTCGGCCACGTCGGCCGGCTTGCCGAACGCTGCGTCCTCCACCGCAACGAGCGTGTCCGCGCCCAGGACCCGCCCGCCCTCCACCGCCCGGGCCTTCATCCGCGCGTTGTCCGCCACCCGCTCGTGCGGATCGCCATCCGAGCGCTCCTCCACCCCGGGCACCCGGACGGTGAAGCGCACGCCGAGCTGCTCGAGGATCGCCCTGCGCTGCGGCGAGCCGGAGGCGAGCACGAGCGGCTCGGCGCTCAGTGCGCCATCAGGCACCGAGCTCCGGGAAGAAGAGGCCCACCTCCCGTGCGGCCGACTCCGGCGAGTCCGAGCCGTGCACGAGGTTGGTCTGGACCTCCAGGCCGAAGTCCCCGCGGATCGAGCCCGGCGCCGACTCCACCGGGTTCGTGGCGCCGATCAGCTGGCGCGCGGCCACCACGGCCTCGTGCCCCTCGAGCACGAGGGCCACGAGCGGACCGCCGGTGATGAAGTCCACCAGGTCGCCGAAGAACGGCCGTTCGCTGTGCTCCGCGTAGTGCTGCTCAGCCAGCTCGCGGTCCACGGTCATGTGCTTCATGGCCGCGATCACGAGTCCCTTGCGCTCGAAGCGGGCGACGATCTCCCCGGTGAGGCCGCGCTCGAACGCGTCCGGCTTCACCAGGATCAGGGTCCGGTCCATGGTTCTCCTCTCGAGTTGGTGCGGTGTTACTGCGGGCGCTCACGCGCAGCGCGGGCGGGCCGCTCGGTGCGCGGCGGCCTGTCGTTGGCGGCGGGGGCGTCCCCGCCGCTGTCGGGCGCCCGGGCCTGGGACTGGGCCTGACGCGCCTGCCGGGCCGCGGTGGGACGCGCCGCCGTGGCCGCCGTGGTGCGCCGCGCCCGGGGGCGACGGCCCTCCGGCTGCGCCTGGCCCACCTCGGCCTCGCAGTAGGGGCAGATCTTCCAGCGCGGGTCGAGCGGCTTGCCGCAGACCGTGCACGGCTCCTTCAGGCGGCGCAGGCAGCTGGGACAGCGCAGGAACGCCTTCTCCACGTCGAACCCGCAGTACTGGCACGACATCTGGTCCAGGCTGGCCAGGCGCGCCTCCGCGGCCGCTATCTCCAGCTGGCGCTCGCGAACGTCGTCGAGGAACTCCGGCGGGCGAACGATCAGGTAGATGACCGTTCCGATGAAGGGGAACAACGACGCCGCGGTGGCGCAGGCCACCAGCATCGGGTCCGCGATGCGGCGCCTGGCGTCCGCCCAGGTCCAGTAGATCAGGGCGATGTAGATGACCGCCAGGAACAGCAACAGCAGGTTGACCGCGAGGTTCAGCCCGTCGTTCTCGATGCCGAAGACGGCGAGGGCGCTCATGCGACCGGCGAGTCTATCGGCAGGTCCGGCAGCCAAGCGCTAGAGAAACAGGCGGCCGAGCGCATATCCAATGCCGAAGAAGACCAGGATCACACTGGCCACCACCACGGCCACCAGGCCGATCATCGCCCCGAAGCGGGGTCCGTCGCCGCTATCCATCGCGGCCTAATCCTGCCAGGCGGGCCGGGCGATCAGGCGCGGTGCCGCTCACGCAGCACATCGGGAAACCCCTGGCGCCACGATGGATGCCCGGGCTCCCACTCGAGCTCGCGGCGGGCCTTGGCGTTCGACGCGCCCCGGATCTCGTTCATCATCACCACGGCGTGGGCACCGGCGCCGACGCGGGCCAGCCACGCCGGTACCCGGCGCGGCGGGCGGGCCCCGGCGGCCTCGGCCAGGGCCGGGAGCCACTCGGAAACCGGCGCCGGATCATCGTCCACCACGTTGTAGATGCCGGTCCGTCCCCGCTCGAGGGCGGCCACCGTGGCCGCCGCCACGTCGTCAATGTGCACGAAGGACCAGATCGCGGCGCCCTCGGCCACGATCGGCATTCGCCGCTTGCGCACGTCGGCCACGACGCTCCCGTCGGGCGCGACCGAGGTGCCGGGGCCGTAGAAGAAGCCGTATCGCAGCACGATTCCCTCGAGTCCTTCCGCGGCCGGCACCACGGTCTCGAGGTGCCGGATGGCATCGAACATCGTCGTCAGCTTCGGCGGCAGGTCGGTGGTGTACGGCGCGTCCTCGTCCTTCACCGGCCCGCCCTCGCGGGCGAAGGGCCAGCCGGCGAAGCTCTGAGCCAGGAAGCGCCGCGCACCCGCCGCGCGCGCGGCGGCGAGCAGGTTGTCAGTGCCCTCGCTGCGCAGCCGGTTGGTGAGCGCGAAGTCACGTTCCGGATGGCGCGGGTTCAGGCGCGCCGGGATGGCCGTGAGCTGGTGGATCACCGCCTCGGGGCTCACGCCGGCCACCGCTCGCGAGATGGCCTCCGGGTCCAGGGCGTCGGCCACCACCGGCTCGGCGCCGAGCGCGCGGATGGCGTCCGCCCTGCCCTCCGAGCGGGTCCCGGCGCTCACCTCGTGCCCGGCCTCGAGCAGGGCCGGAATCAGGCTGCTGCCCACCACCCCCGCCCCGCCGGCCACGAACACCCGCATCAGAGCGCCGACGCCCGCGCGCCCAGGTTCTCGCTCAGCAGGTCGGCCACCAGGTAGATCGAGCCGGTGGCCACCACGGCGCCCCCGCGACCCGCCAGCTCCCGCGCGCGGGCCACCGCGGCGCGCGGGTCGGCCACCGCCTCGGCGGGCATGCGCGGCGCCACCTTCTCCGTCAGGCTCAGCAGCGTGGCGGGGGGCAGGGAACGCGGGTTGCGTGAGCGGGTGAGCACCACCGAGTCGAACTCTGGCAGGAGGGCGCTCAGCATCTCCGCCGCGTCCTTGTCGTCCAGCACGCCGATCACCGCCACCCGCGGTCTCAGGTCGCCCAGCACCGCGCCCAGAGAGCCGGCCAGGGCGCCGGCGCCGGAGGGGTTGTGCGCCCCGTCGTACACGGTGAGCGGGCGTTCTCCCACCACGTCCATCCGCCCGGCCACGCGGGTCTCCGCCGCCGCCGCGGCCAGGGCCGCCGGGTCGAGGGCGCGCTCCACCAGGGCCTCGGCCGCCGCCGCCGCGAGTGCGAAGTTCGCGCGCTGGAAAGCGCCCGCGGCCAGCAGCTCTGCGTGCACGCCCACCTCGGGGTCGGCGCGCAGCCAGCGTGCCCCGCGCTCGGCCGTGATGCGAGCGGCCACCATCTCCACGACCGGATCGAGATCGCGGGGGGTGACCAGGATGCCGCCTTCGCGCACCACGGCCAGCTTCTCCTCGGCGATGTGGGTGAGCGTCGGTCCGAGCCAGCGCGTGTGCTCGAGCCCCACTCCGGTGAGCACCTGCACCCGCGACGGGATCACGGTGGTGGCGTCGTAGCGGCCGCCGAGCCCCGCCTCCACCACGGCCACCTCCACCTCGCGGCGGGCCAGCTCCGAGTACGCGGCCGCGGTGAGGGCCTCGAACTGGGTCACGCGGTCGTCGGCCTCGGCCGTTCGGTCCACCATCTCGGCCGCGTGTGCCGCGCGCTCCACCGCAGCCGCGAAGTCCGCCTCGGAGACCGGCACCTCCCCCACCTCGATGCGCTCCCGGAACGAGCGCAGGTGCGGCGAGGTGTAGCTCCCGGTGCGCATCCCGTGGCGCTCCAGGATCGCCGCGCAGAAGCGAACGGTGGAGGACTTGCCGTTGGTGCCCACCACGTGCACGGACTGGAACTGGCGCTGCGGGAGCCCCATCACCGTCATCAGCCGCCGCATCCGGTCGAGGCCGAAGCGCATGCCGAACAGCTCGAGGCCGAGCAGGTAGTCGTCGGCGGCGCGGAAGGTCACTCGTCCAGCCTCCGGAGCGCCTCCCGGAAGGCCTCGAGCTTGCGGCGCTCGGCCTCCACCACCTCCGCGGGTGCCTTCTTGACGAAGCCCTCGTTGGCCAGCTTGCGCTCGGCGCGCTCGATCTCCCCGCGCAGCCGCTCTCGCTCCGCCTCTCGCCGGCGCTCGCCCTCCCCCGGGTCGAACGCGTCGGAGGGCAGCACCGTTACCACGCCGCCCGGGATCTCGATGTCGGCCAGCGGCTCCTCGCCCTCGGGCACCGACTGCTCGAGCTGGAACTGGGCCAGGCGCGCGAGCTGGGGGTGCAGCTCGTCGTATCCCTCCGCCTCGAGCACGCCGCGCACCGGCGTCCCGGGGCGGGCGCCCACCTCGTCGCGATAGCTGCGCATGGCGCCCGCGGCAGCGAAGAACCGGCCCATCGCCTCCTCCGCGCCGGGGTCCAGCAGCTCGTCGTCCGGCACCGGCCATGTGCTCACGGCCAGGAGCCCCCGCGCCCCAGGCAGCAGCGACCAGACCTCCTCGGTCACGAACGGCATCACCGGGTGCAGGAGCAGCAGGGTGCGCTCGAGCGCGTGCAGGAGCACCCCGGACACGGCGTCGTTCGACGGCTCATAGAGGCGGGGTTTGGCCAGCTCGAGGTACCAGTCGCACACCTCGGACCAGAAGGCGCCGTAGAGCTCGAGCACCGCGGGCGAGAGGCGGAAGGCGTCGAGCTGCCCGGTCACGCTATCGGTGAGCCGCTCGAGCCGCGAGACGATCCACCGGTCCTCCACCGTCTCGGCCGCCTGTGGGTCGGGGGCCACGTCGCCCACGCGGGTGAGCACGAGCCGCGAGGCGTTCCAGAGCTTGTTGGCCAGGTCCCGTCCCTGCCTGACCCGCTCCTCGTTGAAGCGCACGTCCTGCGACGAGGACATCGCCATCAACCCGAAGCGCAGGGCGTCCGCGCCGTAGGCCGGGAACTCGCCGCCCTCGGCGTACACGGGCGGGCGCTCGCCCCCTCCGATCAGCTGGAGCGGATCGATTCCCGTTCCGAGCGACTTCGACATGCGGCGCCCGTCGGGCGCCTGCACCACCGAGTGGATGGGCACGTCGGTGAAGGGCAGCTCGCCGGTGAGCTCCACCCCGAACATCACCATCCGGGCCACCCAGAGGAAGATGATGTCGCGCGCCGTGGAGAGGACGTTCGTGGGATAGAAGGTCCGCAGCTCGGGTGTGCCCTCAGGCCAGCCCAGGGTGGCGAACGGCCACAGGCCGGACGAGAACCAGGTGTCGAGCACATCCGCGTCGCGCTCCCAGCCCTCGCCCTCCGGCGCCTCGGGCCCCACGTGGGTCTCCTCGCCCCGGTACCAGACCGGAAGCTGGTGCCCCCACCAGAGCTGGCGGGAGATGCACCAGGGCCGGATGTTCTCGAGCCAGTCGAGGTAGACCCCCGTCCAGGGGCGCTCGGGATGGAAGCGCAGGGAGCCGTCGCGCGCGGCGGCGATGGCCGGCTTGGCCAGCTCGGACATGTCGCAGAACCACTGGAGCGAGATCAGCGGCTCGATGCGGCGCCCGGAGCGGTGTGAGTGGGGCACATCGTGCTCGTAGGGGCGGGTGCCCGAGATGAGCCCCTCTTCGCGAAGCGCGGCCACCACCGCGGCCCGGGCCTCCTCCACCTCCATGCCGCGGAACCGCTCCGGGGCCGCGTCCGTGATCCGGCCGTCCTCGCCGATCACCGTGATCTCCTCGAGCCCGTGCCGGCGACCGATCTCGAAGTCGTGCGGGTCGTGCCCGGGGGTGATCTTCAGCGCGCCCGTGCCGAAGTCAGGGTCCACGTAGTCGTCAGCGAGGATCGGGAGGCGCCGGCCCACCAGCGGCAGGATCGCGGCCTCGCCGACGAGGCGCGAATACCGCTCGTCCGAAGGGCTGACCGCGATCGCGGTGTCGGCCAGCATCGTCTCCGGGCGCACCGTGGCCACCGTGACCGCGCCCGATCCGGACTCGAGCGGGTAGTCCACCATGTAGAGGGTGTCCTCCACGGTGCGCTGCTCCACCTCGAGGTCCGAGATGGCCGTACGCAGACCCGGGTCCCAGTTCACCATGTAGTTGTCGCGGTAGACGTAGCCCTTCTCGTAGAGGCGGGTGAACACGTGCACCACCGCGCTCACGTAGGCGGGATCCATGGTGAAGCGCTCGTCCTCGTAGTCCAGAGACGCCCCGAGGCGCTTGAACTGCTCGGTGATCGTGGAGCCGTGCTGCTCGCGCCACTGCCACACCCGCTCGGCGAAGCGCTCCCGGCCGAGCTCCTCCTTGGTCAGCCCCTCGTCGGCCAGCGCGCGCTCCACCTGGCGCTGCGTGGCGATTCCCGCGTGGTCGGTCCCGTAGATCCACTTCGCCCGGAGGCCGCGCATTCGCGCCAGGCGTATGCACACGTCCTGGAGGGTGCCGTTGAGCGCGTGGCCCATGTGCAGCGAGCCGGTGACGTTGGGCGGCGGCACCGCAATCGAGTAGCTCCCCTCGCGCTCACCCGTGGCCTCGGGATGGAAGATCCCGGCCTCCTCCCACAGGGCGAAGACGCGCCCCTCGACCTCGGCCGGCTCGTAGCGCGTGCGGGTGAGTCGGTCGTCGGCCATCGGCGGTCAGAGTGTGCCAGCCGCCCGCCGGCGGTCCCGCGCCGCGGCGGTCAGCCGTGCAGCTCGCGCTTGGCGAGCGCGACGAAGTTCTCGACCGAGCGACGGTTGTCGCGGTCGATCTGGCTCTTCATCAGGGCCGCGAAGGCGCCGCCCACCGGACCCATCGAGGGGGTGGCGCGGAGGCTGAGCGTGAAGCCGGTGGAGTCGCCCTCGGGCGCCAGCTCGAAGATCACCAGGAAGTCGCTGGAGAGGGGAAGGCCGGTGCCGCTGTGCACCTGGCGGCGGGGAGCGTCGAACTCGGTGACCGTCCACCTCGATTTGGCCTTCCACGGGCCGAGCACCGGATTCACCTCGTCGTAGGTGGAGCCCGGCCCAGCGGGGCCGTCTGTGCGACTCACAGCGTCGGTGCCGTCCACCCACTCGGCGTAGCGCGAGGTGTCGCACAGGAGCTCCCACACCCGCTCGGGCGGAGCGGGCACGATGCCCGACGCGCTCACCTCCATCACGCAGGCAGCCCCTCGACGAACTTCACGAACTTGCCGGTGTCGCGGAGCGGACCGCCGTGCCCGAAGACGACGAGCGCCGGCTCCAGCACCGCGAGCTTGCGCGCGGAACGGCGGTTCTCCGCCGGATCGGGCGTGAGGTAGGGCTTCGGATCGTGGAGGCCGGGGAGCCCGGTGATCACGTCCATGTTGTTCAGCACGTCTCCGAGCACCAGCACGCGATCCGACTCGCGCCAGTAGGCCACGTGGCCGGCAGAGTGGCCGGGCACGTCGATCACGCGGAACCCGGCCACCTCGTCGCCCTCCTTCAGCTTCCGGTCCACGGGGTGGCCCGGGCCGCGGAAGGCGCGGTCGAAGAAGCGGGCCATGGGATGGTCGGGCTGGCGCTGGCGGATGAGGTACGGGCTCTCGGCGGCATCGGCATCGTTCTCGCCCACCCAGAACGGGATTCCGAGCGTCTCGCACACCTCGTGGCTTGCGCCCTGATGGTCGGGGTGCGCGTGTGTGAGCGCGTGGGCGGACACCCTGTGGCCCTTGAGCTGGCGGAAGATGCGCCGCCCCGAGTGCCGGGTGCCGGCATCGACGAGCACGTCCTCGAGGACGAAGATGTTGATGCCGTTCGGGGGAAAGCCGGAGAGCTGCCAGACGCCCTCAGCAAGCTGCTTCATCGGTGCGGCAGCCTATGTCATTGCCCGTTGCGTGGTTGGCCGGCGGGTCCTGTCACACATTTCCTTTGCCGCACCCTCGCTTGCGCTCGGGCGGGCAAAGTGTGCTGTGTGCCACCCGCCGGAGGATCGCCGCTGCTGACACCGGCTCCTGTCGTGGCCCAGGGCTCACTACGGTCGTCCGGCGCGGGGATGGTGCTGTTAGCTAGGTGCTTTACGAGGCGTGGCCCCCTGACCCGTCCAGCGCCACGCCTCTCCGGCGGGTGGCGGGCAGCACACTTTGGCCGCCCGACCGAAGGGAGGGTGCGCCAAAGGAAATGCCCGACAGGACCCGCAGGCCAGAAACCCAGGAGCCTGGGCGGAAGGAACGCTACGCCGACTCTGCGGCCTGTTCGGCGGGCTCTTCGGGAGCCGCCTCGGTCACCAGGGTGGGCTTCAGGCCCTTCTCGATCGTCTCCTTGGTGACCACGCACTTCTTCACGTCGCGCCGCGAGGGCAACTCGAACTGCACGTCGAGGAGGGTCTCCTCGAGGATCGAGCGCAGGCCGCGGGCGCCCGTCTCCCGCTCGAGCGCCTTGTCGGCGATCGCGGAGAGCGAGTCCTCGGCGAAGACGAGCTCGATGCCGTCGAACTGGAAGAAGCGCTGGAACTGCTTGACGAGCGCGTTGCGCGGCTCGGTGAGGATGCACACGAGGTCGTCGCGGGTGAGCTGGTGGATCACCGAGCAGACCGGCAGGCGGCCGATGAACTCGGGGATGAGGCCGTACTCCACGAGGTCTTCGGGGAGCACCTGCTCGAAGAGCTCGCCGGTGTCCTTGTTGTGCTTCGAGCGCACCGCGGAGCCGAAGCCCACGCCCTTGTGCCCGATGCGCCGCTCCACGACCTTGTCCAGGTCCGCGAACGCGCCGCCGCAGATGAAGAGGATGTTGGTGGTGTCGATGGTGAGGAACTCCTGGTGCGGGTGCTTGCGTCCCCCTTGCGGCGGCACCGAGGCCACGGTGCCCTCCAGGATCTTCAAGAGCGCCTGCTGTACGCCCTCGCCCGACACGTCGCGCGTGATCGACGGGTTGTCGGCCTTGCGCGCGATCTTGTCGACCTCGTCGATGTAGATGATCCCGGTCTCGGCCTTCTTCACATCGAAGTCGGCGGCCTGGATCAGCTTGAG